>CANPDU010000010.1 GCA_947573135.1 uncultured Bacteroidales bacterium | reverse complement strand
AACTGAATTCTTCAAACAAATCGCTAATTTTGCACTTGCCAGTTGAACCTGCCAAGACCCTACCCCCACTAAAAGCCCTCAAAATTTCCCCAAAACCATTTGTAAATTAGAAAATTATTCGTATCTTTGCCGCGCTGAAACGGCAACATCCGTCAACGCACTATTTTTTAACTAACTCTATTTATTAACTTAATTAAATGACTGAATTACAAAATTCACCCCTCGCAGACTTCGATTGGGAAGCCTACGAAAATGGCGAAACTGCTGGAGAGAAGACTCGTGAAGAGCTCACCAAAACCTACGACGAATCTCTCAACACCGTCAAAGACAAAGACGTAATCGAAGGTACCATAATCGCGCTCAACAAACGCGAAGCTGTGGTTAACATCGGATACAAGAGCGACGGTATCATCCCGATGAACGAATTCCGCTACAATCCCGAAATCAAAGTCGGCGACACTGTGGAAGTTTTCATCGAAAATCAGGAAGACAAGAAAGGTCAGCTTATCCTGTCTCACAAGAAAGCTCGCGCTTCACGCTCTTGG
Source organism: uncultured Bacteroidales bacterium (assembly GCA_947573135.1). Lineage (GTDB taxonomy): Bacteria > Bacteroidota > Bacteroidia > Bacteroidales > Muribaculaceae > CAG-873. The sequence continues at coordinate 89,126 of CANPDU010000010.1, read as the reverse complement.
GAACGTATCAACGCGGCTCTCGAAAACGACGAAATCATCAAGGGCTACATCAAGTGCCGCACAAAAGGCGGCATGATTGTCGACGTATTCGGCATCGAGGCATTCCTCCCCGGCTCTCAGATCGACGTCAAGCCCATCCGCGACTACGACCTCTTCGTAGGCAAGACAATGGAATTCAAAGTTGTCAAGATCAACGAAGAATTCAAAAACGTTGTCGTTTCTCACAAAGCTCTTATCGAAGCTGAGCTCGAGCAGCAGAAGCGCGAGATCATATCCAAGCTCGAAAAGGGTCAGGTTCTCGAAGGAACAGTCAAGAATATCACCGCTTACGGCGTATTCATCGATCTCGGTGGCGTCGACGGTCTTATCCACATCACCGACCTCTCTTGGGGCCGCGTAAACCATCCCAGCGAAGTTGTCGAGCTCGACCAGAAACTCAACGTCGTTATCCTCGACTTCGACGACGAGAAGAAACGTATCGCTCTCGGTCTCAAGCAGCTCCAGCCCCATCCCTGGGACGCCCTCAACCCCGACCTCAAAGTCGGCGACAAAGTCAAGGGCAAAGTTGTCGTTATGGCCGATTACGGCGCATTCCTCGAAATCGCTCCGGGCGTAGAAGGTCTTATCCACGTCAGCGAAATGTCTTGGTCTCAGCATCTCCGCAGCGCTCAGGACTTCATGAAAGTCGGCGACGAAGTTGAAGCTGTTGTCCTCACTCTCGACCGCGAAGACCGCAAGATGAGCCTCGGCATCAAGCAGCTCAAGAACGATCCTTGGGAAAACATCGAGACAAAATATCCCATCGGTAGCCGTCACACTGCAAAAGTACGCAACTTCACCAACTTCGGCGTATTCGTTGAAATCGAAGAAGGCGTCGACGGTCTTATCCACATCAGCGACCTCTCCTGGACCAAGAAAATCAAACACCCCAGCGAATTCACTCAGATCGGTGCCGACATCGAAGTTGAGGTTCTCGCTATCGACAAGGACAACCGCCGCTTGAGCCTCGGCCACAAGCAGCTCGAAGAAAATCCCTGGGATGTATTCGAGACAATCTTCACCGTTGGTTCTGTTCACGAAGGCACTATCGTCGAAATGCTCGATAAGGGCGCAGTCGTTGCTCTCCCCTACGGCGTAGAAGGCTTCGCTACTCCCAAGCACCTCGTTAAGGAAGACGGTTCGCAGGCTAAGGTTGACGAAAAACTCAACTTCAAGGTGATCGAATTCAACAAGGACAGCAAGCGCATCATCCTTTCTCACAGCCGCATCTTCGAAGATGAAGCTCGTGCTGAAAAGACTGCAGAACGCAAAGCTCGCCGCGCTCCCAAAAAGCAGGAAGAAGCTCCCGCGCTCAACGCTCCGCTCGAAAAGACCACTCTTGGCGACCTCGAAGCTCTCGCAGCTCTCAAAGAAAAACTCTCAGGAAAATAATTTCAACCCGAATTATAGACCATACAGCAGCGGCGCACTCCATATACAGAGTGCGCCGCTTTTTTTGCGACAACAAAATTTTCAAGACCTTTGTTAGAGCTTGTTTAAAAATAAATGTTATTGGCAGGGCGGTCAGACGCCGTGTAGATTTTTGAATGTGATGAGGGAGTTATGGGGTTCCATAACGACCGAAGAGCAGACGGAAATATGCCGGCGAATGGCCGTCGACGGCTATTCTTTTTATAATCCTTACATCTTTTCATTTCTTTTAAGATCTTTCGGAAGAGATTTGATTAATTTAAAATTACCTTTGCTTTGCATATCTTGGGTGCTTTTTGCCATGCTCCTCAGTCGCGTACATCAAGTACGCTCCTTCGTCTCTCGTCAAAAATCTCCTCAAGCTATGCAACCCTGCCGGCAACATTTATTATTAAACAAGCTCTTAATATTTCATGCCATCACTCCACGACATAATCCTTGCTCTTTTGCTCACTGTCGCCGCCGGACTCTCGACCGGTATCGGCGCAATCGTGGCATTTTTCACAAAAGCGACAGACACACGCGTCCTGTCGGCCGCCCTCGGGCTGTCGGCCGGCGTGATGGTCTATGTTTCTATGATAGAGCTTATGCCAGAGGCGTTCGAGACTCTCGGACAAACTTTCGGCAGCCGCTCCGGTCAAGCCGTCGCGCTGCTGACTTTCTTCGGAGGCATCGCTCTGATAGCCGCGATCGATCATTTCGTTCCCGAAGATGAGAATCCCCACGAGATGCACACCATGAGCGAACTCTCATCGCCGACGTCGCATCATCATCTGCGGCGCACGGCAATGATGCTGACTTTAGCCATTGGAATACATAATTTCCCCGAAGGCATGGCGACATTCATCTCGGCTCTCGACGGCCTCGACGTAGCCCTTCCAATAGTTGTTGCCATTGCCATACACAATATTCCCGAAGGCATTGCCGTTTCCGTCCCGATATACCATTCAAGCGGCAGCCGAAAAAAAGCCGTCGTCTACACTCTCCTTTCAGGCCTCGCCGAACCTGTCGGCGCTCTCGTCGGCATGGCTTTTCTGCTCCCGTTCTGGACGCCCGAAGTCAATGCCTACTGCCTCGCAGCCGTTGCCGGCGTCATGGTCTATATATCGTTCGACGAACTGCTCCCGGGAGCCGAGCGCTACGGCCATCATCATATCGCTCTCGGCGGCGTAATCGCCGGAATGGCGATAATGGCACTCACCCTGCTGATAATGTGACCGGTTAGACCCCCTTCCCCAATATTTGTTAATGCTGGGGAACGGGGTCTTATTTCATAAATACAAAATAAACTGCCATAATCAGGCAGACGAAAGCGGCGAAGTGATTCCAATGGAGCGCCTCGCCCTTGAAGATCAGCACTGAGAACAGCGTGAACACCAGCAGCGTTATCACTTCCTGGATCACTTTCAGCTGCATAAGAGTGAATGTTCCGCCATTGCCTATGAAACCCATGCGGTTGGCAGGAACCATAAAACAATACTCAACAAGCGCCAGACCCCACGACAGAAGGATTATGAATATCAAAGGCGTATCTGAACCTATAAGCTTCATCTGCTGAAGCTTGAGATGCCCGTACCAGGCAAAAGTCATAAACACGTTTGCGATCAGCAGCAAAACGACGGTCAGCCATCCGTTCATAGATTTTTCGGTTTTAACATTATTTATCAACTAATTCTGTAACAAAATCGCTCAGGTTGCGTCTTATGATCAGTTAAAGATTAAAACAGCAATAGTCTACAACCTATATTGACATCTTTTACAATGATCTACAATCTTATCGATAATCATTCTCCTCTCTCCGCTTCCATGATTTTTGCGCACGCCGCCCGTTCGGGCGCGACGTGCGCAAAAATCGTTTATTTACACGGCATATAGATCAGCGTGGCCGACGGTGTGTGATCGAACATCGTGCCAGCAAGACGCGCCACATCTGCAGTCGTAGTCTGCTTCTGACGCTCGACCGCCGCATTTATATCTTCGCCGTGATAGAGCGCCATAGCCAGATTGGCGGCCCGGGACTGATAGCCCATGTTCGAGAAGTTAAAAGTCGATTCAAAACGGTTCATACATCGCCTGAGCTCGTAATCGGTCACAGATCCCGGAGCCGCCAGGGCCGCGGCCTCACGCTTCATCATTCCGGCAGCTGCATGTGCGGCCTCAACGCCGTCGGCGCTTATCTTGGCGTTGAGCATCAGGAAGCCTTCATGCTCACTCCCGACGATCGACGCGTCGACCTCGCTGAAAAGTCCGCCCCCGCCCATCAGCAGATTGCGGTAGAAACGCGACGACCGCCCGGCCGAAAGCAGGTCGGTGATCGTGTCGGCTACAAAATAATCCTTTGTGCCGTATGCCGCCATCGGATAGGCAACCACAACAGCAGTCTGGGGCACATCGCCGCTCACTTGCTCCTCGACATCCGACGTCGGAAACACCGGCGCAGGTAATTGCCTTTTGACTGTATTGCGCCGCGGGATCGATCCGAACCATTTTTCAGCAAGCTCTCTGACCTGCTCGAATTCGACATTGCCGCAGACCGCAAGCACAGCGTTGTCGGGGCCATAGTGTCTGAAAAACCAGTCGCGGGCATCGGCCACGGTGACGGCAGCAACATGATCCGGCTTTTTCCCGATCACAGGCCAGCTGTAGGGATGGCTCGTGCCGTAAAGCATACGGCGCAGATAGTGTGCCATGTCGCCATACGGCCGGTTGAGACACTGCTGCTTGAACTCTTCGATGACTACGTTGCGCTGCACCTCCAGCGTCCGCTCGTCAAGCAGCGGCGAAAGCATACGGTCACTCTCGAGCCAGAAAGCGGTCTCAATGTTCTGAGCCGGAAGCACCTCGTAGAAATTGGTGAAATCATTACTTGTCCAGGCGTTGTCCCATCCCCCGGCGGCCTCTATCTCCGCGCTGTAGTCAGCCACATTGGCCGAGCCCCCGAACATCAGATGCTCGAACAGATGCGCTATGCCGGTCAACTCAGGCGACTCGTCGCGCGCTCCGGTGTCATATAGCAGATTGACAGCCGCCATAGCAGTCGAAGGGTCGCAACTGTGTGCGACCCTCAGTCCGTTATCGAGCGTAAACGTCCGATAGTCTATCATAAATCAGCCTACGATCTTCATTGAGATGATGCGGATATCCTCTTTCGGACGGTCGCCGCGGTCAGTCTCAACTTTTTCGATCTTGTCTATGGTCTCCATGCCGCTGACGACTTCTCCGAAGACCGTGTAGTTATTGTCGAGGAAAGGAGTACCGCCCGAGGTCTTGTAGGTCTCTTTCATTTCGTCGGTGATTTTGACGGGATGTTCGTTGACATATGCCTGAGCCTCGGCGATAAGTTCGTTCTGGAGTTTGTCGAGCCCCGCCTGATCACCGGCCTGCTGCATCTTGCGCACTTCATCCATATGAGGCTGCGCGAGCTCCATGAAGCGAGCCTGAAGCGCAGACTGCTCATACATCTTCTCCATACCCGCCAGTTCGCCTTCCGACACTTTCTTGCCTGTAACGATATAGAACTGCGAGCCCGACGATGCCTTGGTCGGATTGACCTGGTCGCCCTGACGCGCGGCAGCCAGAGCGCCGCGTTTATGGAAATGCTTGGGGAACACAAACTCTGCCGGGATAGTGTAGTCCGGGCCGCCGGCTCCGAGTGCCTGACCGGCGACTGCCGTCTTCGAGTCCGGATCGCCGGCCTGAACCATAAATTCGTTGATCACGCGGTGAAACAGCGTGTTGTTGTAATATCCTTCTTTTACGAGTTTGACAAAATTGTCGCGGTGACGGGGAGTGTCGCCGTAGAGCAGAACGGTAAACGATCCGAGCGTCGTTTCGACTTCGACCTTGACGCTGTTGGTATCGGTCGGGTTGTAGTTTGTTGCCATAGTTTCTTTAGCGTTTGTTGTGTCAGTGCTGTCAGTTGCTTCGCCTGCGTCCTTCGACGCATTGGACGATCCGCATGCGGTCATGCCGAAAAGCAGCGTGGCGGCAGCCAGATAATTTTTAATCATTGTGTTTCTATTGAGTTAGTTGATTGTTTCAGATTATCGAATTAGGATACAGCCGCTTGTAGATGCGCCGGAAATTGTTGTCGCTCGCGCTCAGTTCTGCCGCACGGTCAGCATAATCCGGACCATAGATGCTGTTGAGTATGTCGGGCAGATAACGGTGCTCGCGGTCCTTGTCGATCGTCGAAGCGACGAGACGGCTGATAGCCGGCTGATAGGCCGCAGCGTCAATGGCGTGAAGATAGCGCGCCGCACTCGCCGTAAACTGTCCCGAAAGATCGACAGAGATCATATTGTCGACCAGACCATCGAGACTTTCGGCGTCGAGAGAATCAATATGGTTGGCTATATATTCGTAAGTCAGCAGTCCGTCGACATCGCGGCGCAAAGCCTGCATATCATTTTCGTTTATAGTCATACTTTTTTATATAATAAGCTTTAACACAACAGCCTGACAAATTGTTTCCGTTCTTGCCGCCGCAGAGTCACACGCCGGCGCGGAAAGTCTTGCCCTCTGCGAATGACAAAGTTAAGCAAAATTCTCAAACCCTCAACAAAAAATCGCAAACTCTCAGCCTCACTCTCCGAGGCTAATGCTCAAAATAGTTAAAATCTTGTGCAAATCAAGGATTTTCTATATCTTTATGACATCTTTAACAACGAGAATCATAATGGACAAGCTCAAACGTGCGATAATATTAAGTATTATTTCGATCGGACTGTTTGCTGCCATAGGTGCGGTTTTACCGGGCATATCGGCGTTCGATCCCATCGAAAAAGCGCTTAATGACATCGCCGTCACCGATATATTTTATGCCGCCGAGCGCGACGACAGTCCTGTCGTAAATGACAGATTTCTTATCATAGACACTTCCGACAGCGACCGACGGGAAATCGCTGAAGCGATAACTCACGCCGCTGAGGCCGAGGCGGCCGTGATAGGTGTCGATATCATCTTTTCTGACGCCACCGCCGATTCTGCGGCGACCGCCGCTCTCTGCAGCGCCATGACCGGCGCCCGAAATCTCATCGTCGCGGCTGTACATCTTAATCAGTGGGACGACGCTTCGCAGTCGTATATCTCGACAGTCTCCACCGCAACGGACTCGCTCAGTCTCGATCCGGGCTACACAAATTTTCTGACCGACGGAGACTATAGCTACATACGCAACTACACCGTCTCCGCACCGGGCTCAATGCCGTCGTTCGCTCAGGCCGTGGCCGACAAGTACCGCAGAATCTACGGCGACGATTCAGCGCTGACTCCCACTGACGAAGGCATCATCGATTTTTCGCCTCAGACATTCGACATCATCGACGCTGCCGATCTCGCCGCGATCGACAGTCTGGCTTTAGGCCGCATGGTCCTTTTGGGAGCGACGGCTTCAGACGAAGACTACCACTTTACGCCGATCGGTTCGATGAGCGGCGTGATGATTCAGGCATATGCCGCCGACACTTTGCTGAGCAACCCGTCGGCAGTCGCTCCGCAATGGGTCGTCTGGCTGATATGCGTCATTTTGGTATTGGCCGCGTCAGTCGGCTTCATAGCCATGCGCGACAGCTTCGAATCTCGCAATCCTACTGCCAACCGCTACACCTACGCCGTGCTCGGACTCGGAAACATAATCTATCCGACAGTTATCATCCTTATCGTTATCCTTGCCGTCGGGCTGCTCTATCTCACAGCGTCGGTCTACCTGCCGCCGCTCGTCATCGTCGGCTCGCTCGCATTTATTCCGGTCGCCTATGATTTGCTCGGCATCAGCCGCGGCATCCTCTCCCGGCGCGCCAAGACAACCGCATGCTCCATAATCCTTGCCCTCGCCACATTCCCGGCCGATGCAAAAGATCAGGAGCCGTCATACATTGACGAAATCGAATTTCTCAATAAAAACTGTCCGTTTAAGGATGGCAAACCGGTACAACCAAAGCATGAATATATCCGGTCCGCAATATCCGATATGATGGACGCGGATGATTTCTCATGTAACGATTATATGCTGACAGCCCTCTATGAATATTTGTTAGGCTCAATATACCCGTCAACTAATGTTGAAGCCGCATCTTTCTGCTATCTTAACGCTGTAGATTCTCCCGACCTGAAAACCGGTGCCGATATATTGAAATCTTTTTTTGAAGATAAAAACCAACAGTTATTCTATAGTCAACCTTATTGTGTGAACGACCGGTATAAACTGGCTCTCTGCTATTATTTCGGGCTTGGCACAAAAATCGATTATAGTAAATCACGCGAACATCTGAACTGCATTTTTGAAACGCTTAAAGGAATGTCCCCCTCTGACTGGCCTGACATGCCTGACATGATCAGACCGGAACAATTAAATCTTCTGGGTTCATCACTTCGCGCCAAAGGTTTCCCGAACAAAGTCTGTGATGCAGTCCACGGTTCCATGGCCGATTATACATACGCAGGACATATTACCGATAAATTCATCTCTGACTGTGAGGCGGCTCTGCTTCACGAGGATCCGGAAAATCTGCTTGCCGGATTTCCTAACTGTAAAATCACAGTTTCGCCGTTCAATTTCATTCTCTTTTACCCCGCAGTCGTCAAATCAGGCATCAGCGATAAGTTCCTGCGGCAATGCGACATAAACGCAAGCAACTGGATCGACTATATGATGATAGGGCTGTGCTATTATCATCACTATGACCGTAGCCTGCATACATTTTCATTCCATAACCGATTGGATCAGACATCTTCACTATCGCACTATGATGAAGACGGTCTTGATGTTTTTGTTTCCGCCTCATACTTCAAAAAAGCATTTGATAAATTCAGTAAAGAGACGGCAAAAAAGATATCGCCGGAAGCTGCCAGGTATATAGATCTCTTTATAAATGTCTATCAAAGCCTTGCCGACAACAAGAGCCCAGAAAAAGAAGCCATGAGGCTGAATACGCTCGCAGCCGCCATTTCCAAACTTCTCGAATCTAAATACGGCTATCAGCCGTTCCGAGCATTTGCGACAGAACACAACAATATGATTTATGAATCGCGTGGCAGCGGCGATCCTGTCGCACGTTACCTCTTAGGAATCATGTATTCAGACTCCTGCTACCATAACTCCGATTACGGACGCATAGGCCGGGACTATGAAAAAGCTCATGCGCTTCTTTCTGAATGGCAGGGACGGGATCACGGTAAAAAATTTAATTTCAAAGATCTCTCTGATCGTTTAATGCTTGCAATTGACTACGCATGCTTCAACACTGACAATGGATTTGCCGAAGCTGCCGGCTATGAGTACTCACTTCTGCCGCCCCTTATCCCGACCGGAGAGTTTTATACAGAGCTTAATCATGCCGCCCGCGTAGTGATGATGCGGAAAGAATTGGCTGCATACGGCGATATCTTTTCTGACAAAATCAAAGAGTTTATCAACGATGACGACGGACAGAACGTTGCGGCCGAGGCAAAGCCCGCAAAGCCGGCAACACCGGCGACGGCGACGAAACCTGCCGATCCTAAGGCCACCGGCACCGCGCCGCAGAAGCCTAAAGTCAATTTCGCGTTCCGGACACCCGACAAGACCAAATTCAGCGAGCCGGAGTTCGATCTTACTTTTGTGACAAATTCGCGCACAGCGTCTTACCGCATATCCGGGTCGGAGCCGCGCGACATTCCGGCCGAGGCTCTGGCCGCCGGCAAACTGCGCGTCGAGCTGCCGCTGCGCGACTGCGAGATCACCCTTGTCGACGAGTCAAACAGGATGCACTTTCTTTCGTTCATCTACGATGAGGCAGCCGGACTGCGCAAATCGGCGACACTACATATTCTGTCCATCGGTCTGAACAACTACAATGCTCCCAACCTCAGCACGCTAAAATTTGCCGAAGCAGATGCAGAGGCTGTCGTCGACGCCTTTGTCAAACGTCACCAATATACATTCTCCAACATCCACAAGACAACGCTCCTCGGCAACGATGTGACCCGCAACCGCATCGAACGTGAGATCGAGACTATCTGCGAGACGGCCAAGCCCAACGATCTCGCGGTAATATTCTTCGCCGGTCACGGCCTTGTCGATTCGCGTAATTACTATCTCGTCACCGCCGACGTAAAAGACGCCGACAAGCCAAATATCGGCGGCATGTCGGCCAGCCTTTTCAAGGAGAAAATCAGCTATATCCCCTGCAAGCTCGTAGTGTTTATCGACGCCTGCCATTCGGCCAAGATTTTCGACGCCTATCGCGGCAACGATTTCTTCAAGGAACTGCAGACGACGCGCAACGGCACAAGCATCTACACATCGAGCAGCCCGGATGAGAAATCGCGCGAGAACGCAGTGTCAGGCCACGGATTTTTCACACAGGCACTTCTTGAGGCATGCGACTTCGACAAATCAGACACAAACGACGACGGCCGCATCACGATTAAAGAAATCCGCAATTATCTCGAGCAAAGGATACCGCAGCTCACATCCAACGGACAGACGCCGGTTTACCGGAACCTCGAGGAAATAGATTATTCAGTTTTCATAAAGCCATGATCGCCAAAGCGCTTCATCTTATAGTCTGCCTCTTAGCCGTCGCTTTTTCAACGATGGCCGAGAGCTATACAGTCTACTCGGTTCACGGTAAAGTCTGGGAGCGCACTGACCGCGGCAATGTCGCAATCTCGCCCCGCGACTCGCATCTTACCGACGACACACGTATTGTAATAGGCAACGGCGGTTCGCTGACTCTTTACCTCGGCAGCAGCCGGCGCATGGTCACACTGACAGAGAAAGGCATGCAGCGGCTGTCGACTCTTGTGCGCCGCGCAGATCCGTCACGAAAATCAGCCGCCAAATGGGTCGGATCTCTGATGGGATCACTTGTAAAATCGGAAACTCCAGAGCAGACTCACCGGCGTGTGCTGCAGTCGCAAGGCGGCTCACATCGCGGCGACGATGAAGACAAGGCTCTCGCAAATGCATTTGCCCGCTATCTGTCAGGCGATACGACCGGCGCCGACGGAAAAGTGTCATATATTATCAAAGACAGCGACGACGGCACATCATATCTCGAAGTCACCAATGCGACCGAGAACTATCTGTTTGTCAACGCAGTGATCATTTCAGACAAAGGACGGGAACTGCTGCTGCCTGTCGACACCAATCCCGACAACAACTGCTGCGCGCACCTATGTGTTCCGCCGCTGTCGACAGTCGCTCTCTCAGAACTCGGATTTTTCCGCGATCAGCTTCAGGGTGGCCGCATCATACTCATAGCATCGCCCAAAGAAGTAAATTTCACGATCCTCTGCGATCAGACCGCTACCTACAATCCCGCCGAGCCTTCGGCCGAGATCTATATTTCAGAATAACTGTTGCTACACGACTGCTGAAATATCTTTACTATATTCCGCATGTCATATTTTAGTCATATGATCTAACCGAATAACATAACAAGTACTGCATCAGGATTCTCAATATCTCAACTTATCGCAATTTATCAAAATTTGCGATAAACAAAACTTTAAACCACTATTACACAGTTATATATACGTCACGAGCTGATTAAATTTCGACATTACACTTCTATATTCATCGTAAACTGAGAAATTGGCATTACGTACCAAGAATTTGTCACTCGGCAAAGACTATGATCTAAAAGACAATCTTGTGAACGCAGCCTCATCTGATCTGTCGTCACTGAATTGCCATAATTTTTTCATTAAACACGGTCATTCAACCTTTCTTCAATGAGGCGAGATATTGTGTAGGCGAGAAACCGGTAATGGCTTTGAACATGCGGGTGAGGTGCTGAGGGTAATCAAATCCGAGTTCGTAGGCCGTCTCCGAGACACTCTTTCCTGATGCGATAAGACTTTTAGCCTGCTGAATGACAAAATTACGGATATGTTGACTGGCAGTCTCACCGGTAAGGCGTTTGACAAGATCGCTGAAATAGTTGGGCGACATGCACATGGCGTCGGCGCAAATCTGAACAGACGGAATACCTTCAGTCAGATGCCGCCCTGATGAGTACCATTCGAAGAGAAAATTCTGAAAAGTCGTCAGCATATCGCCGTACTGCACTTTGCGGGTCAGGAACTGTCGGTTATAGAAACGCTCGCTGTACATCAGCAGCAGATTAATGTAGCCGATGAGAATATGGTCCTGCTCTGCGTCCCGCGGATTTTTCAGTTCATGTTGCATCAGCCGCAGGATTGCTTCCATGAACTCATATTCCCCGCGCGACATATGCAGGGCCTCGTTTACGCTATAGTTGAAGAAAGTGAGGCGACGGATAGTGTTTTCAAGATAAGTGCCGTGGAGCAGATCGGGATGGAAAAGCAACGCCCACCCTCCTATCGTGGTATAAGACCCGTCATCTTCCTTACCGCCGATCTGGCCGGGAGCTACGCAAATGAGCGAGCCGTCTCTGTAGTCATAGCGTCCGCATCCATAGACAAGATCAAAATTGTTTTTATCTTGAAAAAACATGCCGTAGACACTGTAATTATTAAGGCTGGTACGTATCGGAGACACTTCGGAATAATCAATGAGGCAAACAAGCGGATGGGGCGACGGCGCACCGACCCAGCGTGCATAATCTTCAACGTTGCTGACTTTTAGAATCCTGCTCATTACTACTATATTCACGACAATCAGAAACAAAAATAGCAAAATTTTTCGAGACGGCGAAGCTGAAACACCTGTCGGGACAATATTCTGCAAAAAAATGCCATCAAACTGAGAAATTGGTATTATCTGCCAAGAATTTGCAAAGTCAATCCGGAGAAACGATATTAATTTTGCCACATAACCAAATATATATCAGCATGCAACGTTTCTGTTTAATTTTTCTCACTGTTCTGGCGTCGGCCGTCACTCTTAAAGCCAAGACGCTGATTGTATATTACAGCTACACCAACAATGTCCATCGCGTAGTAACCGAACTGCAGCGGCAGATCGAAGCCGACGTCGTGCGCGTGCAACCGGCCGAGAAGGGTCTGGACTACGCCGCCGACAATTATAAAATCGGCAGTGCACAGATCGCCGCAATCCGTAACAATCCAAACGACGCAGCATCTTACCCGGCTATCGATCCGGTCGATGTGGATCTGTCGCAGTACTCTACAATCATAATCGGCGCGCCGCTATGGTGGAGCAACATGGCTGCTCCGCTGCAGACTTTCCTGTTTAAGCACGGCAAAGAAATGGCCGGCAAAAATATCGGTCTTATCGTGTCAAGCGCGAGCAGCGGCATAAGCGGTGTTGAAAGCGATGCCAAGCGTCTGATACCGGATGGAAAATTCCTTACTCCGAGTCTATGGATAAAGTCTTCGCAGACCTCAAACGCCAAATCACTCCTTGAAACATGGCTCAAAAACATCAATTATTCATCATTAGACACTCCTGACATGACTGACAATCAGATTTCAATAAAAATAGGCGAGAAGGCAGTTCTCACCGCGACACTCACCGAAAACAGTTCGGCAGCCGCCCTTTTGCGACTGCTCTCCTCCGGGCCAGTCACCATCGACATGCACGACTACGCCAATATGGAAAAGGTCGGCAGCTTACCCGAGTCGCTTCCCCGCAATGACACATATTTCACCACAGGTCCCGGCGACCTTGTACTCTACCTCGGCAATCAGTTTGTAATCTATTACGACACCAATTCCTATAACTTTACCCGGCTGGGCAAGATAAACGGCAATTACTCCGGTGCTGAACTAAAATCACTCTTAGGCGACGGCAATGTGACAGTGACTCTGTCGAGCGGCGGCGCGTCGAGCGGAATAACCGAATTTGAAGCCGACAAACGCTTAAACGACGGCAAGGTCTACGATCTCAAAGGCAATCTTGTGAGCGCAGCCTCATCCGATCTGTCGTCACTGACACCGGGAATTTATATTGTCAACGGACACAAGACCATGGTCGGAAAACACTGAACATGAGAGTAAAATATATTCTTATAATAATATGTCTGATGGCAACGGCTACGTCATTACCAGCCCAAAACACACACACGACTAACAACAATATCGAGCCGGGACAGACCGTAAAACTACCTATGGAGCCCGACGGAATAATCAGGCTGTCGCGAGTTGAAGTTTATCCGGAGTATATTGACGAATATCTCGACATGGCGGCGGAAGTCGGCAGAATATCGCTGATCACCGAACCGGGTGTACTGACAATGTATGCATTGGCAGAGAAAGAGCATCCCTGCATCATAACTATTCTGGAGACATACGCCAGTCAGGAAGCCTACAGATCGCATATCGCGTCAGAGCATTTCCAAAAATATAAACGGGGGACGCTCCATATGGTCAAAGACCTCCGACTTGTCGACCAGACCGAAATCAACCGGGTCAACCGTATAATCAACTTTATCAGTGAGTGATTATCGTCCGAGACGGCGGTAGAGGTAGTCGATGACAAAGTCGGCGCACTCGTCGAGGGGAAGCAGCGAAGAGTCGAGAGTGAGATCATAGCTCGAGGCGGCTCCCCAGCGCTTATCGGTGTAGAAGTTATAGAACGCCGCGCGGACTTTGTTGGTGCGTTCGGCAAGAGTGCGCGCCTGATCGGCGGTCAGCGAGTCGGCTCGTCCGAGTATACGCTTCACGCAATCATCCATATTGGCGTGGACAAAAATATTAACGACATTTTCGACATCGCGGAGCACATAATCGGCCGAACGGCCTACGATGACACACGGCCCTTCGTCAGCTATCTCATGAATAAAATCGCACTGGGCCTGATAGATGCTGTCGGACGAAATCGACGACGAGCCGGAATAGAACGACATCGGACTGTAGCCATGATTAAACGAAATCAAACCGGAGATAAACCGAGGCACGCGCTCATCGTTGCGTTCGAAATATTCGGGGCTCATGCCGGCTTTTTCGGCCGCCTTGACGAGGAGTTCCTTATCATAGAAAGCGATGCCGAGTCGGTCGGCGATCATGCGTCCGAGGGCGCGTCCGCCGCTGCCGAATGTACGGCCTACGGTTATCACATATTTTTCAGGCAGATTTTTTTCTTGTTCTTTCATATCCGGATTCTATCATTTGTGATAAAATAATGGCAAAAATAATTATTTATTTTGGATTGAAACCGTAAAAGCCCAGAAAACATGGAGAAAGAATAGTGCTGAACAATGGGAGTTTTTTAGTAAATTTGCGATGAATTAACTGACACAGCCAATTATACAGATATATTATCAGAGATCACATAAAACAATTATCAACCCCATAACCATAATCACAATGAAAAAACTCGTCTACGGCCTGCTGATCGCTCTGGCGGCAGTGTCATGCACAAAATCAGGACAAAAGGCTCCGGCCGAAATGAATGTGGCGACTTACAATCTGCGTCTGTCGAACCTCGGAGACTCACTCGAAGGCAACGGCTGGGGTCAGCGCGCGCCATACGTGGCCAAGCTGATACAGTATCATGAATTCGATATCTTCGGCACGCAGGAAGGCAAATATCATCAGCTCGAGGATCTGAAGGCGATGATGCCCGAATATGAATATATAGGTGTAGGCCGCGACGACGGCGCCCGCGGAGGCGAGTATGCGGCGATATTCTACAAGCCTGAACGCTTCGAGCTGCTCGACAGCGGCAACTTCTGGCTGTCGACCGACACGACGCGCCCCAACAAAGGGTGGGACGCCGAGTGTATCCGCGTGTGCACCTGGGGCAAATTCCATGACAAGATCGCTGACAAAACGTTTGTCTACTACAATCTCCATATGGATCATATCGGAGTCGTGGCCCGCGCCGAAAGCGCCAAGCTGATACTCGAGAAAATCAAAGCAATGCCCGAAAAGCTCCCGGTGATGCTGTCGGGAGACTTTAATGTTGATCAGAACAATGAGTCATACATGCTTCTCCAGAATTCGGGCGTGATGGCCGACGCCTACACTACAGCCGATCTGGTATACGCCAACAACGGAACGTTTAACGCCTTCGAGACCGACGGCATGACCGATGAGCGCATCGACCATATATTCCTGTCGCCTGAGTTCAAAGTGAAGAAATACGGCATCCTTACCGACACCTACCGCGCGGCTCTCGAAGATACGGCCGCAACGATCGAGACTGCCAATTTCCCCAAAGAGGTGAGCATAAAGAAATACACTGCGCGCACACCGTCAGACCACTTCCCGGTGGCAATCAGAGTAGAGCTTGACGCTACGGAGGAGTGAGCATGATCCGTCGTTTTGCCGATCCGTCGTCGATGATGCTGTGGTTTGATCTCGACGACACGCTCTGGGACATGAGCGGCAACTCGGTCGTATGTCTCCGCGAGCTATATGAGAGCCAGAGGCTCGACAGGGTCTTCGCTTCGCCGGAGGAGTGGGACCGGATCTATCATGAGATCAACCGCACTCTGTGGGATCAGTACGGCCGCGGTGAGATCAGCCGCGATTACCTGAGGTCGGAGCGCTTCGCGCGTCCGCTGCGGCTGGTCGGCGTGGCCGATGACGAAGCCGCGGGAATGTCGAAAGACTTCGACCGGCTCTATCTCGACAGTCTGGGTCGCAAGACAAAGCTCGTCGACGGCGCCCGGGAGATACTCGAATATCTGAGGCTCCGGGGCTACAGAGCGGGCATAGTCAGCAACGGTTTCCGCGAAGTGCAGTACAACAAGCTGAAATCATCGGCCATCGACGGCTACTTCGACATCGTTGTGCTAAGCGACGACGCCGGCTACAACAAGCCAGATCCGCGTTTCTTCAGCTATGCGCTCGACAAAGCCGGATCGCGAGAGCTGAGAAACATTGTGATCGGCGACAGCCTGACAGCCGATATCGCCGGCGCCGTCAGAGCCGGACTCGAAGCGATATGGCTGCGCCGCGACCCGTCGGAAACGACAGATCTCAATGTGATGACGATCGACAGTCTCAGGGAACTTGAGAAGATATTCTGACCGGACGCAAACGGCCGTCAGGGTCACAAAACAGGTGTAAAAACAAAAATATCACCACAAAAGCATAAAAAATTGTGCGCGTTTCAAAAAAAAACACGATATTTGCACTTGCAAAAAATACGATAGCCAATTTTGTGCTGTAATAAATTGCATATCAACGACATTTCTTATAAATCACAAAAAAACAAATAAAGCTATGACAAAAGCCGACATTGTAAACGAAATTGCCAAGACAACAGGTATCGAAAAAGCCGCAGTTCTTGAAACTATCGAAAAATTCATGGAAATCGTTAAAGATTCACTCGCTCACGGCGAGAACGTCTATCTCCGTGGCTTCGGCAGCTTCATCGTAAAGACCCGTTCTGAAAAAACTGCACGCAACATTTCAAAGAACACTACTATCATCATCCCGGCCCACAAGATCCCCGCATTCAAACCCGCGAAGGTCTTTATGGAAGATGTTAAATAATCAACCTCCTATTAACCCCATTAATTTAGCGTAAAATGCCAAGCGGAAAGAAAAGAAAAGGCCACAAGATGGCTACCCACAAACGCAAAAAACGTCTGAGAAAGAACCGTCACAAGAAGAAATAATCTTCAGTGAGATACAGACGCTAACGCTATACGAAGAACAAACTTGACACGGGGAGTCCTGACGAGGGATATCAATCCCGATCAAGATTTGTTCTTTGTGTATTTTTAAAGCTCCTTACTATTCCCCCGCATCCATAAAATGAAAAGCGAACTCATCGTAGACGTTCAGCCGAGCGAAGTATCATTCGCTCTGCTCGAGGATTCGCGCCTTGTGTCTCTGCAGAAAGAGGCGCGCAATATCTCGTATGCGGTCGGCGATATCTATCTGGCAAAAGTCAAGAAACTGATGCCCGGACTTAACGCCGCCTTTGTCAACGTGGGTTACGAAAAAGATGCATTCCTCCATTACCTTGACCTTGGCTCACACTTCGCGTCGTACGGAGCCTTTGTCAAACAACTGCTTACTGACAAGCAGAAAGTGCCGTCGCTGCCGAAACAGAAACTGCTGCCCGACATCGACAAGCACGGTTCAATCTCCGACCTGCTGCAGAGCGGTCAGGAACTGCTCGTCCAGATAGTCAAAGAACCGATCTCGTCGAAAGGTCCGCGACTGACGACCGAGATCACCTTTACGGGACGCTATCTTGTGCTGATACCGTTCAGCGACAAGATCTCGATCTCACAGAAAATCAAGACAACCGAAGAGAAACTCCGTCTGCGTCAGCTTATCGAAAGCATCAAGCCGAAGAATTTCGGAGTTATCGTCCGCACATCGGCCGAAGGCAAACGCGTGGCCGATCTCAACCACGAACTCAAGACACTGGTGAAATGCTGGGAAGACGCGCTGGCCAAAGCGCAACGCTCGACCGCTCCGGCTCTGATCTTTGAAGAGGAGAGCCGCATCGTCGGGATGCTCCGCGACATCTTCAGTCCGACCTTCGAAAACATCACCGTCAATGACGCCGACATATATTCGCAGATCAGCAAATATGTGGCGCTGATCGCACCGGACCGCAAGGACACGGTCAAGCTATATGAGCGTGACGAACCGATCTTCGACCATTTCGCCATCACGCGTCAGATCAAATCATCGTTCGGCAAGACAGTGTCGTTCAAGTCAGGCGCCTATCTGATCATCGAGAGCACCGAGGCCCTTCACGTTATCGACGTCAACTCGGGCAACCGCGCCAAGGCAACCAACGATCAGGAAAGCAACGCGCTCGAAGTCAATCTGCGCGCCGCCGACGAAATAGCGCGGCAACTGCGCCTGCGCGACATGGGCGGCATCATCGTGATCGACTTCATCGACATGAACAAAAGCGAGCACCGCCAACAGCTCTATGACCATATGCGCGAAATAATGGCAAATGACCGCGCGCGCCACAACATACTGCCGCTCAGCAAATTCGGACTCATGCAGATCACGCGTCAGCGTGTGCGCCCTGCTCTCGACATCACGACGACCGAACGCTGTCCGTCGTGCTACGGCAAAGGCGAAGTGCAGCCGTCGCTGCTGTTCACCGACACACTCCGCGAGAAGCTCGACTATATAGTCAGTGTGCTTGGCCTGCGAAACTTTGTGATGTATGTCCATCCGTTTGTCGACGCGTATATCAAAAAAGGCCTGTTCACATCGCTTTACGGGAAATGGCGCCGTCAGTTCGGCCGCTGTTTCAAAATATTGCCCGACCAGTCGCTGGCCTATCTTGAATACAAGGTCCTTGACGAAAACCGCACAGAGCTTTGTCTGCAGGAAGAGAAAGACAGCGGATCGTCGTCGACCGACAAAAAGAAAAACAAGGCTAAGAACCGCGGAGCCGGCGAGAGCGAAGACAACCAGCAGCCGGCAAGCGAAACTGCAACAGCCAAACCGGCCGAAGCAAAGCCCAAACAGAAGCCCCGCAAGAAAGCCGACAAAGCCGCCAAGAGCGAGACAGCTCCCTCGACCGCAACTGACAAGTCGGGGCTGTCTGACAAGTCAGACAAATCACCCCGTCAGCCCAAGCAGCGCAAAGCGCCCAAACCCGCCCCTACAGCAGAGAACGGCCGGGAAACAAGCGAAGCTGACACGGCAAAAATCAAAATCACGCTTGAGGAACTGCCCCCGGCACTTCCTCCTGCCGAGCTCCCTGCGCCGGTCAGCGCGGAGACTCAACCAACCACAGAGGAATAATTCTTATCAAACCCACATCAACCCTTCAATAATGACATCGTCCCGGCCACAACAGCCGGGACGACGTTTTCGCAGAGCGAAGCTATCAATCATATTCTTCGCGACGAGTGCGCACATCGAGCACTCCCAGCTGGTCAACTATCCTAACGTCAACCGTAGCGTCATTCACGTTGACGTTGACATCATTTGTGACATATACGTCAACCGAATCAGCCACTCTGACACTTGGCACAACTGCTTTCTCTCTCAGGAAAATACCTACTATATTGCTGACGGCCGAATATGACAAGCTTTCGACATAGAGATAGTTCTGTTCATCGAAATCGGGAACATAAACTAAATCGCCGACCGACGGAACAGCGCTTAGATAACCGCCGACGACATTATTCTTGTAATAAAAGTCAACTGTATGCAAGCGCGGATTGCCGCCAAGCATCACCACTATATCAGAGCCATAATAACCGATATGACGCACAAAATTGATAGGGCCGGTCAGTTTCCATTCTTTTTTCTTTGCCTCGATCCGGGTTTTCAACTCACCGTCAGGAAAAATAACGTCGCCCACCGACGGAAGCTGGGGGAGAGTCATCCTAATGGCATTTTGCCGGATCTGCTCTATCGTGTCATACACACCTACCGTAACTAATACATTAATCATGATATCCAGAATATTTAAGTAACTGTCGTAAAGTTATATAAACTGCTTTCGAAGCGCAAATAATTAACCTTAAATAACATTCTCCGATTGTCCTCAGACGGAATATCCTACACATTGGATTATGGGGCGCGGTTTGTGGTAGAATTGGCGCGAAAATAAGCAAATCGGTCGACCGGATTGTTATAGTTCACAAGAAAGTAATACTTTTGCAGTCTTTCGTTTCAACTACAATTATATGAAAAAGAACTCATCCCTACGCAAAATCATTATATGCCAAGCTATTGCCATCTCCGCATGGATATTTCCGCAACAAAGCGACGCTCAGCAGACCGAGGCAATAAAGTACGGCGACTTCAGTAACTGGGTGACACGCAACATCAAAGAGTCGCGGCTGATCGGAGGCAATACGCGTCAGGTCTATGAAATCGCGCCGACGAAGACGATCAACGGCGACGAAGCATATTCCAATCAGGGGGGCTCTCCGTGGGCGACGTCAAACGTGATGGCCAAAGTGTGCGGCATCACTAAAACGAGCAACGCTGTGTTTCCCGACGAGCGCGATGGAGGCAACCGGTGTGCCCGGCTGAGCACAGTGCTGGAAAGCTGCAAGGCGATAGGGATCATAAACATCGATGTTGTTGTGGCGGGAACGATGTTTCTCGGCCAGATGTTCGAACCGATCAAGTCGACGAGTGATCCCTACTCGAAGATGGAAATG
This sequence comes from uncultured Bacteroidales bacterium, assembly GCA_947573135.1. Taxonomy (GTDB): domain Bacteria; phylum Bacteroidota; class Bacteroidia; order Bacteroidales; family Muribaculaceae; genus CAG-873. The sequence goes on along the minus strand of CANPDU010000010.1, from coordinate 68,664 downwards.
GGAGTGCCGTTCACAAAGCGGCCAAAGGCGCTGGTCTATGATTACAAGCTATACATCCCTGCCGGAAACACCCGGCTCTATTCGTCAGGGTTCGGGAGCAAAAAGACACTGGAGGGGAGCGATAAGGCGGAAGTGTTTATCTATCTGCAACGCCGGTGGGAGGACGCTGACGGCAATCTCTATGCCAAGCGAGTCGGCACGGGACGGGAACTGCTGTCGACCAGCACGGCAGACTGGGTCAACGGACACAAACTCACGGTACACTACGGCGACATATCGCACGAACCATATTTCAGACCATATATGAATCTGATACCCGAAAATAAAAGTTACTGTGCGCGCAACTCAAAAGGAAAGATAGTGCCGGTGCATGAAGTGGGCTGGGACTCACCGGAAGCGACACCGACGCATATGATGGTGATGTTTTCGGCCGGAAGCGGCGAGCCTTATGTAGGGACAATCGGAACCAACTTCTGGGTCGACAACGTAAGGCTGGAATATTAGAGCTTGTTTATTAAACAAGCTCTTAGGAACGGCAAAATAACTCCCGGATCTGAATATGAGATCCGGGAGTTTTAGTGAACGGATGTCAATAGGTAATTACAGGATCGAGTTCTTTGGCCCGGTCGATCATGCGCTGCACTTCGGCTTCGGCGGGGACTCGGTTGCAAAGATTTTTGGCATCGTTGATCTCGACGAGCTTAGCGTGAAGATTGGCAGCTACGCGATGTCGAAGCTCCTTGACAGTATCCACTCCGGCAGCCTCGAGCAGTTCGGCAAACTGTCCGGCGACGCCCTTGATACGGAACAGGTCGGCATGGTTAGCCCATTTGAGGATGAGAGCCTGCGAGATGCCGCTTTCTTCGGCGAGTTTTTCGCGTCCTTTGGGAGTAGCGGCGCGTTTCAGCAATTCTTCGGTCGTAGTCACCCCAAGAGCTTCGAGCTTCCGAGCATATACTTCACCGATACCTTCGATCTGATCAATTTTGTAAGCCATAATATACGTATTTTAGTGTTAGCAAGAGAATAACACCCGGGAATGTATATTTGTTTCTCACAAAACGGCAGCGACTTCCTTGAAGGCGTAGGTGCGGCGGTTGTCGTCGCTGTCGCAGAGCGTCAGCAAACCGGTGGGGGCGACATTGTCGATGCGGGCCTCGAACACATCGCCCGAGGCGACGTCGATCCAACGGTGAAATCCTGTGCCACGCCAGAGACGCGAACGATACTCGGCAACAAGCGCACCGGGATCAGGCGCAGACTCGTAGGCGGCAAGACGGGAAAGGATGCAGCGGCAGACGTCACGGAGCAAAGTGTCGAGAGCGAAAGTGCGTCCGGTGAGATTGACAAGCGACACCGGATTGGGAGCGTCACTGACAAACTCGCGCTGATTGACATTTATGCCGATGCCGACGACGGAGCGGCCTATGCGGCGCCCTTCGAGACTGTTTTCAATAAGGATGCCGCAAATCTTCAGATCGCCGCAGTAGATATCGTTAGGCCACTTGACTTTAAATTCGAGGTCTGAGACAGCCGTGAGCGCGTCGCAGACCGCGAGAGCCACAATCATCGAAAGCTCGAACTGAGTGCGCGCCTCGATGACACCGGGTCTCAGGAGCATTGAAAAAGTGAGATTGGCTCCGGGCTGAGACTCCCAGGAGTTGCCTCGCTGCCCACGGCCGGCTGTCTGACGACGGGCGGCAATGACAGATCCATGGGGCAACGCGGCGGCCCGGTCGGCAAGCAGAGAATTTGTAGAGAGGGCGGAGTCTACCCAACAGATGTCGGGCTCCACGGTCAATCGCTGATTATGATATCACGCGAGTCATCGTCGTTGACACGGATGTCGACGCGCACGGTATCATCGGGAAGAATGTCTTCGATCCGTTCGGGCCACTCGAGAAAGCAGAGAGCTCCGGAGTCGAAATAGTCCTCAACACCGATCTCAAGAGCCTCGTCGATGTCTTCGAGGCGGTAAAGATCGAAATGATAAATCAGCTCGGCGGTTGTGTCAGAGCGGTATTCATTGATTATCGCAAACGACGGCGAGTTGGTGACATCGTCCTCGACACCGAGGCGGCGACAGAGGGCATTGATGAAAGTTGTCTTGCCGGCACCCATCTGACCATAAAAAGCGTAGACGGTGCGGTCGTCCATAACGGCGACAAATTTTTCGGCAGCTTCGGGAAGCTGCGCAATGGAATCAACGTGGATAGTCGTCATGATGAAAAAGATTATTTAGCCGACAGGGTGATCAGAGGAACAAGCATCTCTTCGAGCGAAATGCCGCCGTGCTGGAATGTGTCGGTGTAATATTGTACGTAATAGTTATAGTTATTGGGATACGCGAAGAAATCGCGGTTAGTAGCGAATATATAAGTTGTCGACACGTTTGGCGAAGGAAGGCCGAAACGTGCGGGATTTTTAATCTCGTAGACCTGGCGGGGGTTATAGTTTAGATTTTTGCCCAGCTTGTAACGGAGATTTGTGTTAACATTGCGGTCGCCGACAACCTTTATGGGATTGTCGACCCGGACTGTGCCATGGTCAGTCGTCAGAATGATCTTATAGCCTTTGGAAGCGACGGTCTTGAAAAATTCGTAGGCGGAGGAATGACGGAACCACGACTCGGTCAACGAACGGTATGCAGCGTTGGATGCGGCGAGCTCACGTATCATCCGCGACTCAGTGCGGGCATGGGAGAGCATATCTATGAAATTGAATACAACGACATTGAGATCGTTGCGCTCGAGCTGGGCAAAATCGCGAATAAGACGCTCGCCGGCGGCAGAATCGTTAATCTTGTTATAGGAGAAACGGCACTGACGGCGATAGCGCTCGAACTGAGTCGCGATCAGCGGCGACTCGTTGATATTCTTACCTTCCTCAGAGTCTTCGTCGACCCACAGTTCGGGAAACATTTTTGCGATGCCGAGAGGCATCAGACCCGAAAAAATAGCATTACGGGCATACTGAGTGGCAGTTGGCAGAATAGAAGTATATAGATCTTCCTCAATAGAGAACAGATCAGTGAGTAAAGGCTTGACCGTGCGCCACTGGTCGAGACGGAAGTTATCAATTAGGACAAAAAACACTTTCTCACCGCTGTCGAGCAGAGGGAAAACACGCTTTGAAAAAATTCGGTTGCTCATCAGCGGAGCGTCCACACCGTCTTCGGAAGTGACCCAAGACTCATAGTTGCGACGGACAAATTTGTTGAACTCGGAATTTGCCTCAACCTTCTGCATTTCGAGCAGCTCGTCCATGTTGGTGTCGGTTGAAGCGAGCTCGAGTTCCCGATAGACGAGTTTGTCGTAGAGGGCATACCAGTCGTCGATAGTTCGGGCAGAATTGATCTGAGCGGAAATGTTACCGAAGTCGCGGCGGTAGTCCTGAGTGGTCTGATCGGCCACAAGACGGTCACTATGAAGTATCTTCTTGATAGCCAATAGTATCTGATTAGGATTGACCGGTTTGATGAGATAGTCGGCAATCTTGCTTCCGACGGCCTGATCCATGATGTTCTCCTCTTCGCTTTTAGTAATCATAATCACCGGCAGATGAGGCTGCCGCTGCTTTATCAGAGCCAGAGTCTCAAGACCGGTGAAGCCGGGCATATTCTCGTCGAGAATGACGAGATCGAAACGCTCACTTTCGGTAAGCGCAAGCGCGTCACTGCCGTTATTGGCAGTCACAAGTTCGTATCCCTTGTTGCGCAGGAACATCAGGTGAGGCTTGAGAAGATCAATTTCGTCGTCGGCCCAGAGTATTTTATATTGAGCAGTCATAATCTATAGCTTAATTATCAATCAATCGTCTAAGAGTGGATCATCGCCCTCGCTGCCGGGATCGTAGGCGGCCTGAGGCTGCTTTGACCGGGGGGACGAGTCGGACTTGGGTGATCGGGGGGACGAGTCGGACTTGTCGGACTTGTCAGTCTTAGCTGACTTGTCGGACTTGTCGGACGGGTCCGTATGGGCGGCTTTGTCGGCCTCGTCGGCCTCGTCAAGGGTCTCGACTTCCTCGGGCTGGAGAATGCCGGCCTGGGCGTCGACATAGTTCTGTTCTTCAAGATAACGGAAATAATCATCGAAAGTGCGGCCTTCGTTCATCATTTTTTCAAAGTTTGCAACGCTGATCGCCACGGGCCGCACACCGGGAGGCAATTTGAAATCGGGTGACGAAGCCATGACCTTGCGGTAGTGGTTGAGTTCGTCGAGATTTGCAAAACCACGGATCAGGATCATGCCGAGACGGCCGAAATTCATCTGCTCGAGGTCAAAATCCTTTACAACAAACGATTTGAAATTATGACGGGCGATCTCGAATAGCAATTCGTTGGTCGGCACTTCGGCCGCATCAAAGACCATGACGAGCATCTGTGAATTGTCGGGACTTAGATCAAATTCGACCGGAGTATCAACAGATATGCTGTCATTGCCAAGTTTCATGTCCCAAATCATGCCGCGTATATTGCCGTTTTCGGGCGCCTGCAGCTTGCGTCCCTGCTGTATGCCCTTCAACCATGAGGCTACGATCGGAGTAAGATCCGTGTCGGGGTACCGATCGAGGAGATCACGGATAACCTCTGTGAATTTATCAGACTGACGTTCTGTGACATATGCCAGGGCATCGAGGAACATAAACTTGGGCATAATCTTGCTCATGGGGAACTGCTCGGCCATAAGAGCGGCAGCCTCGTGAACCTCTTTGTTACGGTTGTTGAGATATGCGTCGTAAGCCTGATCGTAAAGAGTCTGCTGACGTTGATCCATTTTACGGAGATTGTCGATATAAGCCGGATCACGCATGGCAATGCCATACTTCGAATCCGGGAAATCAGAGAGGATGAGCTGACGGTAACGCTCGGCAGCAGCGGGATCGCCTGAGCGCATATACATAAGGTAGAGGTTGTAATAGACATCGAGGCGATAAATATTATCGGGATAATCTGCGAGGAGACGGTCGAACTCGCGTTCGGCAGCTCTGAAGTCCTCAAGTTTGTCCTTAAGAATTACGCCCATGTTGAAGAGTCCTTCCTGAATAATATCGTTGGCCGTCGCACGCTCGGCATCATCCTTCGGGATCTGAGCGAGGTAATATTCGGGATAATGCGGATCATCGACTTTGGCCGGCTCAGCGTTGCGGGCGTCATCGACATTTTCGGCGTCAGCCGAGTCATCATCGTTCTCAGAGCCGTCGGCGTCATCGTCGCTCTCACCTGTATCAAGGTTGAAAGAAGCTTTGTTGCGCCTACGCCAGTCGTCCTCGAGTTTTCGCGACCCCCAGCGACGCTGAAACTCAGAGCGTCCGGCGTTGCGTGTCGCTGTATTATAAAAGTACCACGAATTGTCGGAATTGATATTGAACGAGTTTGGAGCTTTGACATTTGAGTTCAATGTGCTCCCCTCGGCCGCACGTGCCGCGAGATACTCTTCTCTGGCCGCCGCCTCGGCCTCTTCCTTCTCTTTCTTCTTGAGCTGCTCGATTATCTTATTGACGACCTCAAGCTGCTGCTCGGGAGTCATGCGGCTCAGACGGAGCAAAGAGTCCTGCAAGGTAACATTCTGGGAATAAAGTGCCAATTCGTCGAGGACGTCGCTACGGCGGACCAATGAAGTATAATCGGGATAGGTCTTAGGCAGCAACGGGACAGCCTCGGCATAGCACGGCTGAGCCTGCTCATACTCGCCACGATCAAAGTAAAGGCCGCCAAGACGAATCTGCGTTATCGCCTTATCGATGCCCGAACGGTTGCTTTTCTCAACCGCGAGTCGATAGTTTTCGATAGCCTGAGTCGTGTCGCCTCGCGAAAGATAAAGATTGCCGACGGCATAGTAGATCTGATCGAGATACTCCTTATTGCGGTCGTAACGGGTCATACGTTTGAGCGCCTTTACTTCGGGGGTGATATCGGCGCCGTCGTAGACCTCGCTCTGCTTGATGCGGGCGTTGAATTTAGTGCGGTAGCTTGTCGAAGCTCCGCTGCCGGCTTTTTTGTAGGCCTCATAAGCCTCGCGCTTACGGCCGAGACGGGCATAGATCTGTCCGAGCAGGAAATAAAGGCGAGTGCGCTGTGCTCCGCTGTCGGCCTTGATCGCACCGAGGAGATAAGGAACGGCCCCCTCGAAATCGTCACTTTTCAAACGCCAGTCGGCCATCGTGAAATCATAAAGGCCACGAAGCTCCTTGTTGACCAAAGTCTCGGGTTTGATCCGAGTCAAAATCATCTCGGCCTCGAAAAGCCATCCAAGCGACACATAGCTCCTCGCCTGCCATAGCTTAGCCTCGGTGACGGTGTTGGGCAGCCAGGTAAAATGGCGGCTGATATAGAAAAAAGTCGATGCCGCTCCGAGAAAATCGCCGTTGAAATACTGGCTCCGGCCCATAAGCATCCATGCGTTATGAAGGAACGGGTTATACTCGTCGCGCTTCATCCAGGCCTTATAAGCCTCATCGCGGCTTTTGCCGGGTTTACGTGCCGGACGCTGCTTGATCGAGCGAAGCTGGATGGCTTTCTGGGCTTTCTCAATCGAACGAGTAAAGTCGCCTGTCGGCTGGGGAGCCGTCGCGTCGCCCTTAGCCTCGACGGGGTGCATGAAAAGCAAACGGGACGAATAATCATCCTCGTATTTATTTTCCATGTCGTCGAGAGTCTCCTTGAAATGAGTGTCGCCGTTGTAATAGACATTATAACGGGTGATAAAAGCGGTGTACTGACGCCGGGCAGCCGTATTCTTCTTACTGCTGCATGACGACATAAATGCCGCCGCAATAACAACGATCACCAAAGAGATAATATTAAGGGACAGCGTCCGACGCATCATTTATTCGTCACAGATTGATTGGCCGGCATTTTCGGAGCGTCGGGATAAACTATCCGCGAATGATAGATGGTTTTGAGACGCTTGATGAAAGCTTCCTTAATTACAGGAACGTCGCGGAATTCGAGCGGAGACTCATCAAACATGCCTTCGGCGATCTGTCCGTCGATGATCTTGTTGACGAGGTCTGTGATAGCCTGAGGCGTGTGTTCTTTCAACGAACGGCTGGCAGCCTCGACCGCATCGGCCATCATAAGCACGGCGGTTTCACGTGTGCGTGGATTTGGTCCCGGATATGAGAAAGGAGCAGGATCAACAGTCTCGTCGGGATGAAGCTTGCAATAGGTATAGTAAAAATATTTGGCTTTTCCTCGTCCGTGATGCTCGCGAATAAAATCCTTTATTACAGAGGGCAAACCGGCTTTGTCGGCCCGGCGCAAACCGTCAATGACATGGTTGACAACGATTCGCGCGCTCTGCTCGGGCTGAAGAGCATCGTGGGGATTGACGCCATGCTGGTTCTCGGTAAAGAACGCGGGGTTACTCAGTTTTCCAACGTCGTGATAAAGCGCGCCGGCACGGACAAGCTGCTCGTTGGCTCCGATGCGTTTAGCAGCATCTGCGGCGAGATTGCTGACCGAAAGAGAATGCTGGAATGTGCCCGGACACTCGTCGTTGAGTTTACGCAAGAGAGGATTGTTAGTGTCGGCGAGTTCGACGAGCGTCACTTCGGAAATAAACCCGAAAGCACGTTCGACAGCTGACATGAGAACATAAGCCATAGAGCTGAGAGCAGCGTTAACGATCAGATACACAACCATGCGCCACGCAAAGCCTTCGAGAGTGCCGTTCATCAGCAATTCGAGCGCTATATACGCCACCAGATAAGTCGCAGCCACGAAGCCCGCAGTGCGAAGCAGCTCGGAACGCTGGTTGAGTTTACGCAAAGAATATACGGCAACAGCCGAAGCTGACAGCTGGAGAAATATAAATTCAAGCGGGAACGAGGTTATGGCCGCACAGATGAGAGTCAGCACCCCGGAAACCATCAGAGCCGTACGCCCGTCAAAGAATACAAGCACAAGAACCGGGACGATAGTAAGAGGAGCGATGTATATGCCAGCTCCGACAAAAGTGTTCAAAGCCAAAGCTATGAGAAAAAACACCGTTATCAGAAGCATTATAAAGCTGAATGCTCTTACGTCATTGTAGATACGGCGGTTATACAACATCATATAACCATAAAGGACCGCTATGAGCATAACGACATAGACAAACTGTCCCAAAAGCATAAGCCAGTCACTTTTGCCGGCTTTTGTCACGCTTGCCTCAAGCATCCGCTCGTATGTGCGAAGATTTGTGAAGTCCTGCGGACTGATGATAGTGCCCTTGTCAATAATAGTCTGCCCCTGCTGAATGACTCCTCTGTCGGCAGTCAGAGTAAGATAATCGTAATCGTAATGGCGCCGGCTCTCCGCATCGTTATATATAATGTTGGGACGGAGAATATTCTGAAGGTTAGCAGATTTGAAATACTGATTAAGTCCCGGATCCGTGATAGTCGAATCAAATTTCAGATAGATATCTCTGGCAGAAGTGAAGTGAGAGGTAGACATCTCGCTGAGTATATTTTTGTCAAGAATCCTCACCTTCGGAAGAGTACCCTCGACAATCTTCTCGCGAGTCTGACCGTCGACGACTCCGGAAGAATATATCTTACGCAAACGTGCAGCAAGCTCGTTGCGATAATTTGTACCCTGAATATGCGGCAGACAGTCTACCACCGAGTCTATCATCAGCTGATTGATCTCGTAGACAGGCACGAAATGAGCTTCAAGCGAATCTTTAGCGGCCAATATTGTTGTAGAGTCGGCATGGATCGGAATATCGAACGGTGCGATCAGTTTGGCATAATTCCACGGGCGGTTCTGCTCATAATTATAATGACTTGACTCGGGATGCGGATAGAAGTATGTGATAACGAGAGCCGCGATCACACAAGTAAGGAGTCTGGCAAGTACCGCCCGTTTGCTCAACTTTTCGAATATCTGTTTATGCATGAGTCTGATTCCTGAAAAATAGTTAATGAATTCTTGAAGCCTGCTGAACTCCGCTGACGGCACGCAGTTTCACACACAGATCATTGACCACCTCGACATCGCCAACCATCACCCAGAGATCACATTCGAAGACTTCATCGTGAGCCTCGATATTGAGTTTGCGTATATCAATGGCAAGATGAGTTGAAATCATCTGAATAATCTCCTGAAGGATGCCCAAGCGGTCAATGCCTTCGATATGGACGTGTGCGAGCGACTTGCCAGACACCCGTTGCCAACGCGTAGCGACAATGCGGGATCCGAATCCGGCTTTCAGGACCTGAGCACGCGGACATGTCAAGGCATGAACGACTACGTCACCGTTGTCATCGATAAAGCCCATCACTTCATCACCGGGAATAGGGCAGCAGCATTCGGCGATCCTGAAATTGGAGCCGTTCTCGTCGTAATGAAGCTCATAAGTTTCTTTGGTATTTATCTCGGGCTTTTTATCAGCCGTCACCGTGTCAGGCGAATTTTTAACCGCTGATTTGCGGTTGAACTTCAAAAGTTTGGAGAAAATGCTGCTTGAAGACTGCGAAGCCTGTTTTTTAAGGCTCTTTACAAGGAAATCACCAAGCACTATCTCCCGCTCGCCGATCTGGTAGCACAGTTCCTCGCGGTTGGGGACATGAAATATACCCAAAAGCTTACTTATCACTGCGTTATTGTCGGGCAGATCATGGGCTGCAAGCCACTCAGAGAGGATACGTTTTCCGTCATTCACCACAGGCTGACGGTTTTTACGAAGAGCCTGCCGCAGACGAGTCTTAGCCTTTGCAGTGGCAAGAAAAGCCTCCCACTCAGGCTGTGGGTTCTGGGATTTAGATGTAAGCACCTCGACCTGATCGCCACTGCTAAGTTTATGGCTTAGCGGCACAAGTCTGTGGTTGACTTTTCCGGCTATGCAATGTATGCCCAGCTGACTGTGTAGAGCAAAAGCCACATCGAGCACAGTAGCACCGGCCGGCAAAGTCAGCAGCTCGCCCTTAGGCGTGAATACGACTATCTCAGAAGCGAAAAGATTCAGCTTGAGAGTGTCGAGGAAGTCAATAGCGCTCGGCTCGGGATTGTCGAGAATATCCTTAATCGTTCGCAGCCAGACGTTTAGTTCAGACTCCTCATCACTTTCGCCAATCTTATATTTCCAATGGGCCGCAAAACCTTTTTCGGCGATCTCGTCCATGCGTCGCGAACGGATCTGAACCTCGACCCAGTTGCCGTCAGGCCCCATCACGGTCAGATGAAGCGCCTGATAGCCGTTTGCCTTCGGCACGGCTATCCAATCGCGGGTACGGTCGGGATGAAGCTTATATATATCGGTTATAGTCGAATATATCGCCCAACAAATCGATTTCTCTTTTGACTGATCGTCGCATTCGAACACTATCCTCATTGCATAAAGGTCGTAGACCTCTTTGAACGGGATATGCTTTGTCTCCATCTTGTTCCAGATCGAATACACCGATTTCAGTCGAGCCTTGGCTTCATATACAAGCCCCATTGCATCGAGCCTCTCTTTGATGGGTGTCGAAAAGTCACTGTAAACCGCCTCTCGCCGAGCCTCGCTCTCGCGTATTTGTTCGTAAATCCGCGCATATGCAGCAGGGTGCTCGTATTTAAAACTGAGATCTTCAAGCTCGGTCTTGATCTCGAAGAGCCCGAGACGATGAGCGAGTGGAGCGTATATATATAGAGTCTCGCCGGCAATCTTGTACTGCTTGTTAGGAGCCATAGATCCGAGGGTGCGCATATTGTGGAGACGATCAGCCATCTTGATGAGCACTACACGGATATCCTCGCTCATAGTGAGCAGGAGTTTGCGGAAATTTTCAGCCTGCAGAGAGGCTTTGTCGCCGAATATACCTCCGGAAATCTTTGTCAGCCCCTCGACGAGCTGGGCAATTTTTTTGCCGAAATGCTGCTCAATGTCCTCAACAGTAAAGTCGGTGTCCTCGACGACATCATGGAGCAAGGCGGCGCAGATTGAAGTCGATCCGAGACCGATCTCCTGACTGACAATCTTCGCCACAGCAATAGGATGCAGGATATATGGCTCACCGGAGCGGCGACGGATGCCCTTGTGGGCCTCTTTCGCGAAATGATAGGCGCGCTCAATTATCTCGACTTTCTTGCGATGGTTACTTTTGAGATATCCATCAAGAACATCGCGGAATGCGTCTTCTATCATCTGATCCTCTTGCTCGGGTGTCATAGCCGGTTTCGCTTCCATGTCAGATACGGATTAATGCAATTAACTACAAATTTATAACATCCGACTGAAAACGCCAAAAAAACTTGATCGCAACAGATCAGACGGCAATATTAGATAAAATAAACGCTTGCGTATCCGATATTATTGTCTAAATTTGTAATCACGATGAACCGTGCGCGACATATAGCAATCATCCTTATAGCCCTAACAGCAGCAGCCATATTCACTGTTGCCGTGATGCGTATATGCGCATCACGGCGCCCTCATGTCGAACTCACACGCGACATATTCCCGGTAATGGGCATCGATCTGTCGGCTCATAACGGCGATGTAGAATTTGACAAAGTAGCGGCATCGGGAGTTAGCTTTGTGTTTCTTAAAGCGACTGAGGGAACAAGTTTCCGAGATCCTAAATTCAGGACCAATCACGCGGCTGCACGTAATGCAGGAATAAAAGTGGGCGCATACCATTATTTCAGGTTTGACTGCGACGGGTATGAGCAGGGGCGCAATTTTCTTGACGCCGTAGACTCGCTTGAACTCGACTTGCCACTGGCGATCGACATCGAAGAATGGGGTAACAACGATGATTTTTCGACTGAGCGTGTCGCGGAGTCAATAAGGGGCATGATATTCGCCCTGGAAGGATGCGGACGGAATGTTATACTCTACACCAACAAACGGGGATATGAACGATTTGTGCGCGGACGTCTCGACGAGATGCCCGTCTGGGTATGCTCGTTCACCAATCCGCCGATAACAACTGACAACTGGGTGCTGTGGCAGCACAGCCACGAAAGTCATGTCGACGGCATCAAAGGGAAAGTGGATCTCAACACCTTCAACGGCGACATTATTTCGTGGGAAATATGGCTCGACAGCATCAATGCCAGAGTACAACCCAAAGCAATGCAATAAACCTGACCGTCGCGCGTTAGAATTATACATCGATCACGATAAATAATGAACCGACCGAATCTCTTCCAACTCACCATATCACTGATACTCGCGATGGTCTCAATGTCCGCCGTGGCGTTAGACCTGTCGCATTATACAACAGAATCAGTGCTCACTTCAGGGCGCTGGGTAAAAATATCAGTCGACGAAGACGGCCTATACCGCATTCCGCAGGCTACGCTTCGGCGATGGGGCTTCAACGACGCATCAGCAGTCAGAATTCACGGCTACGGAGGCCAGCGCATCGGCGACGCCCTCACGGAAGGCAGCTACATTGACGACCTGCCGCCGGTAAGTTTGAGTGTATGCGCCGACGGATCTATAGTATTCTACGCTGTCGGGCCTCACACGTGGAGCGGTTCTGACATCATGACCCGCCAGTCAAACCCCTACTCTACTGCCGGTTATTACTATATTTCGGAATCGGATAGCGAAATGCCGGCTATTGGCACGACAGCCACTCCCGGCGCCGACAATCCGGCTACAACGTTTACCGAGCGTCTCCAGCACGAACAGGATCTTGTGTCGCCGGGCGAAGGCGGCCAGATGCTTGTAGGCGAAGACTTCCGGTTCACACCGACAAGAAAATTCAGATTTAATTTGCCGGATATCACCGGCCCGCTTACTTTCAGGATATCATTCGTCGCCAAAACCGTCGGTGCTCCATCACGTCTGTCATTCTCGGCCAACGGCAAGGACCTGGAGACGACGTCGGCGGATGTTATCTCGTCATCGAAATCAGACAGCGAGATATACGGCACCGAAGGCCGCGTCACCCGTTCGCTGGATCTGACTGACGAAACACTGGATCTGACAATCACCCACAGCGCATCGACCGTCATCTACAGCGCATGGCTCAACTATATTGCAATCAACTATGAGCGGACACTGAGGCTTCCATCGTCAGGCAACCTCTCATTCAGGTCGCAGAACAGCGCTCTAAAGCTTGCCGACGCCTCAGAATGGGCAAGGATCTGGGATGTGACCGATCCACGAAAAATTAAAGAGGTGGATTTCGCACTCGAAGGGAGCGACGCGCTATGGACAGCGACCACTTCGGGAATGCGAGAATATGTGGCATGGACTGAGTCTGCCACGTTGCCATGCCCGACTCTTGTCGGACCTGTTGCCAATCAGAATCTTCACGGCAACGAATGCGCCAACATGGTGATATTCACACATCCGGCATGGCGCCAGCAAGCCGAGCGCATCGCCGAACTGCATCGCGGAGAGCCCGACAACATGACTGTGCTTGTCGTGGACGTCGAGGAAGTGTACAACGAGTTCAGCTCGGGCACAGCCGACGTGAGCGGTCTGAGAAAATATCTGAAAATGCTCTACGACAGAGGCAAGGCAAACGGCACAGAGTTACGCTACGCCCTGCTTATGGGGCGCATGACATACGACGAACGCCATCTCACGGCCGGCGTCCGCGCGATCGGAGCTCCGACTCTGCCGGCCTGGCAACAGCGCGAAGACAGGCTGTCGCTCAATGCTGAGCAGGGATTTGCGACCGATGATTTTCTTGCAATGCTTGAGGACGGTTCGGGTCTGAGACTCGGATCCGACCAACTGAGCATCGCCGTCGGCCGACTGCCGGTGACAAGCGTATCGTCGGCCAAGACCATGACTGACAAAATCATCGACTATGCGCGCCGTTCATCGTCCGGAGCATGGAAAAACCGCATCCTGCTGCTTGCCGATGACCTTGACGCCGGCATACATTACAAACAGACCGAATGGCTCGCAAGAGGAGTGAACCGTAACGCCAGAAATCCTTATCTTCTGGAAAAAGTATATCTGCCGGCATACGAAAAATCGAACGGAGTCTATCAAAGCGCGAGAGACAAAATGTTCCGCACACTCAGCGAAGGAGTGACATGGTGGTCTTTTGTCGGTCATGCGACAAACCATTCGTGGACCGGCGACGGCATGCTCACCTACTCAGACATCAACAGTCTGTATCTGCGCAAACTGCCGTTTGTCTACGCAGCGACCTGTAACTTCCTGCGCTGGGACTCCAACACTGAAAGCGGCGGAGAAATAATGATGAATGAGAAAAACGGCGGTGTCATCGGCATGATCAGCGCAACGCGCCCTGTGTATATAACCTATAACGGCTACTTCACCAACGCTATAGGCAAAGAAATAAGCCGGCGCGACGACAATGGCAGACTTCTGGCTGCAGGCGAGGTATACAGACGCGCCAAAAACAATATACGATCGGTCGATGACAAGGGCATCGAAGGCGGAGTCGTCAACAATGACAACCGCCTGCGCTATGTGTTCATGGGTGATCCGGCTCTCAGACTCTCCACGCCCGACAACATAATCAGGCTCGAATCTGTCAACGGCATAGCAGTCGACGGCCCCGACCAGATAATCATTCCGGCCCGCGGAATGCCGGTGCTGAAAGGATCAGTCACAGATCGTGACGGATCTGTTATCGCCGACTTCAACGGCACACTGCTCCTCGATCTCTACGACGCTGACCGCTCGACGGTGCTCAAAGACGGCGAATACGAGACAATGCTGCCATTTGACGAGCACGGTGACAAACTTTATGCCGGATCATGCCGAGTGACCAACGGCCAGTTTGAACTTACAGTTGCAATGCCGTCAGACATCACCGACAACTTCCGCGAAGCAACGATTTCGATGTTTGCCTACGCTGACGACCGGCAGACCGAAGCATCGGGTCTTGACCGTAGCTGCTATGTCTACGGCTACGATGAAGATGCAGCCGAGGATACAGAGGCGCCTGTAATCGAACTGCTTGCAATCAACCATCCGACATTCCGCGACGGCGACGAAGTGAACGCTGATCCGATGGTTATAGCGACGATACATGACAACGTTGGCATCAATCTGTCGATGGCCGGTATCGGTCGCCAGATGTCGATAATGCTCGACGACAAGCGCAGCTACAACGATGTGCCGTTCTACTTCACTCCGGCGTCGGACGGCTCTCCGGCCGGCGAGATCGCCTACCCTCTTGAAGGTCTCACGGAAGGTCATCATACGATACGTCTGAGAGTATTCGACACCAACGGCAATTCGGCCTCGAAGACAGTCGACTGCTTTGTACGCGAGGGACTGGCGCCAACGATCTTTGATGTATACACAGACGCCAATCCGGCCACGACAGAAGCCAATTTCTATCTCGCCCACAACCGCCCCGAGGGGATGCTGACAGTCACCATCTCAGTCTACAATCTGCTGGGTCATATGCTTTGGTCGCAGACCTCGACAGGACAAAGCGACATGTATATATCATCACCGGTAACGTGGGATCTGACAGACGGAACCGGACGACGTGTGCCACGCGGAATATATATCTACAGCGCCACAGTGACCGCCGACGGCGAGACATACTCGACAGCGTCGCGCAAGATCGCCGTCACCTCGCGCTGACGCAATAAACAGGCGTTTTATCAGTTATATTATTATCACAAGAACCATACACAAGCTCATGAAACTTTCATTGCGCAAGACAGTCATAGCAACACTCGCCGCCGTTTTGGTATCTCATTCTCTCGGAGCCCAGGACAACATAAAGAACGACGAGTTCAACCCGATCACCACCGGCGTGACTTCGCTCAGCATCGCTCCCGACGCCAGAGGAGCCTCGATGGGCGATCTGGGCGCGGCTACAGATCCAGACGCCAACTCCCAGTTCTGGAACCCGTCGAAATATGCGTTCGCCTACAGTCAGGCAGCCGTATCGCTCAGCTACACACCGTGGCTCCGCAAACTTGTCAACGACATCTTCCTCGCCAATCTGTCGGGTTACTGGAAACTCGGATCGTCAGACAATCAGGCAATCAGCGCATCACTGCGATATTTCTCACTCGGTGAGGTTCAGACAAATCCTGTCGGAGGAGGAGGCCAAAGCCTCAATCCATATGAAATGTCGATCGATGTCGGTTATTCGCGCAAACTTTCCGAGAAATTCTCAATGGGCGTAGTATTCCGCTATATTTATTCAGATCTCGGCTTCTCCGACTCATATGCCGGCGACCAGTCGACAGGTGCATCGGCTTTCTCGGCTGACATCTCGGGCTACTACACCACATATCCGATCATAGGACGCAACGAATGCCAGTGGTCATGGGGTTGGAATATTTCCAATATCGGATCTAAAGTCTCATACAACAACGGCGAGGATCCCGCATTTCTCCCGACCAATCTGCGACTCGGCACGGCATTCACTTTCCCACTGGCCGACTATCACAACCTGACCATCGGTCTTGACGCAAACAAGCTGCTTGTTCCGGCCAAACCTCGAGAAAGCGACTTCGAGGACACACCCGAAGGTCAGCGCCAGTATCTTGATGCGCTTGAAGACTGGGAAAACATGTCGTCGTTCACGGGTATATTCAAATCGTTCAGCGACGCACCCGGAGGATTCAAAGAGGAGTTGCGCGAGATATCGTGGTCGCTCGGAGCTGAGTACAGCTATAACAACCAGTTTTTTCTCCGCGCCGGCTATTTCTATGAAAACGAATTCAAGGGCAACCGAAAATATTTTTCACTCGGAGCCGGCTTTTCGCTCAACGTTGTGCGCCTCGACGCATCATACATGATCGCCGCCGCTCAGACGTCGCCGCTCGACCAAACGCTGCGCTTCTCGCTCACATTCGACATGGACGGTCTCAAAGATATGTTCGGCCGCCGATAAATCTTCTGAAAAAGACAGACACACCGACAATGCAACCAGAATTCGACATACGTATTGGCAACGGCTTTGACGTGCATCGCCTCGTCGCCGACCGCCCATGTATCATATGCGGCGTGACCATACCCTTTGAGCGAGGGCTGCTCGGCCACAGCGACGCCGACGTGGCGCTCCACGCTCTGTCAGACGCACTGCTCGGAGCTGTCGCGATGCGCGACATAGGCTATCACTTTCCCGACACAGATGACCGTTGGAAAGGCGCCGACTCGCGGATGCTGCTGCGCGAAGTAGTAAAAATCATAGCAAACAAAGGTTACAGACCATCGAATGTCGACATCACGATCATAGCTCAGGCTCCCAAAATGCTGCCGTATATCGGGCAGATGCAGGCCAACGTTGCGACAGATCTCGGGCTGCCCGACGATCGTGTGTCGGTCAAAGCCACAACGACCGAGCGCCTCGGCTTCACCGGACGCGAGGAAGGCATCGCCGCAATGGCGACAGCAACAGTCGTATCAATCTGACATTTTATCGAAATCTTCAAGAATAAACCGAGCCACGGCATCGTCGTAGTTCGGTCCTATGACTTTGTCGGCAGCCTCCTTTACTTCGTCGAAAGCATTGCCTACAGCCACGGCACAGTCAGCGACTTTCATCATCGGCAGATCGTTGAGATTGTCGCCAAACACCACTACCCTATCGACACCCATCCTGACTTTCAGCGCGTCAATTGCCGAAGCTTTCGACACCCCGGGAGCGAAAATTTCAAGATGAGCCTTCGAGCGGTCGAATATGTCATTATAGCATGACAGAGACAGATCGCTATGGCCACGCAGTTCGGCAGCGGCAGCGAAGATGACATTCTGATCGCCCATGGCATACCACAGCACCGTATGACTGTCGTCGGGTACGCGGTTATGAAGATAGAATCGCTTCAACCTCAGGTGAGCACGTTCGCGATAGAACTTTTCTTCGAGATCACTGAATATGTCGCCATCGTGATAGACCTTAAGAAAATTATCGTGTTCCATCACATAGACAAACGGATGAAGGCCGAAGCGCCTGCACACGTCGGCGACATTGCGACGCTCGGTCTCGCTGATGAAGTGAACACTGTCGTAGGCCGCCTTTTCTCTGTCCCAGTATGCAACGCCGGTCATAACTATGGCGGGAGGTGTGGTAAGAGTCGCTTCGAGAAGCGGCACGACAGTGGCAGCCGTCCGGGCGGTGGCGACAGTGATCAGAGCTCCGCGGCGTGTGAGGTCGCTGATGATAGCGGCGCTCGTCGGACTGACGAGGCTGTCAGGGCCAAGCAGGGTGCCGTCCATGTCTGAAACGTAAAGGGTCTTCATCTCTCTTTGGCAATTATCAAACTGAAAACAATTAAAAACAAAAAAAAGATCTCAAACTGCCGACTGATGGGCTGAGATCTTCTTTTATGTAGTCTTACCAGGATTCGAACCTAGACAGACAGAACCAAAAACTGTAGTGCTACCATTACACCATAAGACTATCCTGTCGCTCAACACCATTGCGCACAATGGCACTAAAGCGCTGCAAAGTTAAACTTTTTTTTTCAACCGGCCAAATTTTTTCAAGACGTCAAAAATCAATTCGCAATCAGTGACCGATGCCCACAAAGTTGCCGACCGGATCAAAAAGGAGATCCGTGCCGTTAATCAGATCAACTTCATATCCGGCCGCATTCTTCGAGATCTCATTGATGCCGGACCCGAGATAATTGGCCATCACGTATTCGGAGATCGCCACCGGTACGATCGCATCGGGAACAGTCTGACCGGCGGGAGCGTCGACATCGATCCATTCGCCCTGAGCATTGAAAGTCACATCATGACCGTTGGCGAAATAGACTTCAAATTCCACGCCGTCGGCATCAAAATCCTTCTCGATCCGCGAGATAGCCACACCGTTATAATATGTCGTCACAAAATCCTTGGCGTTCTGAGGCAACTGATCAAAAGTCACTATGATATCTTCGCTGTCATCATCATCTGAGCAGCTCCAGGACATGGCACTCAAAGCGCAGACCATCACCATTCCCAAAATCCTAAAAATCTTTTTCATTATACGTTACATTAATCATTCAGCAGACATAACATAGCCCAAACGATTAAAGTTCAATTACTTTTAGCACCATCGCTCATGCAATCCATTCCGGTGACTCCGACCACGATAATGATTGGTAAAAACTTTATATTAGGAACAAAATAAAATTCTATTAAATATGCTGATTATTATCGAATGATCTCGGAAGAGTCGATAAGTTGGATGACCTCAGCTTTTAACAATGGCAAGTGATTTATCACAATTGCCCAAATAAGATCTTCTCTCAGACTATCATACCCATGAATAAGATAGTTACGAGTATTCACTATTCGGCGGGCTGATGTAATCGGAATTTCGGGATAGATTTTAAGAATACGATTCATCGCCTCTCCAATTATAGCAATTTCCCATTGAACGGCGCTTCGAAAGCAAAGATCCTCACAAAAAAACTTGAATTCTTTAGGTCGCGATGCACAAAACAACTCTATGTGAGTTATACTGTTTAAAATATCTTTAAGTGATTTATTAACCTGGTCATCCATAGATTAGACATTTAGTATTATTGAGTTCCGACCGAAAATATGGATTCTTTATTGCGGTTTCATCTATTAAATCCACTCTACGACCTAACAATTGCTGTAATTCGTCGATAAAATCAAAAAAGGTCAAAAATAAATCTGAGATTTCATCATAATGAAAAACGACCGAGAAATCGACATCGCTGTCGTCGTTGAAACGCGGGGTGAGGATGGAGCCGAATACCCACAGTTTGGCGACCTTGTACTTCCGGCACAAGGCTGCGATCTTGTCGATATTCATCTCTATCAGCTTCATACAGTCGCAAATTTAGCGATAAGTAACAATATAACAAAACCGAACCATAAATTTCTTCATGATTCGGCTAACCAAGTGGAGTATAGCGGACTCGAACCGCTCACCTCGACACTGCCAGTGTCGCGCTCTAGCCAGATGAGCTAATACCCCTTTTCGTTTAGTGTTGCAAATATAGCGCATTATTTGCGGTTTCAAATTAAGTTTTCATTCAATTAATATTTATTAATATTTCTACACCACAGTTAACACAACACTCTTTCTGTTTGTAGTAACTTTACAAAATAATAACAGATTAGAAAATCATGATCAGTTTGTAAGGAAGAAATGGCACGAAAAATCGTCATATATATTCTGGCTATAGCCGCGACAACATTCCTGACAGCTTGTCCGACAGCCGCCAATACCGTCGACCATGCAGATAAAAAGGCCGAAGTTACCAAGACCCCAGACGGTAGTCCGGTGACTGTCGGAGCCGCCCAGACTGAGCGTTATCTGTCGCTACTTGACGGAAAGAAAGTTGCATTATTCTCAAATCATACTGGCATTGTCGACGGAAGGCATACGCTCGACTTACTGCTCGACAACGGCGTTGACGTAAAGTGTGTATTCTCGCCCGAACACGGCTTCAGAGGCACTGCCGACGCCGGTCAGCATGTCAGTTCGTCGGTCGACGAAAAAACCGGCATCGCGATAGCGTCGCTCTACGACGGAAAACGTCGCGGGCCGGATCCGAAACTGATCGACTCTCTCGACGTCATCGTTGTCGACATCCAGGATGTCGGGCTGAGATATTACACATATTACGCATCGATGATCGAGCTGATGAACGCCGCAGCGCGCGCTGCAAAGAAAATCATCGTGCTTGACCGCCCCAATCCCAACGGCATGACTGTCGACGGGCCGACACTCGACATGCGTTACCGCTCAGGCGTGGGACGTCTGCCGATACCGGTAGTCCACGGCATGACTCTCGGCGAACTCGCATTGATGGCCAATGGTGAAGGCTGGCTCGATGACAGCATGAAAGTGGATCTGACTGTTGTGCGTTGCCTTAATTACACACATCAGACACGCTACCGCCTGCCTGTCGCACCGTCGCCCAACCTTCGGACCATGACGGCAATCTACCTCTATCCGTCGCTCTGCTACTTCGAAGCGACGCCCGTCAGTCTCGGACGCGGGACAGACTCTCCGTTTATGGTCTACGGTCATCCGGAAATGAAAGGCCGCGCCTACTCTTTCACGCCGCGCAGCATGTCGGGTGCGAAAAAGCCGCCGCAGATGGGTAAGCTCTGTCATGGCGTTGATCTGTCAGGTATTTCTGACGAAGAGGCTATAGCTCAGGGCATCAACCTTGAATATCTGATCGACGCATACCGCGATCTGGACATGGGAGACAAATTTTTCACATCGTTCTTCGAACTGCTTATCGGCCGCGGCGACATCCGTCGCATGATCGAACGAGGCATGAGCGCCGAAGAGATCAAAGCCACATGGGCAGACGACGTAAAGCAGTTCAAAAACTTACGCAAACCATATCTTTTATATCCGGAATAACAAACATCACCTACTAACACAGATATGTCACAACCTGTCATTATCATCATCACAATCTCCGCCTATTTCCTGCTATTGCTCGCAATATCGTGGGTAGCGTCGCGCGGATCAGACAACACAACATTTTTCACCGGCAACCGGCGCGCGCCGTGGCCGTTAGTGGCTTTTGCAACTGCCGGAGCCGCGATATCGGGTGTAACGTTCATCTCTGTGCCCGGCATGGTTGTCGGCAAAGGTTACGCCTACCTGCAAATGGTACTCGGATTTATCGTAGGTTACATACTGATCGCCTATGTGCTTGTGCCCTTGTTCTACAAACGCAATCTGATATCAATCTACGGT
Organism: uncultured Bacteroidales bacterium; assembly: GCA_947573135.1. Lineage (GTDB taxonomy): Bacteria > Bacteroidota > Bacteroidia > Bacteroidales > Muribaculaceae > CAG-873. Next base: position 47,091 of record CANPDU010000010.1, on the reverse strand, counting down.
TATCTGGAGCAACGCTTCGGTCAGTCGACATATCGGGCCGGAGCATGGTTTTTCTTCATCTCCAAGATGCTCGGTGCGGCTGTAAGATTTTTTGTCGTGTGCGCCGTGCTTCAGCTGCTTGTCTTCGGCCCGCTTCACATACCGTTTGAATTCAATGTCATAGTCACGATAGCGCTGATCTGGCTCTACACTATGCAAGGTGGTGTGAAAACAGTCATATGGACCGACACGCTTAAAAGTTTCTGTCTGATAATGTCGGTGATATTATGTATTTATTTCGTCGCCACTAATCTCGGCTTCTCCTTTTCCGACATGGCCTCGGCTATCGCCGACCATCCGACGTCACGCATATTCTTCTTTGACAATCCCAAAGAAGGGACGTTCTTCTGGAAGCAATTTCTCGCCGGCGTATTCATGGCCATAGCCACTACCGGTCTCGATCAGGACATGATGCAGCGCAATCTTGCGTGCCGCGACGCCCGTCAGTCGCGCAAAAACATGATAGTCAGCGGCATCACACAATTCTTCGTAATCGCGCTCTTCCTGCTGCTCGGCACACTGATGGTTATTTTCCTTGACCGTCAGGGGATAGCCATTCCCGATAAGACCGACGACATATTCGGTCTTGTGGCCACCCATTCGTCAATGCCGGTCATTGTCGGGGTGCTTTTCATCCTCGGCCTCGTCGCAGCAGCTTATTCAGCCGCAGGGTCTGCGCTGACATCGCTGACGACATCGTTTACTGTCGACATTATTCAGGCACATAAATCCGGCGATGAAAAACGCGTCACACGCACACGCCGCGCCGTCCATGTCGGTATGTCTGTAATAATGGGCATAGTAATCGTAATATTCTATTATATCAGCAATCAGGATGCAATAAGCGCGGTCTACACTTTGGCATCGTACACTTACGGGCCTATACTCGGTCTGTTTGTCTACGGCATGTTCACACGACGGCCCGTGCGCGATCGTCTCGTACCTGTCGTATGTGTGCTTGCTCCGGCACTGTCGTGGGTCGTGCAATGGTCGCTCCTTCACTGCTTCGGCTATCAGACCAGCTTCGAGCTGCTGATCATCAACGCTCTCATCACTATCCTCGGACTGCACCTGCTGTCGCTCAGGCATCACCGCGATCAGACAGACGCACTTACACGTTAAACACATATGGCCAAAGACCTACTCAACAGATATGTATGGCTCGTCGACACAATACGCCGCTACGGGCGCATCACACGCCGGGAGCTTGACGACTGCTGGCGGCGCTCCCGGTTTTCAAACGGCGAAGCCGTCCTGCCGAGACGGACTTTCTACAATTACAGGCAGGCCGTAGAAGATCTTTTTGACATAAACATACAGTGCGACCAGTCGACTTTCGAATACTACATCGCCGACGGTGACGCCCGCAGCGAAAGCGTCACCGAATGGCTGCTCAACGCTGCCGCAACCAACGATGTGCTCAGTTCGTCGCGCGACATCTCGCAGAAAATATTCCTCGAAGACGTGCCTTCAGCCCGCGAACATCTCGCTACAGTCATCAGCGCACTGAAAAGCTCGTCGCCTTTACGTTTTGACTACCATCCCTACACCCGGTCAACCCCGACACGCGACATTACGGTCGAACCTTACTTTCTGAAGATTTTCCGTCAGCGCTGGTATCTGACCGGCCGCGTGGTTGCAGAAAACAAGATCAAGACCTATGCCCTCGACCGAATAAGTTCGGCCGTCGTACTGCCCGAGACGTTCACCCCCGACCCGTCGTTCGACGCAGAAGCATATTCGAGAGATTCGTTCGGCATCATATTCTCGCTCGGCGAAGTCAAAGACGTCGTTATCCGCACCGATGCGCGTCAGGCAAAATATTTTCGTGCTCTGCCGCTGCATCACTCCCAGCAGGAAATGATCCACGACGATTTCTCGCACTTCAGCTACCATCTGCGTATCACCGACGACTTTGTGGCCGAGCTTCTGTCCTACGGGCCGAAAGTCACTGTAATATCGCCGCCCGAGCTCCGCGCAATCATTCGCGACAGGCTTACCGGTGCGCTGGCCAACTATTGACCGGTGCCGAACAAAATCGCCTCGACATACTTATATAATATAATATGAGTACAATGTAATCACAATATGCTGAAATGAAACTCAACTCAACCGAAGAAATATTCGCCCGCAATATCGCCCTGCTCTCCGAGTTCACGCCTGAAGAAGAACGGATGGTCCCGACAGGCACAGGAGCGTTTCCGTCAATCGACTCGCTGCGCGAAGTGATCTCATTGGTAAAGTCCATAATATTTCCTGATTTCTTCAACCGTCGCCGTAACAGTTGCGTCACCCGTGTCCACTATATCGGCGTAGGAGTCGACAAACTCTATTCACTCCTGCGCCGCGAGATCGAAAACGGCCTGCGCTTCGACGACAGCCGGAGTAACGGCGACACTGAGGATATCGCGTCAAAAATGGCAATCGACTTCATCGACTCGCTGCCCGAAATAAAGCGCATGCTGCTCACCGATGTCGAGGCAATGTTCAACAATGATCCGGCCGTAGAGAATTTCGGAGAAATTATCCTCTGTTACCCAGTCGTCCACGCTATGGTCCACTACCGCGTGGCCCACTCGCTGCTGCAGCTCGGCATACCGGTTATTCCGCGCATAATCACCGAACTCGCCCACTCCGACACAGGCATCGATATCCATCCCGGCGCACAGATCGGTGAATACTTCAGCATCGACCACGGCACAGGCGTCGTCATCGGAGAGACCTGTGTCATCGGCAAACATGTCACGCTCTATCAAGGTGTGACTCTCGGAGCCAAGAACTTCTCGCTCGACAGCAACGGGCGCCCTGTCAATATCCCGCGCCACCCGATTATCGAGGACAATGTCACCATCTACTCCAACGCGACCGTCCTCGGCCGCATAACCATCGGCCGAGGATCGATCGTAGGCGGCAACATCTGGCTGACCTACAGCGTTCCTCCCGGTTCGCGCATCCTGCAGCGCAAAGCTGTCGCGACAAGTTTTACCGACGGTCTCGGCATCTGAACATAGTCAACCGCAAAACAATCAATATAAATTATGTCAAAGATATATTCCAGTCTTACAGAACTGATCGGCGCGACGCCGCTTCTTGAAGTGAAAAATATCGAGAAAGCAGAAGGCCTTCAGGCCCGTCTGCTTGTAAAACTTGAGTCATTTAATCCCGGCGGAAGTGTCAAAGACCGCGTGGCACTCTCCATGATCGAGGATGCCGAACGCTGCGGGGCACTCAAACCGGGAGCCATGATTATAGAGCCGACAAGCGGCAACACCGGCATCGGTCTGGCATGGGTCGCGTCGGTCAAAGGCTACCGGCTTGTGCTGACAATGCCCGACACCATGAGTGTCGAACGCCAGAACCTGCTCAAGGCTCTCGGAGCTACTCTTGTGCTCACGCCTGGCAACGAAGGCATGAAGGGCGCCATCGCCAAAGCAGAAAGTCTTCGCGATGAAAATTCCGGAGCAGTCATCCTTCAGCAGTTTGACAATCCGGCCAATCCCGAAGCTCACCGGCGTTCGACAGGCGAAGAAATATGGCGTGACACCGACGGCGCAGTCGACATTTTCGTGGCCGGCGTCGGCACAGGAGGCACAATCAGCGGCACAGCCGCCACTCTCAAGCGCCATAATCCGTCGGTCAAAGCTATAGCCGTCGAACCGGCCTCTTCGGCAGTTCTGACCGGACATCCGGCCGGTCCACACCGTATACAGGGCATCGGCGCGGGCTTCGTTCCGGCCAACTACGATCCGTCGGTCATCGACGGCGTGATCGATGTCACGGATGATGATGCCATCCGCGGCGCCCGCATGCTAGCACAATACGAAGGCGTCCTTGCCGGCGTTTCTTCGGGAGCTTCTCTATGGGCCGCTCTCGGAATAGCACGATGCCCTGAAAATAAAGGCAAGACGATTGTCGCTCTTCTTCCCGACACAGGAGAACGCTATCTCTCGACAGTCCTTTTTGCTCGTGAAGAATACCCGCTCGACTGATTTCAAAGCCGAGACAAACGCATTTAGCCTGATTTTTTAATAAAAAGAATCAGGCTTTTTCTTTGATTATATTTCGAATATAATCAAAGAATGTCAATTTTTAATTAACTTTGCATCATAGAACATTCAGAAATCTACCAAAGCCTATATGGCTCTAACCTTAAATACTATCCGAGCAATCATCATACCGAACATGAGATTCGCATTTCTACTTATAGCCATTATCACCGTTTCCCTTGGCATCAGTGCTCAGGGAGAAATTGACTTTGCCGAACTCTATTCGAAGTTGGATTCGGTCTTAGACAACCAACAATATTACCACAAGCTTAAGCTCGCCAAAATCAATGACATCAAGCGGGCAGGAACGAACAAGCATACTCCGGAAGAACGCTATTGGCACAACCGGCGCCTCTACGACGAATATTTTGTCTACAACGCCGACTCAGCGATGCATTATGTCGATGAGAACCTCGCGCTTGCCCGTATGCTCGGCAACAAAGAGTGGCAAGACGAATGGAAGATCAACCGTTCTTTTGTCCTCACTGTCATGGGACAGCTCAAAGACGCCAATGATGAACTCGCTTCAATAGATCCGGCAAAACTCTCCAAACCGGTACTCTGCTTATATTACCGGCAGAAATCATATCTTTATTCACACCTTGGTCAGCTGACAGAGTACCGTACTGAGGGAACTGAAAACTACTCCGAGCGAAGTCATGCTCTCGAAGACTCTGCATTTATCAATATGACGCCCGACAATCCACTCTACCTATGGCATAAAGCCTCGGCTAAATTCGGACGCCCCGATGAGAGCACGGCCGTTATTGACGAGCTTATCGTAGCAATCGAGTCTTCGTCGCTTGATTCCCGCACAGATGCGATGCATGCATACGCTCTTTCGCGGCTTTATAGTGACCTGGGCGACGAAGCCAACCATGTCAAGTATCTCATATTGTCGGGCATAGCCGATATAAAAATTGACAACCGCGACATTGCGTCGCTTGAAGAGCTGTCGAGCATTCTCCTTTCTCAGGGCGACATAGACCGCGCCTACCGCTACATAACCTATTGTAAACTTCAGGCTCTCGCACTCCCAAACTTCGTCAGAGCCGCATCACTGTCCACGACCGAAGCACGCGTTCACCAGCGATATCTCTATCAGCTCCACAAAGCGGGCGAGAGACTCCGTTATACAACTCAGATAATATTTCTCGCATTGATCATGCTTGTGATCCTGACACTGATAATAGTCAACCGAAGCCGTAAACTGTCGCGGTCAAGACGTCAGCTACAGCAGGTCAATGTCAGACTAAATTCAAACCTCGAGGAACTTTCCATGTCAAGGGAGCAAGAAAAGAAGACCCTCGAAGAGCTGCAGCAGGCCAATGCCAGGATCGGACATATAAACAACGCCCTTAAAGAGGCCAACTATGTCAAAGAGGAATGTATCGGCGCTACGTTTGCTCTATGCTCGACATATATCGACAAACTCGAAGCTTTCAGAAAAACAATAGGCCGCCTTGCACGAACAAACATGTGGAAAGAATTACGTGAGGAAGCATCAAGTCCGGCTGTCACCGGCGACGAACTAAAACAATTCTATCAGAGTTTCGACAAACTTTTTCTTAATATCTATCCTGACTTCGTAAAAGATTTCAATTCTCTGTTAAGGCCGGAAGAACAAATCTGTGTGAAGCCCGGAGAACTCAACACCAAGTTGCGTATCTACGCTTTGGTTCGCCTCGGCATCAGTGACTCTGTCAAAATAGCATCGCTGCTCCATTGTTCGCCCCAGACTGTATATAATATCGCAACAAAGCAGCAATACCCAAAGAATCTTTCGCTGAAGCCGTGAAATCTCTCGGGAAATTTCAGTTTTAAACGCTCTTGAAAACACAAAATCAGTCCCCTTGCAATTAAAAACACGCCTGTAAAACTTACGTCTTTCATTACATATAAGCCTTAATACCATATACTTACCTAATACCATATTTACCGCATGACTTTACTTGTATGCACGACGGAGATTTTTGCACCCTAATTTTGTAAACGAAATCAATCGCCGATTTTTTCGTCACCTCCCCATAACCAATCAGAATCAAAATTCAAAAATTACCTTAAAAATAATGACTAAAACAATCAGTGCATTCTTCTATCTAAGCCTTATCTCATTAGCCCTGATAAGCGCATGCGCCTGTTCAGGCAGTGACAGCGACGAGCCTGCAAACAACAATCAGGATGTCGTAATCAATGTCTCACCCGACAATATCGACGTCACAAACGAAACCACGAGCACAAAGATTTCGGTCAGTGCGAACGCCGACTGGAGTATAACTTCCGACGCTTCATGGTGTAAATGCTTCCCGTCAGGCGGCCTTAAAAACACTCCGACAGAAATCAGCCTTTCGATCGAAGCTAATACCGAGGCTATTGAGCGCCAAACCGTGCTGACTGTCTCTTCAGGCAAAACCTCTAAAAAGATTACGGTGACCCAGACTCCGTCGCCATCAGTTATGCCAAGCACCGGCGTTCTGAATTTCGGCGCACAAGGCGGCACAGCCACTGTCACAGTCAATGCCAACATTGCATGGCAGCTTATTTTTACCCCCGCCGAATGGATCTCTGTAAGTCCGGTAAAAGGCGATGCCGGCGAAACGTTGATCACATTTGTCTGCAAATCCAATGACACAAGCGAGAACCGCAAATTACAACTGACTGTCGACGGAGGAAATAAATCTGCCGATATAACCGTAACACAATACTCCGACAAGATCGAAACCCCTGACGGATATACCCTTGTCTGGAACGACGAATTCAACACCCCGGACGGCAGCTCGCCCGATCTTTCCAAGTGGTATTACGACGAATGGGCTCCCGGCTTCGTTAACAATGAACTGCAACGCTATGTCGCAGGTGCGCTCGGCAACGACAAGACCGCAGAAATCATCGGCGGTGTCCTCAACATCACCGCGCGCAAATCAGGCAGTCAGGTGATCTCCGCCAGACTCAACACCAAAGATCTCTGGCTATACGGTTACTTCGAAGCTCGCCTTAAACTGCCTAAAGGCAAAGGCACATGGCCCGCATTCTGGATGATGCCGGCTGACGGAGGCAACTGGCCTCATTGCGGCGAGATCGACATAATGGAAGAAGTCGGCACAAATCCCAACTATACATCCTCATCAATCCACTGCACAGCCTATAACCACACCATAGGCACTCAGAAAACGGCCGAACGCTTCACCGCAGGCGCCGAGGACGAGTTCCACACCTACGCACTCGAATGGACACCGGATTTCATCCGCACATTTGTCGACGGTAAACAGCTCTTCTATTTCGCCAACGACAAGAAAAACGATCAGAACACATGGCCGTTCGACAAACCGTTCCATCCTATTCTAAACCTCGCCTGGGGAGGATCATGGGGCGGCATGAACGGTGTCGACGAATCTGCGTTGCCGGCAACTTACATGATCGACTACGTGAGAATATTTCAGAAATACTAATTCTATTTATCATAACTAATCAAGTTTCATCCCATGAAAAAATTGCTATGCTTTTTTCTTGCTCTGACTGCATGTCTCGGCGCAATGGCCAAAGACATCACAGTGAGCGGAACAGTTCTGGGTCGATCGGACGGCGAACCGCTGATCGGAGCCAGTGTCACAGTCGAAGGCTCTAAAAACGGAGTCTTAACGGATATTGACGGACTTTTCCGTATCATCGCACCCGAAGGAGCAAAAATCATTGTTTCGTACGTTGGCTATCGTCCGGCCGACTTTATCGCCAGCGAAAGCAACAACAACCAGACAATTACTCTCGACGAAGACACAAATGTCCTTGACGACGTAGTTGTAATCGGTTACGGCACACAGAAAAAGAGCGTTGTCACCGCTGCCATTTCGAGCATCGACGAAGACAAGCTCGCCACAACAGCCCCTGTCCGCATGGACAACGCCCTCAAAGGTCTTACATCAGGCGTAACCGTCACTTCGGCTTCAGGTCAGCCCGGTGAGGCAGCCCGTGTCCGCGTCCGCGGTATCGGCACCATCAACAACTCCGAGCCTCTCTACATCGTCGACGGAATGCCTATCGAAGGAGGTCTTGACTACCTCAACCCTGCCGACATCGCGTCGATCGAAGTGCTCAAAGACGCCGCTTCAGGCGCTGTCTACGGCGCACGTGCCGCCAACGGTGTGATCCTCGTCACAACCAAGAGCGGCAACAAAGGCAACGCCAAGATAACATATGATTTCTCTTACGGCTGGCAATCGGCATGGAAACACCGCGATGTGCTCAACGCCACTGACTACGCCGTGATGATGAACGAAGGCTCTATCAACGCCGGTTCAGGCATAATTTATGCTAATCCCTACTCTTACGGCGAAGGTTTCGACTGGCAGGACGCAGTCTTCAACGACAATGCTCCCGTGATGAACCATCAGGTCAGCATCAGCGGTGCCACAGAGAAAAACAACTACTTCCTTTCTCTCGGCTACTACACTCAGGACGGTATCGTCGGCGGTAACTACAACCGCTCTAACTACGAACGTCTGACACTCCGCGCCAACAACACCTACACAGTGTTCGACGCAAGCAAAGACCGCAGCTTCCTCAACAAATTCACTCTCTCGGTCAACGCTTCTTACGCCCGCATCAAGAGCAAAGGCATCTCGACCAACTCAACCTGGGGCACTCCGCTCGGATCAGCTCTCTCGCTCTCGCCGATGCTGACACCCTATGCCGAAGGCGACGTTGCCGCACAGCAGCTCGCTTATTATGCAAAGAACGCCAACTACGTATCTGAATACAGTGCCGACGGACGTCTCTTCCTTGTGCCCGAAGCTTTCGGCAACTATCAGGAAATGGCCAACCCGCTTCAGGAACTCGCCCGTAAAGGCAGCACCGGATGGAGCCACAAATTCGTAGGTAACTTCATCGGCGAACTCCAGATCTGGGACAACATCAAATATCGCATCAGCTACGGCGCTGACCTCAGTTTCTACGGCAGCGACTGGTACACTCCGCTTTACTTCAACCGCTCGGGTTCATTCACAACGTTCACTTCCGCAGGAAGCTCTAAGAGCCAGAGCACAGTATGGCAGCTTGAAAACACCCTCAGCTGGGAAAAAGACTTTGATCTCCACCACGTGTCCGTCCTCCTCGGCCAGTCAGCCAAAGGATCGCGCGGATCTTATGTGCAGGGCACACGCAACAATGTGATCAACTCCAACCGTCCATACATTGACGCGTCGACCGGCCTCGCAGCCGACGGCGACATGACTGCCGCAGGCGCTCCTTTCAACGAAGCCAAACTTGCTTCGCTCTTCGCCCGCGTCGGATATGACTACGACTCACGTTATATGCTTCAGGCAACCGTGCGCCGTGACGGTTCAAGCCGCTTCGGATCAAACAACCACTGGGCTACATTCCCGTCATTCTCTGTGGGCTGGAACCCGACAAACGAACACTTCCTCGAAGACCGCCCGACATGGTGGAATTCTACCAAGGTACGCTTCTCCTGGGGTAAGAACGGTAACGAGAATATCGACGACTTCCTTTTTCTAGCTCTCGCAGCCAGCGGCAACAACGCAATATTCGGCACCGATGAGAAAGTTGTCAACGGTGTGAAGGCTTCCGTCCTCCCCAACAAGAACCTCAAATGGGAAGAGTCAACCCAGACTGACATAGGTCTTGACTTCGCGTTCCTCGACAACTCGATACGCTTCTCTGTTGACTATTACAAAAAACGCACCACGGGCATGCTTATGAACATGAGTGTTCCGGCATACGTGGGCGAGTCTGTTCCGGTCGGCAACGTCGGCACAATGGACAACCAGGGCGTTGAAATGGAACTCAATTTCATCCGCCGCTTCGGCGATTTCACAGTTAACGTCGGCGGCAACCTCACTTACCTCAAGAACAAACTTATCGAATACGGTAACGAGGAAGGCTATGCCAACTATGACTCATTCCAGGGCACAGGCACAATCACCCGCGCCGAAAACGGCAAACCGTTCCCGTTCTTCTATGGCTACAAGACCGCAGGCATCATCCAGAATCAGGCTGAAGCCGACGCTTATAACGCCAAATACACCGGCGGCACATTTGCCGATGCAGTGCCCGGTGACGTCCGCTTTGTCGATGTCAACGGCGACGGTGCAATCACCGAAGAAGACCGCACAGACCTCGGAAAAGGCATGCCAGACTGGACATACGGCATCACTCTCGGTGTGCAATGGAAAGGCATCGCCGTCAACGCTCTCTTCCAGGGCGTATGGGGCAACCAGATCTTCGACGCAACGCGCCGCACGGACGCTCTGGAATCAAACCTGCCTTCATGGATGCTCGGCCGCTGGACCGGCGAAGGCACATCGAACCGCATTCCGCGTTTCGTCCGCGCCGACAACCGCAACTGGCAGTCTTCTGACCTCCTTATCCACGACGGAGCATACTGCCGTCTGAAAAACCTCATGGTCAGCTACACTCTCCCGCAAAACCTCACCCGCATAGTGTCGGTCGACAACTTCCGCGTCTATGTAGCTGCCGAGAACCTCTTCACATGGACCAAATATCACGGCTTCGACCCCGAAATCTCGTCAGGCGGCACTTCGCTCGGCATCGACTACGGCGTCTATCCTCAGGCCCGCGTATGGACAGTAGGTTTCAATATCGGTTTCTAATCAATTCTATTCATCATTCCTAAAATCAGAATAAATGAAAAGCAAATTATATATTTCAGCTGCAGTTGCTCTTGCGATGTTGAGCGCAGGCTGCTCCGACTCATTCCTCGAGGTGCAGTCGCCGACTCAGCAGCCAATCGAAGAATACTTCACCACTGATGCCCATATCCAGGAGGCTGTCGTGGCTGCTTACGATCCTCTTCACTGGCCCGACTGGGCTATGGGCGAATACAATCCGCTTCACCTTATGTCAGACATCATGGCCGACGACCTGTGGATTGGCGGTTCGGACAAAAACGACAACGCCAACTGGCACCGCATGATGAATTTCGAAGCTCAGCCCAACGCCGTGATCGCAGGTCTGTGGACCGATGCCTACAGCGGCATCAAACGCTGCAACGACGTAATCTTCTATATGAACACGTTCGACGTATCCGATCTTTCAGAAGACAATGCCAAGTATTATGAGGCTCAGGTGCGTGTGCTCCGCGTCTACTATTACAGCTGGCTCTGGAAATTCTGGGGCAACGTAGTCTACTTCGAAGAGAATTTCGACGGAGCTCCTTATCTCGGCACTCAGTATAAAGCCGACGAGATCTACAATTTCATGATCGCCGATCTTGAAGGAGCCATCGCCCTCGACAAGCTCCCGATGAAAGAAAGCGACGCCAATGTCGGCCGCGTGACAAAAGCGATGGCCTACATGCTCTACGCCGAAATCGTAATGTATCAGAACGACGAGACCCGCTACGCCAAGGCTCTCGAATATATGAACGAAATCATCAACAGCGGTCTCTACGACCTCAATCCCGACTATGCTCAGATCTTCCGCACCGAAGGTGAATGGTCTTCCGAATCTATCTTCGAAGTCAATTTCACCGACGACAATGCCATACGCAGCTGGAACGGACCGCTCAACGCCGGCGGAACTGTACTTCCCACCCTCATCAGCCCAAACGGCTGGCCCAGCGGTGAGGACGGCCATGACGACGGCTGGGGCTTCTGTCCCGTACGTCAGGAGACCTACGACCGCTATGCCGCCGGCGACGTGCGCCGCGACGCCACCTGCTGGAACGCTGCCGCTGTAGGTGCGACCTACAACAAACGCTATCAGGACACAGGCCTCTTCCTCGAGAAATATACCGCACATTCAGGCGACAACGCCCGTCAGAAAGCTGACGCACAGCTCAACTGGAACAACAACCTCCGCGTCTACCGCTTCTCCGAGACCCTGCTTAACGCAGCCGAACTCCTCGCCAGCGGAGTCTCCGGAACAGGCAGCGCACAGACCTATCTCGACCGTGTCCGCACTCGTGCAGGCCTCGCATCAATACCTGCGACTGTCGACAACATCATCGAAGAGCGCCATCTCGAATTCGTCGGCGAAGGCAAGCGCTACTGGGATCTTATCCGTACAGGCAAGGCAGCCTCAGTACTCGTTCCTGATGAATATGACTACCGCACCAACACCTGGTCACAGTCCAAGAAATATCTTCCCATTCCTCAGACTGAGATCGACAAGGCTCTCGGCACTCTCACTCAAAATCCTTATTAATCAAACCGTTTTGACATTTATCTCATCATGAAAAAGATAATGAAAAATATCGCGGCAGCAGCATGTGTGGCTCTTATGGGCCTCACGGCTGCCTGCTCGGCCGACAAATTCGACGGCGTAGACCCGAACGGTCGTCCCGACGCCAACGAGATCGACGCTACGGTCACAGTCGATCAGGAAACCAACACCTACACACTGACCCTCAACAACAAAGGTTACTATCCGTTCTGGACTGTCAATGTCGGCCGTAACCCCAAGACATCTACCCTTAACGGTTTTTCGGGCGTAATAGCCGAAGCCGGCACATATCAGGTAGAAGTCCGTATGGGCAACCGCAACGGTCTGTCTGAAGGATCGAAAGTCTATGACATCGTCATCGAGAAGAGCCTTGGCGGCGAGGTATTCAAGGGATTCAACTATGACTTTGAGCACAATCTCTGGAAAAACTGCCATATCAATCAGGTCAACTATTGGTTCGCAAACAATGACTGGGGCGAAATTGCCGCTCCGAGCGTAGAAGTAAAGAACGAAGGCTTCACCGTCACTCTTCCCGCCGAAATCGGAACTCAGCAGTGGCAGGGCCAGATGCATCTCATCACTGACATCGCAAATTCAGCTGGAAACCATTACGACTTCTCGATTTTCATGCAGTCGACAGAAGCTCACCCGGGCGTGACTGTCAAACTGCATCCCGAAGGCGATGACGCCAACTTCTATTGCGAGAAAAAAGTCGCTCTCGAGGCTAATGTCGGCAAATGCTTCTACTTCTCCAACGCTGAAGGTATCGACATGAGCAATCTCGTCGTAACACTCGACTTCGGTGGGGGCGTCGGCGGCAGCGAAGTGACGGTAAGCAATATCGTCTTCAAAGACCACGCCAATGACGACGGCACAGTTCTGCCACCCTCTGTCGAATTTGACGACTCACGCAATCTCTTTGCCGGCTTCTCGATGGTTCATCTCACGACTTGGTTCGCCAACAGCGGCTGGAGCACCGACGGCATCACGCAGCCTACTGTCGACATCACTTCCGACGGCTATTCATTCGTTATGCCCGCAGGCGTAGGCGGCGACCAGTGGCAGGGTCAGGTTCACCTTTGGACAGACGTCGCATCCTCGGCCGACAAGCACTACGACTTCTGCATCACATTCGCATCGACAGAAGACCATCCCGGAGTGACAATCAAGCTCCAGAAAGGCGACAGCCTCGGCGAAGACGGCGATACTGACGACAACGTCTTCTTCTGCCTCGATAAAGTTGCTTTGAAAGCAAATGTTCCCTATACTTATTACTTCGAGGATCTCCCCGGTATCGACACCAACAACATCCAGGTATGCTGTGACTACGCCGGCGGTGCCGCAGGAGCGGAAATAAGCGTTTCGAACATTCATCTTCAGGAGCATCTGTGATCTCCAACCCATCTATAAGGATTTCATGATAGGTTTTATTAGATAGATTTTAGGTAAACTTCGTGATTGGCAATCAGTTGCATTAAAACGCTTGATGCCTGATTGTCAATCACTCTTTTTAATCCGCACATGAGACAATTCATTTATATCGCTACTCTTGTTGTCGGAGGACTACTGTCTGTGTCTTGCCACCGGCAGCCTGCCGAGCAACCCGAAACGGCTGCCCGTTTTCTTAAAATCGCCGACCGCGACATAGTCACTCCCGATGGCGAAAAATTCTACATTCAGGGAACCAATCTCGGCAACTGGCTTAATCCTGAAGGATATATGTTCGGCTTCACAAAGACCAACTCTCCAAGAGCCATCAACGACGCATTCTGTCAGATAATAGGACCGGACGCGACCGCTGAATTCTGGAAAAAGTTTAAGGACAGCTACATCACGCGTGCCGACATCAACTTCATTGCATCTTGCGGCGCAAACACTGTTCGTCTGCCGTTCCATTATAAACTCTTCACAGATGAAGACTATATGGGCATCGTAGCGGCTCAGGACGGTTTTGCCCGGGTCGACTCTCTGGTCGAATGGTGCCGCGACGCCAATCTCCATCTCATCCTCGACATGCACGACGCTCCCGGAGGCCAGACAGGCGACAATATCGACGACTCTTACGGTTATCCCTGGCTGATGGTAAGCCGTGAAAGTCAGAAAAAATTCTGTGACATATGGCGTAAAATAGCCGACCACTACAAAAACGAGCCCGTAATCCTCGGCTACGAACTGATCAACGAACCTGTCGCCACTTATTTTGACGGCGAGCAGGACGTGCTAAACACTCACCTTGTCGAAGTGATGCGTCAGGGGCTTGCCGCCATCCGTGAAGTCGACAACAATCATATCGTGCTGATCGGCTCGCCGCAATGGAACAGCAATTTCAAGCCGCTCGAGGATGTTGACTTCGGCGATGATAATATAATGTATACGTGTCACCGCTACGGCGGTCCGGCAACGGCCGACGCTATCCACAGCTATATCGCCTTCCGCAACAAGACAAACAAGCCGATGTATATGGGAGAAATAGGTCATAACACTGACCAGTGGCAGGCTGATTTCGTCAAGGCCATGAAAGATAATGATATATCTTATACATTCTGGCCTTACAAAAAATGCGAGAACTCATGTATGACGGCTTTCGCCCTGCCCGACGGATGGGATGAGATAGTAGCATTCACCGAGGCTCCGCGCATGTCATATGCGGAGATACGCGAAAACATGCCCGACCGCGAGGCCGCACGCCGAGCGCTGAGCCAGCTCGTCGAAAACTGCAAATTCGAGAACTGTACGCCTCAGGATTCATATATCGCATCCCTCGCTCTCAAATAATCAATATCTATTACCCGAAAAAAACGGAGAGGATTAGTCCTTTCCGTTTTTTTATGTATTTTTGCCGTATGGATGTGAACTCAAAATTTATAATCGAGCCATATTCGGCCGATAATGTCAGCGCATGGAACGATTTCGTCGATCTGTCGCGCAACGCGACGTTCCTGCTGCGCCGCGACTATATGGACTACCATGCCGACAGATTCGCTGACCGCTCGCTTATGATATACAGGATGTCGGCAAATGGCAAACGGCAGCTGAGCGCCCTCTTTGCCGCATGTCTTGACCGCAACGGCGAGATTTCAGCCCACGCAGGGCTGACCTACGGCGGTCTGCTGCTGCCCCATTCAGTTCTCGGCGGCCAAAATGTGCTCACAATCATGAAGATGATATGCGAATACTATCATGCACAGGGCTACAGACGGCTGACATATAAATCCATCCCGCATATTTACCACCGCTACCCGGCCGAGGAAGACATCTATGCGCTGTTTCGCTGCGGCGCGCGTCTGACCGAATGCAATCTGTCGTCGGCGATCGATCTAAGATCGCCGATCAAATTCAACGAAAACAGTCTGCGCAACAAGCGCCGGGCCATTTCTGCCGGTGTGACGGTCAGAGAAAGTCGCGATTATAATGACTTCTGGCCTATACTCGAAACGCTGCTCTGCGAAAAATATGCAACGTCGCCTGTACACTCTATCGACGAAATAACGCTGCTTGCTTCCCGTTTCCCCGACGATATACGTCTGATAACGGCTTATGACTGTACCGGAAAGCCTTTGGCAGGTTCTGTACTGTATTTCACTCCGTCATGCGTTCACGCGCAGTATATCGCATCATCGCCTGAAGGCAAGCGACTCGGTGCACTGTGCATGTTGTTCTCTCACGTAATAGATAAATACTGCGGCAACGCACGTTATTTCGACTTCGGCACATCAAACGAAGACCATGGCCGTTACCTCAACGAAGGTTTGCTGAACCAAAAGAACGGAATGGGTGGCCGCGGCATTACATATAATATATATGATATAGATCTTTGATCAGAGATCTATATCACCCAGCCCCTGACGCAGGATCTCCGGGGCAGACGAATCGAGGCAGTCAATAATTGTGGATACGACAGAACCGCCTTCGCCGGCATCGATAAGCAGATCGGCATCATGACGGTAAGCAAGTTCCAATGCATCCGGACTGATAATGTCGTCATCATTCTCAACGCTGACTGAAGTTGTCATCACCGGATTTCCGAGACTCTCGGCCAAAGCCAGTGCGATCGCATTGTCCGGGACCCTTACGCCTACACTTTTACGACCTTTGAACACCTTTGGCAATGAACTTGCCGACGGCAGTATAAACGTGAAAGGCCCGGGCAGATTATCTTTCATCAGCCTGAATGCCCGATTGTCGATACGTGCATATTCAGCAGCCTGCGATATTGACGCGCATACGACCGACAGCAACTGTTTGTCGAGATTAATACCTTTCAGCCGGCAGAGACGTTCGATCGCACGATTGTTGAGCGCGTCACATCCGAGAGCATAGACCGTGTCAGTCGGATAGATCACCACCCCACCGTCGCGTAAAATCCGCACAGCATCGTCTATGTTGCGGGAGTTGACAGTTTCGCCACGGAAAAGCAAACGTTTCATGGTCTGTATATATTAAACGTTATATTCCGCGCAGAAGCGTATTGCATCAGAAGCCTTTCAGTCATGGCGATTATATCATTTTCGGGCATATCTGCCTTGTAGATATTAATTGTAAGCAAGATGCGTCGGGTATCTGCTGTAATTTTCGTCCTCTCATTGTCGGAAGTGGGGGTCCCTATGCCTCCGACACTATCACGCCATACGGGCAGACATGCAATATTCAAAGGTCCGCGACCGATCGCCTGATATGGCTCACCCTCTTGTCCGACGCCAAGAATCAATGTGTCGCCTGAGATCTTGTCTGCATCAAATCCACCTATCGAATGGCCACAGGCGACCGACAGAAGATTAACCAGATCAATCAGCGCGAGTGTGCGGTATAGATCGAGTCCTTTTACAAAACGCCGGCAGAGCGCCTCGGTTGACGGCCTGTAGCGATTGGGCTCCTTGCCGAAGGCTTTGTAAGCTTCGCGTGTACCGGCGATACCGGGACGCTTATTCACCTCAGCCATTTCATGACAGGCTCGGTAACTTTCGGCAAAAGAAGTTATCTCACGCCAGAGTTCGTCATCAGTCGGCAGAGACTTGACATCAGCTTCGACAGCTATGAGCCTGTAGTCAGGAGCTTTTTCCTTTATTATATCTTCAAACTTGAATTTCATATTTCATCATGATTAACTCGCCCGGCGCATATGTTAAAAGAAAAGCCCCGGGAATTGACATTATATCAACGCCCGGGGCTTTAACCTTATTGTCTGTCAGACTATATTATTTGATAGAAGACAGGTTGAAGTTAGCGAATTCGAGATCTTCAGCAGCAAGTTTAGCCATGTTTTTGTCGAGGCTGACAGCTTTCTGGAGATTGCTTGTTACCATTGACTCGTTGTTGGTGCGAGCACCGAGAACAGCCATCAGATAGTAAGTTGTAGCATCGGGTTTGCTTATAGCAGACAGAGTTGCCTTAGCCTTGCTGTAGTCCTTTGTGAGGATCTGGGCAAGAGCGGCGTTGTTTGTCTTGCTGTCGCCGAAAGCGCGGGCAGCAGAAGCATTGTCACCCATCTTGAGGTAGTAGATACCGAGAGCGTCGTTAAGACCGTCGGCACCTGCAGCCTGACCGAAGTACTGATTAGCCTTGGTGAGGTCCTTGTCGAGAACAGAGATAAGACCCATGTTCATCTTGGCGTCAGCGCAGTTGCTGTTGAGTGAAAGAGCCTTCTGGAAGTTAGCCTGAGCTGCTTTGTAGTCACCAGCTTCATACTGGGCAACACCGAGGTTGTTCCATGTGCGGTAGTCGTTAGGATAGATACGTGCGGCTGTGTCGTAGATCTTCATGCGTTCTGCGTCGTTGTCGGTAAGAGTTGCGCAGTAGAGGATCTCGTCGATCGAGAGGGCTTTGGGGTTAGTTTTGAAGAGTTCCCGGATCTCAGCGTCGCTCTTGCCGATCACGTCAATTGAAGCTGTGATGCGAGAGTAGCGGAGCTGCGGGAGGATTTCTTCTGCAAGGACTTCGAATACGTTAGACAGGTTGCGGATTTCTTTTTCGCGCTGTTCGGGATCTTTGTACATTGAAAGTACGCTGAGGATAAGATCCTTGTCCTGAATGTTGCTCTTTGATACGAGTTCTTTGAAACCTTCCCAGTCTTCAGCGGTGAAATGTTTGGTGAGTTCACCGAATTCAGAAATTTTGTCTTTCTTAAGCTGTTTCTGAATATAGTCGACAGTGTTCTTTTCACGATCCTGAGCGAGTTCGGCATTCCATGCCTCGGGGCCTTCAGGCGAAGCGTAAGAGTTGACGTTGATCTCCTTGAGTTCGCGTGAAGCGTTACCCGAAGTTTCGAGGATTTCCTTGCGGAGTTCGTCCATAGCGTTGGTCTTGAGCTGACCGGCGCGGATGTTGGCACGGTTGATAAGGAACATGATGTCAGCTGCGTATTTTTCGTTGATGATACGCTGGAACTTATCGGGAGCGACAGCAGGATCTACAGTGGCAGCTGTAGCGAGAGCTGCTGTTGAGACAACGCCTGTTGCCACCGGAACACGGGGAAGCACATACTGCTTGCTGCCCTGGGTAACGGTAAAGGCAAGCTCGAGAACGCTCTGGTTCATTTCGGGCTGATAAACATAACCTACGGGGATTGTGACTGTACCGCCGTTGTCATATGAGATCACGGGATTATTGCCGCGTACTTTCTCACCCTGGAAACTGTAAGGCTGAGAAGCCACTTCAGTGCCGTTGAATACGAGATAGGGAGTTACGGTCACCTCGGCGTTCTTTACGAAGAACTTCTGAGGCACACGTGCTGTAACTGTAGCGGGGACTTTCTCACCAACCACTTCCAGCGGATTGGGATTTACGCTAAAATACTCAGGCTTGAATTGTCCGAGTTTCTTGCTGCACGACGAAAATGCAACCGCCGCACCAAGAACTGCAATGAAACAAAGTTTACGGTTCATGACTTTGTGATGAATTGGTTTTATGGATTAATTATGATAATGTTTTCACGCTTTGGATGAATCCAGGTGCAAATATAGCTATTTTTTGTCTGAGAGGGCTTATTATTGTCCATTTATTTACTTAATATTTCAAAAAACGCAGTCATTCGAGCTTTTTTTGGGGAATTATCACTAAATTTGCCTCACGTACTGTCTCCTTTATTAAGGCTGAGACATCGGGCCGGATGATTATCACGGCCGGATGACAGTATCATTAATTTTAAACAACAGTTTTTTTCTAACAGGTTTTGACGAATGAGAAAATGGCGCATTGAAGACAGCGCAGAGTTGTACAACATCAACGGCTGGGGACTTAACTATTTCACCATCAACGACAAAGGCCACGTGGCAGTCACTCCGCGGCCGGACTACGCATCTGTAGATCTTAAAGAGGTGATGGACGAACTGCAAGTGCGCGACATCACCGCCCCCGTTCTGCTGAGATTTCCCGATATCCTCGACACGCGCATCGAAAAAATTTCAAACTGTTTTGCTCAGGCGTCAAAACAATATGACTACAACGCCAACAGCTACCTTATATATCCTATTAAAGTCAATCAGATACGTGAGGTTGTTGAGGAGATAGTCAGCTATGGCAAAAAATTCAATATAGGCCTCGAGGCCGGCTCAAAGCCAGAACTCCACGCCGTTCTTGCCACAAATATCGCCGAAAACGCGCTTATCATCTGCAACGGGTACAAAGACGAGAGCTATATTGAACTCGCGCTGCTTGCACAGAAGATGGGCCGACGCATTTTTCTCGTCGTCGAGAAGCTCAACGAACTGCGGCTGATTGCCGATATAGCCAAGCGTCTTAAGATTCGTCCGAATATCGGCATCCGCATCAAACTGTCGAGCTCAGGATCAGGCAAATGGGAAGAGAGCGGAGGCGATCAGTCGAAATTCGGCGTCGATTCGTCAGAGCTCCTTGAAGCCATCGACATACTTCGCCGTCGCGACATGACCGACTGTCTTAAACTGATACACTTTCATATAGGCAGCCAGATAACAAAAATACGTCGCATCAAAAACGCCTTGCGCGAAGCCACTCAATTTTATGTCCAGTTGTCGAAGATGGGCTTCAGCATCGAATTTATTGACATTGGCGGCGGTCTCGGAGTCGATTATGACGGCACTCGCAACAGCGCCAGCGAGAGCTCGATGAACTATTCTATCCAGGAATATGCCAACGATGCCGTGTCAGCTCTTGTCGACGTCTGTATCAAAAACGATCTTCCCCAGCCAAACATAATCACTGAAAGCGGCCGCTCTCTCTCGGCTCACCATTCGATCCTCGTGTTCGAAGCGCTCGAGACCACCCACCTGCCAGAATGGAAAGACAATGAGGAACTCGAACCGGGGGCCCACGAACTCGCCCGCGAACTATATGAGATATGGGACCGCCTCGACCAGCCTCGCATTTTCGAAAGCTGGCACGATGCCCTGCAGATACGCGAAGAAGCCCTTGATCTTTTCAGTCTGGGAATGCTCGACCTAAAGACACGTGCCCAGATCGAGAAGCTTTTCTGGTCGATAGCACGCGAAGTCGGAGACATAGCGTCGTCAATGAAACACGCTCCCGAAGAGTTACGCAAAATAGCACGCATGCTGCCCGACAAATATTTCTGCAATTTTTCGCTCTTCCAGTCGCTTCCCGACTCATGGGCCATTGACCAGGTCTTTCCAATAATACCCATTGCACGTCTTGACGAGAAGCCACAACGCACATGCACAATCCAGGACATCACCTGCGACTCCGACGGAAAGATCGCAAATTTCATCACCTCGTCAGGACTATCGTCATCACTTCCTATCCATGTCCTCCGTCAGGGTGAATCATATTATATCGGAGTCTTTCTCGTCGGCGCCTATCAGGAGATACTCGGTGACATGCACAACCTCTTCGGCGACACAAACGCCGTCCACATCAATGTCTACCGCGACCATTACGAAATCGAGCAGGTTATCGACGGCGAAACTGTAGCCGAAGTCCTTGACTATGTCCAGTACAACTCAAAGAAACTCGCGCGCAATGTCGAGACATGGGTAACCGCCTCAATGAAGGCCGGAGCCATATCTCCCGAAGAAGGCCGCGACTTTCTGAGCACTTACCGTTCGGGGCTTTATGGCTATACCTACCTCGAAAAAGACTGACATCAGAGGCTGACATGCGACGCTACTTCATGCATCTTGCCTACCGTGGCGCTCCGTTTCATGGCTGGCAGTCCCAGCCCAATGCGGTCAGTGTGCAGTCGGTAATTGAAGATGCGCTCGCCCGTTATATGCGGCATCCTGTGGCCATAGTCGGCGCCGGACGCACTGACGCCGGTGTCAATGCACGCATGATGATCGCACATCTTGATCTCGATCTCGATCCGTCAGACACGCCGAAACTCATCACTGCGCTCAATTCAATGGTCGGACGTGACATCGCCATCTACGGCCTGCATAAGGTCGCTGACGACGCCCATGCACGCTTCGATGCCATAAGCCGCACATATCATTATTACGCACACACACGCAAATCGCCATTCAGTCACGACCTGTCGTGGCTCGCGTCCGCCGGTCTCGACTTTGACGCAATGAACGAGGCCGCAGCTCTGATCACCGGACGTCGCGATTTCACATCATTCGCCAAACTCCACACAGACACACACACCAACATCTGCAATCTGACAGCAGCCCGCTGGGAGCAGACCGGACCTCATGACTGGCGCTTTGTCATCACTGCCGACCGTTTTTTACGAAACATGGTCCGCGCTGTCGTCGGCACTCTCGTCGAAGTCGGACGCCATAAAATAGACCCTGCTGACGTGACAGGTATAATAGACCGCAAAGACCGCTGCGCCGCAGGCACATCAATGCCCGGCCACGCGCTTTTTCTCTGGGACATACGCTACCCCTATAAATTCTGATGCACAGAGCGCTCCTCAGGGACAAAGAGGGGCTCCGTTAACACGCTTTAGACAAAATAATTGGGTAAAAATTTC
Source organism: uncultured Bacteroidales bacterium (assembly GCA_947573135.1). Classification (GTDB taxonomy): domain Bacteria; phylum Bacteroidota; class Bacteroidia; order Bacteroidales; family Muribaculaceae; genus CAG-873. The sequence goes on along the minus strand of CANPDU010000010.1, from coordinate 24,897 downwards.
CGTATTACAGGAAAAATGCTTTACTTTGCACCGCGAAATTGAATTTTAATCATTAAAAACCTTAATTATTATGTCAGAAATTGCAGATCGCGTAAAAGCTATCATCGTTGACAAGCTCAGCGTAGAAGAAGACAAAATCACTCCCGCAGCGTCTTTCACAACCGACCTCGGCGCAGACTCACTCGACACTGTTGAGCTCATCATGGAATTCGAAAAAGAATTCGGCATCCAGATCCCCGATGATCAGGCTGAGAAGATCGCTACTGTAGGCGACGCCATCGAATTCATCGAAGCAGCCAAGAAATAAGAGATTATCCCTCTGTTTGAGATAATCCCCGACAAAAACTTGCTTTAGCAAACCTACTATTCTAACTAAATGGAATTAAAAAGAGTTGTCGTAACAGGTCTCGGAGCTCTTTCGCCTATCGGTAATGACGTTGCCACTACATGGGACAACGCCAAGAAAGGCGTAAGCGGCGCCGGCCCTATTACCCACTTTGACGCATCAAAGTTCAAGACTCAGTTTGCGTGCGAAGTCAAGGATTTCGATCCAAACCAGCACTTCGACCGTAAAAAGCAGCGTCAGCTCGACCTTTACGCGCAGTACGCCATCGTAGCTGCCCGTCAGGCCGTTGAAGACGCAGGCCTCGAAAACGAAGGTGCCGTCGACAAAAATCGCGTGGGTGTGATTGTGGCAGCCGGCATCGGCGGCCTGCACACATTCGAAGAAGAAGCCGGATATTTCGCCCTCCACGGCGAAGAGATGGGACCAAAATATAACCCCTTCTTCATTCCCAAGATGATCGCCGACATAGCGTCGGGTCACATCTCGATGGAATACGGATATCATGGCCCCAACTTCGGAACCGTTTCTGCCTGCGCATCGTCAAACAATGCCATCATCGATGCCTTCAACCTCATCCGTCTCGGTAAGGCTGACGCCATCGTTACCGGAGGTGCTGAAGCTGCCATTTTCCCGGCCGGCGTGGGAGGTTTCAACTCAATGCACGCCCTGTCGACACGCAACGACAGCCCCGAGACCGCATCCAGGCCGTTCAGCAAGTCACGCGACGGCTTTGTAATGGGCGAAGGCGCTGCGGTGCTCGTTCTTGAAGAACTTGAACACGCTTTGGCTCGCGGAGCTAAAATCTACGCCGAGGTTGCAGGCGGAGGCCTTTCTGCCGATGCTTATCACCTTACAGCCACCCATCCCGAAGGCCTTGGCGCGATACTCGCCATGACAAATGCCCTCGAAGACGCTCAGATGAAGCCCGAAGATATCGATTATATAAACGTTCACGGCACATCGACTCCGGTAGGTGACATTTCTGAAGTCAAGGCTATCATCGAAGTTTTCGGCGAACACGCCTATAAGCTCAACATCTCATCGACCAAGTCGATGACCGGACACCTCCTCGGCGCCACCGGAGCTCTCGAAGCTATGTTCAGCATCAAATCCGTTCAGGAAGATATCGTCCCGCCGACTATCAACCACGATCCCGAAGATCTTGACGAAAACATCGACTACAACCTCAACTTCACCTTTGACAAGGCTCAAAACCGCCCGGTGCGGGCAGCTCTGTCAAACTCATTTGGCTTCGGCGGCCATAACGCCACAGTCATCTTCAAGAAGTTTGAGAAATAAACCGATAACAACCATCAATCATCATAAAGGCCCGGCCGTCACTACGACGCCGGGCCTTTATTTTTTCCATCAAAAAATTCGATCACATTTTCACTTCAAGATGCCGCCATAACATATCGGGAATAAGCGACCAAAGACCTGAAACGACAGCCCAACGGCTGTCAACAGTAGCGACACGCCGGCGCTGCATGATAGCCTTCTCAATGCGGGGCGCCACATAGTCGACACTCATCAGCATCGGATAGTTGTGGTTACCTTCGAGCAGAGGTGTGTCGACAAATCCAGGCCGGATATCTGTGATGCTGACATTGACATGCTGACTGTGGGCAAGCTGATCAATAGCCTGAAGATAAGTCCATTGATAACGTTTAGACGCTGCATATGCCGCGCTGACTCCGAGACCCTTGACCCCGGCAACCGAAGTGATGGCAGCAATACGGCCTTTGCTGACGTTTGCCGTTGCCTTGAAATAACGGTAGGCCGCATTGATGATGCGCGTAAACCCCGTAACATTGACTCCGATCGTGGCCTCGTCCTTGCCGAGGTTGAGCTCAGGATTGTACCAGCCCGTACCGGCGGCATAAAGCAATATATCCATGCCGTCAAGTTCCTCGATCAGGTTCTCGAACCTCTTTACGGCATCCTGAGCCGTTACATCAATCGTCGAATAGACGATACGGTCGGGAAAGAGATCTCTGACCGCGCGAAGTCGCTCCTCGTTGCGGGCGGCAATGCCGACACGCCATCCGGCACGCGCAAAGTCAGTGGCAATTTTCATGCCCATGCCCGACGACGCTCCGATTATTATTATCTTTTTCATGACTGACGGTTGTTTTACTCAACCGCCGCTCCCGATTGTTGAGGAGTAGCGGCTGAAGGTTGTTCATCTGATTTTATAACTTCATCCGCGACGCCTTTGTTCAATTTTGATAACGAGAAAGTATAAGTAAGCGAGAAACTACCGGTCACAGATGCGCTGCGCGAACCATAACCGGGAATATACCATGGATTGCCATAAGTGTTTTTTGACTCGTGAAGTATCGAATGATACTTAAACGCCCAGCCGGCCGACAACGGCCCCCAGAGCTTGACGCGCAATCCGAAAACCACTTCCAGCCAGCCGACTGAGGCACTCTGAGACGGAATGCCGAATGACGCTGTCTCGTCCCAATAAGGAGCACCGACCGTTATATCATCGACCGAATATTTAAACGACGAAAAGCCGTAGCGCAAGCCTCCGTAGAACTGATAGTCGGGCGAGGAATTATAAAGAAAGTTATAGTTCATGCCTATGCGCATGAACATACTTAACGGGGTCTTATATGTATAGTTATTGCCTGAAGGTCTGTGGCTGGCCTGCCCGAACCCGAGTTCGAACACCGGCTTATAGCGGTTGTGAAGACTTACTTCCGCACCAAAGCCTATCAGCCCGTAATCCTGACCGAAAGCACGCATCAGCGGATCCCATATATCAACGCTTACCGAAGCTGCGTCAAGCAAAGGATATTTCATCTTTACGACAGGCAACAAGGCTGTAGAGTCCATCCACTGTTCGCCTGTAACGGTGTCGACATAGACTGTGCGGCCCTGCTCGTCGTGGAAGTGTGTGGACCGTGCGATACGTGCCTGCATTATACGCGCCGTGTCATTGCGGGCCTCGTTGATGGTCTGCGTCACTGTTGCCGGAGTCTCGACGGGCGTCACACGGCGCTTTGCCGGCGACTGCGCCGATGCCGCCGACAATACCGCCGACACTATTAATGCTACGGCGCACACTAATGCTACTGTAAATCGGCTGTTTGTCATTGATCCGATGATTCGACTCTAAAATAAATATTTACATACACTTTATCGACATTTGTCACGAGAGAGTCGACGATCTCGACACGTTCGATCAGATGACCGGTATAATCCATATGCGTGATATGATACTTATAATAAGCTCCGCAGGCCTCTGAGGCAAAAAAGGGCATGCTCGTATAGTCGAATGTTATCGTGTCGTTAAGTTCAGGATAGTCGAGGCGCTTCCATTTGTAAGCGAAACACCAGGCTACAGACGAATGCGTTGGACGCATCGGCAGATAGACCTGCGACACAGGCGTTCCGGCCGGGCTGAGGACGCTGTCGCCGGGCTGATCAACTCCTGACACCGACAGAGAGTCGAGACTGATGGCGTCGTCTGTCAACGGATTAAAAAATGCCGCCAGCGGAACTGCGTTTCGGTTTTCTGTACAGCCGGCATTGTTGCACGACTGGATGACAGACGCAGCAACCATAGTCAACAGAACTGCGATTACAATAAAAATGATATGCTGATTTTTAGCTTTCATCGGTCGATATTGAGTTCCTCGTCTATCTCATAGTCATTACGCCGCGGAGAGTTGCGCACTACAAGTTCGCCGACGAATCCCGCCAGAAAGAGCTGCGAACCAAGTATCATCATGACCAAAGCCAAATAGAAATAGGGAGAATCGGTGACGAGAATGTAACTGTTGCCGTGGTTCATGTTCCATAGCTTGACCGCGCCTACTATCACGACCGCGATAAAGCCAAGCACAAACATCAGACTGCCGAGCAGCCCGAAAAAATGCATCGGTTTGGCTCCGAACTTGCCGGTGAACCATAGTGTGGCGAGGTCTAGATAACCGTTGACAAAACGATCGAGGCCGAATTTCGTCTTGCCGTATTTGCGGGCCTGATGATGAACCACTTTCTCGCCTATGCGGGTAAATCCCGACAACTTCGCCAGATACGGGATATATCGATGCATATCGCCGTAGACCTCAATATGCTCGATCACTTTGTGGCGGTAAGCCTTCAGACCGCAGTTGAAATCATGGAGATTACGTATACCGCTGACACGGCGCGCCGTAGCGTTGAACAACTTTGTCGGGATGGTCTTCGACAGCGGGTCATAGCGTTTCTGCTTGTATCCGGACACGAGATCATAGCCGTCCTCGGTGATCATGCGGTAGAGTTCAGGGATTTCGTCGGGACTGTCCTGAAGATCGGCATCCATAGTGATGACAACGTCGCCCTGAGCCCGGCGGAAACCGGTGTTGAGAGCCGGTGACTTTCCATAATTACGCCTGAACGACACCCCCTTGACCGCCGGGTTGCGCTGCGAGAGTTCCTTGATCACGCGCCACGAATCATCAGTCGATCCGTCATTGACAAATATTATCTCATAGCTGAAACCGCTTGATGCCATGACCCGGGCAATCCACTGCTCGAGTTCGGGAAGCGATTCGGCTTCGTTATATAACGGTATTACAACAGATATATCCATTTTCAGAGAAGAATCCTTGGTTTATATTATTGCATCTGCGCAGGAGGGGGAGGAGGCATAGTCGGCCGAGTTGTAGCCCGGATGATCATTGAGAGAATCATTGATAAGACCGAACCGGAGAACACCCCTGCCCAAATGATCGAAACGGCAAATGACCCTGCCGCAGGTAAGCTATGTGTATCCTGAGCACGCTGTAGAACCGTCACCATTTCTCTCGCATCGGGAGTGTCGACGGTCGAATAGAACTCTTTTGCAAAACTGACTACGTTGTTGATATAGGACGGTTCAATGAAACGCAGATATATATATGCGGTGAGCGCCATCAGCAGCGACGCGAAAAAGAAAATGCAAATACCATGGAGCCAGAGTCCTGAGAACTGTGTCCTGCAATTGTCGGCGCGATAACTGCGACGAAGCAGAAAGAAAATGATAAACGGCACCGCAAGCGCCATTCCTAATGTCGCGATCCCCGACAATGCGCTGTGAACCGAATAGAACATCGCAACACACATCACCGACAGATATATGCCGATCCAAAAACCGTCGTCAGCGCCACGACGATAAATCGATTGACCTGTGCCTTTAGTTTGATTGACCATTGACTTAAAAAATAAAGCGTTGCTTACACTGCAAAGTTAATGCAAAATAATCACCCCCACAACACCAACAGCCAATTAAACCCCATCCCGGAGTACCGTCAACCTGAAATCGCCGGATATCGGTCAGTCTTCGAAGGAGCTCGGGTTGGAGCCGAACTGTTTCTTGAAGCTACGTGAGAAATGACTGAGGGAGGAGAATCCGGTCATATCGGAAATCTCTGACATGGTGTAACGATGCTCTTTGATCAGTTCGGCGGCGCGGTTGAGTTTGTAGGTTCTGAAAAATACAGACGGAGGCTCGCCGGTCAGGCCTTTTACCTTATAGTAGAATTTAGTCCGCGACATATTCATCAGACGTGCTATTTCGTTGACATCAATCTCACTGTTGGTCAACTCTTTTTCCATAAGTCCGTATAATTCTTTCAGGAATATGCTGTCCTGAGGCGAGATCACATCACGGTCGACATCCTCTACCGTGGTGCCGGCGGTGATCATCTGTTGAGCACGCACACGATTGCGCAGCAATGATCTGATCTGAGACATCAGCACCGCCGGATCAAACGGCTTTGTGATATATGCGTCGGCCTCAGACTCCAGTCCCTCGACCTGATTTTCGGGCGTAGCCTTGGCTGTAAGGAGGATGACCGGTATGTGGCTGAACCTCAGATCCTGTTTGATTGTGCGACATAGTTCATAACCATCGGCTCCCGGCATGACAACATCGCTTATTATCAACGCCGGAATGTTTTCGTTGAGCCATTCGAGCGCACTTGCAGCATCAAAGCGCGTCACTACCTTATAATAGGGCGACAGCAACGTACGCATGTATTCGGCCACCTGTATATCGTCATCGACGACAAGAATCGTCTGTTTCGACTTCGCGTCACTGTCGTCTTCACATCTCTCAGGCCTGTCGTGACTCAACGGATAGGCAATTGTCTGGCTCGGAGTCGTCTTGTGAGTGTCAGCAGCATATGCTTCCGGTCCGGCGGGGATGATAAGCTCGAACTCCGCCCCCTCGAACGTCAGATTATCGACTGCTCTGAGATTTCCGTGATGCAGTCTGGCCAGAGCACGGGCATAGTAGAGTCCGATGCCTGTACCACAGTTATAGCTACCGCCTGACGTGTTGCCATCGAGCTGATAATAGCGCTCAAAGATCTTCTCGAGTTTATCAGACGGTATGCGCTGTCCGGTATTACGGACATAAATCTTCAGAGAATTACCCAGCACGGGGTCTTCAAGAGTGTCAAGGCCGACTGTGATCGAACCACCGCGCGGAGTGAATTTCAGAGCATTTGAGAGAAGATTGTAATAGATCTTCATTATCTTGTCGGCATCGGCTGTCGCGAAACAATTCTCCTCCATGCCGTTGATAACAAAAGAAATTTCTTTGCCGGCCGCATGATTGGCAAACACGTCAGATATCTGGCGTAGTATGGCCGCAATATCGATGCGCTCTACTTCGAGCGGCAGCGTGTCGTTTTCGAGTTTATTAAAATCGAGCAGCTGATTGACAAGGTTCAGCATGCGTCTTACATTTGTGTCTGCGATAGCAAGCAGGTGTTTGTCCTCCTTTGACAGTCCTTCTGATCCTACAAGCTGTTTGATCGGACCTGAAATCATAGTGAGAGGTGTGCGGAACTCGTGAGAGATATTGGCAAAAAAGCGCATGTTCATGTCGTTGATATGCCGTTCGCGCTCTTTTTCGCGACGGGCTTTGCGGACAGCATGACGTTCGGCCCGTATCCTCATTGACGTCACAATCAGCACGCACAATACCCCTCCGGCCAGAAGAGCATAAAGACATAACGCCCACCACGAAAGCCACAATGGTCTTTCGACAAACAGCCTAAGACTGATCTCCGAACTTTCATCGCCCAGAATGCCGACTCTGAATATATATTCCCCGGCCGGAACATTGGCATAGTATGCCTCATGCGAGCCGGATGCCTCAACCCAGCCTTTATCGATGCCTTCGAGCATATAGCGGTAAGCAACGCGGGGATTCTCACAATAGTCGACAGCGACAAACGAAATGCCGAAACTGTTGCTTTCATGGTCAAGATGCACGTCAGGCGCCAGCGACAGATCTCTGTCGATTATGCCATCGCCCGGGCGAACAGGTTTGTTATGAACCATAAGGTCTTGGAACAGAAGCCGGGCCTTGACCGTTTTGGAAAGTTCCCCGGGATTGAAAGAAGTCACGCCGTGAGTACCACCGAAATATATATTGCCGGCCGAGTCTACGGCCGCCGAACGATCGTAGAACTGATTGCCGCCCGTGCCGTCATGATCGTAAAAGTGTTCGAAAGTGCCCTTAGCAGGACAATATCGGCTCATGCCGTAAAGAGTGCTTATCCATAATGATCCGTCGGCGTCCGGACGGATAGCGGAAATATCTTCGCATGATGCACCCGGCACCGCCATAAAAGAAGAATCCGCCGGATTGTATCTCAATAGTCCGTTTGTGACTGTCCCGATCCAGACTATACCGTCGCTATCGCGGTAGATATCGGTCGGGATAAATTTTTTTGATTTCAGCACTCGGGACATATCTTTGTCGCAAGTCGGCAGCGGACTGATTTCCAATGTATTGATATCAATAAGCTTAATCGGATTGTCGAATGCCGCCACTATAAGCCGCGTATCATCGTATGGTATCAGACCGGGTATGAAGCAGAAACCGGGATCGAAAACCTGAAGCCGTGAAAACTCCTTGTCGCCACGCCGGAGATAATAGACATAGGGCGACCCGCTCCCAAGCCATATCGTGCCGTTGGCATCCTCGGTGATAGACATTATGCCCCACGCCATAAAGCGCTGTTCGACATTAAGCCGTCCACGCATATAATGTCCGCAGAGGACCTCGCACGATGTAAGTGTAAGCCATATCCGGTTGTCCGAGTCAATGAATATATTTTTTATAGCCTCGTCGTAAATATTTCTCGCCGACGAGAAATAAGAGAATGGCATATGGCTGATGAGCTTTGTCTTGTCGTCAAAGACATACACACCGCCGTGACGCGTAGCCATCCACAGGTGGTTATCGCGGTCAATGGCTGTCGACACTACAGATTTGCCTGCAAGCGCGTTGCTGACATATTTGTTACGGTTGAACCGGTCGGTGTAGTGATAGTGCACGGCTATGCCTTGATCATGACCGCCGAACCAGAGATTCTGCCGCGAATCAGTAAACATTGTCTTTATTATGAAACCGGGCATATTGACCGGAAAACCGGTCTCACCCTGAGCCGTCACAGTCGATTTAGACGTGTCGTAATAAAACATTCCGTCTCCCGAACTCTGTAGGAGAAGACCTTCGCCATAAGGATGGACAAGTTCTATTGGTGAGCCAGACAGCACAGGATGACTTGTTATTGCGTCCGGCAGAGGCAGAAAGCATCCGGTGTATGTATCAAAACGCTTCAATTGCTGACCGACAAGCCAGATTTCGTGTCCCCCGACTAAAAACGAATTCGACGCAAAGAAACCCGTGGGCACAGAATCGACAAGCTGACGCGACTCCATGTCGTAACGACGTAACGAATTCTCACCTGCCACCCACAATTCGTCGCGGTCAGTGACATGCAGCTTCGAGACATACATCGATCCGGGACAAGCGTTGTCGGCGAGTTTCTCGACAACCCCGTCGGCGGGATGATAGGCCAGCAGACCGGAGACAGACAATGCGACGACAGTCGAGTCTGCCATTTCGGCAAGACCCAGAACCATATATTTATCGCCGAAGGGAATGTTGCGGAAATTATCCCGGTCGGTAAATTTACTGAGACCGGTCACTGTGGCAACATAGATGCTGCCGTCGCGAGTGACGAGGATATCGCGCACCTGATTGTCGGGGAGCGATAGAGAGTCGTTGCCCTCGAAATACTGATAGAACTCCCTCGAATTATAGCGGTTGAGGCCACGGAACGTTCCGATCCATATCTGCCCCGTTGAGTCTTCGGCTATATCGTATACAAACTGATTAGATATATTGTCGCTTTTTACGGGCGAGATATTCGCCGCCGGACCGGCAGACGGCCGTGAACAAGCACACAGCGTAAAGGCACACAATATAAATATTGACGACAGATTAAAATTCATGGTGTCAGGTTTGGATTTTATACTGCAAATGTATTCATTTTTTCTGTTTGTCAAGTCTGTTTATAGCAAGATTCATAGTCTTTTGAACGTATGCGCAAAAGTTTGAACAAATATGCAAACGCCGCTGACGACACGTGCAAAAGATTTGAAAAAGGCGGCAAAGCGTCACGCCGCAGACTTAATAATTTTGCACCGTGAATTTAAGCCAATCAACCATAAACACATTTCATAACTATGAGAAGAATATATTTAAGTCTAATCATCGCGGCAAGCGTACTCGGCGCTATTGCAGCCGAACCAAGATCAGAAATTTCGACCGCCGACGCGCTCGCCACAATCAGTCAGGGGCAGATCGCCGGCTACACAGAGAACGGGGTCTATATTTATAAAGGTATACCCTACGCCAAGGCAGTCCGCTTCATGGCTCCCGAACCGGCCGATTCCTGGCAAGGTGTGCGCAGCTGCCGCAATTACGGTCCGACATGTCCTCAGGGAGAACGTCAGGGATGGCAGAATGACGAAATCGCATTTGCTTTCAACTGGGACGACGGCTATCCGGGCGAAGACTGTCTCCGCGCCAACGTATGGACACCTGCCAAAACAGCAGACGGCAGGAAACGCCCGGTGATGGTATGGCTCCACGGCGGCGGTTTCTCAGCCGGAAGCGGCCAGGAACTGCCCGGATATGACGGAGCAAATCTTGCACGCAAAGGCGATGTTGTAGTCGTTACGCTCAACCACCGTCTCAATGTACTCGGATTTCTTGACCTCTCGGACTTCGGGCCAGAATATGCCTCGTCGGGCAATGCCGGTCTCCTCGACCTCGTGGCCGCATTAGAATGGGTGCGCGACAATGCCGAAGCTTTCGGAGGCGATCCGTCCAATGTCACCATATTCGGTCAGAGCGGAGGCGGCGGAAAAGTATCGGTGCTTTGTGCCACGCCTGCGGCAAAAGGATTGTTCCATAAAGCGATCGTACAGTCAGGGTCCACATTGAGCACAATGACCTCGGAGATGTCGCGCCGCATCGGCCGCGAAACTGTCAGGCAGCTTGGTCTTGAGGACGATATCAGGCGAATATCAGAAGTTCCCTACGCTCAGCTTCTTGCCGCAGGCAACGCAGCTGTGGCCGCCGTCCGCAAGCAGGTTGAAGCCGAGGGAGGCACGGGAGGCGCATTCATTTTCGGATGGGCTCCCACTGTCGACGGCAAAACGCTGCCACAACAGCCATTTGCAGAAGGAGCGCCTGAACAAAGTTTAGGAATACCGATGATGATCGGCACAACACGATGCGAATTCTCACCGACAACATATGTACCGGCACTACGCAACGCCGACATGAACATAGCCCGAAATTTCATCAGCAACCGATACGGCACCGCGGCGGCCGACAAAATCATCGCGGCATATGCCAAAGCCTACCCTGGCTATCAGCCCAAAGATCTCATCGATTTTGACACGACATTCCGGCCCAACGCCGTGCGTCAGGGCGATATCAAGTCGAAACAGGGCGGAGCGCCGGTCTACATGTATCTCTTCACATGGGAGTCGCCTGTTCTCGACGGAGCTCTGCGAAGCACACACTGCATGGAGATACCTTTTGTGTTCAATAACGCCAAAATTCATGCATCGATGACCGGCGGCGGTGCAGCTGCCGACTCTTTGGCCGACAGAATGTCGGACGCATGGCTTGCATTCGCACGCACAGGCAATCCCAACACGCCGTCGCTTCCCGAATGGCCTGCATATACGGCTGACAGGCGCGCCACAATGTTCTTCGACAATGATTGCACAGTCCGTGAAAACCACGACCGCGAACTGCTTGACGCAGTGTCTGAAATTTCAAGTCCAAGAAGTTTTTAATCACATATAATAACCAACAATATCAATCATGAAAACAAAAATCGCATTGCTTGCACTGATGCTCTCGGCGGCACTGATGTCGTTCGGACAGTCAAGGGTCAAAGTGACCGGCAAAGTGACCGACGATACAGGCGAGGGCCTTATCGGCGTCAGCATCACAGCAAAAGGAGCCAACCATGGAGTCACAACCGACATCGAAGGTAATTATCAGATCGAAACCTCGACAGGCACAACGCTCGTCTATTCCTATGTGGGATATGATCCGGCCGAACGCCATGTCGACAAATCCGGAGTAATCAACGTAACTCTACGTGAGACAACAACCGAACTCAACGACGTGGTCGTGGTCGGCTATGGCGTACAGAAGAAAAGTTCGGTGACAGGAGCCATCTCGCAGATCAAGCCGGGCGACATCCAGAACCGCACAATCGTCAATCCGCAGAGCGCCCTGATGGGCAAGACTGCAGGCGTGCAGGTAGTCACTACATCTAACGCCCCGGGCTCGTCGCCGACAATACGCGTGCGAGGATACTCGTCGAACGTGTCTTCCGACCCGCTGTATGTCGTTGACGGTGTACGTCTGAGCGACATAAGCGGCATAGATCCGAATGATATCGCGTCGATGGAAGTTCTCAAAGACGCCGCCTCTGCCGCTATTTACGGTGCAGAAGCAGGTAACGGCGTCGTTCTTATCACCACCAAGCGCGGCAGCGCCGGCAACGGTAAAATTTCATATGATTTCCAGTATGCCTGGGAACGTCCGGCTAAAGTGCCCAAAATGCTCAATGCCGAACAATACATACAATATATGTCAGAAGGCAACACCTTTACTGAAGACTATCTGCTCAAGAACTGGGACGGAGTGACCAACACATCATGGATAGACGAAGCATTCGAGACCGGACACATGCAGCGCCACAACATATCGTTTACCAACGGTAACGAACGCGGCAATTACTACCTCTCGCTCTCATATCTCAATAACGATGGCATCGTTGGCGGCGGCAAGGACAAATACGAACGTCTGACAGCCTCTATCAACGCCGAATACGATATCAAGACGTGGCTGAAAGTCGGCACTACCAATCAGATTGAAAAATACAACGTTCGTTCAGTATCGTCAAACAACGAATACGGCAGTCTCATCACTGCAACTCTCCTCCTCGACCCTCTCACGCCCTTCCTCTACCCGGCCGACAAACTGCCGCTGCATATGATCAACGCCCAGCAGCAAGGACGTCATCTGCTGACTGACAGTGACGGAAACTATTATTCAGTGTCGAAATTCCTCAACTCTGAAAACTATCATCCATACGTCATGCGCGACAACGGAGTCAGCCGCAACGGCGGATTCAACGTGACAGGCAGCATCTTTGCCGATTTCAAGCCATTTGCAGGCTTCACGTTCACATCTCGTCTGGGCTACCGCCTCTCATCGAGCCATCAGTCAAATGTCAATCTGCCTTTCTACGGCAACGCCACCCAGAGCGGCGACTATGTCGGCATGAACGCACAAAATTCCCAGACCGTCTACTGGCAGTGGGAAAACTTCGCCAACTACTTCAAGCAATTTGGCGTGAATACAATCTCGGCAATGGTCGGCATGAGCTATCAGGAGACCGTAAGTTCCTACACTCAGGGCAGTCTTACGGGACAGAATGAGGACGCGTTGAAAAAGAACGATCCTCTGTTCTGGTATCTCAACTACGGCAACGCATCAGCAACGAAAGGTGTCGGCGGAGAAAAAAACCGTAACTCAAAAATGTCTTATTTCGGCCGCGTAAGCTATGAATATGATAACCGCTATCATCTTCAGGCTTCACTGCGCGCCGATGCGGCCGACCTGTCGAAACTGCCTCTTGAAAACCGCTGGGGCTACTTCCCTGCCGTATCAGCAGGCTGGACAATATCTAACGAAAACTTCTTCGAGGACGCACGCCGCTACGCCGATAACGTGAAACTCCGCGCAAGCTGGGGCCAGAACGGTTCGCTGGCCGCGCTCGGAGGATATCCTTACAGCACCGACATGGCTCTCGGCGGGATCTACCCTCTCGTGCCAGGCAATATCTACACTACTTCGGCTGCTCCATCAACAATGGGCAACAACAAACTCAAATGGGAGACATCCGAACAGTTTGACATCGGTCTCGACATGCGCTTTCTGCGCAACCGGCTCGGCTTCTCGGTCGACTGGTACAGTAAGAAAACTAAAGATCTTCTGGTCAACGGCACAATACCGTCGCTCATCGTCGGAGGCACCACATCGCCGATGAATGCCGGCAACGTGAGCAACAAGGGTTGGGAAATCGAACTGTCATGGCGCGACGCAGTGGGCGACTTCCGCTATGCGGCCACATTCAATCTGTCGACACTCTCCAACGAAGTGACCTATCTCGATCCGTCGATCAACCGTATTGCCGGCACCAATTTCCATACATCGACAATCACATATTTCGAAAAAGGTTATCCGGTCTACTATTTCCGCGGCTATCAGTTCGACGGACTCGACGGTGAAGGAAATCCGAAATTCAAGGATCTCGACGGCAGCGGCGACCTTAACGACGGCGACATCACGTGTATCGGCGACGCTATTCCCGACGTGACTTACGGCATCACACTCAACGTCGGCTGGAAAGGTCTCGACCTGACCGTATTCGGAACCGGAGCAGCCGGCAACAAAGTGTTCAACTGCATCAACCGCGCCGACTTCCCTCAGTGCAATAAACTTAAAGAAGTGTTCTTCGACAACCGCTGGACAGCTGATAATCCAGGCGGAACAGTACCCAAAGCCGGCGCCGCCAACATGGATAAATACCAGATTTCCGACGCTCTCGTCTATGATGGATCATTCTTCAAAATCAAACAGATCCAGCTCGGCTACATGCTGCCGCAGAAATGGACAAACAAAATGTATATCAGCAATATGCGCGTATATGCGTCGCTCGACGACTTCTTCTGCTTCACCAAATATCCCGGCTTCGACCCCGAAGTCGCAGTCAACGCCACCTCCGGCATGGGCATCGACAAAGGATCTTATCCGTCGGCAAAGAAAGCAGTACTCGGATTCAACATCACCTTCTAACAAGTCAATAACATGAAACTAAAATACATACTCCCGGCCCTTATCGCCGGAGCGGCTTTGCTCTTCACTTCATGTGAAGACGGTCTCGACATACCCAAGCACGGCAATATGGGCGGTCAGGACGATTTCTATAAAACAGATGCCGACGCCGAGCAGGCCGTAGCCTCCATGTACACCAGCTGGGGAGACAACTATTTCAACTGGTATTATGTAAAGAACATGCTTTCCGACGACTCCTGGACAGGCGGAGGCTCGCGAGGCGACAACCCCGACATGGAGCGTCTCAACGAATATACGTTCGACACCGACCACGGCATGATAGCCGGAGTCTATCAGGGTCTGTACGGCATCATCTATAAGGCAAACCTAATCATCGAGAAGATGGTTCCCGACACTCCGGTAAAAGCGCAGGCTGTCGCCGAAGCCTATTTCTTCCGCGGATGGGCACACTTCGAGCTTGCATCGCTGTGGGGAACCGCTCCTGTCGTCGACCATCTGCTGCAGCCGGGCGAATATCACCAGTCAAACAGCACGCCCGAAAAACTCTGGGCACGCACTGAGGAAGATTTCAGGACAGCCATCGAGAGCCACGCTCTTCCGAGCAAGGACGGCGCCAATGATGCGACCGGCGGTATCCGCGTCACGACAGAAGTCGCTCAGGCCATGCTCGGCAAAACACTCCTCTTCGAAGGTAAATATGCCGAAGCCGCCACCGAGCTTGACAAAGTCATAGATTCAAACAAATACGAACTCTATCAGGGCGATTATGACATGCTTCACCACGCCGCGACAAACGGCTGCTGCGAAGCAATGCTCGAAATTCAGAAACGCAATGATCCCGAACAGGCATGGACACAATTCACCATGACATATATCATGAGCGGCTGGCGCTCCTCGCTGCTCAACATGGGATCGATGAATCAGATCGCCTCGGGTACATACGGCTTTATGAATCCCACAAAGTCACTCTATGACGCATTCGTGGCCCACGAAGGACAGAACGGCTACCGTCTGGGGTCAACCATCCGCACCTACGACTCTCTCAATGCCGAATACGGTCTGACAATCAATGCCGGCGAGCGTCTAGTCGGCCACGAAGGTCTGTTCAACTGGAAGAACCGTGCCCTCAAGGAAGACTGCATCATGGATGCCAGCTATTTTCAGGCTCTACAGTACACCAATCTGCGCGTCATGCGCTATGCCGAGGTACTTCTCCTCGCTGCCGAGGCACATGTGATGTCGGGCGGCAACCGCGCCGACGAATATGTCAACGCCATCCGCAGCCGTGCGCGTCTTCAGCCGATCTCGGGTGTGACACTCGACGACGTGAAAGCTGAGAAACGCCTTGAACTATGCTTTGAATGCGTGCGCTTTCAGGATCTCGTGCGCTGGGGCGACGCGCCTCATTACCTCGGCGGAAGAGGTAAATTCGTGCCCGCATTTTCTGCTAAAGGCATAGACAGCGAAGCTTACAAAAACAACAATTATGGCTTCAAAGACAAGCACAAACTGCTTCCTATACCGCGTAAAGAGCTTGAACTTAACCGTAATATGACTCAGAACACCGGATGGTAAAACCATTAAATCAAATTCAAAATGAAAAAGATATATAAATTACTGCTGATGCCTCTGGCCGCCATGCTGTGGAGTTGCAGCGACAACGTAATAGACGATATGTCGGGCACATATGACGACATTCAGCGCTATGACTATACGACTGTCGAAACCGGAGAAACAGCCAAACTCAAAAAGGGACTCAAATATCTCAACATGGAGTTTTCTGACGGGAAAAACAACACTCTGTCACTATGGGTAGTGTCACGCGAATGGACTCTCCAGCCGGGAGTGTACAGACCGATGGAAGACAGGGAAAATCCGGCTGACATGCAGTTTACCGGTTTTACTTCCGCCGGGAGCGTTGCAAACGGAGCTTTCACCGGGGGTGATCTTGAAGTCAACAAGATCGGCAACGATTATGATATCAGCGGTCTGCTGACCGGCGGTGACGGCAAACGATATGTAATCAACTACCGCGGCCCGATCAGCTTCGTCATCGGAGTGGACGATCCCGAGCCCAGCGGCTATACCGTCACTCTGAAAGTCGATCCGGTGACAGTCACCGATTTCACGACCTGGCAGACTACGGTCATTCCGGGCGTAAGCAAATACACGATGTCGGTAAGCGATCCGAGCGGCAACGCGGCAGCATTCTTCGAAGCCATCAACACCGAAGGTCTCGGAGCTGAAGATCTGTGCGGCACTTACACAATCGCCGGCTCTCCCACAGAACCATGGCTGATCGACAACGGCTGGCTTGTGCCCGATTACGGTATGGCCGGCGGTGCATATGTCGTAGGATCCAACGGAGAAAAAATGTATATCACCCAGGGCAAAATCAGTCTTGAGAAAGTCACCGGCATCAACGGCGAGACACTTTATAACTTCACCGGCGAAAATCTCTCATATATAACTCTCGGCGGAGCTCCCGGCACGACTAATCTCGGCATCCGTTTCGTCTCTCTGCTTGAAAAACACGGAACCGAACTGTCAGATCTCTCATTCCAGAGCGAAGTTCTCGGCCGCGAAGTGAAATATTCGGTAATCCTTCCGGAGAGTTTCGACGGCACAAAAACATTCCCGGTACTTTATATGCTCCACGGCGCCTCAGGCGGCAATAACGACTGGCTCAACGGCGGCAATATCGCCAGCCATACAGGCAGCGTCGAGACTGAAATGATTATTGTGTCGCCACAAGCGTCGTTCGACGGTTTTGATACGTTCTACATCGACGATTATCAGGGCAAAGGCTTTAACTATGAGACGTTCTTCATCACAGAATTCATGCCGGCTATAGACGCGATGTATAAAGGAGACGGCCGTCACGGCATCTCCGGTCTGTCGATGGGCGGATTCGGTTCTCTCTACTACGGTCTCAAATATGCCGACAAATTCTCGGGCATCTACGCATGCTCTCCGGCTATCGGTATTGATGGAACAGCAAACATATTCGACATGATCTGGATGCCCGGTCCGTCTCCCGTCACTGTTGAGATCGGAACAGAAGATTTCCTCTACGAAGTCAACAAGGGTTTCAACGAAGCGATGCAGTTTTCTCCGCTTCTGCCCAACTTCACATATATCGAGCGTCCCGGAGCCCACGACTGGACTTTCTGGAGCGCCTGCTCACCTAAGATTATCCAATTCTTCGACAATCAGTTCTCAAAATGAAAAAATTATTTTCAGTTCTTCTGTTCATCACAGTTATGATGAGCGCCCGGGCACAATGGCCCGGGCCTCACAGCCGGATTGAAACCGACAGTATCCGCAGCGAGGCGCTTGATGCCTTCCGTGCATACACGGTCTATCTGCCGGCCGATTTCGACAGCAGCGGTTCAAAAACATATCCTGTGCTCTATCTTCTCCATGGCATGGGGGGCGTCAACACCAGCTGGTTCGTTGACCAGCGCGTCGGTGAGGTCATGGATCAGCTGACCGCATCGGGCGAAACCGTCCCCATGGTCATCGTTAGCCCGAACGCTGGAGGTAATATCATGCAAGATCACTGGAACGGATATTTCAATATGCCCGGCTGGAACTATGAGGATTTTTTCTTCACGGAATTCATGCCCTATATAGAGAAGAGGTACAGTTGCGGCGGGGCGAAAGGACGACGCGCCATAGCCGGCCTGTCGATGGGTGGTGGCGGCAGTACAAGCTACGCCCAGCGCCACCCCGAGATGTTTTCTTCTGTCTACGCCATCAGTGCCCTCATGGATATACCCGATTTTCCCGGCGCACAGAATCCCGGGGGATCACCTGACAGCAAGATGGCTCTTCTGACTAAAGCGGTCAAGGATCTGAGCTGCATAAGATATGTAGCCGACTCCGACGATAAGACAAAGGAAGCTTTGCGCAACGTGAAATGGTTCATAGATTGCGGTGACGACGATTTTCTACTCGACCGTAACATCGAATTCATGCACGCTATGCGTGCGGCAGGCATTCCCATGCAATTCCGAGTAAGAGACGGCGGCCACACCAACGAGTACTGGCATACCGCTCTTTTCACTGCTCTCCCGTTTGTGTCAAGAAATTTCAGTCACTGATAATTATGCAGTGCGTAAAGATTGCGACCTTACCTCCAGACAATCACGTGAAACTATTGTCAGTTAATATAAAAAATTATATCTTTGAAGCGAATAATTCCTTCATTAACCAAATAAACCAATCCATAAAATCATAATGAAAAAGTTTATGCTGATGCTGGCTGTTGCAGCCGCATGTACAAGCGCCATGGCCCAACAGGCTTTATGGGGCGGCTCACAGATTGTGTCACCCGAAATTAATCAGGACAATACAGTGACATTCCGGCTGGCGGCCCCCAAAGCAGTGAAAGTACAGGTTACAGGTGACTTTCTGCCGACACAGAAAGTGCAGACTCCTTTCGGCGAGTTCGATGCTCCGGGAGTCGCCGATATGGTCGAAAAAGACGGTCTATGGCAATACACTACCGACACGCCTCTCGCTCCTGAACTTTACAGCTACTCCATGATTGTTGACGGTCTTAAAATCAATGATCCGTCGAATGTTCACCGTATACGTGACGTACAGTCTGTCACTGACGTGTTCCTTATCCCTGGCGAACGCGCTGACTTATACAAGATTTGCGACGTGCCCCACGGCACTGTCTCCAAAGTATGGTACAATAGCCCGACACTTGGTATTGACCGCCGTCTGACCGTCTACACTCCGGCCGGATATGAGACAAGCAATAAACGTTACCCTGTCTTTTATCTTCTTCACGGCATGGGCGGCGACGAGAATGCCTGGACCGAGCTTGGACGCGCATCACAGATCCTTGATAACCTCATCGCTCAGGGCAAAGCCGAACCTATGATCGTAGTGATGACAAACGGCAACGCGGCTCTTCAGGCTGCTCCCGGCGAATCAAGTCTCGGTTTCGTGGCACCGACAATGTCTCTCCCCAAGACAATGGAAGGAAGTTTCGAGACACATTTCCCTGAAGTAGTAAAATTTATCGATAAAAACTACCGAACTGTCAAGAACAAGAAATCGCGTGCGATAGCCGGTCTGTCGATGGGCGGTTTTCATTCGATGCATATTTCCAAACAATATCCCGACATGTTTGACTATGTCGGTCTTTTCTCTGCCGCTATCGAACCCAACAAAGGCGTGCAAAGCCCGATTTATGACGATCTTGATAAAAAACTCAAAATACAGTTTGACAAGAAGCCCGCTCTCTACTGGATCGGCATAGGGAATACCGACTTCCTTTACGAAGCCAACAAAGCATATCGTAAAAAATTGGACGACAACGGCTATGCTTACACGTATTTCGAAACTCCTCAGGGGCATATATGGAAAAACTGGCGTATATATCTCACTGAGTTCACACCACTGCTCTTCAAATAATGGAAAAAAGACTGATCACATTAGCAGCTGTGACGGCCCTGTCCGTCACAGTTTTCGCCGGTACTATAATACCGCGTGACGAAGCACTCGAACAGAAAGTCGAGGCTACTTTGTCAAAAATGACTCTTGACGAAAAAATCGGTCAGATGACCGAACTCGCCATTGATCTTATCGCACACCGCGGCCCGGATGGTAAACTCGTCTATCATCCGGGGATGCTTGACTCTATCATCGGCAAATATAAGGTCGGTTCGATACTCAACGCTCCCCAGCACGCCCTTTCGGCCGAAGAATGGAACGAATTTATCGGTAAAATCCAGGATGCCTCGATGAAAGAAATCGGCATACCATGTATCTACGGTCTTGACCAAAATCACGGTGTGACCTACACACAGGGTGGCACTCTCTTTCCACAAAACATAAACGTAGCCGCAACATTCAATCCGGCACTCGCTGAAGAGGCTGCCGCGATCACAGCCTACGAGACTCGCGCGTCGGCATGTCCGTGGACTTATTCGCCTACAGTCGATCTGGTACGCGTAGCATCATGGCCGCGAGTATGGGAAAATTTCGGCGAAGATCCATACTTAAGCGGTGTCATGGGCGCGGCTCAGATCCGCGGATTTCAAGGCGATGATCCCAATCACATAGGTAAAGATAAAATCGCGACATCGGTCAAACACTATATGGGCTACAGTGTGCCCTTCAGCGGTCAGGACCGCACTCCGGCCGTCATCAGCGAGGCAGATCTGCGTGAAAAACATTTCGCGCCATTTCTTGAATGCCTTAAAAACGGCGCACTTACTATAATGGTAAACTCATCGAGCATCAACGGTGTGCCAACTCACATCAACAAACGTCTCCTTACCGGCTGGCTAAAGGACGAACTGGGCTGGGACGGCATGATCGTGACAGACTGGGCTGATATCAATAACCTCTGGCAGCGCGAAAAAGTAGCCAAAGATAAAAAAGAGGCTATAGCGATGGCTATCAATGCGGGTATCGACATGGCCATGGAGCCCTATCAGTGGGATTACTGCACTCTGCTGAAAGAACTTGTCAACGAGGGCACAGTTCCGATGAGCCGCATCGATGATGCCACACGCCGTGTGCTGCGTCTCAAATACCGTCTCGGACTGTTCGACAATCCGATGACGCGCCTGACCGACTATCCCGACTTCGCATCAGCGAAGCATGATGCAGCCGCCCGCCGCGCAGCAGTTGAATCCATGATCCTTCTTAAAAACGACAATAAGATTCTGCCGCTGAAACAAGGCAATAAAATACTTGTAACCGGACCGAATGCCAATTCGATGCGTTCGCTCAACGGCGGATGGAGCGTAACATGGCAAGGAAAACTCGAGCCGGGCGACCTCACCGACAAAAATACTATCCTCAAAGCCATGCAGAACCGTTTCGGCAAAGATAACATCATCTATGTGCCGACGGTCGAATATGATGAGGAAGGTTCTTATTTTAGCGAAAAAACGCCCGATTTCGAGAAATTATCCTCCGCGGCCTCTAAGGCTGACGTGCTGGTACTTTGCATAGGAGAAAACTCCTACTGCGAGACACCCGGCAACACGACCGATCTCAATCTTTCGGCCAATCAGAAAGAGCTCGTGCGCCGTGCAGCCGCAACAGGCAAACCCGTTGTGCTGGTGCTCAACGGCGGGCGCGGGCGCATCATCTCCGACATCGAGCCTCTTGCAGGAGCTGTTGTCGATATACTTCTGCCCGGCAACGAAGGCGGAAACGCTCTCGCCGACCTTCTCTCAGGTGACGAGAACTTCTCGGGACGTCTGCCCTACACTTATCCCAGACACGTCAACTCTCTGTCGACCTACGATTATAAGGCGTCTCAGAAAGTCGGCACAATGGCCGGAGCATATGATTACAACGCAGATGTCTCGAGCCAATGGCCATTCGGCTTCGGCTTAAGTTATACAACTTTCGCCTATGGAAATATTCGACCCTCGGCCTCAAAATTCAAAAACTGCGACACTCTGAAATTCTCGATCGACGTAACCAATACCGGCGACCGCGAAGGCAAAGAGACAGTCATGCTCTATTCGAGCGATCTTGTCGCTTCTCAATGCGTACCCGACAACCGCCGCCTGCGCGCCTTCGAAAAAGTCAGTCTTAAACCGGGCGAGACGAAGACAGTCACGCTGACAATTCCGGCCTCGGATCTGGCCTATGTGGGTGCCGACGGCAAGTGGATACTCGAAAAAGGCGATTTCAAAATTCAGATTGGCGATAAAACTGCCGACATCTCATGTACAGAAACTTATAACTGGACAACCCCTAACAGATAACATCCATGAAACATATTATATCTATCGGCACGGGTGCTGTATTTGCATTCGGCCTGCTATCCTGCAACTCGACACCCAAACTTAACGAGAACAATATCGAAGATGTCGTGGCCGCTATGACACTCGAAGAAAAAGCACACCTTATTGTCGGAACCGGTATGGCCGGCATCGACAGCGGTGACAGCGCAGTCGTAGGCGAAACACATTCAATCGTGCCCGGAGCTGCCGGAACAACATATCCCATACCGCGTCTCGGCATTCCGGCCATAGTTCTCGCCGACGGTCCCGCCGGTCTTCGAATCGCACCGACACGCGATGATGACAGCGCGACGTACTATTGCACCCATTTCCCCATAGGCACCATGCTCGCATCGACATGGAACCCTGAACTTGTAGAGGAAGTCGGTGAGGCGATCGGCGACGAAGTGCTTGAATATGGAGTCGACGTTCTGCTTGCTCCGGCTCTCAATATCCACCGCAATCCGCTCTGCGGCCGTAATTTTGAGTATTATTCAGAGGATCCGCTCGTAAGCGGAAAAATTGCTGCCGCATATGTACGCGGCGTTCAGAGCAAGGGAGTCGGCACAAGCATCAAACACTTTGCGGTTAACAATCAGGAGACAAACCGCATGGCCAATGACGCTCAAGTCAGCCAGCGCGCTTTGCGTGAAATCTATCTCAAAGGATTTGAGACTGCTGTAAAGGAAAGCAAACCCTGGACAGTAATGTCGTCATACAATTACCTCAACGGCGTCTATACGTCTGAAAATCCGGAACTGCTGACCGTGCTGCTCCGCAACGAGTGGGGTTACGACGGCATGGTGATGACCGACTGGTTCGGCGGATCAGACGCCGTAGCTCAGATGAAAGCAGGCAACGACATGCTGCAGCCGGGTTACAACGCTCAGTATGAGGCTATCATCGAAGGTGTGAGAAACGGATCGCTCGACGAAACGGTTGTCGACAATAATATCAGGCGCATTCTCAAACTTATCGTGCGGACCCCGCGTTTCAAAGGCTATAAGTTCTCCAACCGGCCGGATCTCGCCGCACACGCCGCACTGACACGTTCGGCCGCCGGCGAAGGCATGGTTCTTCTGAAAAACGATAAAAACGCTCTTCCGCTCAAGCCTGAGATCAGAAAAGTCGCCCTCTACGGCTGTACATCCTATGATTTCATCCCTGGAGGCACAGGTTCGGGCAACGTGAACCGAGCTTACACCGTGTCGCTGCTCGATGGTCTTAAAAATGCCGGAATCACAGCCGATGAAAATCTCCGCAAGGCTTATGCCGGATATGTGCAGTCATGGCGCGACAAACAGGTTCCGGACACCGGCAGTTTTGCTGCGTTCATGCCGATAGTGCTGCCTCCCGAATGTAATTTCCCGACATCAGAACTCGCCGCACAGGCCAAGGCCAACGATGCCGCCATCATTACGATCGGCCGTGGATCAGGCGAATTCCTTGACCGCGAATCGTCTAATTTCAATCTCAGCGCGGAAAACAAGGCAATGATAGCCGATGTGAGCCGTGAGTTCCGTGCTCTCGGCAAACCGGTAATCGTCGTAATGAATATCGGAAGTGCTGTCGAGACCGCTTCGTGGTGTGATAAAGCAGACGCCATGCTCTGTGCATGGCAAGGCGGACAGGAAGGCGGCAACAGTGTGGCCGACGTCCTCACCGGAGCTGCCAATCCGTCAGGAAAACTCACGATGACATTCCCAATCAGATATGAGGACCACGCGTCAACCGCCAACTTTCCTATCGACATCACTGCACAGAAAGGTCTGACAATCGGCAACAAAGGTCCAAAATATGACCGAAAGCTGGTCGATTTCACGCCTTATGAAGAAGACATTTACGTCGGTTACCGCTATTTCGACAGCTTCAACAAAAATGTCGCCTATCCATTCGGTCATGGACTGAGCTACACGACATTCGCTTACGACAATGCCGAAGTGACACAGCGTGGCAGCGAAGTATGTGTAACAGTCAATGTAACCAATACCGGCGAACGTGCCGGCAAGGAAATTGTTCAGCTCTATGCGTCTGACAATCTGGCCAAAGACCGCAATAAGCCCGAAAAAGAACTGCGAGGCTTTGCCAAGACTTCCGAACTTGCACCCGGAGAATCAGAGACTGTCGCCATAAATTTCAACATCGATGACCTTGCATCGTTTGACCCCGTGAAATCATCATGGTATCGCGATGGTGGCACCTACACCCTGCTGGTTGGAGCGTCGTCACGCGACATACGGTCGAAACTCACGCTCGAAGTTTCAGAAAACATGACCGCGACATCCGATATTCTCGCGCCCAAAACCGAAATCAACACACTGAAACGATAATTTCTGATAACATTTATAACCCGACATCTTCAATCTTTCAGTAAAACCGCAGACTCTTCTCCAATGAAGTGAAGAAATATCTGTTATCCTGATCCCTGATAGCTTTTGTTCTCAGGGATCAGTTCGTTACAAGCTTATAAAAGAGGATGAAACCCGAGTGAAGTGACCCCCAAAAGTTGGACGGGTTATTAACTATCCGATTTGAGAAAGAGT
>CANPDU010000009.1 GCA_947573135.1 uncultured Bacteroidales bacterium | reverse complement strand
TTTAACAAAAAATTTTTTAACTTCGACCCCTAATTGACTTTATTGTTGCCGGTGATTATAAAAAATACGGGTGCGGCACATACTATTTGCCCCCCCCGACGGGGAGATAATTGGTTGTTATGACTTTTTAAGCGGAGATTAGTCCTGATTGAGGTTGACGCGCTTGAAGGCAACGGCAACGAGACCTTTCTGAGTCTGATCGAGGAACTGTCCGACGGTGAGCTTGCTGTCCTGAACATATTCCTGTTCCATGAGGCAAGATTCTTTGAAGAACTTGTTGAGTCGACCGTTTGCGATGTTCTGGATCATGGCTTCGGGTAGGTTTGCAGCCTTAGCCTCGGCTGTGGTCTTGATGATTTCGCGACCCTTGGCAGCGTCTTCTTCAGTGATCCAACCCTTAGAGATGTTAGACTCAATGTGGTCTTCAGAGTCGAAGTGGTTGGGGTTGAGACCTGCTTTCTTGAGTGCAGCCTCAACAGCTTTGCGAACCTGTTCCTGCTTGGTCTTTTCGACAGCGACAGCGATTTCCTGGTCGATAGTGGCCTGAGGAACGTCTTCGCGGCTGACAGCTACAGGGTTCATAGACGCGATCTGCATGCAGATTTCGCGTCCTACCTGAGGATCGACGTTCTCGAGGTTGAAACCTACGATAG
Source organism: uncultured Bacteroidales bacterium (assembly GCA_947573135.1). Taxonomy (GTDB): domain Bacteria; phylum Bacteroidota; class Bacteroidia; order Bacteroidales; family Muribaculaceae; genus CAG-873. The sequence goes on along the minus strand of CANPDU010000009.1, from coordinate 90,070 downwards.
CGGCGAGTTTGTTGTTAAAATGGTTGTAAGCTGCTGTAGAAGGAGCCTCGACGATTTCGTAAGCGCCGATCTCGGTCTTTTCGCCTGTCTTGCCGCTCTCCTCGGTGATGAGGTCAGCGACAGTGAGTCCGTCGACTTTGAAGGCCTTGAGGTCTTCGACTGTCTTGAACTTGTTGGCCATGGCGAGATCCATGAGCTTGTTGGCAAGAGCGACGAAGCCTGCGTTCTTGGCAACGAAGTCAGTCTCGCAGTTGAGGGCGAGGATAGCTGCGAAAGATCCGTTGTTACGAGCAATTACGCAACCTTCGGAAGCCTGGCGGTCTTCGCGTTTTGCGGCTACTGCCTGACCCTTCTTGCGGAGGATTTCAACAGCAGCTTCGATGTCACCGTCTGTTTCGGCGAGAGCTTTTTTGCAGTCCATCAAACCGGCGCTTGTAAGGTTGCGCAGTTTGGTGATTTCTGCCATTGTTACTGCCATAATAATATAGTAGTTTAAGCGGTTGTTAATAAGAAAAATTATTCAGCGGCAGGAGCTTCATCGGCAGCGGGAGCTGCTTCGTCGGCTTCAGCCTCAGCTTTGCGTACGCGGCGGCGTTCGCGTTTTGGAGCGGCTTCGCCTTCGCCGGCTGCAACAGTGTCAACCTTTTCGGCTTTGCGTTCTTCGAGACCTTCGGCCATGGCGGCAACAAGAGCGCCGACGATAGTTTCGATTGATTTTGAAGCGTCGTCGTTAGCGGGGATCACGAAATCAACGTTGGTCGGGTCAGAGTTGGTGTCGACCATAGCGAAAACGGGTATTCCGAGGCGATTTGCTTCAGCGACAGCGATGTGCTCTTTGAGTACGTCAACAACAAAAAGAGCGGAGGGGAGACGGTTGAGATCGGCGATAGAACCGAGAGTCTTCTCGAGTTTTGCGCGCTGACGTGAAACCTGAAGGCGTTCGCGTTTAGAAAGGTTGTCGAATGTGCCGTCGGTAGTCATTTTATCGATTGCTGTCATTTTCTTGACGGCCTTGCGGATGGTCGGGAAGTTGGTGAGCATACCGCCGGGCCAGCGCTCGATAACATAAGGCATGTTGATAGACTTGGCGAGATCTTCGATAGTCTGCTTAGCCTGTTTTTTAGTAGCAACGAAAAGCACTTTTTTGCCGGATTTGGCGATGCTCTTCAGAGCGGCAGCCGCTTCTTCGATTTTAGCTGCGGTCTTGTATAGGTCGATGATGTGGATACCATTGCGCTCCATGAAGATGTAAGGAGCCATAGCAGGATTCCATTTTCTTTTGAGGTGGCCGAAATGGCAGCCTGCTTCGAGGAGTTGGTCAAATGTGGGATTTGCCATGATTTGATTGAGATTTGTTTACGTTCTTTTGAAAATCAATCACGGGGTAGGGAACGTGTCCATCCGCGCGATTTAGATACTAAACACTATATAATAAACGATATTAACGTTTCGAGAACTGGAAGCGTTTGCGTGCTTTGGGCTGACCGGGTTTCTTACGTTCAACGGCACGCGGGTCACGTGTCATGAAGCCGTGTTTGCGGAGGACAGCCTTGTCATCGGGATTGAGAGCCACAAGAGCGCGTGCGATGCCGAGACGGAGGGCTTCGGCCTGACCTTTGTAACCGCCGCCGTCAAGGTTGACATGGATGTCATACTTTTCGGCAACGTCAAGAGTCGTGAGGGGCTGCTTAACGATGTATTGAAGAATCGAAGACGGGAAATATACTTCGAGGGGGCGTTTGTTGATGGTGATAGTGCCGTTACCTTCTTTGAGGATTACGCGGGCAACTGCTGCTTTACGACGGCCAACTGCGTTTACTGTTTCCATGCTTCAATTATTTCATTTTGTTAATGTCGATGACTTTGGGGTTCTGAGCTTCGTGGGGATGGCTCGGACCATTGTAGATGTGGACGTTCTTGATGAGACGGCGTCCGAGAGTGTTTTTGGGGAGCATGCCTTTCATAACACGAAGGAAGAGGGGATGCATGCCGGGTTTGAGGTGCTTGTTGTAAGATTTTTTCATAAGCACTTCGGGAGTGAGCTCGCGCTGACCGCCGGGATAGCCGGTGTAGTTGAGATAGATTTTGTCAGTCAGCTTTTTGCCTGTGAGGACAACTTTATCAGCATTAACGATGATTACATTGTCGCCGCACTCAACAAAGGGGCTGTAGCAGGGTTTGTTTTTGCCGCGGAGAATTTTTGCGACTTTAGAGCAGAGGCGACCGAGATGCTGGTCTGTGGCGTCGATGAGAACCCATTCGCGCTCAACCTTCTGTGCGTTTGGTGATACGGTTTTGAAACTTAGAGTATCCACTGTTTAATTGGTTGATTAGTAGTTAAATAAATTTGACCGCAATCAGGCATGCGCTCGGCCAAAAGCGCGCTGCGAGACGACTGTCAGTGATTGATTTGGACATAATCGGACTGCAAAGGTACGAATTTAACGCGCTATTTGCAAACTTTTTACGTCTATTTTTTTTGAGAAATATTTTTCAGATGGCCGGCTGCGTATAGTCGGGATCGAAGATGGAGTTCAGCAGGTGGGCGAGGCGCAGGCCTCCGCGGAGAAACTGCTGTTCGACGGTCGGAGTCCAGCGGGCGACTTCGTTGTAGGAAATATTGCAGTCGGGCTGAAAATAGGTGTAGACGTCGGATGCTATGGCCACGGTTTCTTTAGCCCAGTCGTCGACGCTGCCGCTGATGATGGCCGCTTCGTCGGCGGGATTGGCGCGGTCGATCTGCTGCTGCCATTCGGTGTAGCTCCATTTGTGGGCAGATTCGGGAATCGACGAGTCCCAGACGGCATGGAGATTGTTGTCGCGGTTGAAGAATTTTACTTTGATGCGGTTGCCTCCGAGATCGGTCGCGTGGCCCATATGGAGCGGCATGTGCAGATCGCCGACGACGTGGATGAGAATCTTCAGGGCGAGCCGGCGCTCTTCGGCGGTGGTATTTGGATCATTGAGTATCTCGATGCGCGACTTGATGGCAGTCACGGCGTCGCCGGCCGGATTTGCCGGAGCCTCTTCGTAACGGACGCCTTCGTCGATGTTTTTGTAGTGCCATGTCTTTGTGTAGGCGAGAGGGCGCTGATGGCTCGCGTTGTCGAGCCAGTTGGCCCAGTAGACGATCGACTTTCCGTCGAGCAGAGACTCGACGGCGGCTCTGGCTGCCGGGGTGAGATGCTGCTCGGCAATGTAAGCGGTGACATCGTGTCCTTTCTGTCCCCAGGCGAATGTGTTGAGGCAGACGGCGGTCAGTAAGACTAAGGTCAGGATGGATTTTTTCATCGGTTTTTGTCGGTTTTGTTCATTTATAATTATAATATTAATGCCCGCCAATCGTGCGACAGGCGGGCATTTGATCAAATTGGAATTTCTTTTGTTGTGGCTGCTGTTATGCTTCGGCAACTTCAACCGCGATGGGGTTAACGTTGATGAACTTGCGTCCGCCTTTGCCTTCGGTGAAGACAACAGTGCCGTCGATGAGGGCGTAGAGCGTGTGGTCCTTGCCCATGCCAACGTTCTGGCCGGGGTGGTGGACTGTGCCACGCTGACGTTTGATGATGTTGCCTGCTTTGGCAAACTGGCCACCGAATATCTTGACGCCGAGTCGTTTGCTTTCTGACTCACGGCCGTTCTTAGAACTACCAACACCTTTTTTATGTGCCATTTTCTAATAAATTTAAAAGGTTAAGCGACAATGTCTTTGATCACGATTTTGGTGAAATACTGGCGATGGCCGTTTTTGCGGCGATAGCCTTTGCGACGTTTTTTCTTGAAAACGATCACTTTGTCACCTTTCACGAGGGGCTTTTCAACCTCGCAAACAACTTTTGCTCCTTCGACAACGGGAGCGCCGATTTTCACGGCACCGTCGGTTTCAGCGAGGAGAACGCGGTCGAACTCGACCTTGTCGCCTTCTTTAACTTGCTCTCCGAGGTAGTGGACATACAAGAACTTGCCTGCTTCGGCTTTGAACTGCTGTCCCTGAATTTCTACGATAACGTACATTGGTTGTTATAGATAATAAGTTAACCCGCTGAGGCGAAGCTTGCTATGAGTGCATACTTACTTATTTCAGGCCTATTGCGGAAAATTAGCGCACAAAGGTAGGCATTAATTATAAGATCTGCAAGTGATCAGAGAAATAATTTTATGAAAAAATCAGGCGTGCAGCCCATGAGCATCTTTACTACTGTCGGTGTTGCAATGTAATTTCACGCGAAGCTCGCTAAGGGCGCTAAGAAAAAATACGTCTATGCTAACGTCTGATTTTCAGCAAAAGGGGCGCACAAACCGTGCGCCCCCTACATTTTCTGAATATTGTATTTTTATTGAGGCTGAGTATACTGGCCCATCATGATGATCGAGCCGGTTTTGGTGTTGCGGATTATATAGGCAAAGGGACGGTTGAAAGTCACTTCTATTGCTCGATCGTTTTCGTCACCTGCGGTGATCAAGCCGCCGGTGACGGCTGCGGCTTCAGTGCCGCGTTCGGAAACTCTGACTACAGCTTCATGGTTGATCGTCAACGGATATGTCTCGGAACCATAGATTTTATTAAAGCCGGTAAGCTTTGAGTCTGACAGTCTGAGGCCCATCGCATCGAAAACACTATTGCAATCCAGTTTGGCCGACGAGTTGAATTTCGGTAGTTTCAGAGCTAAATCTTCTTTTGTCGATGATTTCACGATTTTATCAAGAGTCGCACACGAGAATGATTTCATCACGTCTGACAGCGTAGATGACTTCGAGGGAAGCACGGCAATAAATTCATTTGTGCCTTCATAAGGCAGTGTCACTGCGAGATAGTCGGCATCTTTGTAGTATGCGGCATTCAACAAAATGCCCATCATGTCTATCTGATAATCCTTGCCGGCTGAAGTGAAGACAGACTTTTCGGTAACTTTTTCGTTGAACTGCTGTAGCCAGTCGCTGTTAAAGTAGAGTGCATTGGCGAATACTATACGGTCAGAAGGCTCGATTCTGTCAATCAGGCTATTGATAAGGCCGTGAGTGGCGTCGCTTACCCATTGATTGATAGTGGAGACTGCTGTTGGCTGTGAAAAGTCAATAGCTACCGGTTTGTGGAAATAAAAATCGCCGATTGTCGTTACGCAGTTGTCTGAGGGTTTGAGATCTGTGTTGTGCCAGACAGAGTTTGCAATCTCAATTTTGCTTTTATTAGAAGCATCGGGCAGAAACATCATCAGTTTATGGCAAAGTGTATTAAGATCGCTGACAGATTCAAATCCGAGTTTTTTCGTAAGCATTTCAGCATCAGTCGGGGCGATGATATTTGACATTAAGCCGATACCCAATGACAGGCTAACCGGAGAAAAGGCCATATTAGGGTATTGCGACATTATTCTGCTGTCATTTGAAACTGCCTCGTAAAAATCAAAGCCCATCTCGTTGATCGCCTGACAGATCGCAGCCTCTTCGCCGGAAAGTTGTATGTCAGATGTAGTCGGAATTGCTTCCGGCTTAGCCTCTTCACCGCCTGTCGGAGTTGCAGGACCTTCGTCGGACGAACATGCAGCCAACAGCATAGAGAGAGCTATAAATGCACAGGATTTTGTTAAGGTCGCCATGTCTTTAAAATTTTTAAGGTTTATATTTCGAATTAGTTACTTTGTTTGCGGCAAAATTAAGCATTACCTACATATCTCACAAAAAAATAATGTAATTCTGCGGAATTTCTGCTCATCTTAATGATTTAAAAATCAATACATTACAAACTGCTCAAAATTTATTTTGTAATTCTGGCGCATTGTGCTGAATATCAGCAATATATGCGCATTGAGCTGTATTTCAGCGAATTAGCCTCGAATATTCTGAAAATATGATAAAAAACGATCTCGGTCAGGGCAATCGGAACTGTTGATTCTCGTACGGATTTTGCTGCGGATATTTCTGAAAGATCCTTCCTTCAGTTTGATGATACAGCTGATTGATGTAACGGAGAAACCGGCAAATGACAGCAGTGCTACTTTATAATAATTGGCAGGCAGGTCGGGAAACTCTTCCCTGAACCGGCGCATCAGATTATCGTTAGTAATATCGACGAAATGTTCCAGTGCGGACATTACCTCGGAAGTGTCGATAGAATCGATAAACTCAGCCGCGCGTTTCTCGAACCTGGAGTGTGAGTCACCGACAGACAACATACCATAGCGAGCCTCACAGAAATCATTCATCAGTTTTCCCGGCAGACTGTACACGTCAGGATCCGCCTCCGGGGAATTGCGCTGCATTTCAAGCTGCTCAGCATTCTTCCGAGCAAGATTCTGAAAGTCAGCCATTATAATATGTGTCTCCAGATCTTTCTGACGAAGATTCTTTCGGTATATGAGTATAGATACAATAAACAGTATTACTATAATAAGAATGATAAATATAAGGGTCAGTACATTTTCTTCGGCGGATTTGCGTTTTAACAGATTTTCTGCATTTGAGTTGTGATAATAGTCGGTAAGCAATGTTGTGTAAGGATGAGAAAGCAGGTGATTATTGAGATCAATTTCGCCGGCATAATATTTCATGAAAACATCATGAAATTCATCATATTTCCCTTCAGCAGAATAAAGTTGTGCCAATGAGTACAGGTAATTAGCCGTATCATTCTTTGTTTTTGCCGAAAGCCTTGCTTTCTTGAGATAATCTTCGGCCATGTCGAATTGTCGCAAAGTTGAAGCAGCTTGAGATGCAGAAGAGCATTCGATCGAACTTAATCGTCCGGCAAATATATTTATAGAATCGCTATGCAACAATGATTTTCGGTAATCACCGCTTCTAAAATAAGCCTCAGAAATAATTCTGTGATATAATGCTACGAAATGCCTGCCGGTCAGCAATGTATCTGTTTTTATTTCATTCAGGATGTCAAAACCTTTGGACAAATCATTAATCCTTATAAGCGATTGCGCGAGCATCATTTTCTCACGTAAAGCATATAATGGGCGGCCGGCTAACAGAAAATACTTTGCTGAAAGTTCAGCCATCTCGGCTCTTTTAGCCACAGAATAAAGTCGATTATAGGTATCAGCCTGTCTACTATATGACATAGCTCGATAGAAGTTGTCGTCGGTTTCGGCGGCGCGGTCGGCGGCTTCCATCAGCGAGACGAGAGCCTCGGAGTAGTCGCCGCGGTAGCCGAGAAGCACTCCGCGGTAGAACAGTGTCTGCACCTCGAGACTGTCGCCGCGTCCGCGGAAATGATCGGCGGCGACGCCGAGCGCGTCTATCGACCGCGACAGCATGGAGTCGGGAGTATCGTCGCGGACAATGATGCCGGCTTTCTCACGGGCTTTGGCGGTCAGCAGGGCGTGGCGGTCGAGCTGAGCGGACGAGGCGCAGTCGAGCGTCAGGCTGTCGAGCAGCCTGACGGCGGAGTCGGGAGCAGTGAACACCAGACAGTCGGCCGACGCCAGGACGGTGTCAACCCGGCGATGCTGACCCGTACATGCTGCGAGGACAGTGATAAAAGTAAATAATATGCAGATGAAAGATTTCATGCTTTTGCAAATGTATCGATTTTGAAACAATATGCAAAATTTTTCAAAGAATTTGTTTAGAAATATATCACGGCGAGGGCAGTGGAGGATGTCGCGCGCGAAGGCGCCGAGGACGTGAAGAAGTTGCGTCTCCGATGCTTTTTCCGCTGCGGGCGTGAAGTCGCGCAAAGACGCCGAGGGCGCCAGGATAAAGGCGGGTCGGCGACGCTCTCTGCGTCTTTGGGCGGAATAGAATTGCGTGGTATAATTATTTATCTCAGGAAGTCGGGAGCGTGGAGGTAGACGCCGAAGGCGAGGCCGACGTTCCAGTTACGGGCCGGAAAAGAAGCGTAGTTAGCGTAGGCCGAGAGGGTTGCGAACGGGAATTTGTAGGTGACGGCGGCCTCACCGTAGAATTCGGGATGGGAGAACCAGCGGCCGTATTCGGCTGTGCCGAGGTCGGTATCGAGAATTTTCCTCAGGGGCATGAACGCCGAGCAAAGGAGCCGGGCCGACAGATTGTCGCTGAAGCGATAGATGGGCACGACGCCGGCGGCAATGAAACTGTTGGCGCGGAAAGCGGGATTGAAAGTGTTGTTTGACGCCGGAGTGGGCGCAAAGTTCGGCGCACTTATAATAGCGGAATTGTAACTACCGTAAAGTTTGCGTGTCGAAAGCATTATGTCGCCCTCGATGCCGACCGACCACCGTCGTGGAAGCGGTAAATAGTTGCGAGAACGCATTTCGAGCTGCATCCAGCAGGGATTATAGTCTCCGACGATGTCACCGTCGGGATCTTTAAGCCTGAAGTCGCCGGTGAAACCCATAGCCGACAGCCGATACATATAGCCTTTTGTCGGGAAATTGATATCATCGAGAGTGCTCGACTGATATGTTGCAAAAATCTGTCCGAGATTATGCAGCGACCTATATCTTCCGAAACCGGAGTCGCGGCTGTATATATCGCGGTGGTAGGAATCGTTAAGATGACCATAGCCTGCGCCGATTTCGAATTTTCCGAGATATCCGGCTTCGATAGCCCAGCTCAAGCGTCCGAAATACTGGTGGCCGATAATAAACGACGGTATACGGGTTTCATAAAACATATAATCGTCGTCATAGAATTTGCGGCGTGAAACGACTGCCTGCATCGAGATACGAGAAGGTGTATGCGACTGGAGAACAATGTCGCCGTTGAGCATGGCTGCCATGTCGCTTTGTCCGAGCCAAAGGTTTAGATTGGCTGAAACGGAGTTGAAACTCAGAGTGGAATATCCGGCCGAAAGAAACAGATAACTGTTGTTTGACGAAGTGAGATATCCGCCAAACGCTGCCTTGAAATTATTCTTTACGGACGCTTTGAGACGCAGACCGAACAAATCGGTTGAATCATTGTAGTCGGCTGCTACCGTCAGGTCGCGCAGCTTGTCGGTAGACAGAGACATATAATAGGCTCTGCGCGCGCCGTCGGCAGAAAGGGTGTCGCCGTGGAACTGGCGCTCGAAAATATAGTCGATAAACTGATTTTGTCGTGGAGAAGCTCCGGAGACCGAAACGTCGTCGAACCGAAGATATGGTGTGGCTGATTTAAAAACATCACGGCGCAGTGTGCGCGATGTCGAATCGACGCGGGTATGAATGCGTGATTTTATAGAGTCCATCATTGACATGGCGTGATCGTAGCCGATACGGTAGATGCGCCGTGCTTTAGGAAAATCGAGCAGACCGAACTCATTGAGGTTTATGCTGAGCTTTATGCCTTCATCGGCAGGAAGGGAGTAGTCGTTGTTCTGAATGATAAGATTGCTGAGCTGATCTATTATCGAAGTCTGCGGATCAGTCTCTTTGGTCGACACGTCGACTCCGATCATGATGTCGGGAGCGAAGTCGCGCCGCATCACGTCGACGGGGAAGTTGTCATAAATACCTCCGTCGTAGAGCAATGCGCCGTCGATATCCGTAGGCTGGAAAACGGCCGGAAAACTCATCGACGCACGAATTGCATCGCCGACCGAGCCTGATGAAAGTACTTTTTTCTTTTTGGCGGCAACATCAGAAGCTACACAGCGGAACGGCACCATCAGACGGTCGAAATCACCGCCTGTCTGAGCTGTGAATGGGGCGAACAGTTCCATGAAGGCAAAGTTCATGGGCAAAGGTGAAATCAGACTCTGCGGAACGTCAGACGCGGTGGTATCACCCAGCGACAGGGGGAGTGTAAACATGACCGGTGTCTGTTGTGCGCGGTTCAGATAGTAGCTTAGGCGCGGATCCATCGTGCCGGTCGACCAGTAACTGAAGCTGTCGGAAAGCAACAGCCGTAACATCTCGTCGGTGGTGTAACCGCAAGCATACAGACCGCCGACGATAGCGCCCATCGATGTGCCGGTTATATAATCGATAGGAATGCCGTTGTCTTCGAGCGCGCGGATGACTCCGATATGTGCGATGCCTTTCGCACCGCCACCGCTGAGGACGAGACCTACTGACTGATGTCCGTCATGGATTGAATCGGGCGTCATAGCCGAGACGGAGGAGAAGTGGAGGAGGAGAATGAGAAATGTCAGATAGCGTCCCATTGTGTAATTTTCGCTCCGGATTGTCTGAATGACAAGCGGAGGCTCTAATGTGGTGAATAAATAGTTGAAGTTGTAATGACAACAATAAAGAGGGTCAAATGGTTTTGTCCGTACTGCCGGAAATGAATGAATCTTTGAAACCGAGGAAGTAAAGGACACCGTCAAGGCCAATGGTCGAAAGTGACTGAGAAGCATTCTGCTTTACTTTCGGCTTGGCGTGGAATGCGATGCCGAGTCCTGCAGTGGCAAGCATAGGCAGATCATTGGCTCCGTCACCTATGGCTATAGTCTGGTTGATATCGATATTTTCGACCTGAGCTATGATGCGTAGAAGTTCGGCCTTGCGTTTCCCGTCGACTATGTCGCCGAGATACCTGCCGGTGAGTTTCCCGTCGACAATCTCAAGTTCGTTTGCATAAACGAAATCGAATCCATAAAGCTGTTTGAGATAATTACCGAAATATGTGAATCCGCCGGAAAGAATTGCCGTCTTATAACCGGTGCGTTTCAGAACCTGCATAAGTCGGCCTAACCCTTCGGTTATGGGCAGGTTCTCGGCAATTTCGCGCATAACACTTTCGTCGAGCCCCTTGAGTAAGCTGACGCGTTCGGTAAAGCTTTCGCGGAAATCGATTTCGCCACGCATAGCCCGTTCGGTAATAGCTTTGACCTTATCGCCGACGCCGGCTCGCATGGCGAGTTCGTCAATGACTTCGGTTTCAATAAGAGTGGAATCCATGTCAAAACAAATGAGGCGCCTGCAACGTCGGTAGACATTGTCTTCCTGTAGCGAGATGTCGAAGTCTTCAGATGAAGATATAGCCATGAAATTACTCTGCATCTCGGCGGTGTCGACAGGATTGCCCCGGACGGAAAATTCGATGCACTGTTTTAATAATGGCTCTTTATCTTCGTCGAGAGGCATGCGGCCGGTGAGTCTCCGTATACTGTCGATGTTAAGTCCCTGACGGGCGATTTCTTTGGATACCAGGGCAATATGGCGTGCTGACAGACGTCGGCCGAGAATAGTGATGATCCATCGGTCTTTTCCCTGAAGCGATACCCACTCTTCGTAGGCCTCGACAGTAATGGGATTGAATCGAATTTTTACGTTCAGTTCATAAGCTTTAAAAAGCAGATCTTTCATAAGATCGCCGGAAACATTTGACGAAGTCTTGAATAAAATGCCAAGCGATAGAGTATGGTGTATATCAGCCTGTCCGATGTCAAGGATCTTAGCGTCGTAACGGGCAAGGATTTCAGTCAGGGCGGATGTAACGCCCGGGCGGTCGAAACCGGAAATGTTGATCAAAATCAGTTCTGTCTGCATATTTCAATCGTTGAATTTTATTTAGGGAGACAAAGGAACGTAAAAATGCGGAAGTAGACAAATAAAACTGTGAAGACAGAAAAAAATATGTAAATTTGCCGTCCTTTTTCCTCTTGAAACTTGTTGTATTAATTTATAACTCTTTAATGAACAATAAAAATGACAAATAACAGTTTACGGCGAGGTTGTCCGGAAAAGAAAAACTATTCGGCAGAAGATGCAAAATATATGCAGATGGCCATTGATCTGTCTGTGGAAAATGTGGATAACGGAGGGGGTCCGTTCGGTGCGGTCATAGTTAAAGACGGTAATATATTGTCGACCGGTGTCAACCGTGTAGTGCCGAACAGTGACCCTACGGCTCATGCAGAAGTGTCGGCCATCAGGGAGGCGTGCGGGAAGCTGAAGACGTACAAACTTGAGGGGTGCACTATATATAGTTCCTGCGAGCCATGTCCGATGTGTCTCAGCGCAATTTACTGGGCAGGGATAAAACGACTGTGTTATGGTAATACAAAAACTGATGCCAGAAATATAGATTTTGACGATTCATTTATCTATGATCAGCTGGATCTTGATTATGACAAACGATCGATAAAATGCGAGCATTTTATGCGTGATGCCGCTCAAAGGGCATTTAAAAAATGGGCTGAAAAGTCAGATAAGATAGCATATTGACGTAATAGCTTAAAAGAAGCGACCCCGGATGCAAACATCCGGGGTCGCTTTGTACTATAATATCAGGTCGGATGAATTACATCATGCCGCCCATGCCTCCCATACCGCCTGCGGGCATTGCAGGGGCGGGATTTTCTTCTTTTTTGTCGGCGATGACGCATTCGGTTGTCAGGAACATTCCTGCGATAGAAGCGGCATTCTCAAGAGCGACGCGAGTGACCTTGGCGGGATCGATGACACCGGCAGCGAGAAGGTTCTCATATTTGTCGGTACGTGCATTGTATCCGAAATCGCCTTTGCCTTCGCTGACTTTCTGAACGACAACTGCTCCTTCGACGCCTGCGTTGGCTGCAATCTGACGAAGAGGTTCTTCGATCGCGCGTTCAACGATTGCGATACCGGTCTGCTCGTCGTCATTGTCACCTTTGAGGTCTTTGAGCGCGGCGAGGCAGCGGATATAAGCGACACCGCCACCGGGCACAATGCCTTCGGCAATTGCAGCACGTGTTGCGCTGAGGGCGTCGTCAACGCGGTCTTTCTTTTCTTTCATTTCAACTTCACTGGGTGCGCCGATGTGGAGCACAGCTACGCCGCCGGCGAGTTTGGCAAGGCGTTCCTGCAGTTTCTCGCGGTCGTAATCGCTGGTAGTTGTTTCGATCTGAGATTTGATCTGAGCAACACGGGCTGCGATAGCATCTTTGTTACCGGCGCCGTTGACGATAGTAGAAGTCTCTTTGTTGACAGTGACTTTTTCTGCAGTGCCGAGATCCTGAAGAGTGGCAGTGCTGAGCTGCATGCCTTTTTCTTCGGATATAACAGTGCCACCTGTAAGAATAGCGATGTCTTCAAGCATTTCTTTACGACGGTCGCCAAAACCGGGAGCCTTGACTGCACAGATCTTAAGTGATCCGCGGAGACGGTTCACAACCAGAGTAGCGAGAGCTTCCTGATCTACATCTTCGGCGATGATCAGCAAGGGGCGACCGCTCTGAGCGGAAGCTTCGAGCACTGGCAGAAGATCTTTGAGGTTTGAAATCTTCTTATCGTAGAGCAGGATGTAGGGAGCGTCCATGACACACTCCATCTTTTCGGTATTTGTGACGAAGTAAGGAGAGATGTATCCACGGTCGAACTGCATGCCTTCAACGATATCGATTGTTGTCTCAGTACCTTTGGCTTCGTCGACAGTGATCACGCCTTCTTTCTTAACTTTCTGCATTGCTTCAGCAATAAGGCGACCTATGGTCTCGTCGTTGTTGGCGGAGACACGGGCAACATCTTCAATTTTCTTGAAATCGTCGCCGACCTCTTCGGCCATCTCTTTGATTTCAGCAACAACAGCAGTGACAGCCTTATCAATACCGCGTTTGAGATCCATCGGATTAGCACCGGCGGCAACGTTTTTCAAGCCGACTGCAATGATAGACTGAGCAAGCACTGTCGCAGTTGTAGTGCCGTCACCTGCATCGTCGCCTGTTTTTGACGCCACTTCTTTGACGAGCTGGGCTCCCATGTTCTGGAACGGGTCTTCAAGTTCGATTTCACGAGCTACGCTTACGCCGTCCTTAGTAATATGGGGAGCTCCGAATTTTTTCTCAATGATAACATTACGGCCTTTCGGACCGAGAGTCACCTTTACAGCGTCGGCCAATGCATCAACGCCGTTCTTAAGCTCTTCGCGAGCCTTGATATTGAATTTTATTTCTTTAGCCATGGTAAAATCTATATTGATGTTGTGATTTATTATACGGTTATATTAGAGAATCACCGCGAGCACTTCGTTCTGTCGCATGATGAGTCCTTTCTCTCCGTTTCCGAGATCGATTTCTGTTCCGGCATATTTGCCATAGAGCACATTATCTCCGGCTTTAAGAACCATTTCTTCGTCTTTAGTGCCATTGCCAACAGCAATAACTGTGCCTTTGAGCGGTTTTTCTTTTGCAGAATCGGGAATGATAATGCCTGATGCGGTAACTTCTTCAGCAGGAGCCGGTTTGATAAGTACTCGGTCAGCCAGTGGTTTTAGATCCATAATTACTAATAATTTATGATAAGTTTGATAATTAAATTTATTGTTTTTTCATTTACATATAAGCAAGTATCGTGCCAAAGTTCAAAGAGTGCCATGCCGACATGACAAGACTGACAAAATGTCAATTGAACGTGTGTCAAGCAAGTTATCACTATAAACATTTTTTAAATAAAAAAGTTCATTATCAGCATGATTATGAATGTATAGTGGTTGTTCCTCTCGTATTTTTTTTCTAATTTTGCAAAGATGATCCTTAAAATTGAATTAGAAGGAATATCGGTTTCTATGTTTTGTAAATAATCTCATAAAAATTAATGAAAGCTATTTTTAAATTCAGCAAGTCCATAATGGCACTTGTATTAACTTTTGCAGTGGGCCTGTCTTTATCGTTGAACTCATGTATGCCCGGTAATGAACCGGAAGGCGGAGGCAATAGTTCGGATAAGCCTGAAAGTAAGCCGGACCCCGAAAATGTTCAGCAGATCGGACTCTTCAATGATAGCGGAGATAATCTCGCCGGCTTGGGATTTACCCGTGACGGTTATATCACAACTATTTTGAGCAGTGCATCAGAATGGTATCTTTCTCCTGTCGGGGATGTCCCCGGTCTCGGGAATGTTGATTATATACCTATGCAGAATTGGGATACTCTGATCTTTCCGCGTGTTGGTCTGGGTTTTGTCGGATATAGTGCATCGCAGGGTTTCACGAGATTTTTTGTCGCGGCACTGGCATATGACGACAATAGGAATATAGTCGGTGTCGGCCTTAAATTTGTCGGCGGTTTTGTAGGGACAACAGACTCACTTGAGCTGGATGAATATTCATATGAGTTCAGTCATTCCGGTGGATCGGCACAGGCAAAAATCAGCGGTAACAAGTATGCTACATATCAGTTGTATTGCAACGATGCATGGTTAAATGTAAGACGTGCAAGTTCGAACTATAGTTTTATAAGTGATCGCATCGATATAGAAGTAGCTCCGAACCCTACTGCCGAGCAACGCCGGGCTGTGGTTACAGTCAGAACTTCTTCTGGAATGGAAACAAGATTTGTGGTCAAACAGTCGGGTAATCCTGATGCCGTTGATGAGGAATAATCATACTCAGACTTCAGTGCATATTTGTTGAGAACTGAATTCTTATATAATAAAGAAACGCACCCCAAATTCGTTCCGGGATGCGTTTCTTTTTTGTGATCTGTAAAGGTTGTCAGGCATTGCGACCGTGACAGTTTTTATATTTTTTACCTGAACCGCACGGACAAGGATCGTTGCGTCCGATTTTTGGCCCGACCGAAACAGGCATTGTGCGTTGCGGAGCGTTCTGCGGAGCAGATGCGGCCTGTCTTTGAGCTTCTTCTCCTGGGAGCCCGGGACGCGATGTGCGGTAGTTCGTATTTGGATTGCGCGGCATCTCAGGAGCAGCTTGTTTAACTTCTGGGCTGCGACGTTGCTCTTCAGACTGATTGTCCTCTCCATCGCGAGGAGCACGCATAGGTATCTGCGCGCGCATCAGAGCGGACATTGCCTTTACGTTGAGCTGGTTGAGCATGTTTTCAAATAGATGGAAAGATTCGACTTTGTATATTACGAGCGGATCTTTCTGTTCGTAGCTTGCATTCTGGACAGACTGGCGCAATTGGTCGAGTTCGCGGAGATGCTCTTTCCAAAGTTCGTCGATGGAGACGAGCAACAGCGCTTTCTGCCATTCTTTTACGATGGAGCGACATTCTGTAGCAAATGCTTCCTGAAGATCCACTCGAAGATTGAAAACGCGTTTTCCGTCAGAGATCGGAACGATTATCTTTCCTTTGTAATCTGAATTTTCGACAAGTTGAGTGATTACAGGCAGTGCGACTTCACGAATACGTTCATTGCGGCGGTTCATCGCTTCGAGAGCGACTTCTCGGACTCGCTCTACGCGATCTTCCCGGTCAAGACTACGGAATTCATCCTCGCTTATCGGAGACTCTATACTGAGTACTTTGAAAAGTTCAAGACAGAAATCGGCGTAGTCCTGTGGCTGTTCGTAAGTCATGACAATATTCTCCACGCAATCGTAAAGCATATTGGCAATATCGATACCTATACGCTCGCCGAGCAGAGCATGATGACGGCGATTGTATATATATGTGCGCTGTTTATTCATAACGTCGTCATACTCAAGCAGACGCTTTCGGATGCCGAAATTGTTTTCCTCGACTCTTTTCTGGGCTTTCTCGATTGCGTTTGTGACCATCTTGTGCTCGATTGGTTCGCCTTCCTGAAGCCCAAAGCGGTCAAGCCATTTCATTACACTGTCAGTGGCGAAAAGACGCATAAGCTGGTCTTCAAAAGAAACAAAGAAAATTGAAGAACCCGGATCGCCCTGACGGCCGGAACGCCCACGCAGCTGACGGTCTACACGACGTGATTCGTGGCGTTCGGTACCTATGATTGCCAGACCTCCGGCTTCTTTAACTTCCGGAGTCAGCTTGATATCGGTACCGCGGCCGGCCATGTTTGTTGCGATCGTTACGATGCCTTTTTGTCCGGCCTGAGCCACCACCTGAGCTTCTTTCTGGTGCAACTTGGCATTTAGAACCTGAGCTTCGATCTTGCGCATGTCGAGCATGCGTTTCAGCAACTCTGAAATTTCGACAGATGTTGTGCCCACAAGTACCGGTCGTCCGGCATCGCGAAGTTTTACGATCTCTTCGATAACGGCAGCGTATTTTTCTTTTTTAGTCTTGTAGACGCGGTCGTTCATATCGATTCGCGCTACCGGCCTGTTGGTCGGAATAGTTACGACATCAAGTTTGTAGATATCCCAGAATTCACCGGCTTCGGTTTCGGCAGTACCTGTCATACCTGCAAGTTTGTGATACATTCTGAAATAGTTCTGGAGAGTGATAGTGGCGAATGTCTGAGTCGCGGCTTCCACCTTTACGCCTTCTTTGGCTTCTATCGCCTGATGGAGACCATCGCTGTAGCGTCGGCCTTCCATGATACGGCCGGTCTGTTCGTCGACAATCTTGATCTTGTTGTCGTCGATCACGTATTCTACATCTTTTTCGAAAAGAGTATATGCCTTAAGCAGCTGACTTACCGTATGGACGCGTTCGGCCTTGACTGCATAGTTCTGCATCAGCTCATCTTTACGCAACTGTCGTTCAGCAGGATCTGAGATGGCCTCAAGCTCTGAGAGCTGAGATGCAATATCCGGAAGGACGAAGAACTGAGGATCACTGGTTTTTCCGGTAAGTTCATCAATGCCTTTGTCGGTTAGTTCGACGCTGCGGTTTTTTTCATCAATGACGAAGTACAGCGGATCAGTGACGGTCGGCATTTCGCGGCCATTGTCCTGAAGATAATGAGCTTCTGTTTCAAGAAGAACGTTCTTCATGCCTTCCTGACTGAGGAATTTGATTAAGGCGCTGTTTTTTGGCAGGCCTTTATAAGCTCTGAAAAGAAGAAGTGCGCCCTCTTTTTTTACATCCTTGTCATCAGAAGCGAGTTTAGATTTAGCGTCTGTCAGGATTTTTGTGACAAGCCGGCGTTGAGCTTCGACAACTTTCTGAACATTAGCTTTGTATTCGTCAAAGTACTGGTCATCTCCTTTTGGAACCGGGCCTGATATGATAAGGGGAGTACGGGCATCGTCGATAAGCACAGAGTCAACCTCATCGACAATGGCATAGTAGTGTTTACGCTGTACAAGATCTGATGGCGTCATTGCCATATTGTCGCGCAGATAGTCGAAGCCGAATTCATTGTTAGTTCCGAATGTGATGTCGCATTCATAAGCAGCTCGGCGTTCCGGCGTGTTGGGCTGGTGTTTATCTATACAATCGACAGTCGAGCCATGGAACATGTACAGAGGACCCATCCATTCGGAGTCACGTTTTGACAGGTAGTCATTGACGGTTACGACATGTACGCCACGTTTTGACAGAGACCGAAGGAATACCGGTAGAGTAGCGACAAGAGTCTTCCCTTCACCAGTTGCCATTTCAGCGATTTTACCCTGATGAAGAACAATACCTCCGATGAGCTGGACCTCATAATGGATCATATCCCATGTTATCTCATTGCCGCCGGCCATCCAGTGATTTTTCCAGATGGCTTTGTCTCCGTCAATAGATACGAAGTCGCGTCCTTGACCTGCAAGTTCACGGTCAAGATCGGTAGCAGTCACTTCTATAGTTTCGTTATGAGCAAAGCGTGCGGCGGTTTCACGTATAACCGCGAATACTTCGGGAAGATGCTCGTTCAGCTTATTTTCGAGAGTGTCAAGAATGTTTTTTTCAAGTTTGTCGATCTTGTCCCATATCGGTTGACGTTCTTCAAAAGGAAGAGTTTCTACTGTTTCGCGAAGCGAAGTGATCTCGGCATTATCAGCTTGTGTCGCAGCAGCAAGGTCTGCTCTGACTGCATCAATGCGACCGCGTAGCTCGTCATTTGAAATGCTTTCAAGAGTTGGCCCAATAGCATTTATTTTTTCAACTATAGGCCGTATTGCCTTAAGATCGCGTTGCGATTTATTGCCGAATATTTTACTTAAAACTTGTACAAAAGACATATGTATATCGTTTTGAGAATATTATTAGATTAAAAAATAATGAGAGAAAGTATTGGCCGTACAAACGTACAGTATGCTTAGCGAGCAGTGTCAGTTGATCTGCAATGCTGCAGCGGCAGCCGCATTGGGCGACCTAATGCGTAAAATGCGTGCGACTGTAGGGGCAATCACGCGGACATCAACCGGAGCATCAAATTGCTTGGGACTGACGTCAGGAGCAAGAATAAACGCCGGAGCCGTAGTCGCAGCTATGCGTTCGACACGGTTTTTTGCCGATGTATCTGTAGAATTATCAAAGTCGTTTACGATTTCCCAACCCGGTATGACGTTGACATAAATGTCGCCGGCTGTACGGATATGAATATTACGCCTCAGGGCATTAGCTTTGTCAGTTGCATTGCCGGCAAGAATCTGATCAATAGTATATACATCCTTTACGCCACTCATACGGGCAATGAACAGAGCGGCTTCTGATCTGATAGCCTTTGCGTCCAGATTGTTGTCTTTGATCAGTTTGTTGTTGAGGAAAAAGTGACCGTGATGATATCCGCTCACCCATTCACCAGTGCCGTAAAGCGCCATCAGATACATATTGAGCAATGATCCGGCTTTACGGGTAGAAAATTCTCCATAAGGGATATTCCATTTCTCGTCATCGCGGCGTACAGTCGAAGACGGCGGTGTCGCTACGAGAAATATGACGGAGTTGCCGCCGGTCGCTCTGTCGATTCCGGAGAATAATTGTTCCAGATTTCGGTCAAGCCGCAGGTAACTGTCCATTTGTTCGAGCCGGTTATCGCGGTTTTTGGCGTAGTCAAACGGAACTAAAGTGTATGCGAGATTAAGCATATCAGTTCCGTCATGTTTCCCGAGACCTAACGTATTGATGAAATCAATAGCCAGGGAGGTCACTTCATTATTGACAATCGCCGACTGTTTCATCATCGCGTAGCGGTCTTCTTTGCCGTGCGAAAATACATATCGGAAGGGGTAACGTTTCAGATGATCCGGAAGGTCAGGGTAGTCTACAACAGGCAGAAGCGGGGTCCAGCTTATAGTGTCAAGTCTGGACGACAAAGGTGCCAGTCTGTTTCTTCCACCAATTATTGAGGGTACATCCCTATAGAAAGTAGTCGTGGCCCAATTGCCATTTGTGTCATTAATCCAAAACGCGCTATTTGCGGCATGTCCGCCAAGTATCAGCGCCTGCTGGGCGTCGGGCGCAATGGCGTAAACGTTTGTCACTCCACCTCCTGCTATCCTTACCTCGTCAGCTATTGTACTGACCAATAGTTTGCCCGGGGAATATGTTTCGTTAGTGAAGTTTCCGATAGAATTTTCGTCAAGGAGCGTTGGCTGAAGTCGGTGCCCTTCAACGTCATAAATAAAGCGTCCGCTTATGCCGTTGACAGATGGGGATGTACCGGTCATAACCATGGCTGAAGCAGCTACCGGGTCAAGTGACGTGCCATAATCAGCATTGGCTATGATCACTCCATCGCGTAAAAGACGTTTGAAACCACCATCAGTAAAATAGTCGCGCAAATTATTCAGATGGTCAGCCTGGAGACCTTCAACGACAATTCCCACAACGAGCCGTGGACTTGTCCGGTTTTCTACCCCGGACAAAGTCATGCCTACCATCGAGGCTATAAGAACGATGGCAATACGAGACTGAAGTGATGAATTTATTCGTGACATTTTATAAGCTTGATATTCAGATGTATGTAGCTGATCGATCTTACCATGTCTGCTAAAATCAAAGGGTAGAACGCGTAATTCAAAGACTGAACGCCGGCAGCAGAAAGTGTAAGAAGAACCATTAATGCCACAAAGTTAACAATTTGATATGAGAAAATGATCAGTTTACAACGATTAATCCATATAAAAACAGTCGGAATGAAGCACAAAGGATTTAACCATAATAATAGTATGTTGGGTGATGTGGCCTCATGAACTGAAATAAAAATCAGAAATGTAATGACACATCCTGCCAATCCGAAGAAACCGAAAAGAACAGCATCAACCCACCGGGCGACTTTATGTCTCCGTATGTCTCTGACGGTCATCAGAATTGCGATCATCATGACGATTAATGAAATGAATAACGGTGAGGCATACCACGGAGTTGGATCGAGAATAGCGTTTTCGGGATGGACGTCGTTGATGATTGATATGGAATCGACAAGTTTCTTGCCGCCTATTGTCGCGCCATAAAGCTGACGGTCAAGGATCACAGGCGCAAATGATTTTTCCCGTTCGGTCAATGGATAGTCTATGCCGCTTCCTAAAGCCAGATCGATGCCGAACTGATACCAGGGGTAGTTGTGATGATAATGCCTCATTACTGACCGGAATGTCTGAGTGCCGGGCTCGGGTGCTTCAGTCGGCTGAAATTTTATAGAGTCGCCAAGCGCGAGTTCTACAATACGAAGCGGCCGAGTGGCGCAATTGTCTTTGACATAATTGTAGCGATATGTCCTGTTGTCAGGCCGGAGATTTTCAGTTAGCAGGTTAATAAGGCATTGCTTTTGACCGGCAGTAAGATCGAGCCGATGGCTTACGATGCGCCGTCCCTGCCGGCAATAATTATCTGCCATGTACTGCCAGGGCACAGCCGTGACCCAATAGTCTGTCTCGCCTTTTACAAAACGATAGACAAAGTTGGGCTGTTCGAAGTCATATGTTCCATAACTTATCGCTATGTCGTTGTCGGGCAGTTGTATGCGCAGTACAGAATGCCCTTCCAGTTCGTAAATGTCCGGGCCGGGATAAAAATTCACAAAACTGATAATTGTGTCTGATACGGCGCCATAAGTAGTGATGAACGCAGTGCATGAGCACAAAAAGGTCAGTAATAACCTAAATTTAGAAATCATCGTTCTGTGTGAGTGCATTATTAAGGGAGTTGACCATTGAAGCATCGAGCTGGCGTAATGTGACCAGCGGTGTACGTATCAGTTGCCAGTTGTGTTCGGCTTTTTTCCAGTCGTCGCTGATTTTTCCGCGTTCGCGGTCCCGATCTGTTCGGTATTGCTGCATTCCGGACAAATCCTCGCGATATGCGGCAATTACTTCGTCGTAGCGCTCGTCAGCCGGCCACTCGAATGCTCCTCCGAATACCCGAGTTGCAATCCCGTTGATCAGACGGATATCAAAAGTCAGCTGAGCGGCCCTGACCTGGTCAAACTCTTCATATACATCAGGTTTTATGAATTGAAAACTGATGCGGGGATTAATGCGCTGAAGTCTGTATTTGCCGTCGCGCACATCAATTAAATAGGTTGAAATGGCTGTGGCATTTATACATTCGGAATCAAGTTTTACAGGGCAACTCCATTTTATAACCATAGTGCCACGTTGCTCGTCCTCCATATCGATTACATTGGAGTTGTCGAATGTCAGAGCTACCCAGCGTTTGAGATTGTGCCATTGGTCAGATTTAGACAAGGGAGATTGCGATACGATAGTCTCTGGTGCAGTCTGGTCGGCCGACATCTGCGAATTTGCTCTGAACGCGCTCAAAGATAAAATCGCAAAAAGGATTATGAGAGAGAGTTTCATCTGATATTAATTAATTTATGAGTTTGCAATGAGAGACGCCAATTAGGATGACGGAGTATATAGTTGACTGTTTCAGCCGTATTTTTGCCTGAGCATGGCTGGAGATATAAACGAGGAGATGGGAGAAGTGCGGCAATTGTCTCGACATCCTGTCCCTGATAAACGATTTTGAGTTCGTCGATACGGTCGATCTGCCACGGAGCTTCTTTAGGTGAACATGTAACCCAATCGACTCCAGTGGGGATGGGGTTGCTGCCGTTGGTTTCGATCTGAATAAAGAAACGCTCAGCCTTAAGGCTTCTGATCAGATCGCTGTCAAGTTGCAGAGTCGGTTCTCCGCCTGTGATGACGATGTGTCTGGACGGGAAGACCGATACGCGCTCGAGGATCTGTCCGGCAGTCATATCTGTACCGCTTGAAAAGTCAGTATCGCAGAAGTTGCAATGACGATTGCAATAGCAGAAACGCAAAAAAACGGCCGGCGTTCCAGTGAAAAAACCTTCTCCTTGAAGCGAGTAAAAAATTTCGTTGACTTTATAGGTCTTTTTCATAACTTGCGGTGTTTCCTTCGCTTTCCTGAACATCGACACGATAGCAGTTTTCAATATTGTCACAGATCCAGCGAGCTATATTTTCGGCCGTTGGGTTAAAGTCGAGAATGTCATTCAGGCAGGCGTGGTCAAGTCGGTCGATAACAAGATGCTTGATGTGGGTAAAATCAGTCACCATGCCATTTTTGTTTAGTTCGGCGGCGCGGCAGTGCACAGTAATGATCCAGTTATGGCCATGAAGCGACGAGCATTTGCTTTCATAGTCAAGAGAAAGCCTGTGTGCGGCTGATATTTCGATGCGTTTAGTTACGTAGTACATAGGATTTGTTATTGGATATTATTGATCTATTTGTAGAAGTTCAGAGGGATATTCGACTATCGGAATACCATTTTTATTTGCCAGATCAAGCAGATATCGTAGTGCTGCTGAGCGTGTGTCTTCGATTTCGCAGTCTTTTATCGCTTGCTTTAGGTTTGAAGCGAAGAAACCCACAGTCGGAGATTGCGGAAGACCGAAAATTTTCATTATTTCGAGACCGTCGACCGGATTGCGACGTGCGCGCTCTGCATCTTTGGCTCTGATTTCTTTAAATTTTTCTTCAACGATATCAAAGTTATCGAGAAACCGCTGTTTCTTTTCCTCATTTTTACTTGTTATGTCGGCGCGAGCCAATATCATAAGGTCGTCGAGGTCTTCTTCCGCGTAGTTCATAAGTCTTCTTACAGCGCTATCGGTTACTTCTTCTTCGGCTAAAGCGATAGGCCTCATATGCAGATCTACAAGTTTACGCACGTAGCGCATCTCAGCGCCCAGCGGCATGCGCAGGCGTTTGAATATGCGCGGAATCATTTTTGCCCCGACGATATTGTGGTTATGAAATGTCCAGCCGAGAGCGCTGTCAAAATGTTTGGTTACCGGTTTCGCTATGTCGTGGAACAGTGCTGCCCATCTCAGCCATTCGTTGTCAGATTTCGCGGCGACGTTATCGAGCACACCAAGAGTATGATAAAAATTGTCTTTGTGTGCGCGTCCGTTGACGATCTCGACTCCTTTAAGCGCGGCTAATTCCGGAAGTATCAGTGTCAGAAGACCTGATCGGAGAAGAAGATCCCAACCAACGGAGGGTCGTGGAGAGCGCATTATTTTGGACAATTCGTCTTTGATGCGTTCAGGGGTGATTATTTCGATACGATGGGCGTTACGGCAGATGGCATCAAAAGTTTCAGGGTAAATATCAAACTGAAGCTGGGCCGCGAAGCGGATTGCGCGGAGCATTCGCAACGGGTCGTCGCTGAATGTTATGTCGGGATCAAGAGGAGTGCGTATAATATGCCGCGCGATGTCGCCGAGTCCGTCGTAGAAATCGAGAAGTTCACCGTAATTCTTTTCATTGACAGATATAGCCATTGCATTGATAGTGAAATCGCGGCGTGCGATATCATCTTGCAATGTGCCGTCCTCAACAATCGGATTTCGAGATTCTCGCCTGTAGGATTCCTTGCGCGCGCCGACAAACTCAATCTCAAGATCACCGCGTTTGATCTGAGCAGTTCCATAATTGCGGTATACGGCGATATGTGTTTTAGGTCCGAGTTCCTGTCCGACTGCTTCGGCGAGTTCTATGCCTGATCCAACGGTTACGAAGTCGATATCTTTTGAGTGGCGGCCGATGATCAGATCTCTGACATATCCGCCCACGACATAGCATTCGCGGCCGATTGCGTCTGCCGCGTGTCCGACTGTGCGGAATATTTTCTGAGAAATTTTATCTTTTAGATTTGAGATCATTCGAAGTAAACAATTTGTCTTGGAGCATGAGTCACGCATTCCATCGGGCCATCGGCTTTGACAATGTAGGTGTTTTCAATGCCTACCGCCCCTACACCCGGGATGACGAACTTAGGTTCGAGAGCAATTACGTTGCCAGCCTGCAGGACAGACTTTGATCGTGGGGCAATTACGGGCAACTCATTGATCTCGATTCCGAGTCCATGTCCGACGAAGCCGGCGTGCTGACGGTGACCCATGAATTCGTTTTCCAGGCCAGCGTCCTGAGCCATAGAAAACGCTTTTTCGTAAAGCAGCTTGGCTTCGACTCCGGGGTGCCCCATTTCAGCAAGAGTGCTGCAGATTTCGATAGAGATCTGATGAGCCGTTAATGCTTTGTCTGACAGATTTTCCCTTAACGAGAAACAACGGGTCATGTCGGTCATATATCCGGTAAAATTACCGTTCACGTCGACCATGATGCTTTCGCCGGGACGAATCAGACTTCCATCTGCGCCTACCGGAAGTGAAGGATCAAGACCTGCTCCACCCATAGCGAAGTCGTATGGCGACGGACTGTCGGCATTGTCGCCGACAAGCACATTGCCCATGAATAATTCCATGTCGTCTCCGTTTATGCGAAACTGACCGAGGCAGCCTTCACGACGAGCTGCACGCTCGATCTCGATCTGAAGATCAATGTCTCTCATGCCCGGCTGGTAAAGGTGTGGAATACGTTCATACAACGCAGTCTGCTTTATTCCTGAAACCTTGATTTTTTCGATCTCAAAATCAGTCTTGACAGAACGGGTTTCTGCCAGTATTCCAGAAGCATTGACGTAACTGATATTATTTCCGAATGCTTTCTGAATGCGGCAGACAGTCGTATAGCTTGCACTTGACATCTCCACTCCAAGAGACGCAAAACCGCAGTCAAGCTTTAAGGGAAGATCTTCGATTTTGCGTATATATTCTACGTTTGTTCCTGTCAGTACTGACGGTCTCCGGACGGCATACACCGGCATTCCTGCCAGCGGAATAAAAATATATCCGCAGAAAACGCGTCCTGTAAGATAATATATGTTAGCATTGCTGCTGATAAGCAGCGCATCAATGTCGGCTGATGACATCAGGTCGCGCAGCCTTGTAAGCCTCAACTGTAGCTCGTCTTCCGACAGAAGCTGGAGTCTATTTATATCTGAATTGTGCATAGTCAGTAATCTTTTTATATTAATTAAAGAATACTTAGAATATCACTGAATTTTGACAGGGTGAACGGCGGATTATCAACCTTGCCAAAACCGTATGAGGCCCATGCGAATGTGACACCCGCCTGACGGCAAGCATCGTAATCACCACGAGTATCTCCTACGTACAATGGTGTGTGCAGATCATGGCGACGAACAATCAATGCGATATTATCGGCTTTACCGAGACCGGTATCGCCATTGCTCAGTGTGTCGGTTATATATGGACTGAGTTTCGTGAACTCAAGAAAATCGGGCAGTCCTTGTTTCAGGCAATTGCTTACCATAAACAATTTATAGTTCTCTGACAGAGTCCTGATAGTTTCCGCTACGCCTTCATACAGGCGTCCGCCAAGATGCGGCATCATCAGACGCTCGTTTTCTATAAGACGTGAGATAAAAACGTTGTCGCCGTTGAATTGTGGAGCAATACTTAATACTATTTCGTCAATGGTCTTTCCCATCATGCCGATCAATGTCTCTCTTGAAACAATTGTTTCGGCTGCGTTAAATTGAGTCAGGGTGACATTCCATATCCGGCAATATGAATCTACAGCGTCCCAAAGAGTGCCGTCCATATCAAATATTATACTGTCGAATGCAAAACAACCCATTGTATCAATTTATTTAGAGTGGTAAGGAGAAAAAATAAGCCCTATCTGTTCTATGTCGGTAATGCAGTCCGCCCTCATTATATGCCTGACATACAGGTCTGAGGGAGCGCTGAGACTGACGTTGCGCACGATTGTGTCCACGCGCTGGAAACTTAGGCCGGAACCACGTCCTAGCCAATTGCCGAAATCGTCGGCAAGCATGATGTTAAATGTGTCAACAGCTATGTCCCCGTCGATTTGCCCTCCGAGTTCAATCAGAAGATTACTGTATGGGTATGATGCAGCGTGTCGTACTACGATAGCGATGTCTCCTTGCCATACGGAGTCCGGAGCGTTGAACCTGAATAATAACGAATCACCATACTTCCAGCAGTTACTGTCAACAGCCCTAAACTGGCCTGTCTCGTCTGTATGAGTACAGCTTATAGTTAAAATCGTAATGACAAAGGCTATTATAGAGGAGATGATTTTATGCATCGTCGTTCCCTTTTGCGTTCTTTTCGCCGTCAGGCTTAAGCGGTCGGGCGTTACCGTCGTTTTGTGGTCTGCGCTTGCCCTGCGGTTTACGTTTCCGATCATTGCGTTGTGTAGCCGTTTCTCTGTCATCAGACCTTTTGGACACACTGTTATCGTCAGGATCAGCCTCGGTATCTCTGTTTGGGTTTCCTGATTTTGATTTGCTTTTTCTTCTCTTTTTTTTGTCGAACCTAGTTACGTCGTCTTGTCCGAGAATATCTCCGAATGCCTTTCTTTCTACGGGTTTGGAGTCAGAGTCCCGAGTAAGATTCAGCGGTTTCTCTCCGGCCTTGTTCATCGCTATTATTTCGAACACACGCTCTGCATCTATTGTCACAAGATTTGCCGCTATATTCTTATCGGTTGAATAAGTGATTTCCCGTTTGAATATATCAGTTTTGAAATGATAATAGGTCGCATCGGCAGTTTCAAGACGAGTATCGCGTGGAGGAAGTCGTTTTGCGCTTTCAACGTAAGTGTCGACTTCGAAATTAAGGCAGCATTTAAGTTTTGCACATTGTCCCGCCAGTTTTTGCGGATTAAGCGATATATCCTGATATCGGGCTGCGCTTGTCGCGACAGAAACGAAATTGGTCATCCAGCTCGAACAGCACAATGGCCTGCCGCAAGGACCGATTCCTCCTATGCGGCCTGCTTCCTGCCGGGCACCGATCTGTTTCATCTCTATCCTGACTTTGAAAGTGTCGGCAAGAACTTTGATCAACTGTCTGAAATCGACGCGTTCGTCGGCAATATAATAGAATATCGCCTTATTCCCGTCGCCCTGATACTCGACGTCTCCGATTTTCATATTCAGGTTGAGGCTCTCGGCAATTTTTCGCGCTTTTATCATTGTATCATGTTCTTTTGCGCGGGCTTCTTCGAATTTTTCAAGATCTGCCGGCTTTGCTTTCCTAAATACGCGCTTTATCTCAGCATCTGGTTTTATGCGGGCTTTACGCATACGCAGGTTGACCAACGCACCTACGAGGGTGACTTGTCCTATATCATGTCCGGGAGATGCTTCAACTGCTACGATATCACCAATTTCGAGCGGTATGTTAGTGGAATTCTTGTAAAAGCCTTTTCGAGTGTTTTTGAATTGCACCTCAACCATGTCGCTGTCGGCGTAACCTCCAGGAATATCCTCCAGCCAGTTGAATGAATGAAGTTTGCCTCGAGGCTCGCGGTGACAGCAATTTCCGCATCTGTTGACGGGACGTTGAGCATCCTGATCGATGTGATTTATATCTTTTTCGTCCATGTGTCGTCGCGTTTATTTTGCGAAGCTGACAGCTCTGGTTTCGCGTATGACGGTGATTTTGACCTGACCCGGATAAGTCATCTCGTCCTGGATGCGACGTGCAATTTCTGATGACAGTTTTTCGGTCTCTGTGTCGTCGATCTTATCCGCTCCGACTATTACGCGTAATTCGCGGCCTGCCTGAATAGCATAGGTTTTAATGACGCCCGGATAAGATAAAGCAAGTTGTTCGAGATCTTTAAGACGTTTGATATATGCTTCAACGATTTCACGGCGTGCACCCGGGCGTGCACCTGAAATCGCATCGCAAACCTGTACGATAGGTGCGAGGAGTGATGTTTGTTCGATCTCGTCGTGGTGTGCTCCGATAGCATTGCAGATTTCC
Organism: uncultured Bacteroidales bacterium; assembly: GCA_947573135.1. Classification (GTDB taxonomy): domain Bacteria; phylum Bacteroidota; class Bacteroidia; order Bacteroidales; family Muribaculaceae; genus CAG-873. Next base: position 61,480 of record CANPDU010000009.1, on the reverse strand, counting down.
GGTTTCTCCTTGTATTTTTCTGCAAGTTTCATGCCTAGTAAAGCGTGGGGTAGTTCGGGCTCTTCGTCAGGCACTTTGCCAATATCGTGAAGCAGACCGGCGCGACGGGCCTTTTTTGGATTAAGACCTAGCTCAGAAGCCATGATTGCGCAGAGATTGGCTGTCTCGCGTGAATGCTGGAGAAGATTTTGGCCGTAGCTTGAGCGATATTTCATTTTGCCGACCATACGTATAAGGTCAGGGTGAAGTCCGTGTATGCCGAGGTCGATAGCGGTTCGTTTGCCGGTTTCGATTATTTCTTCTTCGATTTGTTTGCGTACTTTTGCCACAACTTCCTCAATACGGGCAGGATGGATACGTCCGTCTGCAACAAGCTGATGCAGAGCAAGACGTGCTATTTCTCGGCGTACGGGGTCAAATCCTGAAAGGACGATTGCCTCGGGCGTGTCATCGACAATTATTTCAATACCCGTGGCTGCTTCAAGTGCACGGATATTTCGGCCTTCGCGGCCAATAATACGGCCTTTTATCTCGTCCGAATCTATATGGAATACAGAGACGGAATTTTCAATGGCGGTTTCTGTCGCTACGCGCTGAATGCTTTGAACTACAATTCGTTTTGCTTCCTTATTGGCTGTCATTTTAGCCTCGTCCATGATGTCGTTGATATAGGATGCAGCCGCTGTCTTTGCCTCATCCTTTAGGGATTCGATCAGTTTTTCTCGCGCTTCATCGGATGAGAGACCTGAAATATGTTCAAGTTGCTCCTGAGCATTGCGATGGAGTTTTTCGAGTTCTGCCTGACGAGCTTCGGATGCGGCAAACTGAGCTTCAAGTGATTGCCTTGAGGCTTCGATTTCATTACGTGCACGAGCATTCTCTCCTTGCTGCTGATTAAGCTGAAGTTCGCGTTGTTTGATCTTTGCCTCAGCCGATTGTAACTTCGCCATGCGCTGATTAGCTTGCTTTTCAGCGTCAGCAGTAATCTGCAAGGCTTCTTCGCGTCCTTCGAGGACTTTGTTGCGTTTCAGATCCTCGGCTTCGCGTTCGGCGTCGGCGACTATTGTTTTGGCTCTGGTTTTGGCCATCGATCGCTGGATAATAAGCGTAGCGGCTACTGCAATAGCTGCCGCAATAACTCCGATTGCCACGCATATCAGTATATTTAAACTAGAGTTCATGATATTTAGTTATTATATAATGAATTAATTGTTAATATATTCAATAAAAACGCACATCCTTACAGCCGGATCGTGTGTCGGCTATAAAGCTGTGCGGGTGATATCTTTTCGTCTCACTCTTGAGTCCGCGACCGGCGACAATGCGCCTCAGAGTTGCTTATTCGCCCTGTAAAAGCAGGTCGTCAAGCTGTTTTTCAAAATTGTCAATCATTCGTGCCTGACCTTCAAGCTGATCGCTTTTACGGTAGTAAAGTTCTGCAAACGCCAGAGCCACTCGTGCAAGCACTTCCTGTGACGATTTATTTTTATGAGCCTGAAGCCATTCGCTCCACAGTTTGTTGACGTGATATTCAGCCTTGCGGTAGACTATTTCCTCGTCACGATCGATTTCAAAGTGGATCGGTTCGACATCGGCTATTTTGATTGTTACTCTAAGTTTATCGTTCATCTACATCTTCATTCTTTAAGGTCGAGGATGCAGCGGTCAATATCCCGCACTAATCCGGATATCAATGACCTGGCTTTCTCTATTTCTTTGCGGTCAGGACAAAGGGCAGATGCCAGATGAAGGTATTCGTTTTCGACACTGAACCGTTCGATTTCTTTGTCGCGGGCGGCAAGTTGCCGTCTCAGCTCTTCAATCGTGGCGAATGCCTCATCCCTCTGCTGTGTCAAACGTCTGCAACGTTCGACAATCAAATCAGCCTTAGCGGCTACCCGTTCGAGCTGCTGTTTGAGATCTGCGGCCATTTTCTATCCAAATTTTCACAAAAGTACGGATAATTTTTTGATTTCGCGTCTCACAACAGCGATTTTTTTCTAAAAGCTTGAGATGATTGTTGTAAAAAACATTACTCCTTCCGAATTTTATCTTTGAGCACCGAAAAATCTGATGTTATAATACCGATGGTGTTAATCGTGTTACGACTGTCTGATGGCTGAATGTTTTGACTGGAGTGACAGACTGATCTCGTAAGTGTTGATGGCGATGAACAGGGAAGTGGCACAAGCTATGGGCCACATAAGTAACTGAGAGTTGCCGGCCAGTGTTTGCAATAAAGAATAGTCTGGCAGATGCAATTTTAGATTCGAGAATGACTGTGCGATATAAGGCATTCCAAGGGAGAATGCTATACCGGTCGCAAAGCCTGCGATTGCGGCGGCTATGATGGCTTTGCGGCAACGCTTGCGCAATGCAGCGTTATGCTCTTTCAGTGTTTCTACTGCTTCGAGTTTACGTTCGAGACGATCGATAAATTGATTGTCCGAGGAGAGTCTCGGCTCGTAGCTTTTGAATAATTCTTTGAAAAATTGATCGTCCATCATTGTTCCTGAGATTCTAAATATTTTCTGAGATTATTTCTTCCGCGGGAAAGATGTTGTCTGATTGCGTCCTGACTGTGATCTGTAATTTCCGCTATTTCCTTTATGGAATATCCTTCAAGATAAAAAAGCAGTATGGCAGAGCGCTCTTTCTCGGAAAGACGGTCGAGCGCGGCATATAATGCCTGATACCTGAAGTTGTCGTCCGGTTGTTCTTGTGTGACGATATCAGCGGTAGCTGCAAGGTCGAAAGTATATTTTTTAGAACGTGTATAGCTCACGAAAGTATTGTATGCTATCTGGTATATCCAAGAACTGAATTTCCCATCGTCTTTCAGACCGTCACAGGAAACATAGGCTTTTAGAAAAGCATCCTGAGCTATGTCATCGGCGAGTTGCGCGTCTCCGCAGCATAATGCTGTCAGAAAGCGACGGAGCGCTCTCTGACAGTTGTTGACTTGCTGAATGAATTGCTCACGGTTCATGCGATCAGTCGGCATCAATGGTTTTGCGGGTCACAAAATATACTGTCAGGTAACTTATTCCAACTGCCAGTGATGCTAACCCTGTGACTATAAAAATGACTGCAATGTCAAAATCCGTAGCGTTGTTTTGGAAAATGAGAGAGCATACAAGTAAAGCAATACCGATAAAAGAGAATATACATCCACGGAGCAGACGCAGATTGAGGATTTCTCGCGGAGTGCGGCTGCGATTTGACATCGTTTCGGCGAGTTTATCGGTATCGATGCCGTTATTTGACTTGATAGCTTCGATTAGTACTTCAGTCCGACGGTTATCTCTGTTCATAAAAGCTTTGAATATTATCCATACGACTGCAATAGGTACAACTACACAGATTCCTATCGGGATAAATAATGCTATAATATCTTCTGACATAATTTTGATGTTTTATAATAAAGTTTTTAATGTTGATTTTGAGACATCTCACTTGTTAGACGTTACAGTGCCGAAAAATGTGACGTGTGCGCGAAAAAAACTCTATTTTTATGAAAAAGACTTATATGCTTTAACTGAAGTTCGCCCGTCTGTGTCGATATGCAGTCCTTTGTCGAGGCTGAATTCTGCCTCGTTAAGGGTGATCCTATTTTCAGCTTGAGCAAATATCGTGGACAAGCTCTAAATTATCATGCATCAAAAATACTGATAAGCGCAGTCATAATCAAATTTATTTTACATTCGGTCGATTAAGCCCGCATAAAACATAACAGCTCGTTCGGTTAAGAGTGAGCTGTTATGTTATGAAACAGCAAAATTACTGCTGCTCGCATACCACACTAAATGTTTGCCCTTTCAAATTCGTCATCACGCCATCAATGACATATTTCATCCCGTCGTCGCTTGAAACGGTGTTCAGATACCATTCTCCGCATTTCTTGCCCTGCGGATCATATTCCTCCAGTTCTATTCTGCCCAGGTAATCTACCGCCCCTTTGAGTTTCATTTTTCCATTGGAACCATTGCCGTACCAGTATATGCCGGTCAGTGTGCCGCCATTTTCAAACACAGTCTCAGTCTGATCGAACTGAACGGTAATTGAATATTTATCACCAATTTTACCTTTGAAAGCAGCTTTGCCTTCTGAAACGGATTTAACTCCGGTCAAGCGTTTTATTCCTTGTCCCTGAGTGCCAATTTTGAAAGCATGATTAGTGTATTCCCCGTATGCAAATGGCACGGGCGTTTTGACGCTCAGACTGAAATATCCGGTTTCCAATAAATCCAAAAGAATATCTGCTCCTTCTTTAGGTATTCTGTATTCGGCAGGTTCATGGCTGATTTGTTCGAATGGAATATCATAAACTGTTCCGGTGGAAGATTTAGCCTTGATAGATTTCACATCATCAAGAATTACGTGGGCATCAGTAAATCCCATAACGAACAATCCTTGTATATAGCTGAACGTAACAGTCGCTCCATATCCTCCAATCGGATCAACAATCAACTCATACACCGGTTTGGAATAGTCAGGATCGCCGAACTCATCAGCCATGTATAGCTTTTGCCAGTTGCTCGCAAAACTTATGGGTGTGATAATCAATAACAAAAAGCATAATGCCAAATATTTTAAACCAATTCGATTAATTTGAGACATATTTACTGATTTACAAGTCCTTTAATTCCGGTTGTCTGGGCTCCCACTCTAAACAAACAAGTCATTCTGTCTCCGAAATCGTTGCTGCTTTGAATAGAAAGAGTGAAATTCCCATTGTTGAAAATTTTTTCAACAGTAATTATTTCAGTTCGATTCGTTCCTAACCACAAGTCTCCATTATCATCAACCTGACAAGATACAGAGAGTTTGCTCCCGTCAGATAGTTTGAAATAAGCCGTACTATTAGAAAAGAAAGCGGAAAAATCGCCACTATCTCGATGTAAAAAAACTTTTATGACAGCATATCCATTATAAGGATATGCCATTACACCCAAAATGCAATTTTCGTTTGGCCGTACAATATTAGTCGTGCCTGAAAGATTTACGGTATATACCACTCGAGATGGATCTTCGTCACCAAAAGCATCCCGGCCATAGCGGGTTCTCCAGTCTCCGGCCATCAATAATTGTCCAATAGCTCCGATAAGGATCAGCAGAAAAAATTTCTTTTTCATAAAGATTGTTCTTTGCCTCCTGACTCCCTAATTTGGCTGTTTAAGTTTGGGTACAAGAAAAGAGGGGAATTTATCGCACCACAATCATAGCAAGACAGGCTCGCCAAAGCCTACAGACTGAATGATCTAAGGGTAGAATAAACTGCCCCTCTGAATTGAGTATGCGAAGATGCGACGCCATAGGTCGCATCAGCAGATACTACAAAACAGAAAGAGCGTCTAATCTTACTCTATCTCAGTCTGTTATTGAACTGGCGATTCGTCTTGCTGAGAAAGAAAGCTTGACACTTTTCTTTTCCAACGGCATGTCTCTTCCATCGGATAATGCAAAGTTATAAAAATAATTGGAAGCATACGCTCTTAATGAATATATTATTTCAGATTATAAGAGCCTTATTGACTATAACATTTGGACTTGATATTGACTGTTTAAACATTAAAAATGCCGAAAACGAAGCTCTTCTTCATTTCCGGCATTATATAAGCAAGCAAAACGCTTGTTTATTTTCTGTTTTCAAACTTCTCTACAACAGGCCGCAATGGTGTTGAGTATTCCGGTCCGAGATTGATTTCAATGATGTTGAGCAATGCCGACAATTGGTCGGGAGTAAGACCCTGATGCAGACAGATGCCCATGTGTGCGGCGGCCATAGGTTCCACGCCTCCGACACCTGTAATCACGGAAACAGTAGCCAGTTCGCGATCCTGCCACGAAAGTATGTCACGGTCGAAAATATCAGCAAACAGATGTTCTTTCAGGAATTTGTCGATAACCGGGGCGAACACAGCATAACCGCTTGCCGGGGCATCGGCTGGGACTCCTGACAGTGTTGCCAGGTTCTTCTTTCCAAGCGCATATTTGGTCGTGTCATCCGTATCCGGCATTGGGGTCGCTTCCTTGCCCATTATATCATTGATGCCGGCTGCTTTACGCTTGTCGAGAAGAGCCATGAATGTCTGCAATGCTCGTAATGAACGGGGAAAGCCTGCATAAGCATAAGCCTGAACGAGAATTTCCTTGATTTCATTGACAGTCATACCGACGTCAAGACCTTCGACAAGCGCTTCGTCAAGATGTTCGAGATCGCCGCGGCCGGTAAATGCGCCTATAGCGACGATGGCCTGCTGACGCGGCGAAAGAACCTTATTGGCCTCGGCATACTTTTGGACGGCGTCGGTTGTGGCAGGCAGATATTCGTCATCGGTTACAGGTGACAGCCATGTGACTTTGTTGCTGTCAGGGTTACACTCAATCGCAAGATGAGCGAACCAACTGTCGGGAGACGCACCGTGCCAATGCTCAACATTCGGTGCGATTTCCACGATGTCGCCCGGAAAAAGCCTTCGGGCGGCCTTGCCCTTTTCTTGATAATAGCCGATTCCTGCGGTCGCTATGAGCAATTGTCCTCCGCTGTGACTGTGCCAGCTGTTGCGGCAGCCCGGCTCAAAAGTCACGTTGAACATGGGCACATTGAGCTCTTTTACCTCCGACATGGGGTAAAGGTATGCCGTTCCGATAAAATTGGGATGCCCTTTCATGGCTTCTCCAATCGGATAAGGTTGCTGAAAGTCTTGTGCGGCAACTGAAAAAGATGTTATAATTGCCATTACTAACAATTCTATGAGTTTAATATTCATATTACACTTACACCAATTTTACTGTAGTTAATCACTCCGGTAAAATTACACAACTTATAACAATCTCCGATCGGGATTCACCAGTCTATTATAGCCTGTATTTCTGGGAGTTATGGCTGTGTGGTCTTTGTATCTTACTGTTAATCAACTGTTTGTCTGTATGTAATCGTAGGCTTTTTTCTGAAATTATTGCAATGATTACCGAAAAAATTACATATATAAGGGGTTCTCCTTTTTGTTATTATCACAAAACAGCGCATCGCATTTCGAGATGTACGACGAGGTGTCATATGTTCTCGAAAATATTGGTGTGATATGCGATTCTTTCAACAAATATATGATTGACAAATGAAAACAACCGCTTTAATAATTCTCTCATTTATGAGCATTTCCAGTTTTGCAGCAAAGCCTCTGATGATAGAGCGTCAGGGACAGTTCCCAGTCGGGGGAACAACCATAGAGCGTCCCGGCACATTTGATCCCGATACGTTTGTCGGCTGGACAGATCCCGTACAGGATGGTCAGACATATCGTTGCGACCACGCTTTTGCAAGATACCAGATTCCGGTGGATGCCAAGAAGCTTCCGCTTGTTTTCGTGCATGGCTTCGGCGGTGACGGGGTGTGCTGGGAGACGACGCCTGACGGTCGCGACGGTTTTGCCACTCTCTTTCTCCGCGAAGGTTATCCGACTTATGTGCTCGACCTTCCTGGTCGTGGACACGCATCACGCACGAGCAACGAAGTTACAGTCAAGCCGGTCGCCGATGAAGAATTTTGGTTCGACATCTGGCGTATGGGGCTGTGGCCGAAGTGGAACGATGGCATACAGTTTCCGAAAGACTCACTGAGTGTGTCGAATTTCTTTCGCCAGATGGTTCCCGACCTGAGCGACCACAAACTCGATGTTGCCGCACTCGACGCGATGTCGCGGAAAATTGGTGATCATATACTCGTGACACATTCGGCGGGAGGATTCCCCGGCTGGATGTCTGCCATGAATAACACAGAGGTCAAGGGTGTAGTCGCTCTCGAACCCGGAGGATTTGTATTCCCCGAAGGAGAAGTGCCCGAAGCATTGCCCGGTCTTACCGGTGGACTTGCCGGTGTGTCTGTGCCCGTGGATAAGTTCATGGAGCTTACATGTAAGCCGGTTGTGATATATTTTGGTGACTATATTCCCGATTCGGGAGCCACGACTTTGGGCGCCAGCAATTGGGAAGTGCGTCTGAAAATGGCCCGCAAATTTGTCGATGCTATAAACCGGCATGGCGGCAATGCGACGCTTGTCGAACTTCCGAAAATCGGTATTAGAGGAAATTCGCATTTTCTGATGCAAGAACTCAACAACGATGTTATCGCCTCCAACGTGGCGGAATGGTTAAGCAATAACGGATTGGCTGATTAGGCAATCCGTTATTGCTTAACTAATGGCCCGGATATGTTGATTCCTACAGAAGGTTGTTGATAATAGGCTTATTCTCCGAGTGTCTTTGTAAATACCAGTGAAATAAGTTTCCATTTTCCGTTTTCTTTGAGATAGGTTTCGGTGACAAAAAATGGAAACCGGACATCATGTCCTCCGACTACAGAATCAAGGTGAATCGTACTGTAAACGGTAGCTGTCGGCCCGGCAAATCTAACTTCCTGCTTGTGGATTTCAGCTTTCTTATACCAAATTCCTCCTTCTTTTATGGTGTTAAGTTCCGGGACTTTTCCCCAATAACCTCCCATATAAACAAACTGTGCGCTTTCGTGGAACAAATCAGATAGCTTGTCTACATTTTTATCCGACATCCATTGCCATTTGGCATTGGAGAGATCGATCATTTCTTGTTCTTCAGGAGTGAAACTTACGGTTTCTTGGGCTGTCATTGATGTGCAGTACATGCACAGGCCTATCAGTGATAATATTATACGTGTCATGAATACAGGTAATTTGACGATGTGTTTTAAAAGATTGTATTATTGGAAATTATTCGCGGTATTTGGTCGGATTCAGTCCAAGTGTGCGTTGGACATATCTGCTGAAGTAGGCCGGTGAAGAGAAACGGAACATGTCTGAAATCTGAACAAAAGTAAGCGATTTATCTCGTAGCAGCCTTGCAATGTCGAGCGACGTGTAACGGTTGATCCAATAATTAGCCGGATAGCCGCTGACTTTTTTTGATACCTCTGATAGATATTTTGGAGTAACGCATAACGCATCGGCATAATATGTCACTTCACGATTGTGTCGGTAGTCTCCGTTTTCGAGCATGTCGAGAAAACGACTCATCAGAGAGGAGATTTGTGTCGAAACCGTCGGTTCGTTATTTATCACCGAATGGAAATCGAAGAAGTCGAGAATTGCAGACTGAACGGCGTTTATCAGCAGTTCCCGATAAAAGGTGTGATTTGTTTGTGCGAGACGGTAGCTTATCCAGCGGAAATCGCGTTCACAGACAAATCTCTGATCCGTGTTAAGACTCATGACCGGATTTAGAAAAAGCGCTAGTTGTCCCTTCATCCCGTAGTTCGTTTGAGGTGTGCACAATTCAATGAAGGGGGCTGTGACATACAGGGTTTTGACTTGGAAATCTTCTGAAGGAGTGATTTTATCAACAAGTTTGCCTTTACGTACGATCATCAGATCCCCCTCGCGAAGTTCAAAGGGGCGTCCGTTGAATGAAAAAGAGCATCTTCCGCCCAGACACAGAGAGTGGGCGAGATAATTTATATATCGGTCGGATCCGATGCCATCAAGGGAATTCTCGATTATTACATCGTTAAGCTGTTCCATGTGCAAAATTAATAATAATGTGCTGATTAAATGATTACAAAATTAAGATTTCGATAAAATGACATACTTGTAAATAATTCGGTAATTATATTAATTTATTCGTGTAAATGATGTTTCTGATGGATGCGTCATGGTTATGATGAGGGAATAATTGAGATACATTCTCCTTTTTATTGCTTTTTTACCGTAATATGTATAAGGTTGCTGCTGGTTTGCGTTTGTAACTTTGCGCCTAAAGACATTGATCCGGAATAAATAATCAGAATTTTATACAAAAGTAACAATGAAAAAATTATTTAGCATTCTGTTTGCTTTTTTATTATTGGGCTGTGGCACATCCTGTGCCGGCGACGACCCTTTGAAAGCGGCAGCAGGTGATAATGTAAGCTATTTTGGCGGGAAAAAGGTACTGATTGCTTATTTTTCCTGGGGAGGAACGACTCAACGTATGGCGCGGCAGATTCAGGATATCACCGGTGGTGATATTTTCAGCATTGAGCCCGTCGTCCCTTATCCTACTGCATACACACCGTGTACAGAGGTCGCACGCGAGGAGAAAGAAAATAATGCCCGTCCTGAGATCAAGGATAGAGTGCAGAACTGGGATGATTATGACGTCGTATTCATCGGTTGCCCTATATGGTGGTGGACCACACCGATGATTATCCATACATTCTGTGAAAGTTATGATTTCAACGGTAAGACCGTTGTTCCATTCTGTACCTATGCCGCAACTTATCGTGACGAAACGCTAGCTGAGATTGTTAACATAACTCCCGAAGCCTCTCATCTTACGGGTGAGGGACTGACAAGCGGTGGCATTAACGTGCAGAGAATACAGACCTGGATTGATCTTATCAATGAAGAGTGGAATAACAATAATCCGTCAGATTTAGGTGATGCTGTGATGACGGGTAAAGTCAATCTTTGGGAACGAGGCAATATACCGACAGTGACACCTAATGTAAACAATTCTGACGGACCTGATTTCAATCCCAATCTCGAAGTGTTCACTGTTGCTGACGATGTTCAGCCTAAAGGTGCTGTAATGATCTGTCCGGGCGGAGCCTTTATGTTCCGTAGTATGCAGAATGAGGGTTATGACATTGCCGATATGCTTACATCAATGGGCTATCAGTGTTTTGTCGTCAATTATCGTATTAATCCTTACACTATGCAGGAGAGTGCTACAGACTTGCAACGGGGCATACGGTATGTCAAATCTCACGCTGCTGAATACAGAATCAGACCGGAGGACATCGCTCTTGTCGGTTTCTCGGCCGGCGGCATCCTCAATGGTGAAGTCCTATTGAACTGGCGTGGCCTGAAAAATGGTTCGGCACTTGATAACACATACGTCCCTGATGAACTTGACAATATTTCGGTTGATGCGTGTGCTGTAGGCATGATATATTCTTTCTATGGCCGCCTCAGCGTGTCGATGAACAATGTCGAGACACTCCGCAACGCCAATCTTCCTCCGGCTTTTTACTGTTGGGGTACGAGAGACGGTTTTGCCGGGCAGTTCACTCAGAATGCCAACTCTGTCGAACAGGCCGGTTGCCGTGTAGAACGTAAGATACTTCAGAATTATCCTCATGGTTACGGAACAGGTGGTAACCATGATGTGTGGGGCCGAGATTTTGATACTTTTCTTTCAGACATAATGTCTGAGAATTCTGCAATAAATGATATTGAGGCAGACATGGCGGATACGAATGACAAGGAAACGTTGTATGACCTATATGGACGTCAAGTGCCGACAGACTCGGCAAACAATGGAATTTATATTGTAAAAAGAGGCCAAAAGGCCATTAAGATACTAAAATAATATGGAGTACAGAACTTTAGGCATGAGTAGTCTACGGGTCTCGGCTGTCGGGCTTGGCTGCATGGGCATGAGTCACGGTTACGGTCTCCCCGCGGATAAACGTGAAATGTCACGTTTGCTCGAAGATGCGGTTGATATGGGCTACACCATGTTTGATACCGCAGAGATTTATGGGACGGTCAACGACCCACATGCCAATGAGGAACTTCTCGGTGAAGCATTGTATAAATACCGTGACCGTGTTGTGCTTGCTACAAAATTTGGTCTCTCTTTTGATCATCCGGAGGGTGATGGCCCGCATCCAATAATTCCCGATTCAAGTCCGGAAGCAATCCGGCACGCTGTAGAGGGCTCATTGCGCCGTCTGCGTACCGATCACATTGACTTGTATTATCAGCACAGGATAGATCCGGCTGTGGAGCCTGAGGTGGTGGCGGAAGTGATGCGAGACCTTATCACAGAAGGCAAAATTCTCCATTGGGGCATCTCAGAGGCTGATGAGGATTATCTCCGACGTGCCCATGTCGTATGCCGTGTTACTGCGGTGCAAAACCGCTATTCGATGATGGCAAGATGGCATGAGGCGCTGTTTCCTGTGCTTGAAGAACTTGGTGTCGGTTTTGTAGCATTTTCACCGCTTGCCAACGGACTGCTGACAACAAACTACGATGCTACATCGAAGTTTGATCCTCGTTCTGATTATCGTGCCGCCATGCCTCAGTTTCAGAAAGAAAGCTTTAATAAGAATCAGGAACTGTTGAGATACATACTTCATCTTGCCGACGAACACCATGCCACACCCTCTCAGATATCTCTCGCATGGATGCTATGCAAAAAACCGTGGATTGTACCCATACCGGGTACCCGTCATCTTTGCCGTCTTAAAGAAAATGCAGGAGCGACGGATGTTAAATTGACTAACAAAGAAATAGAAGCTATTGACAGCACACTTGATTCGATGACGATGAGTGAGGTATTCGGTGGCTCAAAAATACTTTCAACCGCTAAATAAATTGATATGAAATTAAGAAAGACATTTATGGCCGTTTTGTTGGTGACTGCGGTCACATACAGCATCAAAGCCGAAGAAAAAATCATTGATGGTATTCCTTATGTCACACTTAATAATGGGCAACAGATGCCACGTTTTGGAATTGGAACATACAATGTCCCCGGTGATTCCACAGCTGCCGATGCAGTGTTATTTGCATTGAATAACGGCTACCGCCATATCGACACGGCCCATGCCTATCGCGTTGAGCGCGGAGTGGGGCAAGCCATAACGGAAAGTGGTGTGCCACGTGAGGAAATCTGGGTGACGAGCAAACTTTGGCCCAGTGAATATAGCGATGCAGATGCCGCTATTGACCGTATGCTCGAGCGTCTCGGGTTGGACTATATTGATCTGCTCTATGTGCATCAGCCTATGGGTGACTGGCGCGGTGCATGGCGTGCTATGGAACGGGCCGTTGCTTCCGGAAAAGTCAGGAGTCTTGGCCTGAGCAATTTCGATGCTGCTGATTCTCTTTACACTGCCGCCGTCGAATGGGCTAAAATCAAGCCGGCAGTGATGCAGATTGAGTGCCATCCATACGCGCAGAGAAAAAAGTGGATGGCGAAACTTGCTGACGATTCTATTGTCCTTGAAGCATGGTTCCCTCTCGGCGGAGCTATGAGCAACGGCGCACTTTTCAAAGATCCGGTATTGATGAAAATAGCCGATACGCATGGCAAGACCCCTGCACAGATAATACTTCGGTGGCACATTCAGGAAGGTCATTCCACTATACCCGGTGCCACATATCATCCGTATATAACTGAGAATATTGATATTTTCGATTTTGAACTTACCCCGGAAGAAATGGCTGAAATCCGTGGAATTGACAAAGAACAGCGGTTCTTTAACATGGATTATAAAGAAGCCGAACAGTTTATATTGAACTGGAAAATGAATGATTGATTATGAAACCAGAAGTTGTTTGTCACATAATGAGTTCGGTTGACGGTCGCTTGTTGCCGTCGCGTTGGACTCCTCCGTTTGACGGAACCGACGCCGGGAAACTCTTTGCCGAATATGCTGCAATAGGGCGCCTGCTTGACACTGATGCCTGGATGTTTGGGAAGACAACGATTCGTGAAGCGTTTCCCTATAAGTTTATGCCTAAGGCTACAGATCATCCTAAGGTCGGGAAAATATATATCGGAAATCGTGATTCTGCGAGGCTCTTTATAACAGTCGATCCCGATGCAGATATTTCCTATACTTCCGACCGTCTGCGTGGAGACAATATTGTGACAATACTTGGCATCAACGCTACCGGTGATTATCTGGCCATGCTTGAAGAGAAAGGTATATCTTATGTAATCCTCGCAGATCCCACTGCATTGGATGAGGTTATGTCTGTACTGTATGATAAATTCGGGGTGAGAAAAATATCACTTCAAGGTGGTGGAGTCATCAACGGAGCCATGCTTGCCGCCGGTCTTATCAATGAACTGAGCCTTGTGATTTATCCGGGTATAGACGGACTCACAGCCGCACCTTCGATTTTTGAATACTTCGGTGCTATGGATGAAAGTCCCGCCACAGGTCAATCGCTGGAACTGTTTTCAGTCGAAGTCCGTCAGCATGGTATTGTATGGCTTCGCTATCGTTTTCACAATATTGGCAGGTGATGAAGGTCCGCTTTGTTATATTTTCGGTATCTGTTCCCTTTTTCGCGGTTATCACGTGCTGCACTGAAACACTCGGGAATACGGAGTCGTTACAGTTTGTACAATCTGTAAATGATAATAATACTAAAGAAGACGGATTGGAAAACAATATGGATAAATTCAATCATCTGACAACCGACAGCATAGTTGCCGACGTCGTCAATAATCCTGCATTCAAAGGCTTCGGGCAATATATTCTTCCTCTCGAATGGCGTTACGACCCAGAGTCTTCGCAATATTAAGTGCGTTGGCAGCATCGCCTCAAAAAACAAATGATATGAATAACAAACCTATTTTTGAAAATGTAGCAGTTAAGGACATTTTGTCCTTCAAGGGCAACCCTTATGGACTTGTATATGACAATGCCATCATGGCCAACGAATCGGACAAAGTTAACATACATCCGATCGCATATGACCTCAACGGTTTCCGAATCGCAGCTAATGTTTACACTCCGGCTGATTATGACCCATCAAAAAAATATCCCGCTCTTGTAGTAGCTCATCCCAACGGTGGTGTGAAAGAGCAGGTTGCCGGAAACTATGCTCAGATTATGGCAGGCAAAGGTTATATCACACTTGCTTTCGATGCTGCATATCAGGGGGCGAGCGGTGGCGAACCGCGTAACACCGACAGACCGGCCAACCGCGTGGAGGATATACACCGTGCTGCTGACATTCTTGCCACATATCCCGGTGTCGCCCCTGAACGTATGGGTGTTCTCGGCATCTGTGGCGGAGGAGGCTATACGGCAAAAGCAGCTCAGACCGACAAGCGCTTCAAGGCAGTGGCTACCATAAGTCTGTTCAATTCAGGTATTGTGCGACGCAACGGATTTATGGATTCACAGATAAACGAAATTCAGGAGCGTCTTGCCGATGCCTGTGCCGCCCGTCAGAAGGAGGCTGAAGGAGGCGAGATTGAATATGTCGGTGACATGGGCGGAGTCACACCCGAACAGGCCGCCAAACTCCCATTTGACTTATACCGTGAGGGGTATGACTACTATATGGTCAACTACCGTCATCCCAATTCCACGTTCCGTTACACCAAAAGCAGTCTCATTGACCTGATGGACTGGGATGCTTCCGAGGGAATGCATCTTATCAATAAACCTCTTCTTATGATTGCCGGTAGCAACGCCGACACACTCTACATGACGGAACAATGCTTCAGCAACGCCTCGGGCACCAATGATAAGGAACTGTTCCTCGTCCCCGGAGCAACCCATATACAGACATACTACGTGCCAGAATACGTTACTCAGATAAGTGATAAACTCACAGAGTTTTTTTGCAAAAATCTTTAACAGACACCCGTGCATATGAAACTGAAATTTATAAAAATTATCATGGCAATTTTGGCGGTAAATGCGGTAGTGCTGACCGCCTGCGCTTCCAAAACAGCAAACAACAATGCTCAACCTCAAATAGATAAAGATATGAAAAGTGTAATCATTTATTTCACACATTCAGGCAATACAGAACTCGCAGCCAAAGATCTTGCTGCCGTCACGGGGGCGAAGATAATTCGCCTGATGCCGGAGCAACCTTATTCCTCAGAAGATGTGGATTGGGTTAACGAACAGTCCCGTTGCACTCAGGAACATCTCGATCAGTCGCTTCGCCCGGCTATAAAACCGGTTGATGTCAACTTTGCGGCTATAGATACCGTATTTATCGGCTTCCCGATATGGTGGCATGAGGAGCCGGCCGTGATCCGTACATTCCTTGACAACTATCGTGAACAGCTGAAAGAAAAAGTTATCTATCCGTTCTGCACATCTTATGAAAGTCCGATGTCGGAGGCTGATGCGACTTTGAGAAAAGGCTATCCCGATTACAACTGGAAGACGGGCCTTCGTTTCCCCGCCGATCCCGACCAGATTAAAAAATGGATTGACCAGTAAATCAAATCTCTCTCCCCAAATATAGAGTTAACTCCATTACCATTAACTATGGAGTAGCCTTATTACTATAAATAAAAATGGAGCGCAACTCATTGAGTAGCACTCCATTTTTATTATTGTTTAATTGGAAACTTACTTCACATCCTCAAATTTAACCACATCTGATTATCAACGCATTGGTGATGTATGGTACAAATATGGAGATTCAAATACATAAGAATGACATCGGTTACTTTGTCGTTTTTAATCTCATCTTGTTTCTTCCCATTCCTTTTTAACTCGCTCGACTTCCGCTATCGACTGCTGCTCTGTGGGAAGATAGAGTTGATATTTAGATGCAACAATTGTGTTATTGTCCGAGGGAAGGGTCATCTTAACCAATGTGTCGTTTTTGGCAGTGCATAGTAATATTCCGATTGTGGGATTCTCCTCCGGGAGTTTCTCCGTACGGTCGTAGTAATTGACATACATCTGCAATTGTCCCAGATCCTGATGAGTTACCTCGCCTGTCTTTAACTCAAAATCACGAACCGGCGAGCAAGACGGTTGTAAAAGACTAAGTCGATAAAAAACTCATCATCTTCAAGAATGATTCGTTTTTGACGCGCTACGAAAGTGAACCCATTTCCAAGTTCAAGAATAAATTCTTGTAAGTGATTGATTAACTCTGTTTCAAGATCACTCTCGTAATAATGAGCCTTTTTTCAAGACCCAGAAATTCCAACACCATTGGATCTTTAACTATTTCCTGCGGTGCTTCTGGTGCTCTCTCTTTCCGCGCCATTGCAAGCACAGATTCTTTATCATTGCTAAGAAGCAAGCGTTCATATAGCATTGAATTAATCTGACGTTGCATCTGGCGTGCAGTCCAGCAATTACTTGCTGCTTCAAGCTCGTAATATTCGCGTTTGTATTTGTCTGGAATTTGAATTAATGCACGATACTGAGTCCAATTGAATTGTGAACGCAGTGCGTTCACTTTTGGGTATTCCAGGAAAAACTGCCTTGCAAAATTAAGCTGACGATAGCTAAAACCACTTCCGTATTCGGGTTCTATCTCTTGGGCAAGATTCTTTATAAGACTCTTTCCGTACTCGGCACGGGCTTGGCCGCCTTGTTCTTCCTCGACAATGCGTCGTCCTATTTGCCAGTACATCTGTACGCGACAAAAGTCAACTGATCGGACAGCATTAGACCGAGAGGTTTCAATAATCGAGCGTATTTCAGATACTAAATCTTTCATTTTTGTTATTTTGTAGCTTCCCCTTCCGGAAGTATAGTCGAAGCCCAGCTGGGAAGCTCATCGACATAGCGTTTCGCAAGCTCGCCATCGCTCAGTCGGAACAGAAGACGCGCTTCCACATCCTCGATAGAGTTGTCATAGACATAGAGCCTGTCAACGTATGGAGCCAAGGCTATACAGTTTGCGATGGACTTGTCGTAACGGGATATAATTTTGAGGATAGGTACATCGTGACCGCCATTCAGCACACGGATGGCAACTCGCTTCGCATTTATAGTCGGGGATTCGGTAGAAACGAAGAACAAGCGGATGAAAAATCCGGCTTGCTTCGCTCTTAGAATGTAATCGACCTTATCGGGAGCGGACATCACCGTTTCAAAAATATGACTTTTGCGTTCGGCAAGGCATCTTTCACGCCAATCGTTGCAGTAGTTGGCTGCTTTCATGACAGACTCCTGATTGTTCCAGTCACCGAACACATCACGGGCAACATTGTCCGGGTTGATATACTCCGAATCCTCCAGCCACTCATGATGCAGAATCTTGGAGGTCACGGAAGTCTTGCCCGACCCGTTGGGGCCGGCAATCACAATCAGGACTGGACGATGATTACTTGCCGCCATTGCGGAGCCTGTTTAATGTTTCTTCAACTCTTGCGCGTGCCGCCTGCGTAGCGGTTTCAATCCCGGCAGCCACACGCTCGGCAGCCCGGCGTGTGCTTTCGCGGGCATCCTCAGCAACCTCACGCATAATCTGAGCCATGCGCTCATCGCCCGGCTCTTCCATCGACGTGAGTCTATAACTATTCATCTGCTCTTCCGACATAATATAATCTTTTCTTATTCAACGCTAAAGTTATGAAAAAAAGCCTGAACCTTCCTTTCCTTTTGTGATATACGATCATTCTTCTTGCTCATGTTTCATTGGGGTATACCACCTAGGCACCTGATTTTTCCATTCAATCTGAAAGATCAGGAACTCCGGCGTGCTATTTCGTATCTCAAATTTCTTCGCCATACATTAGAAAGGAACTACCATTTCAACAATATCAGATAATGCTGTTTCAGTCGAATCGTTTTTATAATTGACTTTCGTAGATTGTTCCAATATTTTCATTGCGACTTCTCGCGTCATAGCTCCACCACCAGCGGCAGCTATATTTATTGCCATTAAGAGCCTATAATATAGGATACGAAGTTTGCGAGGCGTTAATGTCCCATCGTAATTAATAATAAACTCATTAAGAATATCTTCTATAACAGTATCATTAATTTCCTTTTCTTCTTCAGAAGCTGATATAGGTATCAGCGATGCATTCTTTCTATATGTGCTATATGGAGTTTCAGTTTCATTAGGAGACGACACTGTTGACTCTTTACCGTGAATTATTATCGAACGTACGAACAGAATTTGTTGGGTTGTATCTAGCTCTGGCAACTTGATTCCGAATAGGAACAATTTTTCCAAATGTTCCCTTGCCATAGTTGCCAGTTTGTCATTTTCGGAAGAATAAATACTTTGGTTAAGATGAATGAATCCTGATATAATCTTATTCTCATCAAGGCTACAAAGTACAACGAGTCGTTTTCTGATTTCCTCATTTTCAAGGATAACGCGTAAAGAATCAATTACATCAATCATTTTTATAGCACTGCATCTATCAATGTCATCCACATAAAGAAGAATTCGTTTCTTATCCGGGTCCGTAACCATCAATTTTAATAACGATACGAGATGTTGCTCCACTTCGTTTTGTACTCCAAGTTCAGAGGTGAAAGATCTTCTTCCTGAGTACTTTTTGATTAAGCTTAAAGCTGTGGTCGGATTATTGATAAAACTATAAACGATTACTGACAAAATACCAGTCCAGGCTATAGGAAGAGATAAGTCTTTAAATAAAGAGATGACTCTCTCGCTCAGATTAGGAAGCTTCGCAAAAAAGAGACTTAGTAGCCACGCTAAAACAAATAGAACGGTTATTTTTAAAGCCCCCTGCCGATTATTTTTTAGGAACAATTTAGTTTTAACCCACCATGATGAATGTCTATAGATGGTTTCATATAAATAGGCCCAGATTGCTGGTGCATCTCGGTGTTTCCATGCGTTAAACTCAATGAACTCGAATTTTGTATTCTGGCTTTTGATAAAGTAGTCCTTTAAACGGGAATAAAAATAAGTTTTACCACGCCCCCATGGGCCAAAGATTCCGATCATTGGGACTGCATCAACAGAGCTTTCGGCAATTTTTTCAATTTGTTTTGCGTAACACTCAGCTAAAGAGTCAACTCCAAAACAAGGCCTCGCATCTTTATCTACAACCTTTCGATAATCGGATTTTGCCCGAAAATATTGGTTACTTGTTGACGAGTGCGAATCAGAATGTATATGCTCGGGAGATGTGTTATCTCCATCACCTATATCAAATATAGTTCCGTTTTTTATAGCGGTTTCTGTATCCTTTAATCCATCTAAAACTTGGTCTTCTATAGTCAATAAATTTTCCTCAACATATTCAATTCCATTAGCAGTCAAAGACATTATCAAAGCGTCGCCGCCTTCAAAGAATGCGGCATTAATATAACCTGAATCCTTCAAGCTCTCAGCTGCAGAAGAAAGTTGAGACAATGAATCATAAATCAGCTTATCCTCTTTGCACAACTCTGTGAGCTGGATTCCCCCAACTTTATTATCTTTATATCTTGTGTATAACGATTTTAATAAATTGTTTTTTAATTCCTTAATGGTCATATTGGCTACATTGTTACGGTTCAGCAGCTAAAGATGTCGGATTATTGGGCGCAATCAAATATTGCTGAGATGCAAGATAGTCCACATTCTCAATGGCTGCATGAACGAGGTTTGCGAAGTCGTGACGGAATGTTTCATCGGCGCGGAACTGACGATAGAGCGACAGGTCGGCGTTGCGTTGCTGTGCCATAGCACGGTTGAGAATTTCTTGGAACATTCTCTCCGCAGCTTCGGTGTCTGGATTGCCCACTACTGTATTCTGATATTGTGCCTGCTGTGTGACAATTTGAGCGATGCGCACAACCTTTGTGCGTTGCTCCTCTGGCGTGGCGCCCCAACCGTTCATGTGTCGCTCGTTGAAGTGTTCGAGGATGATGTCAAAGGCTGTACGGTCATCCTCCGTACCACCGGCATTTACCATTTTCGGAACCAATGGGTCAAGGCGTGTTTCATCAGCATCAAGTTCTATGTGCTCGTTGAGTGCGGTACGGCTCAGCGCGTAGGTGTTGAGGTCTGTGTTGTCGAACAAATCAGAAATATCGATACCTCCGTTCTCTGGTACTTTGAGCTGTGGAATTAACAGACGCAAATACCAGTACATCTTTTCCCATGCCGGAGCATCAAACACCATAAGGGCGGCAATTCGGGAATAGACTTTTACAAATTGCTTGCACTTCATCTTGAAGTCTGCTTGTCCGTTTTCCGGCCATTCAATTTCATTGTCGTAACGGTTCTGTGCAGCATCAAGGATTGGAGAAAGCTCGTCTTGCTCCGCCCCGCGATGGAACAGTTCGTTGAACTGATTAATCTCATCCTCCGTGAATACGCCGAGATCAAGCAATGTACTTCGGAGTTCGCTCAATACGTTCGGGTCGGTCGCTTGGTCGAGCGTGGTTGAAGTATAGAAATCGTCGAAGGCCGTTTTTATATCGTCAATCGTGTTGAAGAAGTCTAGCACAAAGATATCCTCGTTGCGCTTGTTGTTTTCCGGCGAGATGCGGTTCAGACGAGAGAGAGTCTGCACGGCAAGCACTCCGCCGAGAGGCTTGTCGATATACATTGTAGAGAGAAGTTCCTGGTCGAAACCTGTAAGATACTTGTTGGCAACAACAAGTATGCGGTTCTCGGGTTTCTCAAATTCCTCCGGGGTCTTGGAATCGGGGAAACCGTTAAGGGCGCCCTCGGTGTGCTCTACGCCGTCAACTTCCTTAGTGCCGGAAAAGGCTACAAGGATATTGTAAGGCAGATGCCTTTCCTCGGCGAGTTTGCGCAAAGCGAAGTAATAGCGTATGGCACATTCTATGTCTTTGGTAACAACCATCGCTTTAGCTTTCCCTGCGAGTTTACGCGAGCGAAATACCTTTGCGTCGAAGTGGCTCAACATCACGTCGGCTTTAGCCTCAATGGTGTGCGGTTCGCGCTCAACCATCTTGCGCAGCAGTTTTTGAGCGCGGGCCTCGTCGTATTCCGGGTTTTCCTCGGTACGTTTAGCCACTTCATAGAAGCTATGATAAGTGGTATAATTCGTGAGTACATCGCGGATAAAGCCTTCCTCAATGGCCTGTTTCATCGAATAGAGATGGAACGGTCGGTAGCTGCCGTCGGGCATTTCGATACCGAAACGTTCCAAAGTTTCGCGTTTGGGTGTGGCAGTAAAAGCGAAATACGATGTGTTTGCGCTCATCTTTCGCTCTTGGATAAGACGGTCGATAAGTTCGTCGATGTCACCGCCGTTCTGGTCCTCATCTCGTCCGAGCGAGGCGTTGAGTTTGTCGGCAGCGATGCCGCTCTGACTGCTGTGTGCCTCGTCGATTATGACGGCGAAGCTGCTGTTTTTCATATCGGCAATGTCGCCGACAATATAGGGGAACTTCTGTATGGTGGTGAGGATAATGCGCTTGCCGGCCTCAATAGCCTCTTTGAGCTGCTTCGATGTATCGGCATGGGCCACAATGTCTTTGCCGGGCGAAAATGCCTTGACATTAGCGGTAAGCTGCGAGTCGAGTACTTTTCGGTCGGTAACAATGATAACCGTCTGAAAAAGCTGTCGGTCGAGGGCGACGGCTCTCACTGCATCCATAGTTTTGGGCGTAGCCTTGATAAGTTTGAAGGCGAGCCACGAAATTGAGTTTGTCTTGCCCGAACCTGCCGAGTGCTGTATCAGATAATGGCCTCCCACGCCCTTTGTTCCGACTTCATCAAGCAGTCGGTTGACAATGTCGAGTTGGTGGTATCGTGGAAAGATAAGTTTCTTGGCGTTGCGCAGGATGTGAGGTACCGCCTGTTTCTTTTTGGCTTCGCCATAGTCCATCATGGCGAAGTTAGAAATAAGGTCGGCGATAACATCCTTGCGTAGAATACGTTCCCAAAGGTATGATGTTTTATGTCCGTTTGGGTTTACCGGGTTACCTGCGCCCTGACCGTTAGGCAAGCCCTGGTTAAAGGGCATAAAAAATGACTTTTTGCCTTCAAGACGGGTGCAGAAATATATCTCGTCTTTATCGACGGCGAAGTGCGCAAGGCAACGTCCGAACATTAGCATCGGGTCGCGCGGGTCGCGGTTCTCGCGATACTGCTTGATGGCGTCGTATTTGGCAGTCTGACCCGTCCACGGATTTTTCAGTTCAAAAGTGAATATAGGCAGACCGTTGACATAGATAACCATGTCGAGTTCGTTGCCCGGTCGCAGCTTGGAGTAGGTTGCCTGACGGGTAACGGAGAACTGGTTCATGCCGTAAAGGATATGGCTCTTGTCGGAGTCGGCCTGACTGGGACGAGAAAAGAAAAGACGTAGGCGTTTGTCGCCCTGCAGGTTGTCAACCTCCAAGCCCTTGCATAGCACATCAAGCGAGCCGATAGTCTCTATTTTGCGTTTCAGCTCTTTTTCGATGCGCTCGTGCATATCGCCGCGACCGCGCCATTGGTCGAGAAGGTCGCGTTGTGTGGCCTCGAGGAACGACCACAGGCGCCGGGAGTCGACGGCTTCGTTTTTCTTGAAGTCATCAGGACGACCCCAATAGAATTTGTCGCCGGGTGTCTGACGGTCGGCAAATTCAGCAGTCAGAGGAATGCCCTCGTTGCGACGTTCTTCGATAGTAGAACCGACAAGAGCGCGTTCTATAAGCTGTTCAAACCCATCTTCCCGGGTATTGGTCTGGGGGCTCATTTGTTGAAAATAAAATTCGTAATTCTACGCGCTGCGGCTTCGGTGGCAGCTGTTATATCATCTTTCTCCCAACGATCTTTAGGCCATTTGGCGAGGTCGAGGGCAAAACCAAAGCTGCTGCCCACATAGCCGTTACGACTCTTCAGAGTGCTTCCTTTCTTTGTCTTGAACCAATCGTTACTAATTGATTTATTGATAGTTTCTTCAAGAAGAATCTTATTACCGAGTTGGTTGACGAGAATCGCAAATTCTTCCTCATCTTCTATCCCGGCATCTTCTCTAATAACCTCTATATTGTGGCCGCTTGCCGGCATAATGTGTTCTACGTTAGTGCGTTCATCAATGTCAAAGTAGCGGTTCTGCTCTTTGGCGTAGAGGTATTCATTGAGATAAACGAGGATATTCTTCTCATATGAACGCAGATCAGTGGCTACTGCATCTTCTTTCCATGTATTGGAAATGTGATTGTTGAAATCTTGTATTATCTTGGCGAGTGGATATGTCGAATCAACGAGCCTGAAATTTTCATTGAAAAGGAACGTCTTGAATTTAGATGCAGAATAACTTGCATCTCCAGACTCAATTATAGCGAACAGGCGCAACATGCATTCAGCTATTGGTTGCACAACATCTTTGTCAATCTTGTCGACATCATATCTGTTCAGATAGCTGATGAGGAATAGTTTAAAATTCTCATTAAACTTCAAAAGCAGTTTTATAATTTGATAATCCTTGATTTTATCCCAAATATCAAGAATCTTTTTAAATTTTCCGCAGAGAAACATTGGTTCGCGGAGTATCTCGGCATGTTCGGTTAGATAATATTTTCTAAGGCCGGGTGTTGTCACCTCATTTAGTTTGTAATGTTGCTTTTCTGCGCGGTTCATATACATGAACTGCTGAAGCACACCGTCAATGTCGATAATCTTTCGCTGCCCGAGTTCATTAGCCAATTCTTTGATTTTCTGCCATGCTGACATAAATTTTTCTCGGTCGGATTCACCAGAGAATGAATAGAGCTGTGCAGATATAATATCGGCATCACTTAGTGGCATTCCGGTTGAGTTAAGCGAGTTGAACATTGTAATAGCCTGTTCAATTTGCCAACTTCTGATTTCTATGATTTGACACTTCGACAAAAATATCTTGGCGAAATTGTTGAGATTAGACTCGGAGTATTTCGCCAACTCATCGCAAAAGTACTTGAAGTTACGGAAAAAGTTTGTATATTTATTATCTTTCTGCTTTCGAGGTATCTTATAAACTTTTTTCTCTGCCTCCCAATATGATTCAGCATCCATAATGATTTGGAAGTCATCACGATGGAGTTCGTTAATGGAATTATTCTTAAGGATAACTGTTCTGCGAGCATTATCCCATGACTTCTCAATAGCCACTTCCTTATCATCGTCTGCCTTATAGAGGATCTTAAGGATAGTGCTGTAACTTGTGCTGAGACCTAACCATAATGCTTTTGTGTCGGGCCCCATGTTTAGTTTGTCCAAAGCATCCTTTAGTCGAAGCTGAAGTGCCTTGAGTAATAATAAGAAGGTAGTGGTGCGTTGTTGACCATCGATAAGACTGAGATGATTCGGTGTCGAGCAGTCAACGATAATTGTACCGAAGAAATAAGGATCTTCAGCCCCACTATCGATAAATGACTCAATATCTTGCCATAGCTTGCTACAATGGAGTATTGTCCAAGAATATGCACGTTGATATTGCGGAATCTCAAATACATCATCCTTTTCAAGGAGTGTGTATTCACTGATTAGTCGGAGTTTCGGTTCTATATTTTTTGTAGGCATAGTTCTTTCAAATAACTTTCTTTTTGCCGGTTACTACTTCGTTAATTATGACTTGTTTGCGCTCCTGAAGCAAGGAAATCATTTTTTTGCAAGTTTCAATGTAATTATCTAAACTTGTTATCTTAAAATTTAAGTAATCTGAAATTGAAATTTGTTCCGACTTAGGAGGTAGCAATACTGTCAATCCTTTTAGTAATTGCTGACTTAATGACGCACGAGTAACCAAGTTCATTTCTTTTACGAAATAATTACGATGGCACGATGCTCTAAAGTAGAATTTAGAGAACTCAGGCACTATAATATTCTCTATTGGTCTGAATCTAATTAGGAAGCCAGCGAATACAGCTTGTGGGATCGTCTTTAAGCAAACACTTGAAAATCCTATTTCATCTACTGTTTCAGAAGTTCTTGTAAAGAAGACATCCCCTCGCTTAACCGAAAAAAACATTTGGTCTCGTTCACTTGATTTAGCAAGTTGCCTAATTTCATTAGGCAAACTGAAATTTTTATATACATCGCTATAAGAAACAAAAGGATATCCTTCTCCGAAATATGATGCATCATTACTGATTCCATTAGATGTAACACCTAATGAACCGAGTTTCATAACTTTCCAATGTTCGGGGATTTGGCCGAGCCAGTCGATGCCGGAGTCGCGGAGCGGCGCATCGGGGTTGAGGCCACGGGTTACGGCACGAGTGATGATAATTTGCTTGCGCTCGTTGAGTGCATCAATCATCTTTTGCTGCGCCTCGATAGCACGGTCTATCTCCGCCATAACCTTATCCAAGTATGCCACAATCGCCTCCTGTTCTTCGAGAGGAACAAGAGGAAGCAGCTTGTGCTTTAATTCTTTGAAAGATAAGGTTGACCGTATGCCAGTGCCAAAACCGTGAAATACCTTTTTCGCGTCCATAGCTTTCAGCATATATTCATAAAACTTTGGTGAAAGACCGCTGTTAGGACGCATCGCTATGTATGCCGACGTTATTACTCCGCTCTCATTGACCTTTCCTACACGAAAAGAAATAAAGTCATAGTTTAAGTTGAGACCGTTGATAATTATATCGCCGGGATATACGACTGTATATTTGGATATAGTTTTGAGGACAGTTTCATCGATACCACTATCGGGCTTTGGTACGATAGTTCCGTACTTAAACTGAAGCTGATTACGAACTTTTAATGCTGAATTAACATCGCATACCTCAGAAAAGAAAGCGCGAAGTTTCTTGACCTCCCAATGGCTCGGTATTTGTCCTATCCACTTTACGCCGCTGTCTTTATAGCTTTCGTAGGTTGCCATTACTCAGCGAGGTTAAGGAGTGAACGGATTAGGTTCTGACTTTCTGCGTCGAGTGCGAGAATGTCAGCCTCGTTTTCTTCGAGCGAGCGTAGCGTTTTAGGCTCGTAGAAATATTTGTTGAAGGAAATCTCGCAGCCGATTTTGGTAACGGGGAGGTTAATCCAGGCATCGAGAGCGTAGGGTTTGACTTCGCGCAGGAAATATTCGTGGATGTTCTCGCCGACGGGAATCTTTTCGGAGTCGCGCAGTTCGGAGTCGGTTTCATAGATAATCAGGTCTTTGCCTTTTGACATAGGGTAAAGGCCATAGTCGGCGAAGGCGGCGGGGTCCACACCGAATATATCGACAACCGAAGTAACATCTTTTGCAGTCGGCTTAACAGTTTTGGATATGACCGGAGCGGCTTCGGGGTCGGAAACAGTCATTATGCGACAAATCTTCTTATCGAGGTCGGTCTTGCTGATTTTGAGGTCCAGGCGTTTTGCGGTTTCGACAGCAAGGTCGAAAAACTCGTTGTAGTCCATAAACACGCCGGAGCCGATTTCGCGGGCAAGCAGATTGGCTATGTGTTGAAGTTCCCGACGCTCTTTCCATGCCGTCGGGTCGATGAGTTTACGGAAATTCTTGTCAGTTATTTTGATTTCCTGATCCTGGAGGTATTCGCGTATGTCCTGAACCTCGGAAGTGAGGACGGTGAATACGCGGTCGCCGTATTTGCCGTAAAGCCAGCGTGTCAGTTCGTCCTGTTTCGGGTCAAACAGCATGTCGTCGATAGCCTGAGCACTGAATTGGGCGCGAAGGCGAAGCGGCCGATCGATGGTTACAGAGTAGTAGCGGAACTCGTCGACAGGGAATATTTTCGAGGCGATGGGCGCATCATCGGTGGGGTTACATTCGACGAAGGAGCAATACACGTCGTAGATGGTCTGACGGTACGGCTCGATGGTACAGTTGCGGTTGCCCTGGTTCTTGCGCAACTTTTCGTAGGCTTGCGAAGCGTCGATAAGTTGTATCATGCCGCGACGGCGGTCTTCCTTATTGTTGGTGATAATCCAGCAGTAGGTTGAAATACCTGTGTTGTAGAAGATGTTGTTAGGCAGCTGGATGATGGCCTCGACAAGGTCATTCTCCAGCAGGTAACGGCGTATGTTGCTTTCGGCTTGCCCGGCATCGCCGGTGAAGAGCGACGAGCCGTTGTGAATGGAAGCGATGCGGGTGCCCTGCGGCTGCATGTCGAGCGGCTTCATCCTATCAATCATCTCAAGTACGAAAAGGAGCTGACCGTCGGAGGTTCGCGGACAGCAGTCAAGCTGCTCAACCTCACCGGCGAAGTTGATGAGCCATTTGCGGAAACGTTCGTCAAGCAGTTCTTTTTCGTGATATATAAGCTTTTTATGCTCTTTCCACGACTTGCCGTAAGGCGGGTTGGTTATCATGTAGCCAAAAGTGCGGTCAGCGAAATGGTTCTCGGTGATGGTATTGCCGCAATAAATGCCGTCGGGGTTGACGCTTTTGATAATGAGATCCGACTTGCAGATAGCATAGGTTTCGGGGTTTATCTCCGTACCGGCAATAACTATCGAATTTGAGTCAACGCCTTTGGAGATAAGGTATTCGCTTGACTCGGTGAGCATACCGCCGGAGCCGCAAGCTGGGTCATAAATCTGCACCACCGGCGGTAGATTGTCAATGACCGGGTCAAATACAATCTGGGAAAGGAGGTGAATCACATCGCGGGGCGTGAAGTGTTCACCAGCTTCCTCGTTGTTTTCTTCATTGAAGCGACGAAGCAGTTCCTCGAAGATTGTACCCATATCGAAGTTTGAGACAGCAGGAAGCGGCAGACCGTTGGGGTCTTTGGCGGGCTTATCGGTAAGGTTGATATATGGGTCGGTAATCTTCTCAATGAGTGAGAGCAGACAGTCGCGGTCGGCAAGTTTGCGCGCTTTGGTAAAGAACTCAAACTTGTTGAGAACGTCTTGAACGTTATGGCTGAAACCGAGCAGATATTCTGTAAAGTTGGTCAGGAGTATATCATTATCTCCTGTGGCCTGACTTTTTAGTCGAGACAGCGTCCATCGGCTTGTATTATAAAAGGACAGTCCGGTGACTTCGTTGATGGCGTATTCGTCGGGGTCAAGGCCAAGCTCCTTGTCCTGGGTGACTTGCGCATCAACAGCCTCTTTGGTCGGTTCGAGAAGCGCATCAAGGCGACGCAAAACGACCATAGGGAGAATTACGTCGCGGTACTGGCCGCGAACGAAGACATCGCGCAGCACATCGTCGGCGATGTTCCATATTAGTGATACAGTCTGACTGTGAACGTTATCCATATACAAAAACGGGACTCAAATACAGCATCTGAAGGCTGGCCAAAGCCTGTAATGACTATGTTGAGTTCCAAAGTTGTCGGCTTTCGCCATTTTTTGCAATAATTATTTGGCCGTTTTCAGATTGGCATTACTATCCACAATTACAAAATTACAAATAATTTTTGATGTATCAATGGAATGCGCGCAATAATCAAACCAAAAGGATTATGTTTTAGGACTGATTTTACGCACTGAAAGACAAATCATATGATAAAATCAGTATTTCGATGATGTTCGCTTTGAAAGTTTGGTTAACTTTGTAGTACAGCAGAAGAAACTCTCCGGCATAAGAAAGCGATTCTGATAGAGAAACAATAAGTTGTAAGATAAATAAATTCAATAAGCATGGTTACAATATATTTTGATAAACAGCTTTTTAGTCATCTGTTTAACGCGCAAGAAGAAAAATATCGTGTTTTGCGTGAGAAGATATTGTCTCATCGTGACGAGTTTATTTTCCTGTATTCAAATGCTCATTTATTCGATCTTCAACAAGATATGACCGATATTAAATATGAGGAAATGGATTTAATGCAAACTATCGTAGATGGTAACCATATTTTCTTTGAGAATCCTAATATTATGGTAGGTAAAGAAACTCCACGTTCTGTTTTTGATAATATAGCGGCAATCAATGATTTTTCTTGGCTGGACAATTTTGATTTATCGCAAATCACAAAAGAACAACGAGAGGTCATAAATAATATTATGGATATCTCGTACAAAGATTTGACCGGACAATTGGAATTTGATTGGCTAAAGAAAAGAGCCCCAATATGCTCAAATGAAGTACAAATAGATAAAGCATCGTTTACTTCATTTGTGAAATTTGTAAAAGAGAATTTTTATGATAATAAAAACTCATATAAGCAAATAAGAGACAATGCCATCAAGAACTATAATCCAGCATTAATAACAACGGATTGCGAAAGTATTTTCAATAATCAATTAGCATCATCTCCATTAGGCTTATCTTTCATTGAAACAATAAAGGCGACTATAAATCAGGTTGGGCTTCCGACATCTGATGCATCCACTGTGTATTACATATCTTATATGCTTCTTGATTTACTTGGCGTTAGCAGAGAGGCGCGAAAAAAAGTAAAGTTTCGCAATATGCAGACGGATTGTATGCATAGTTTCTTCGGTTCATATTGTGATTGTTTTGTCAGTGATGATGTTGGTATAATTAGAAAAAGTAAAACGTTATACAACCTATTTAATTTTGAGACCAAGATATATTCAATAGATGAATTTATTACGAAATTTGACGAAGCCATAAAAAACAACCAAAAATCTGCGTATGTATTCCTTGAAGAAATTCGTAATGATTATCAACAACGAAAGGTAGTGAAGGAAGAAACATCTGCGCCCTACATTTTAACTCAGTTGGTCTCTACTCACAAATACTTTGGATATTTCAATCATATGCTGGAGCGTAAGTCAAAAGACGAAACAGTAATAATACTTTATAAAAACCACATTGCAAGCCAACTTTTGCTTATTCAAGAAATAGAGATTATTGTTAATAGATTGGTACACGCTTTTAACGATTTAGGGGCGGCATTTGGTTTATTCAATAGGGATACAGAAATGCCTCAAATAAAAGCAGGCAATTGGGGTAGAGTTTTGCGATTAGACGATGCGGATATTGGCTTAACTACGGTCAAAGATCCTTTTAGGCTTTGTTTGTGGATAAAACCAAAGCCCTCTGCACTCCAATAGCAATCATATTTATTGGGAGATAGTGATTAGCTATGATTGGCATCATTAACAAGGGCTATTTCGGCCTCAATAGGCAATCATAACCAAAAGAATATGCAGGATGTAAGTTGTTGGGGGATAGTTATGTATTGTTATGGGGAGTTATGATTTGGTTATGATTTTGGGTATGGGTGGAATCAGCATTGAATCACCATTGGTTTTTGCTATTCTTTTGCAGAACGCTTCGATATTGAGGCGCAATGCAAATATCTGTTATAATGGTCGAAAGAACCACTATCAAATTCGAGGATGTGCCCAAAGCTCTGGCATATCTGATTGAGAAAGTTGAAGAGCTTGATCGCAAACTTGAATCGTTTGGCGACACTTCGGCATCCGGCAAGGATGTGTGGATGGATATTAAAGAGCTGTGCGCATATCTTCCGACGCGCCCGGCAACGCAGACTGTCTATGGATGGACGAGCGCACATCTCATACCGTTCCACAAGAAGGGGAAGCGCATCATGTTTCTGAAGTCAGAGATAGACAAGTGGCTGATTGGGGAACAGCTCAAATCAATCCGTGAAATCGAGGCGGATGCCGAAGCATTTTGCGCCGGTAGAAAGGAACATAAACTATGAACGCAATGAATGACCCACTCGGCGGTTTCATCGCCGAAGTCGAAAGCGGTGCCGGGCTGCAGGCACCTGATGCAGCGGCTGTGCGCTACGAGAGGTTATGCAATGAGGCACAACTTGACATCGACAAGGAGGTATCACCGCCGCCGGTTGCCATTTATATAGGCGATTCACCTGCCTGTACCTTCGGCAATTTCAGTGCCTCGATTGGTAAGCCCAAAGGTAAGAAGACCTTTAATGTGTCGGCGATGACAGCAGCTGCCATGACCAATTCCACGATTCTGAATTATCGTGGCAACATGCCGTTGGACCAGAACGGTATCCTATACTTTGACACCGAGCAGAGCAAATATCACGCCTTCCGTGTATTCAAGCGTATCGCTCGACTGACCCACAGGAGCAACGCGGAAATCAAGCAGCGCATAAAATATTACGCTCTCCGTAAATATTCCGTGGAAGACCGCATCGGCATGATTGACCATAAGATTCGGAACACCCCGGCTGTCGGGTTGGTAATCATCGACGGCATCCGCGACCTTATGCTTGACATCAACAGTCCGCGCGAAGCTACTCTTATAGTCAACTATCTGATGAAGTGGACAGAAGAATACAATCTACACACCCACACCATCATTCACCAAAACAAGAGCGATGAGAACGCACGCGGACATATCGGAACCGAAATCAACAACAAGTCCGAAACCGTTCTCCGTGTCGAGAAGGACAAGAACGATGATGCCATCAGCACCGTCGAGGCGGTCTATATCCGGGATATCTCTTTCCCTTCGTTTGCCTTTCGAATTAACACCGAGGCTTTGCCCGAACTTATCAAGGACTATGTGCCGACACCCGAAGCCAAAGGCAACGAGGCATGGGACCCATATCACGACATAACCGAGGATACTCACCGTAGTGCGCTTGATTCGGCGTTTCCAAATCCGGATACACTGCTCCGACATGGGGAACTGATGGACGCGCTCCGTGACGCATACGCCGAGGAAGACATCGAACTCAGCGATTACAAGCTCAAGATTCTGATAACCTTTTTGAAGAACAAACGGATGATCGAGCAGGTGGACAAAGGCAAGAAGAAGGGCAATCCGTACCGCTATCTTCAGGACTTTTACTATTGAAAAAGTTAGTTGGATGAAGCGAGCCTATATATACACGACACCTCACTCAACCAAAATTCGCCTTACAATGACTAATGAGTACAGATACCGGCTTGACAACTCCCGTCCTCGCATCAAAGTGACATGTCCTGCCTGCGGACGGCAGAAGAAACTTGTGCGATATGTTGACACACAGACGGGGCGATTTCTTGCCGATCATGTGGGCAAATGTGACCGGATATTCAGATGCGGATACCACTACACACCATCCGACTACTTCCGTGACCATCCCTGGCTGAATGATTTTTCATTCCATCAACCGGTGAGTTTACACATCAATGAACTACCCTCCCAACCATCATTCATAGTGCGTAGCCGGATGGTTGAATCCATGAATCGTTGTCAGTCTTCAGCTCTGTTCCGATTTCACAGCTCACTATGGGGTAATGACGAAACCATGCGACTGTTCCGATTATATAATGTCGGTGCAACCACCCGGATGAACGATGCGGCAGTCTTCTGGCAAGTGGATGTCAACGGTGGTGTCCGCACAGGAAAGATAATGCGATACGGCAACGACGGGCACCGCATAAAGGAAGATGGATTGGTAAACTTCATGTGGGCGCACCGTATGAAATCAATGGTTGACAATCCCGACGACTTCAACCTTGTGCAATGCTTCTTCGGAGAGCATCTGCTTTCAGTCTATCCCGATTCAAAGGTCATGATCGTGGAGTCCGAGAAGTCAGCGATAATCGCTTCTCACTATTATCCGCAGTACCTGTGGCTGGCGAGTGGCGGATGTTGCGGATGCCTCAATCAGACGGCTTCGCAAGTTCTGAAAGGCAGGGAAGTGTGGCTAGTGCCCGACCTTGATGCCGAAGACCGTTGGCGCGACAAATTGACAATGCTACGCACAATTACGCCGACTGTCGGGATTGTGACTGCCATATCCGACATGGCAACACCGGAGCAGAGAGCCGCCAAACTTGACATCGCCGACTTCCTCTTGGACGCGGCAAGACGGAATAACCCCATTGTAGGAGCTGTCGACCGGGCCGGTCAGCTTGCTGAATGTAGGGAGGATTTTAGTAATAAAATTCCGTAGCTTATTATGGCATTTTCAGCCGATGTCTGCGACCTCTCCCGAAAAAGCCATCAGACATCGGCCTCCTCCCCGGCTCTCTTTTGCGATTGATACGGAATTTTATCATACCCAATTTAATTCAAGATTATATGACTACACAATACGCAGTGTGCCACTTGGAGCGTGGCGCAGGCAACGATTCGGGCATGTCCTGTCACATCGAGCGCAAGACAGCCGACGGCAAACCTCACATCCCCGACAACGCGGACGAGAGCAGAACACACCTCAACCGTGAGCTTATCGCCTTTCCTGACGGTGTTCGGAACCGCACTCAGGCGATTCAGCACCGAATTGAAACAGCCGGACTTAAGCGGAAAGTCGGCAAAAACCAGACCCACGCCATCCGTGTGCTTCTGACGGGCACGCATGAGCAGATGATGGCTCTTGTAAACTCCGGTCGCCTTGATGACTGGTGCCGATCCAATATCAAATGGCTGCACGACACCTTCGGCAAGGATAATCTTGTGTCATGCGTGCTCCACATGGATGAGAAGACACCCCACCTTCATGCAACGGTTGTCCCCATTGTAACGGCACCACGCACACGCCGTAAGCGCGAGGGTGAGCAGGAGTACAAGGATAAGACCCCGGCACCGAGGCTATGTGCCAATGAGTTGATGACACGCGGCAAGCTCCGGCAATATCAGGATACATACGCAGAGGCAATGGCCGGATTCGGATTGAAACGTGGTGTCGTTGCGAGTGGTGCCAGACATCAGACGCAACAGCAATACAACCGTCAGCAAGCGCTCGAACTACAGTCAGACATCGAAAGACTGACAGCCGAGATTGAGAACCTGGCAGCAGAAAAGGAGAAGGTCGAGAAAGGAGCGAAGGACGGTAAGAACCGCATCCTCTCATGGCTTGGCACCGGGGAACTGCCGAAACTGGAGAAGGAAGTTGCCGACAAGGACAAACAGATCGCCGCATTGCAAAAGCGACTCACCGACATGCAGAAGCGATATGACAGTTTGAAAGCTGATTCGCTTCGTGAACACAACTCCTACCAAAAGGAAATCAATGCGGCGACCAAACGAGCTGCCGAATGGGAGAGCCGTTATAATGCCGAACACAACCGGGCGGAGGAGCTGCACCGCATGGCATATCCCGAACGGTACCGTCTGTCATCAGGAGCGAAACTTGTCAGCGGCTGGATTCCCAACCGTATGTATCCCAGTCTGACGATCACGACGCTGTTTCATGGGAACGAGTTCAAGAACACTTCTTATAATTTTCCCCAGAATCTTCTTGACAAGTACAACAGTGGGGCGATGACTCTACATGAGTTGGTCAACGAACTGTTTGAGCCGTGGGAGCAGGTCGATGAATCTCAGCATAGTCTTCTCGCCGTCGCCCTACAGACTGCAGCCGGAGGAATCCCGACACTGCATGTCGGCACCGGCTCGGGTGGTTCATCCTCGGATTTACCTTGGAACGATGATGACAAGGACAAATTCCGAAGACCGAAATCCAAAGGTAGGAGATAGCTTTTCAGCCTTTCAGAATCTTCTCATCAATCTCAACGACATGGGCACCACGGATGTTGCGAAGTGTCTTTTTGATTGATGAGAGTTCTGTATTGGCAAACCATTCGCCGAAAGTAACTTTGACAAAGGATGCCGTGGTGTCGCCATCAATGGTATACTGGAATGCGATGTTCCATGCAAAATTCTTCAAAGAGGCTTGAGTCACCTCAGGTTTCTTTGAAATTTTCATGGCATTCACGTTGAGCACATCCTTATTACTGACAAAGTATCTCACACAATCCAAAATCTGAGCGACTTCGGTTTGAGAAAAATTCAGGCGCATAAATGTCTCCTTAGTATAGGAGAGAATTTTGTCAAGTTTCTCAGCATCCTCTCGAACCAGTTGTTCTCTTACTATGCTGGTTTCGGCAACATAATGGTCGTGAAATTTGATTGCGTCCTCGTAATCCGAATCTTTGACTATGACTGTCGGCTCAACATTTTTGAGGGCTTCTTCAACTGCTTCCTGTTGCTTTCGCGTAATCAATTCGCTATGAGCCTTATCAAAAGCATTGACTATGCGCTCACTTATTCTGTTGCACCCTGCATAGAATAGTTGCCAGAACGCATAATAAACAGGAACAAGCAGTAAGCTCCATTGCAATCCTAAATCAAATTTGGCACAGGTTCCCCACGCCATTGCAGTCGACAGGGTGAGATTTACTCCGGTGATTATTCCCGGAGTTATTTTGGGGAGAGTTCTCGATATCATTTTCTTTAATTTTCTACAAAGTTAGAAAATCCATAGGAAACGATAAAGAAATCAGATTATAAACGCCTCACTTTTAGACTTTTTTATTTATATAAATATAATCCCATTTCTATAAATATTTTTACTCAATATCATTGAAATTCAAGTCAAGATTGATGGCGTTTGCAGCTTCATCTTTCATTTTATCAATGACTTTAGCGTATATCTGCGTTGTACGGACATTCGTGTGGCCTAACATCTTGCTGACGGTATAAAGGTCTGTGCCGCCGGCGATTTGAAGCGTGGCAAAGGTATGGCGGAAGCAATGGAACGTGACTCTTCGCTTGATTCCGGCTGCCTCAATCCATCTCTTCAAAGGACGTGATACCCATGAAGGATCCGGCAAATCTTCAAATATAAGCCTGTCGGCACCTCCCGGAGTACCACATAATTGATATGCTTGTTCAGAGATTGGCTGATATTCAACTCCCTTCGTTTTCTGTTGAGTGAAGTTCAGACGGTATTGATCGCCCACCTTTTGAATATCGCCCCAATGGAGCTTCTGAATATCACAATGGCGTAAGCCTGTCAACGCAGCAAACAATGCCGCACGCTTTATGATTGGCTTATCGCAGGGCGTTTTTGCCAATGTGTTGAGTTCGGAGATGGTCAGGAACTCACGACGGCTTTCTTCTTCTGCGATTCCTTTTGCCTTAGCCGAGAGGTCGACAGAGATATAACCATCAATAAATGCCTGCTTCAACGCCGCCTTAAAGATTGAGAAATATGTCGCAGCCGAGTTTTGTGACAAAGTTCCTTTCTTTCCACCTCCTTGTGGAGCCGTCAGAAGAAAGTTCTTGAAATCGTTTATCAGCTTAGTGTCAATTCTTCCGAATGGTATTATTCCGTCTTTAGAAAAGATTTTCAACAATTCGCCCATTCGTTTCCAGTTTATGAGAATTGATGCCGAGCTGTTCTTATGTCGCTCCACAGTAATCTTCTTCACATAGTCGATGAAATTGGCATTGGCTTTTTCCTGTAATTCAGCCTGAGCCGCATCCTGATCGGAGTAGAGGGCAGCCGTATCATATTCCTTCTGACGGATTTGCCTTACCTTATCGGCATAGATGCACGATTCCTGATCTATCTGTGATTTGCACATGATAACGCCATTGATATCACGTTTCGGCTGGAAGCCTCCGCGAGTAGGCCTTTTCTTATCCCATATCGGTGTCGTTATGATACGTTTGACATATTCACGTACTCGTTTAGGAGTTTCATTCTCCTTCTCATAGACAGGGTATGCCTCGACATAGAGATACCATTCATTCCGAATTTCACTCTTTCGCAGTTTTACGGATACTGTTGTATGTTGGAGTCTCTTTTTCATTTCTCGGACTTGAAGATTTTGTCAATGTCAAACTTAGGAACATATACATATCGGCCTATCTGACGCATAGGAATACTATGTCTTCGCAGATTACTGTATACTGTTGACTCGCTTATTCTGTATTTCTTTGAAACCTCTCCAATCGCATAGCAATCTTCCGGCTCTAATGAATATAGTCGTTTCTTTGGAGTCTCTTCTAAAGGATTCATTCTTATCTCCAATAAGCCTTCAATGTCAGTGACATCAATGAGAGTCATTCTGTCGCCCGGATTGTGATCTTTTATTTTCCCTTGACGAATCCACCTATAAAGAGTTGGGCGTGAAATTTGATAACGGCTGCACACCTGTACCACTGTGAGCAAAGCATTACCCTTTGATTCAGCTAAGATAGCCTGACGCTCCATTTCTCTTTTCTCAGCCCGCTTTTTGTTACGATATGTCTCATTGGAACACTTCTTTGAGCAGTGAACCGAATCAACATTCTTAGCGAGGAATGGTTTTCCGCATACAATGCAGTGTCTCATTATTTTAGCTTTACTTTCGGGCATAGGGCATATCTGTTATTGTATCACTTAATCTTCAAATTTGTAACGTAAGTATACTTCGTCTTCACATTTCTGTAATGGTACAAATTTGATGCAAATATAAGCTAAAAATTCATAGAAAACAAGTATTCATAGAGAAAAGAGCAAATAAAAATGGAGTGTAACTTGTTGAGCTACACTCCATTTTGTTATCGTTGGTTATGGGACTTATTTCACTTCCTCGAAGTCGACGTCGGTGACGTGGTCGTCGCCGCCGTTGTTGCCGGGGTTGGCCTGCTGGCCTGCGCCGGCTCCTGCGCTCTGTGCTGACTGAGCCTGCTGCTGGGCGTTGAGGATGTCCTGCTGAACTGCACCGAATGTTGTTTCGATCTCTTTGATCGCGCTGTCAATGCCGTTGAGGTCTGCAGCTTTGTGAGCTTCTTTCAGACGGTTGAGGGCGCTTTCGAGAGTTGCTTTCTTGTCGGCAGGGATCTTGTCGCCGAATTCGGCAATCTGTTTTTCTGTCTGGAAGATGACAGCGTCAGCGTGGTTGAGTTTGTCGATACGCTCTTTTTCTTTAGCGTCGGCAGCTGCATTTGCTTCTGCTTCTTCTTTCATACGTTTGATTTCGGCGTCGGTAAGACCGCTCGATGCTTCGATACGGATCGACTGTTCCTTGCCTGTGGCTTTATCTTTGGCCGAAACATTGAGGATGCCGTTGGCGTCGATTTCGAATGTCACTTCGATCTGAGGGATGCCACGAGGAGCGGGTGCGATGCCGTCGAGGTGGAATTTGCCGAGCAGTTTGTCGTCTTTTGCCATAGGACGTTCGCCCTGAAGGACGTTGATCTCAACAGAAGGCTGGTTGTCGGCTGCAGTCGAGAATGTCTCGCTCTTGCGGGTAGGAATTGTGGTGTTGGCTTCGATGAGTTTTGTCATCACGCCGCCAAGAGTCTCGATACCTACTGACAGAGGCACAACGTCGAGAAGAAGGACGTCTTTCACATCGCCTGAGAGGACACCACCCTGAATTGCGGCACCTACGGCTACCACTTCGTCGGGGTTCACGCCCTTTGACGGAGCCTTGCCGAAGAATTTCTCAACTACCTGCTGGATTGCGGGGATACGGGTCGAACCGCCGACGAGGATCACTTCATCGATGTCGCTCGGTTTCATGCCGGCGTCGCGAAGAGCGTCTTCGCAAGGCTTGATAGTGGCCTGAATGAGTTTGTCGGCGAGCTGTTCGAATTTCGCACGAGTAAGAGTTTTTACAAGGTGCTTTGGAATACCGTTGACCGGCATGATATACGGCAGGTTGATTTCGGTCGATGTTGTGCTCGACAGTTCGATCTTGGCCTTTTCGGCAGCTTCTTTAAGACGCTGGAGTGCCATAGGATCCTGACGGAGATCGACTCCTTCCTCTTTCTGGAATTCGTCAGCGAGCCAGTCGATGATCACGTGGTCGAAGTCGTCGCCGCCGAGGTGAGTGTCACCGTTGGTCGATTTTACTTCGAAGACGCCGTCACCGAGTTCGAGGATCGAGATATCGAATGTTCCGCCACCGAGGTCGAACACTGCGATCTTCTGATCTTTGTTTGTCTTGTCGAGACCATAGGCGAGAGCTGCGGCAGTCGGTTCGTTGACGATACGTTTCACTGTAAGACCTGCGATCTCACCGGCTTCTTTTGTAGCCTGACGCTGAGAGTCGTTGAAGTATGCCGGAACAGTGATCACGGCTTCGGTCACTGACTGTCCTAGGTAATCTTCGGCTGTCTTCTTCATCTTCTGAAGGATCATTGCCGAAATCTCCTGAGGAGTATATTCACGGCCGTCGATGTCGATACGGGGCGTATTGTTGTCGCCGCGAACCACTTTATAAGGTACGCGTTCGATTTCGTTCTTGACCTGATCATAAGTTTCACCCATGAAACGTTTGATCGAATATATTGTACGCTTAGGGTTGGTGATAGCCTGACGTTTTGCGGGATCGCCGACTTTACGTTCGCCGCCGTCGACGAATGCAACTACAGAAGGTGTGGTGTTACGGCCTTCGCTGTTAGGAATAACGACAGGATCGTTACCTTCGAGAACTGCAACACACGAGTTGGTCGTTCCTAAGTCAATACCAATGATTTTTCCCATGATTGTAATGTTTTTATATGTTATGTATTTAATTGTATCTAATGAGTTACATCACTAATAGAACAAATCCTGTGCCAAAAAGTTTTTATGACCTTTTGATGTGACAGACGTGACAAAATGGCAGTAAAAATGAGTGGGGCACACCGCCGAAACGGTATGCCCCACTGTGGCTGTCGCGAATGAGTCGCGACCCCACCGTATGGTTATCTTACGAATATCTTGCGGACCGAGCCGTCGCGCAGGCTAACGATGTTGAGGCCCTTGAACGGAGTTTCTGATGCCACGCCCTGGAGGTTGTAGTAGACAGCTCCCTCGGCCTCGTCGGCGGTAATGACGTCGATGCCCGATGTGCCGCCGTTTTCGTTATAATAGCGGTTATTGGCTTCGTCGTAGAGAACCTTCATGCCGCCGAGCACTGGATGCTCGTCCTTGCCGATCTCCTGACCGAAGGCCTCACCAAGCTTATAAGCCACCTCACCCGACCGCATCTGCTCGTCAGTGACAATAGTTATCGGTTCATCATCGCGAACAGCGACAGTAGAGAATGAATTTGTTGCTTCGTGAGTATTCCAGGCATTTGAACCGATGGCACCTGCTTCGTCCGAAGCAGTGACTGAACCAATGTTATAGCAATTCGTCGCTACGAAGGTTCCACCTGTAACGCCACCTGCTGTCATATAACTTTTGATGGTTCCGACATTATAGCAGTTGATTACTGAGTCGGAAATTCCGGCAACGCCACCTGCGTATATACCGGTGTTTCCGCTAATTTTATCGGTCTTTGCTGTAAGAGCTGTCACATCGGCATAGTTGCCACATTCAGAAATAAAGACGTTATAATCTGCTTTGCCTGCAATACCGCCAACAAAACGGCAACCAGTAACAGAGCCGTATACCGTAAGGCCGGTGATAGAATCTTTTAATCGATTACCACCCTCTGCTATACCGAAAAGACCTACATTTTCCGTTTCAGGGGCGTAAATGTAGAGACCTTTTATCTTGTGGTTATTGCCTGTGAAAGTCCCGTAGAACGAGCACTTTGAGCTGTTACCGATGGGTGTCCACTCATATCCGGCCAGGTCGATGTCATTGAGGAGCGAAGCATGGACAGCTTTGTTTTCTTTGTTGACCTCTGCCGCAAGCCAAGCCAGTTCTGCACCGCTTGTAATCTGATATACTCCGTCTACAGAGGCTGGTTCGGTAAGCGTTTTACCGTCCCATGCATTTTCGTCGGCGAGTTCCATCGTCACATCGACCGTGCAATCAAGCTTGCTGTTTTCGTCGAGAGTGTTGACGGCATGGAAGCATCTGTAACCGTCTTTGCTGATACGTACAATATATGTGCCGTAGGTGGGGTGATAGATTCCTTCGGAATCGGGGTTAAGTTCAGTATCTTTCTGAGTAACGAGCACGGTTGAGCCTTCGATGTCGTTATTGATTTTGAGATTGAACTTCTTCATGGGAGACAGCGGAATGCGCACTTCGGGCAGAGCTCCGAAATATGTAGCATGTGCGATTGCAGTAAAGTTGGCGTTGCGGCCGTTATAGTATGAAATCACACGATGATTACCGATGGGATCTCCATAGCCGTTAACCTGTATCACACCCTCATTCATGACGAGCTCGGGAGTTTCGTCGAGGTTCATATCTAAGGGGAGATCGATCATAACTGACTGTGCGTCATCCGACGAACCGAATGTGTACTGTCCTTTGCCGAGAATGAGGTCTGATCCGTTGGGAATACCGTTGTAGACAATGTGGGCTGTCATGTTGTAGATGCCGGCCATTTTGTTGGCGGGATGACGCAGACCCGAGTATTGGATGCGGATTTTGTCGCCGGGCTGGAAGATGGTGCTCCCTTCACGTGATTCGTTGAAGATTTCGCGATGGCAGGGTTTGGCGGTCAGCACCTGATAGACGGATTTGCCTCCCGCATCGGTAATTCTGACAATCTGACGGCCTTCTTTAAGAAGAAGGGTGTATGAGCCGTCTTCGTTTTTGGTCACGCCTTCATTGC
The DNA here is from genome assembly GCA_947573135.1 of uncultured Bacteroidales bacterium. GTDB lineage: Bacteria > Bacteroidota > Bacteroidia > Bacteroidales > Muribaculaceae > CAG-873. The sequence continues at coordinate 19,940 of CANPDU010000009.1, read as the reverse complement.
CGAAACCGGAGTATGTCGCCATCCGCTCGCCGATTGTCGGATAAGCCATAGTGACTTTGTCAGCACCTTCGGGGTGGAATGTATATGAAAAACCGGCTTCGGTATCGAGATAATAGAATACATCGTGTTCGGCATCGACATAGATGCCTGAATTTTTTAATGTGGCGGTGGAGTACTGTTCGTTGATTTTCATGTTGGGAACGACAGAACTTTCGCCTTCGCCAACGGTCACAACATAAGCCGCGGTGTTTTCCGGCCATATTGCGCTCCAAAAGTGTCCGCCCATGTAGTCGTTTTTCTGCCCGTAAGTATAGTAAGTTGCGTCAACGGCGTCATAGGTTACAAGAACAATGACAGTGCCTTGGCCAACGGCCTTGAGATCCGCCCATGCAGAACCATCTTTTTGTTCGACAGTAACTACATTGTTGCAAGGATTGCCGTTGAGATCAAGAATAGTGTAGTGAAAGTCTGGTTCCATGAAGAAGTTGGCTGTCTGGCTGTCGGTGATTTGCCAGGAGCGCATGGCATGAGCTTTGTAAGTTTCACCGACGTTGAGAACAAGGTGACCGCGTTCGTTGATATTTACGAAAATGTCGCCGGTCTCATATCCTTTGTTCGCCTTTACGTCATGTACAATAGTCTTGGGGTCATTTACTTTATAGCTCTCCAACGTGAAAGTAAGCGGGACTCGCTCTTCCTCATTTTTGGAGAAACGATACCAGCCGCATTGTGTCAGCGCATTTTCCATAGAAGTACGGAACGAATAGCGGCCGTCGAGTGCAAGAGTATATGTGTATTTGATATTGTCGCCTTCGGTCTCTGTTGACTTGGGCTCTAATGGGATGAAGTCGACGAAATGTGAGGTTTTGCGTCCCAGTTCGAATTTGGCTTCTTTGGGAACTGTCACGGTGAAATCAGCGCCCATCGGTATGTCAGCACGGATGTCAATATTGTTAGTCAGTGTACCGTTCTGGTAAAGGTTGGTATAGCCTTCACTGACATGCTTCTCACCGGGGAAGAAGTCAACGAAATAGGAATTGCCGTTGAATGCAAGGAAGGTATAACGGCCTTCGGTTGTCGATTTTCCGGGCGTTTGGATCTGAGTTTTGCCTTCACGCGATGCTACTTTCACGTTAAAAGTATAATCGCCGTTTTCGACAGTCCAGTTGCTTTTGTCTTCATTTGTATTTCTCGCATAGAGGGTACAGGTTATAATCTTCACGTCGAACTGATCGGACGAGTCGGGCACATCCATTTCGATGGTGCCGTTGGTGGCTTCTGTTACAGATCCGTCTTTGTTTGTCTTTGTGTCGCAGACAGTGACGACATAGGTGCCGGCAGCCGCATCAAAATTATATACGGCATTTGTGGGTTCGCCGATCTCGATTGCTTCACCTGTGGATTTTGAGGTTACAATCGCGGTTCTGGAAAGTGTGCTTAGATTCAGTTTTACCGATGTCGCATGTGACGTCATGCAACACTGCACACCCAAAAGCAGAAAAAGTAAACGTTTAAACTTCATAGTGTTTGATTTATTGTTGTTTGTAGATATATTTCTTACCGTTGCGGATATAGATTTGGCCGGGTGTCGGCGAGGAGATGCGTATGCCCTGTAGATTGTAGAGGGGCGAGTCGCTGTCGGCCGGATCAGCTATAACATCATTGATGCCGCCGGTGTAATTATCGGGTTTGAGAGCGAGGAAGTGGGCCGGATTGATATAGACACCATGCTTGCCGAGCAGTTTACCCTCTGGAGACCACTGGTAGAGCGTGCCGCCCTCGACAAAACCGGCTGCGTCGGTGGCATAGATATAGCCTGTATAGGGGTTGACATAGAGTCCGTAGGGCATGCCAATTTTCTTGATGTCAGCAAGAACAGTGCCGGGAAAGTCCTCGTATATGCCGTCGAGGCCCTCGGTGAGCATAGCGATCTCGGGATCAATGGAGATATAATTAAAAGTGTAGTCTCCCGTGAGATAGGAGTAGCGCGAACCGATGGCATAGAAGCGGCCGTCGGTGGTGACGCAACTGTAGGTCGCGGCGTAGGGCAGCGAAACGAAGCACTCTTTGTCAGGCTTGCCGGCGATCACAGCCTCACAGTCGAGGATGATCGCGGCAGCAGGCACTTCGTAGTAGTTGCCCGGTGAATTGATGCACAGATATTTGCCGCTCTGCGACATCTTGCCATAGAGGTTGATCTGTCCGGTGTCGACGGTGCGCTCGACCTTCATAGTAGCGGCGTCGATGACACTGACGGTTGTCTCATATTCATGCGACTCCTGAAAAGCATAGCCGCCGGTGTTGGCCACGAAGAGGCGGCCGTCGTAATAAGCTATGCCTTCGGGTTCGTAACCGACCTCAACGGCGGCGATGACCTTGAAAGTCGTAGCGTCGATTTTGGCGACGAACCCTTTGGTAAATTCCTCGTATTTGTCGCCGACGCGGCATTCGTGACCGTAGGACGAAATGTAGACATAGTCGCCGTCCGTGGCGAGCTTGCGGTTATTGGGCACGTCCTCGGTGGCGGCGACAGCCTTGCCGTCGGGGGTGATGAACTGGACGATATTCGACCAGTTGATGGCAATTGCGATCAGATTGTCGTTGACCGCGATGATGTCGTTGGGCGTGTCGCCGAGCTTCGAGCCGTTGACGTCGCGGAACCACTGGTTGCTGACGATCTTGCCGTCCTCGAAATAGGTGATCTTGCCGTTGTCTGACTGCCAGTTGCCTTCGTTAAGCAGAATTATCCTTTCCTGCGCGAAGGACAACAGCGGAAGAAGCAGCGCCGACAGAAATGAGAGTAGTTTTGATCTGTGTGACATAATATAGCGGGTAATAATTGATTTTAGAAGAATATATAGGTGAGTGTGAAACGGAAGTTGCGCCCGGGCATCGGATAACGGGGGATATGCTCATACTGAACATCAAAGAGATCGTTGACTTCGAGCGATGCAAGCACTTTGCTGAAATTGGCCGACAGTTTAAGGTCGACGTTGTTGTAGGGAGAGAGAACATCTTCGGGATCGGCATACGACCACATGCGCTCGCCGACGTGAAGCTCGGAGACGGTCAGCGAATAGTTGCGCCACGCAGCGATGCCTGTTATGCCGAACGAGAGGGTGGGAGAGTAGCAGATCGGTTTGTTGTAGCTGTTTTCGTTGGACGGATCGGTGCGGTTGAGATCACGCTGCCAGGTGAGCGAGGTTAGCAGTGAGAAATTCCACGGTCCGCTCATATATCGCCCCGAGGCAGTCATGTTGAGGCCGCGGCAATATGTCTTGCCGTAGTTCATCATCGACCATGTGTAAGTGCCTTTTACGGGCAGACAGACTATGCGGTCGTCGATATGATTGACATAGACGTCGGCCTGAACCGATGCGAACCAGTCGGGAGACGAATAGCTGTATTCGGCTCCGAGATCGAACTGCTTCGTATATTCAGGTTTAAGATTGCGGTTGCCTGCCTGGGTATAATAGATGTCGTTGAGCGTCGGAGCGCGGAAGATGCTCTTGTACCACGCTTTCAGCGTAAGGTTTCTGAATGTGTAGCCGAGAGATACAGACGGAGTGAAACGGCTGAGCGGATCGGCGGCTCCGACCTTGAGTCGTGTATGATCCTTAAAGTGCTGATAGAGAATCGAGGCTGCGCCGCGAAACGAGCGATAATTAAACTGAACAGCGGCGACAGCTTTCTGATCGACGCGCCTGACAGGACAGAACATCTTCAGATCGGCGTCGAGCCACGACATGCGGGCATCGTATGCAAGATTGACGGCCAGCATATCGAAGGGAAAATAGGCTGCAGAGACAGACATGAATGCGTCGTGCTGCCGGTAGTGGTTGTCGACCCGGGCCGTGTTCTGATTTTCAAGGTAATCGGTGCAGTAACGCAGATACTCGTGGGCGTATTTGCTGTTGAGTTTTAACTGAAATTTTTCAGCGAACGACTGCTGATAGGACGCCTGAACGAAAAGGTCGCGATCCCACTCGCGGCCGACATTGTTGTACTTGTCAGACAGACGTCGGACAATGCCACCGGGACAGCCCCGCTCGGACTGATAGTAATAGGCGTGGGATGAAAAACCGTTTTTGAACAGTGCGGCCTCGACACGGCCGTATTCGATATCGGAGTTGGTGCGCCGGCCGACGGTGTCCTCATACTGCGATTTGTAGCGGAACGGATAGTCGCCTTTTGAATTCAGATACTCACCGTCGATGAAACCGCTCCATCCGTTATGGCAGAACTGGGCGTTGACGCGTCCCATATAAGTGTGGAACGACGCCAGACGAGCGGTCACCGACAGCGAGTCTCCGGTAGGTTTGCGTGTGCGCATATAAACTGTCGCCCCCGAAGCGTACTCAGAGGCCGACTGGCAGACATCAAGTTTGTTAGCGTTGTAAAGAGAGACAGATTCAAGCGTAGGCAGTGAAAATTTACCTAAATCAACCGTGCCGTTCTGAGCATTGGTGATGCGGATACCGTCGATATATACTCCGACGTGCTGCGCTCCGAGCGAGCGGACATTGACGGTCTTAAGCCCTCCGAGACCTCCATAATCCTTGATCTGGACTCCGGCAAAGTATTTCAGCGCGTCGGCTATGGATGTTGTTGACAGAGACTGAAGCTCGGCGCCTGAGAGTTCCTGAACTGTGGCAAGTTTGCGGGGTGAATTGGCTGAGACCAGAATCTCGTCGAGATGCAGCACACTGTCGGCCGTTTCCATCGCGAAAACGGAACAACAGCTTATGATGCCCATTACAAGCATACACAGCGATATGCGTAACAACCCCGCGGGGATAGTTTTCATTGTCCAATAAATTATTCGCTGCGCTTAACCACGAGCGCAATAGATGCGAGTCAATAATATTGGCAGGTCTTCTGACTTATCCCCCCGGTCAACGCCTTCCCGGCCGTCGCACTCTTGCTTGGCCAGTGGCATATAGTTGCCGGATTGTAACGGACTTACAGCAGCGGGTCTGTACGGGATTCTCACCCGTTTCCCTTTTAATCGCGTTTAATGCGAACCAATCTGTTGCTTAAATCGTGACAAAATTATTAATAAATCTTCAATCATACAAATAAAAAACGGATGCACGCTGTGTGCACCCGTTTTGAAAAAGTTTTCAGATCGGATTTATCAGTAGCCGAAGATGTCTTCGGTAGTGAGCATCACGACCTTGCCGAGTTTGGAGAGCGCGTCGAGATCGATATCCTTGGTGTCGCCGAGCACACAATAGTAGTAGGTGCGTCCTTTGACATTGTCTTTCTGGAATTTTACGACATCGTCGAGCGTAATTGTCGGGAGCGCTTTAAAGACGGCTATACGGCTGTCTGTGTCCAGTCCGAGGTCTCGGGCGTTGATATAATCCCAGGCGATGTTGTCCTTGATGATGCGCTCTGTGCGGATGCGAGATTCGATGCCTTTCTTGGCAAGATCAAAGGCCGCCGGGCTTTCGGGCATATCGTTGATGATCTCGTCGAAGGCTTTGATTGCGTCTGACATCTTGTCGTTCTGAGTGGCGATCTGCGCACGATAGGTGTAAGGTCGGCGCAGATATGACGGCTCAATCATGTTGGCCCAGGCGGAGTAGGCAAGCGAGCGGCTCTCACGCATTTCCTGGAATACGATGGCATTCATCGATCCGCCGAAATATTCGTTATAGACTTCGCGGAGCGGTTCGATGGCGGGATTGAATTTATCGCCGCGGTTGGAGTAGAGCGACATATATAGTTGCTTTGCATCGTAAGGAGCGACGAAAATGATGGTTTCTTCAGGCTGCTGCATTGTGAACACGTTCTGTTCAGGAGCGGGTTTGAGTTTCTTGGCGATGTGGTGGTTTTTATTTATGTCGGCAAGAAGCTGTTTCTCGGAACTTGCACCGTAATAGATGATCTCATGCTCGTAATCCATAAGCTCACGGAGGGCGGCCAGGAAGACTTCAGGTTCAGACGCACGGAGCTGTTCGACGCTGAGTGTACGAGTCTGTGGATTATCTTTACCATAGATCATATAGGTTGAAAGTGCGTTGAAATTCTGGCGCTGATTGCTCTTGTTGTTGGCGCGAGACTGCTCTACTCGGTCGATATATGCCGAGTAGGCCGCAGTGTCGGCGACGGCTTCCTTGACAATTTTTTCGAACAAAGACATAGCTTTGGGCATGTTCTCGTTCAGACCGCTGAGCACGATATAAGAACGTTCGCCCCCGATGGATATGCGGAATGAGCAAGCCATCTTATAGAATTCGTTTTGGATCTGCTGTGGCGTCATGTCGGGCGTGCCGAAGAGTTCGAGCAGCTCGGCAGCATAGTCGAGACGCGGATCATTGTACTCACCTACATTATATATATAGGTCAGCTGGAACACGTCGTTGGTGCTGTTGTGTGTGTAATATACGGGAATTTTGTTTTTTGCCTGAAGCTTTGTAAGGTCTTTGTCATAGTCGACAAACACAGGCTCGATCGGAGTGACGTTGCTGTTTTGTATCTCCTTAAGAAAATCGCTCGACATATCGCGGTTCATGGCGATAGGCGTGATTTCGGGTTTGGAGATCTTGAGCTCATTGGGGTCTGGCCCCTGAAGCTTATAGATAGCGGCATAGTTGTTGTCTCCGAAGTATTTGTTGGCGACGGCCACGACATCTGCTTTTGTGATCTTGTCGAGATTTTCATAAGATTTCACGACATCGCTCCAGGGTTCGCCGTTGACGAAAGCCTCGACATAGTAGTCGGCACGGGATTCATTGCTCTCGAAGGAGCGCTGGAGCTGAAGTTTGGTGTTATTGATGATTGCCGGCACGAGATCGTCGTCGAAGTCGCCTTCGCGAAGTTTTTTCATTTCGGCCAGTAGAAGGTCGCGTACATCATCAAGGGTCTGACCGCCTTTAGGCATACCGATAAGCAGGAATGCACCCTGATCGGCAAGAGAGTATGAGCCGGCACCTGCGCCGAGCATTTTCTGGTTAAGATTGATATCTATGTCGATCAGTCCGCACTTGCCATTGTTGAGTACTTCGGAGATTATAGCTATTACATTCGCATCCTCGGCCTTGGCTTCAGGTATGCGCCATGCCAGATAGAGACGTTCGGCCTCGTTACCCAACACTTCACGCTTGATCGGCTCGGTGATAGTCATTTCAGCAGGGAAATCAAGTTTGGGCAGATTGGGGTTGGGCTTAAGATGTCCGAAATATTTTGAGATTATATCAACCATGTTGTCAGGATCGAAATCGCCGGAAAGACAGATCGCCATATTGTTGGGTACATACCATGTCTTATGGTAGTTCTTGACGTTGGTGATGGACGGGTTCTTGAGGTTTTCCTGAGTGCCGAGCACAGTCTGCGTCCCGTAGGGATGATTTGGAAAGAGCGCCGATAGCATTGCTTCGGACATTTTGCGGCCGTCGGAAGTCAGTGACATGTTTTTTTCCTCATAGATTGTCTCCAGTTCGGTGTGGAAGCCGCGAATGACGGGATGCTCAAAACGGTCGGCCTGAATGCGGGCCCAGTTTTCGATTTCGTTCGAGGGAATGTTTTCTACATAACATGTGACGTCGTTGCTGGTGAATGCGTTTGTACCGGTGGCTCCGATAGCACTCATGAGTTTGTCATACTCGTTAGGGATTGCAATCAGCGACGCCGCGTAACTGATCGAATCTATGGCATGATAGATTCCTTTACGCGCATCCTCGTCTGTGGTTTTACGGTAGACTTCAAAAAGACGTTCGATCTCGTCGAGCAACGGCTTCTCGGCCGCATAGTCGGATGTGCCGAACTGTTCTGTCCCTTTGAACATCAGGTGTTCGAAATAGTGTGCGAGTCCGGTTGTTTCGGCCGGATCATTTTTACCTCCGACGCGTACCGCGATGTAGGTCTGAATGCGTGGCTCGTCTTTGTTGACGCTCATAAAGATTTTTAAACCGTTCGGGAGAGTGTACATTTTCGTACCCAGCGGATCACCGGGCACGGTCTCGAATTCGTATTTGCCGGCGTTGACACCCAATGTTGCCATCAGGGCAATTACGAATACTGACAGACGCAGAAGATGTTTCATAATAGATTGTTTTAAGTGGTTAATATTCATTCCAGCTTTTGATCTCTATATCGTCAAGCGGGATAGTGGTGAAAGCAAGGATAAATGCTGAGGCGAGCCGGGCATTTGTCAGCAACGGGATATTCAGATCGATTGCCGAGCGACGGATCTTGTAACCGTTGCTCAGTTCAGTCGAACTGAGATTTTTGGGAATGTTCACAACCAGATCGATCTCTTTTCTGTGGAGCAAGTCAAGAGCCTGGGGTTGCATGTCGGGTTGTGACGGCCAATATACGCGTATCGCGGGAATGCCGTTGTCGTTGAGAAACTGATGGGTGCCACCTGTTGCATAAATCTTATATCCCTTATTGTGGAGCATATGCGCTGCGTCGAGCATATCGGCTTTCTGTTTGGGAGATCCTGTGCTAAGGAGAATCGCTTTTTCAGGTACACGGAGCCCGACAGCCAGCATGGATTTTAAGACAGCGTCAGAGGTATCGGTCCCTATGCATCCGACTTCTCCGGTCGACGACATGTCGACACCGAGAACAGGATCGGCTCCCTGCAGTCGCGAAAACGAGAACTGTGAGGCCTTGATGCCGACATAGTCAAGATCAAAAGCATTTTTATGAGGTTTCTCGACCGGAATTCCAAGCATTATGCGCGTTGCCAGGTCAATAAAGTTGATTTTTAGTACTTTGGATACAAACGGAAAGCTTCTTGATGCGCGAAGATTACATTCGATGACCTTAATGTCGTTGTTCTTAGCAAGATACTGGATGTTAAATGGCCCCGATATATTAAGGGCTTTTGCTATCTGTGATGAGACCTTTTTGATACGGCGCATAGTCTCAACATAGAGTTTCTGTGGCGGAAACTGAATGGTAGCGTCACCTGAGTGTACACCTGCATACTCGATGTGCTCAGAAATAGCATATGCTTTGATCTCTCCGTTCTGTGCGACGGCATCCATTTCGATTTCTTTGGCGTTCTGGATAAACTCTGTCACAACGACCGGGTGTTGCTTCGATACATTTGCCGCAAGGCGTAAAAATCTTACAAGCTCCTCATCGTTTGAACATACGTTCATGGCCGCACCGGAAAGAACATAACTCGGTCTGACAAGTACCGGGAAACCGACCTCATCGATAAATTCCTGAATGGCTTCCACGCTTGTCAGCTCGCGCCAGCGCGGCTGGTCGATATGCAACCTGTCGAGCATGGCTGAGAATTTATGGCGGTCTTCGGCATTATCAATTGATGTCGCAGATGTGCCGAGTATGTTGATCCCTTCCGCGTCGAGGCGAGTTGCAAGATTGTTCGGAATCTGGCCCCCGACAGAAAGGATTGTGCCGTGGGGCTGTTCGAGATCGAGAATATCCATCACGCGTTCAAAGGTGAGTTCGTCGAAGTACAGTCTGTCGCACATGTCATAATCGGTCGAGACCGTTTCGGGATTATAGTTTATCATAACAGATCTCCAGCCCTCGCGTTTGACAGTCATCAGAGCGTTGACCGAACACCAGTCGAATTCAACCGATGAACCGATGCGGTATGCTCCCGAACCTAATACAACGATTGAACGATGGTCATGCAGATACTCAACATCGTTTTGCGAACCGTTGTATGTCAGATACAGGTAGTTTGTCTGAGCCGGATATTCGGCTGCGAGTGTGTCGATTTGTTTTACGACCGGAACTATCCCTGACTGTTTGCGTATTGCTCTTACATCGAGGGTGGTTTTCTCGCTGTCAGTCATTTTCTCTTTGAGAACGGCGCGGCCGATCTGAAAATCGCTGAACCCTTGCTGCTTGGCTGTGCGTATAAGCTCGGCCGGAAGTGCCTGCAGATCGTCGTATCCCGCCAGCTCGACCGATGTGTTGATGATATTCTGAAGCTTATATAGGAACCATCGGTCGATTTTAGTAAGCTGATGGATACGTTCTACGTCATAGCCGTTTTGCATGGCCTTGGCGATCACAAATATGCGCTTGTCAGTAGGATCAGCCAGTGCGTGGTCTATATCATCGGTTTTGAAATCTTTGTTTCCGACAAATCCATGCATCCCTTGTCCGATCATGCGCAGACCTTTCTGGATCGCTTCTTCGAAAGTTCGGCCTATAGCCATAACTTCACCGACAGATTTCATTGAGGATCCGATCTCACGATTGACACCGTGGAATTTACCGAGATCCCATCTCGGTATTTTTACTACGAGATAGTCAAGAGCAGGTTCGAAGAACGCCGATGTGCTGCGCGTAACGGAATTCTTTAGATCGAAAAGACCGTAACCGAGTCCTAGTTTTGCGGCTACGAACGCAAGAGGATATCCGGTCGCCTTCGATGCGAGAGCTGATGACCGGCTGAGTCTGGCATTAACTTCGATCACCCGGTAATCCATAGATGCGGGATCAAAGGCATACTGCACGTTGCATTCGCCGACTATTCCTATATGGCGGATGATTTTAATAGCCAGGGCTCGCAGGTAATGATAGTCGTCATTGGAAAGAGTCTGAGACGGAGCTACAACAATGCTTTCGCCGGTATGGATACCCAACGGATCGAAGTTTTCCATGTTGCAAACTGTAATACAGTTGTCGAAACGGTCTCTCACAACTTCATATTCTACTTCCTTCCACCCTTTAAGTGATTTCTCTACAAGAACCTGAGGTGAGAACGAAAGGGCTTTTTCGGTGAGTGACACCAGCTGCTCGTCGTTGTCACAAAATCCGCTCCCGAGGCCTCCGAGAGCGTATGCGGCTCGGACTATCACCGGATAACCTAACGTGTTGGCTACCCTCAGAGCGTCCTTTACATTGTCGACAGCTTCGCTTTTTATGGTTTTGATGTCGATTTCATCGAGCTTTTTTACAAATAACTCTCTGTCCTCGGTGTCCATTATCGCCCGTACAGGAGTGCCGAGTACTTCGACATTGTAGCGGTTGAGTACACCGTTTTCATAAAGGGCGACACCGCAGTTGAGGGCTGTCTGGCCTCCAAAGGCGAGCATAATGCCGTCTGGCCGTTCTTTTTCGATTATTTTTTCGACAAAATACGGAGTGACGGGAAGAAAATAAATCTTGTCAGCGAAACCGTCCGAGGTCTGTACCGTCGCGATATTCGGGTTTATAAGGATTGTGTTGATCCCTTCTTCGCGCAATGCTTTAAGAGCCTGTGAGCCTGAATAGTCAAATTCGCCCGCTTCTCCGATCTTGAGGGCGCCGCTTCCGAGTAACAGTACTTTTTTAATTGTTTTTTTATTTGAGTCTGTATTTGTCATAACCGATGATAGGTATTAAAGCATACTGATGAATGTATCAAAAAGGAACTCGGTGTCTTTGGGGCCACTTGACGCTTCGGGATGGAACTGTGCTGAAAAGAACGGTTTGGTTTTATGGCGTATGCCTTCGTTGGTTCCGTCGTTCATATTTATAAACAAAGGTTCCCACTCGGCCGGCAGTGTTGTCGAATCCACAGCGAAACCATGATTTTGGGAAGTGATGAAGCATGTATTTGTGCCGGCCTGGCGGACAGGCTGATTATGGCTGCGGTGTCCGTACTTCAGTTTGTAAGTCTTTGCACCGGCCGCTTTTGCCAAAAGCTGGTTACCCATGCATATTCCGCAGATCGGACGATCTTCATTCAGAGCCCTCCGTAGATGTTCGACTGTCTCTGTCGCATAATCAGGATTCCCGGGCCCATTGGAAATGAACAGCCCGTCATAATCTATCTGTGAGAAATCATAGTTCCATGGCACGCGAACCACGCGTACGCCACGTCTTGTCAGACATCTGATTATATTATGCTTTACACCGCAGTCAACCAGCACCACAGTTTTCTTTTCCGAATTCGGCAATACAGGATTTTCAATGTTGATCGGCGTGGTGATGAATGATCCGTCGGGCGCAAGATCGTATAGTGTTATGCCTTCTGTCGAGGTCTTGTCGACGAGATTATCAAGATTTGGGTCGTAAAAGTCGACATCACCGCATCCCTCTATGGTGATCTTGCCGAGCATCGATCCCTTTTCTCTCAGATGTTTGGTCAGAGCGCGTGTATCTATGTCATAAATGCCGGGTATTTTTTCGCTTTTGAGCCAGTCGGCAAGCGAACGTTTTGCCAGCCAGTGACTGTGTTCCCATGAATAATCCTGGGCGATGATGGCTTTGCAGTGGATATGGGCATCTTCGAGATACTCACTCATAATTGGATTCGCGTCGGATGGCGGAACCCCATAATTACCTAACAATGGAAATGTGGTGACCAGAATCTGGCCTTCGTAAGATGGGTCGGTAAGACTTTCGGGATAGCCGGTCATTGCGGTGTTGAACACGACTTCTCCCGATGTTGAAGCTTCATAACCGAAGGATTTTCCTTCGAATGTTGTGCCGTCTTCGAGAATGAGGACAGCGCGTTTTGTTTCGCGCATACGATAGTACTTTGTTTTAGCGTGATATGTAAGGAGGTCTACACTATCATTCGTGAAAACCATGCAAAGTTACGAAAAAATATAAGTACGTTTTAATAAATCTTGAGATATATTTCAGATTGACGGAAAAATACTATCTAACTACCACAAACGGAAGCCTGACTTACGCCTGACTTCCGTTTGTGACTCCTACAGGATTCAAACCTGTAACCTTCTGATCCGTAGTCAGATGCTCTATTCAGTTGAGCTAAGGAGCCTTTCGCTGTTTTTGCGATTGCGAGTGCAAAGTTAAGTCTTTTTTCGTGAACTCACAAAATATTTTTGCAGATTTCCTAAAAAATTATCCGGCTTTGAAAATAAAAACGCACAAATTAACTCTTTTGCGCCGTAATATATCGTCGAAAAACGTTAACTTCGCATATAGTTAAGAAACTCCATTCAATGAAAATATCAAAAATCCTCTTACTGATCATCCTTTGTAGCTTTTCGGGCGCCCTCGTTGCATCGGCCGAGAAACTGGTTATTTTGCATACAAATGATACCCACTCGATGATCGATCCTGACGATGTAGACAATCTTGGCGGTGTGCTTCGGCGTAAAGTGATCATCGATAGCGTAAGAAAAGCCGAGAAAAATGTGTTGCTTGTTGATGCCGGTGATTTTGTGCAGGGTACTTTGTATTTTAATCTTTATCGGGGAGCTGTTGAACAGAAATTGATGAATGAACTGGGCTATGATATACGCATTCTCGGTAATCATGAATTTGACAATGGTATAAATGAACTGGCTGATCTATTGGCAGATTCTCGTGCGGAACTACTAGCTACTAACTATGATTTGTCTGAATCTGTGTTAGGTAAAAAGTTCAGACCATTTACGATACGCGAGATCGGTGATAAGCAGGTAGGGTTTATTGCGATCAATCTTAAGCCTGAAGGCATGATAACTGAAGGTAACTATGATGGTGTGATCTATAATGATGCTGTTAAGGCGGCCAATGCTGCGGCATGGTGGCTGAAACATATCGAAAAAGTTGATGCGGTAGTTGCGGTGACGCATATAGGTTATGATCCTACTGTTCCACCCGGGGATAAACTGCTTGCTCAGACATCTGAGGATATTGACATAATAATCGGTGGGCATTCGCATGATCTAATTAAGCCGGCTACCGACGCAGATGAAAAATTGAGATCTGAGATCCTTAATGCCGAAGGTAAGCCTGTGGTTGTCGGACAACTTGGTAAATCAGGCAAGTATATCGGAAAAATGGTGATTGATTTAGACAGTCTGACGACCACATATGAAACTATACGCATCGACAGCAGACTTGATGATCGGATTGACAAAAAACTTGATGCGATTATAAGACCTTATCGTCATGGAGTGGATTCGCTTATGAAAGTTGTTGTCGGGAAGAGTGCGGTTGATATGCCTAAAGGAAGTAATGAACTTTTGAATTTTGGCGCTGATTTCGTTTTCGAAAGAGGCCGTAAACTTGCCGGAGATGTTGATCTCGCGATAATCAATAAGGGCGGTCTCCGCCGGTCATTGCCGAAAGGCAATATTACTGAAGGAATGATAATAACGCTTATGCCGTTTTATAATTATGTGAATGTTCTTGAGATCAAAGGATCTGATCTTCTTGAAGCTTTCGATGTAATGGCTGCAGACGGGGGTAACGGCATCAGCGAAAATGTCTCTATAGTTTACGACCCGGTTGATGGAAAATGCAAATCGGTTTTAATTGACGGTAAGCCTCTTGATGTCAATCGCACATATCGTCTTGCTACTATTGATTATCTTGCCAAAGGCGGTGACTATATGAGCTCTCTAAAACGTGGTACAATTATAAAGAAAGGAGATCGGGTTCTGTATGACGACATGATTGATGAGTTTCGTAATGGCAGTCTAAAAGGACGTCTGATCAACCCTTCTCCGGAACCGCGAATGAAACCTGACAAACATTGAATTGTAATCTGAATTATTAAGATGAACCGATCGTTATTATCTTTTTTGCTTTTGTATTTTTTTGTGTGCGTTGGGGCTGTAGCGCACACTTCGCCATTGTCTCTGCGCAATTCTATCGCGCCGGATTGCCTGCGATGGGTTGATTCTGTCTATAATACATTATCCGAACGGCAACGCGTGGCGCAGCTTGTTTTCCCCAAGATCGCTCCCGATCAGCCTCAGAATGCGCGTGCTTCTGTAAAGCGCTTCGTAAAAGACAATCAGGTAGGAGGGCTTCTGTTCTCTAAAGGTTCATTGGCTCAATATATCGAACTGATCAATTATGCACAGTCGCTTGCCGAAGTTCCCTTGTTGATAACATTCGACGGAGAGTGGGGACTGTCGATGCGCATACCCGGCACACCGCGTTTCCCCAAAAATATGGCGCTTGGTGCGATCTCCGATCCGCGTTTGCTTTATGATTACGGACGCGAGACTGCCCGTGAATTCCGCTTGGCAGGTGTTCAGGTTAATTTCGCGCCTGTGCTGGATGTGAATTCCAATCCGTCCAATCCGGTGATCGGAATAAGATCTTACGGTGAGGATCCTGACCGCGTTGCCTCTCTCGGAGTGGCATATTCTCTCGGTCTTGAGGACGGAGGCGTAATGGCGGTTGCGAAGCATTTTCCCGGTCATGGCGACACTTCCACAGATTCTCATAAATCCCGCACAGTCGTCAACCACGATCGGTCAACGCTTGAAAATATCGACCTTGTGCCTTTCCGTGCGTTTATAGATGCAGGCTGTTCAGGTATTATGACCGGACATATTGTACTGCCCGAGGTTGACCCATCAGGGCTTCCGGCATCCTTGTCTCCTGGTATAACCACGGCATTGCTGCGGAAGAAATTAGGTTTTAAAGGTCTGATATTTACCGACGCACTGACGATGAAAGGTGCGCAAGTCGAGAATAAGAACAGTGCCGTACTGGCTCTTCTTGCCGGAGCCGATGTCCTGGAAACGGTTGCATCGCCGGCCGAGACTGTCGAGGCCGTGATGAATGCCGTCAAGCAAGGAGAACTCTCTGAGCAGCGCATCGAAGAAAGCTGCCGACGTGTGCTTGTCTATAAATATCTGCTAGGGCTAGACCGGCGTCCTGCGCCGGTTGAGATCAAAGGCCTGTCTGCTGCTATTAATTCACCCGAAGCTGATGCGCTCAACAGGAAACTTACTGCGGCTACAATGACGGTATTGAGAAACAATGGTGATATTCTTCCTATATCAGGTCTTGAGAAAAATTCGATTGCACTTGTGAATATCGGAGCACCGTCAGACAATGTATTTGCATCCTATTGTTCACGTTACGCGAAAATCGACAGGTATGAGGCCGGCGCAGACGGTTTCTCTTCTGCTGTTATTTCAAAAATAAAATCGCACGACATTGTCATCGCTGCTGTTTTCGACGATTCTCAGGCCTCACGAAATATTTTAGCCCAGCTGAAGACCTGCAGGGGGCTGATTTCGGTTTTCTTCATGACACCTTACCGCATGGATAAGTTCGCAGCATCACTTTCCGGTGCACAGGCTATTCTGCTTGCCTATGAAGATACTCCGCTGACCCGTGAATATGCGGCGCAGGCGCTGTTTGGCGGAATAGAAGTGAACGGTAAATTACCGGTCGACTTGCCCGGGCTTGCAAAACTTGGTACCGGCATTTCTCTTAAAAAGTCACGTCTCGGCTACGCGACTCCGGCCATGCATGGCATGAAACAGTCGTTGGCTGACAGTCTCGACTTAATGGTGAAAAAACTTATTGCCGATGGTGGCACTCCGGGCTGTCAGGTTCTTGTTGCCCGTGGCGGTGATGTAGTCTATGACCGTTGTTTCGGCCGCACTACTGCATCCGGCCCTGCTGTGTCGCCCTCTACGGTTTATGACCTTGCGTCGGTGACAAAAACTTTCGGAACGCTTCCAGGTCTTATGAAAGCCTATGAAATGGGACTTTTCCGGCTTGACGACTTTTTGTCTGATTATATCGGTGAACTGAAACAACCCGGTAAGGACAGTCTCCGTATTCGTGAATTTCTTTTTCATGAAACCGGATTTCCACCGTCGCTCGATATGTTCGGTCTGATGATGGATACGGCTTCATATACGGGAAAACTGATGACTGGCCGCCCTGATAAAAAGCATTCGCTTAAAATTGATCGTAAAGCATACGGTAATAATTCTGCGCGTTTACGTCGTGACTTGACTTCTAAGACAGCTTCCGATGCTTTCCCGATAGAGATCGATAAGGGCATATTTATAGGGCGCGCTACAATTGATACAATTATGGCGCGGATATATAATGTGAAGCTTCGCGATAACAAACGTTATAGGTATTCTTGTCTCAATTTCTGTCTGCTGATGGATCTCGAACAGCGTCTGACCGGAATAGATCATGACCGTTTTGTCGAAGACAGTCTTTTTGCACCGATCGGAGCTTACACTGTATCTTACCATCCTCTGTCAAAACTTGATCCCGACGATATAGCTCCGACAGAAAAAGACAATTTCCTGCGGAAACAGCATCTGCATGGTTATGTACATGACGAACTTGCAAATTTCTCGGGCGGAGTTCAGGGCAATGCCGGCCTGTTCTCTAATGCTGACGATCTGGCAAAATACTGTCAGATGCTTTTGAACGGCGGTACATATGGCGGTCGACGCTATTTCTCGGAAGCGACTGTCGATCTGTTTACAAAAACAAAGAGTCCGAATTCACGTCGAGGTCTCGGCTTCGACAAGCCCGATACTGCAGATCCGGATGCGTCTCCTACTTGTAAGGAAGCTGATCCTTCAGCTTTCGGACATCTCGGTTCTACCGGTACGGCGTTTTGGGTTGATCCTAAGAATGATTTGATCTTCATATTCTTGTCAAATCGTGTAAATCCTACCCGCGATAATCCTGCATTCAGTCGGTCTAACATACGTTCCGAGCTTTTCCGCCAGGTTTATAAGTCTCTGCAATGAGAAGGATCGTTCTGATCAGGCTTTTGTTATTTTTGTGTATACCGTTCTGTAAAGCTGCCGAGTTTACAGACTCTGCAGCAAGCATGGGCCGGCCGTGGGTCGGCCGTGTCGTTGGAGCCGGAATTGGCGTGGCTGTCAATGCTTCGGTGACCGAATTATTAAAAAATGTCGTTCACGAGAAGCGTCCTGACGGCAGTGACAACAGGTCGTTCCCGTCCCGCCATGCGTCATATGCGTTCGTTTTGGCATCGGTTGCGTCTCATGAGTTGAGCGTTTATTCTCCATTATGGTCAGTTGGCGCATATACTGCAGCCAATGCAGTGGCCATGCAGAGAGTGTTTGCCGATCGTCATTATCCGGGCGATGTTCTTACCGGAGCTGCTTTGGGAATATTTTCGGCTGAACTCGGCTATGGATTGTCTCGGCTGTTGTTCTCGGGTGACGTAAGTCATATACGTTTGGCATCTGCAGAAAATTCGTCCGGTCTGTCTGCTTCGACCGTTGCGTTGATACCTTTTAGGTCTTATCGGCGTGGACATAGAGTGGGATGCGGAGTCGAATCTTCTTTACGCGGAAACCTCGCCCTAAGTGAACTGTTTGGGCTTGGAGCTTCTTTCGGTTTGAGGGCTCAGCCTGTCTATACTGATGGGCATTTTGAGGGCTTTCTAAACGGCGCTTCACTCTCGATTGATGGATACGTCTGTAAACCGTTGAACCGGTGGCTGTTTGATGCACGCCTTTCTATCGGCTTGTTACGGTATTTTGATCGTCCCGATTATGACATCGCGCCATGGAGACCGCTTATTGGCCTGAATGCCGGTATCTGCCGGCATGTGGCCCGCTCGCTGTGCGTAGGAGCCCGACTGGGTTATGATTTATGCGATATCTCCGGCGACGGTGGCGTGTTGTCTGTGGCGGTTGTGACTAAAGCCGAATTCTGATCTTTCTTGAAGTCGATGAGAAATTGCACGATTGATGCCTTGGAGTCAAGCCCGAGTTTGCGCCTTATACGATAGCGCGCGGTCTCCACTCCTCTTATTGTGAGATTTGTAAAGCTTGCTATGTCTTTGGTTGACATATTGAGCCGCATCAGAGCGCAGAATTTCAAATCTGTGGGCGTCAGTTCTGGAAATCGTTGTCGCAGATTGCGGAAGAAATTTTCGTGTATCAGATCGAAATTATTGTGAAAGATATTCCAGAATTCCGTATTGTCTATATCTGAGTTGATGGTTTTTATAAGGTTGTCAATCTCTTGAGAATCGAGCTGCCCTTTGCGCCGTTGACCGGTGATGGTTTCACGCAGGTTCTCGATTACCTGACCTTTATAGCCGGCCTCAAGCGCCATGCTCGCAAGTTCTTTGCTCTTAAGGTCCAGTTCGTTTTGAAGCAGTTGCTTTTGTTGCTCCGATATAATCCTCTCTTGTTCGAGTATCTTGACATTTTGGGCTACGCGTTCTATCTCATGAACATGCCTTTGGCGTTTTATCTGCCTGCGGGTGTAGAGTTTGGATAATGCTATCCCGAGCGCAACGATAGCCAATGTATATCCTGACATGGCCCAATACGACAGATAGGTGGGTCGGGTGACTGTAAAATTATAGTTGACATATGCTATCGCATCACCCGCTTCATCGATCATCGAGGCATAGAATGTATAATCTCCGTGTTTCAGGCCTACATATGAGATTTCCGGGTTCTCAGTCGTATTGGTATATATTTCTGGACCTTCAAGTTTATACATGAAGCGCGGAGCTCTGAAATTATAGGACGGATAGGAGAGTCTGAACGATATGTTCCCGCGACTTTCAGTCAGGTTGTCTATATCGGTTTTTAGCTTCAGCCGTTCAGGGACTCCCTTTTCGTTGATATGTTCGACCGAGGCGATTGTCATTGCCGGCTGCAGTTTACGCTGTCTTTCCTGGCCGAGATTTATAAAACCGATCCCGTTGTTAAGCGCAAGATAGCAGTTTTTGCTGTCATCGACATATACTTTATTATTGACGCCGTTGCTCTGCGGGGTCAGATGGTCGAGGGGAACTGTCAGCATGCGGTAATAATGTCCGTCACGATATTCAATCAGTGAATATGACTTACGTGACGACAGCCAGAACTGACGGTCATTGACTGGTGTTGAACTATAGATTTCAGGGGTGGTCTGCAGATCCTTATAGAGCGCCGAAAATAGTTTAAGGCTCTTACTTGCGCTGTCATAGCGGTAAAGCGAATCGCCGTCTGATATGATTATCTGACCGCGGATTTTCATCACAAACGACGTTGACCTTGTGTGTCCGGGACCTGCGTCTTTGAATAATTCGATACTTTCTACTTTGTTGAGGTCGCTTGTAAGTTCGACATGCATCACTCCCTGAGCTGAATGTGCACACCACAGGCTGCCGTCATTGTCAATTTCCAGTTGGCGTATCGGAGCGCCGAAGCCTTTGACCTCATGCGAAAGGCCCCATTTGCCGTCTTTTTGGCGTTTGTGTATCCGCAGGGCGTAGTACGATGATTCAACCAATA
>CANPDU010000008.1 GCA_947573135.1 uncultured Bacteroidales bacterium | reverse complement strand
TCCGACCTCCACGTCCCGAACGTGGCGCGCTGCCAACTGTGCTACACCCCGAGCTGCGCGTTTGCGACTGCAAAGTTAACCGTTTTTTTTATAAAGCGAAAATTTTTTATGCTTATTTGATGATTTTGGACGGTACAGACTGTATTTTTAGCCTGTTTTCATCTAAATATGGGTTGAAAAAACACAATTTTGGCATGTTACCGCGGTTTAATGGAGAAAAAACACTATATTTGCGAGCTGAAATTTACCCGATAATTCTAATTAATAATTTAACCATAAAAAAATCACATGCAAAGCAAAGGATCTTTAGGAAGCACTGTTGCCGGTGTTATCGCGATTTTCCTCGTATTGGTTTGCCTTTTCTATCTTTCGTTCTCGTTCATCTCGAGCAAGCATGAAAGTGCGGCTGCCCAATATGCACTCGTGGAGTCCGGCGACAATGACGATGCCGCTTACAACCAAGCTTACAAACACTACATGGACTCGCTCGGCGAGCAGAAAGTATATCTCGGATATACTCTCAATGACGTCCGTAAATGGGGCGTGGGTCTCGGTCTTGACCTCAAGGGAGGTATGAACGTTATTCTTCAGGTCGACATGCCTGATATGCTCCGCTCTATGAAGAGCGGCGAGACCGACTCAGTTTTCGAATCTTCGATCGCCGCTGCCAACGCCCTGATCGACCGTCATGAAACCGACGACTATGTCGGCGCATTCGTGTCTGAATACCGCAACCGCAAGCCTCAGGCCGACTTCTCGGTAATATTCCAGGGCCTTGTCAATCCGGGAGCAAGCGACGAACAGGTTCGCTCCAAGCTCAAATCTGAAGTCAAGGATCGTGTCGATAACTCTGCTACAAACGTTCTCCGCAGCCGTATTGACCAGTTCGGTGTGGTTTCGCCCAACATCCAGGTACTTCAGGGCAAGGACGGTCAGATCCTTCTCGAGCTCCCCGGTGTGAAAGATCACGAACGTGTGCGCGAACTTCTCCAGCGTTCGGCCAACCTTGAGTTCTATGAAACTTATACCGTTGACCAGATCGCCAACGCGCTTTCCGCAGCTTATTCGCGTCTCAACGCCGACACATTATATAATGCGGCTCCTCTTGCCCAGCTTCTTTCGTCGCAGGGCAGCGGCGCGACAGTCGGCTATGTGCCCGACGCACGTGCAATGGCTCAGGTGACAGCGCTCCTTGCGTCGCCTGTGGCTAAGAGCGTCCTTCCATCCGATCTCCGTCTCCGCTGGGGTGTGAAGCCTATGACCCGTATAGATCCCGCCACCAAGCAGGAAATCAACTTCGGGTATCCTCTTTACGCTCTCCGCACTTCGGGCGGCAAACCCGCACTCGACGGCAAGGCTGTCAGCGACGCTTCGGCCAACTATGACAACCTGCGAGGCAATGAAGTGTCGATGCGCATGAATCCCGAAGGCGCCCGCGCCTGGGCACGCATCACTGCCGCTAACATCAACCGTCAGGTTGCCATCGTCCTCGACGATCAGGTTTACTCAGCTCCTAACGTCAATAGCGTTATCGAAGGCGGCCAGTCATCTATCACCGGTGACTTCACCCTCGACGAGGCAAAAGACCTCTCCAATGTGCTCAAGTCAGGTAAGATGGACGCCAAAGTCCATATCATCAGTGATATGGTCATCGGCCCGTCGCTCGGTGCACAGGCCATCCAGGCAGGCTTCATATCGTTTATGGTCGCTCTGGTGCTCCTGATGGCGTTCATGATCATATTCTACGGCTGGATCCCCGGCTGTGTCGCCAACATCTGTCTTATCTTCAACCTCTTCTTCACGTTCGGTATTCTCGCATCGTTCCAGGCTGTGCTCACACTGTCGGGTATCGCCGGTATCGTGCTTTCGCTCGGTATGGCTGTCGACGCCAACGTGCTTATCTTCGAACGCTCTAAAGAAGAGCTCCGTGCCGGCAAGAATCTGCGCACCGCCATCGCCGACGGCTACAGCAACGCATTCTCGGCTATCTTCGACTCCAACCTCACTTCGATCATTACCGGTATCATCCTTCTCCTCTTCGGTACAGGTCCTATCAAAGGTTTCGCGACAACTCTTATCATCGGCCTTGTCTGCTCGTTCTTCACTGCCGTTTACCTCAGCCGTCTCTTCTTCGTATGGTTCGGCAAGACAAAGATGTTCAACGACATTACCTTCCAGACTGCCGCATCACGCAAGCTCTTTGTCAACGCCAATTATAACTTCCTCGGCGCCCGCAAGATCAGCTTCTCTGTCGCAGGTATTTTCGTGGCAATTGTCGTTATATCGCTCTTTGCGCGCGGCCTCAACCAGGGCATCGACTTCTCGGGCGGCCGCAATTATGTTGTGAAATTCGAGCAGCCGGTAAGCACTACCGAACTTCAGGAAGCTCTTGCTCCCCAGTTCCCCGGATCTTCGGTTTCTGTAATCACAATCGAAAGTTCCAACCAGGTGCGTGTATCGACCAACTACAAGATCACTGACGAAAACGAGAATACTGAAAAAGAAATCACAGCCAAACTGTTCGAAGCCCTCAAGCCCTATCTCCGCGAAGGCATGACCGCAGCCGAGTTCTCGACTACCGACGCTTCGCAGGGCATCGTCCAGTCGCAGAAAGTCGGACCATCGGTGGCCGACGATATGCGCACCGACGCCTACATCGCCGTGATCATTTCGCTTATCGCGATGTTCCTCTACATCCTGCTCCGCTTCCGCAACGTAGCCTTCTCGCTTGGCGCTCTTGCAGCCGTAGCGTTCACAGCGTTCTCGATCATCGGCTTCTACTCGCTCTTCTATGGCGTGCTGCCGTTCGCTATGGAGATCGACCAGACTTTCATCGCTGCGATCCTGACCGTGATCGGTTATCAGATCAACGATACCGTGGTGGTCTTCGACCGTGTGCGTGAGAACATCGGACTCTATCCCAAACAGGATTTCTTCACCACTATCAACAAGTCGATCAACTCGACTCTCGGACGTACGATCATGACCTCGTGCTCGACTCTGCTCGTGCTCCTCTGTATCTTCATCCTCGGTGGTGATGCTATCCGCAGCTTCACATTCGCAATGCTCTTCGGTGTGATCATCGGCACTCTTGCGACAATCTATGTCGCAGCGCCTGTCGCTTATCTCGCTGACGCGCGTCGCGCAAAAGCAATCAAGAAATAAGAAATAATAATAAAAACTTTTTTCAAGGTGCAGGGGCCGGGTCGTGAGATTCGGCCTCTGTTTTTTCTGCGATTACATGTCTGACAGGTCCGACTCGTCAGACACGTCCGACTTGTCCGACCGGCGGCCTCTTGTTAATGATTCGGAATATGGTGTGGTGAGGGTATGGAATTGTAATTTATTTTTGTAATTTTGAATATTCAATTTCAATTATATCAACAGGAAACCTAACGACAGACAGTGCTGACCATCTATAAAGCTTCGGCCGGATCAGGCAAAACGTACACGCTCGCATATGAATATGTGAGGCTGCTGCTCGGTGTGAAGTCGGAGGGGGGAGGCTATCGTCTCAATTCGCCGCGTTATATGGGCGGCAATGTGCTTGCCTCGCGTCACCGCAGCATTCTCGCCATCACTTTTACCAACAAGGCCACAGAGGAAATGAAATCGCGCATCGTTGCCGAGCTGTCGTCGCTCGCGGCCGACCATGCCGACGGCAGTGCCGATTGTCCTTATGCTCCGGGGCTGATGGCGGAGTTCGGCTGTACGCGCGACGAGTTGCGGGCGACGGCTGCCGGAGCGTTGCGCAGTCTGCTCTTCGACTATCATCACTTCAACGTGAGCACCATCGACTCGTTTTTTCAGACCGTGCTTCGCGCGTTTGCCCGCGAGGTCGACCGTCAGGGTGATTACGGAGTCGAGCTGAGCGACGAGTTTGCCGTCGTGTCGGGCATAGGTCTGATGCTCGACGATCTGAACTACGGCAATCCTCCGCGCCGCAAGGAGATGATGCGCTGGATAGGCAACTACACTATGGATCTCGTGGAGCGCGGCCGCGACGGCAGCATGTTCAACCGATCGGGCACCCTGCTCAAAAATCTGGCTGCCTATGTCAGAAAGATGGGCAGCGAGATATTCAAGCAGAAAGCCGACGAGGTTCTCGCATATCTTGATGATCCAGACCGCATGAAGCGCTTCGTCGAGGCTCTCGACAATCGTGCGGCTGCCGTCATGCGGCATGTCGCCGAGGGGGCCGCGGAGATAGAGCGGCAATTTCCGGCGCTCGGCTATGACGAGCGTGTGCTGCCGGCAGCTTTTTGGCGAGTATTGACCTGCGTCAGAGACGATGGAAAAGTCGAACTCGGCGATTTCAGCCTCAAAGCGATGTCAAAGATACTCGCATGGCGGTCGAGCGGCGACAATTCGTTCTACACCAAGACCTATTGCCCGGGTTCGGCCAAAAACAAGGTGTTTCCGCCCGACGCGTTTTCCGATCTTATATCCGACTGGCTTAACGCATGTTACAAGGCCGCAGTCGAGGTCAATGCGCTCGGCAGGATAAAGGCCGCATGTCCGGGTCTGGAATTCCTTGGTTTCACCTGGCATTATATCAACCGTTTCCGCGAAGAAAACAATCTCATACTCCTGTCTGACACCCATGATCTGCTTCAGCGTATAATCGGGGGCAGTGACACGCCGTTTATCTACGAGCGCATCGGTGTGACGCTCAGACATTTTCTTATCGACGAGTTTCAGGACACGTCGCACATGCAGTGGCACAATCTGCGGCCTCTCGTGGCCGACAGCATCGCCACAGGATGTGACAATCTCATTATCGGCGACGAGAAGCAGGCCATCTACCGTTTCCGCAACTCCGACTCGTCGCTGCTCCATCATGTCGTGGCGGAGAGTGATTTCCCGCATGACCATGTCATCCGCGGCAACTGCGCGGCCGAGAACACTAATCACCGCAGCGCGCCTGGTATAGTGCGTTTCAACAACGCCCTGTTCGCGCGTATCGCCTGCAAATGCGGTGTGGAGGGCTACGAAAATACCGTCCAGTCGATATCGGCGCGCAAAGCCGATCTGGGATCATATATACAGATCTATGACACTTCGGCTCTCGAAAAAGTCAACGATATGCCCCCCGAACTTGACATCACGGCCCGCGAGATCATCAGGCAGCACGAAGCCGGATACAGCTGGCGCGACATCGCCGTGCTGGTGCGTCGCCGCAAAGAAGCCGAAACCGTGGTCAACTACCTGCTGAAATATTATCCGCAGATCAAGGTGCTGTCAGACGAGGCCCTGCTGCTGCGCAACTCGCCGGCTGTCAAGCTGGTCGTCAGCATGCTTAAGCTTGTCGACGAGTCTTATTCGGCAGTGGCTGACAACAAGGTGGCCGACGACCGCGGAACGCCCGTCTATGCGTCGGCCGGCGACATACGCATGATGATCAGCCGCTATGAGTTTTTCAGATCCGAAGGTCATGATGCGGCCGAGGCTCTGCGCATGGCTCTCGAGCCTTCAAAAGAAGTCGCAGGGGGCAGTATATCCGGCAGCATAGTCGACATCAGGTCGGCACATCCGGCCGGACTCGTATCGCTTGTCGAGACTATCATTGCAAAAAAAGTGCCTTCGTCACGCCGCCGGTCAGAGTATGCCTATCTTGCGGCCTTTCAGGACGAGGTGATCAAATACTGTTCGTCGTTCAATCCGTCGGTTCATGCTTTTCTCGAGTGGTGGAACGAGGCGTCGCAGCGTCTCGCCGTCACGCCCGGAGCCGGACAGGATGCCGTGTCGGTGATGACCGTCCACAAGTCGAAAGGTCTGCAGTGGGCCTGTGTTCATGTGCCTTTCGGCGACTGGGAACTCGTGAGAAGCAGCGACAGTGTCTGGATTGGTACAGAATGCCTTGATTTTGTCGCCGGGGAGCTGCGTCCTCCGCTTATCTCGGTCGATCTCGACCGCAGCTGCGCCCTCGACGGGTCTCCGCTTCAGGCAGCGACGACGCGTAACCGCCGTGAGCAGCTTGTCGACAATCTCAACGCTACTTATGTGGCCTATACGCGCGCCGAACGTGAACTGACGGTCAGTTTCTCTACTCATAAGGCTGTCGGCGCCGAGGTGTTCGATGCTCTCGCAGCGCCTCAGACCGACGATAGCGGACTCAGTATGGATCTCGCGGAGTGTGTGCGGCCTGACACCGATGCCGAACCGGCAGGCCTGATGTTTGTCAGCGGCCGGCCTACCGTCGCTGAGCGCGGACATGAAGACTCTGAGACACAACACGACGCCGAACTGCGTGAGTATCGTGTGATGTTCCGCGACGATACGGCGGCTCTGACCTCGATCGATGACGCTACGGCCGAGATCGGAGAGGTGATGGGAGTCGGAGAGGCTGATGAAGATGCCGAGACGCCGCCGGCTGACGATTTTGCCGGGGCGAGGGCTGTTGCGGCCGAGCGAGGCACCCATCTCCACTCTGTAATGGCCGACATCGAGACTGTCGGCGATATAGACTCGGTCGTTTCGAGAGCCGCGCTGCGTTACGGCCTTGATCAGCAAGTCGAAAATACTTACCGCGACATAATCGTCCGGGCATTCGAGAGTGCCGGCGGTTATGCGGTGCGCTGGTTCTCGGCCGACGCCGTCATTTATAAAGAGCAGAGCATCTACAAGCCCGAGGGCGATGTGACGTTCCGTCCCGACCGCATAGTGATCAGCCCCGACGGGTCGGTCGATGTGGTCGACTACAAATTCACCACCGAGCCGCTGGCGTCGCACCGACGCCAGGTCGGAGACTATGTCGCGTTGCTCCGTGCCATGGGCTACGAGACCGTCAGAGGCTATCTGTGGTATCCTGAACTGAATATTATAAAATCCGTATAAACCAATCATGTTATGAAAAAACTGTTTTTCACCATCCTGTTGGCCGCTGCTGCGGCGACATATCAGGCCGACGCCTGCACGAGTCTGATCGCTACCCGCGGAGCGAGTGCCGACGGCAGTACTATGATAACTTACGCGGCCGACAGCCATACGCTCTACGGCGAGCTTTACAGCCAGCCCGCCGGCGATCACCCGGCCGGCTCGATGCGCAAGATCCACGACTGGGACACCGGTCTCTACCGCGGCGAGATACCCGAGGCGCCTCACACCTATGCGACGATAGGAAATATGAACGAACATGCTCTGACGATAGCCGAGAGCACCTGGGGCGGACGTCCCGAACTCGAGGGCTCGGGTCTGATCGACTATGGCTCGCTCATCTACATCACTCTCCAGCGTGCGCGCACCGCCCGCGAGGCCATAAAAGTGATGACTGACCTGATCGACGAATACGGCTATGCGTCGGAAGGCGAATCATTCTCTATCGCCGACCCCGAGGAAGTGTGGATCATGGAACTCATCGGCAAGGGCAAGACCGACAAAGGCGCCGTGTGGGTGGCGCGCCGCGTTCCCGACGGCTATATCTCGGGTCACGCCAACCATGCACGCATACATAAGTTTCCGCTGAAAGACAAAGAGACGATATATTCTCCCGATGTGATCGACTTTGCGCGCAGTCAGGGCTATTTCTCGGGCAAGGACAAGGACTTTGATTTCTCGAAAGCTTATGCCATTACTGATGCCGGCGCTCTGCGCGGCTGCGACGCCAGAGTGTGGAGCTATTACAACCGCTTCGCCGAAGGGGGCGTTGACGACTATCTGCCGTGGATACTCCGCGGAGAGGGCGAGCCGATGCCGCTGTGGTTCAAGGCCGGGAAGAAACTCAGCGCCGACGATCTGAAATGGATGATGCGCGACCACTTCGAGGACACTCCGCTCGACATGACCAAAGACATCGGCGCCGGACCCTTCGACGTGCCTTACCGCTGGCGTCCGATGAGTTTCACCGTCGACTCTGTGGAGTACAGCCAGGAGCGCGCCATCGCCACGCAGCAGACGGGATTCTCGTTCGTGTCGTCGATGAATGCCGGGCGCCCCGACGCGATGAAGGGCATACTGTGGTTCGGCGTCGACGATGCCAACACTTGTGTCTATGTGCCGGTATTCAACTCTACAGCTAAGGTGCCGCATCAGCTCGCACCGGGCAACGGCGACATGTACACCCTGTCATGGGACGCTATGTTCTGGGTCAACAATTACGTGGCCAATCAGGCCTATAACCGCTACAGTCAGATGATACCCGATATCCGTCGCGTGCAGTCGGGTCTCGAGGAGGCCATGGGCAAGGCCGTGACCGACGAGCAGGCCAGAATAGCCTCAATGCCTTATGCTCAGGCGCAGGCCGACCTGCAGAAACTGACCGACAACTGGACGGCGAAGGCTACCGCCGACTACAAGGCTCTCGGCGACTATCTTTTCGTAAAATATCTTGACGGGAACATCAAGAAAGAGAAAGACGGAAAGTTTGAGCGCAACGAGGCCGGCCAGCCCGTGCAGCCGACCTTCGGAGGCTACAACCAGCGCTACTATGAATCCATCGCCAAAAGCCCCGCCGGCGACCGGCTGAAAGTCGTGCCTGTCAAGTTTTAAGTATCAAAAAATATAAAAGCATGATTACCGGACAGATAAAAAATCAGATCGATCAGATATGGAACACGTTCTGGGAGAGCGCGGGCATTACTAACCCGATGACTGTTCTGGAGCAGATGACCTACCTGTTTTTTATCAAGATGCTTGATGACGCGCAAATACAGCGTGAGGCGATCTCAAATTCATTCGGCATGGATTATGCTTCCGACGATACGTTTGCTTACGGTTCGTGGCATAATCCCGAGACCGGCGAGGATGTCCCTGTCGACACTCTCCGCTGGCATGTGTTCAAGCATTACGAGCCGGATGCGATGTACCGCACGATTCAGCGTAATGTGTTTCCTTACATCAAGACTCTGAACCGAGGCGAGGATTCGGCCTATTCGCGCTTCATGGGTAACGCTAACTTCCTGATAGCGTCGCCACGCGCACTCGTCAAGATTGTCGACGGTATCGACACGCTCGAAATGAACGATCGTGATACCATGGGCGACGTCTATGAATATATACTCGGCAAAATGGCTGCGAGCGGCAAGAACGGACAGTTCCGCACTCCGCGGCATATCATCCGCATGATGGTCGAACTTATGCGTCCGACGCTCGATGACATGATCTGCGACCCGGCGATGGGCAGTGCGGGCTTTATCGTCGAGGCGGCCAAATATATCAAGGCTCACTATGGAGCCGAACTGATGCAGCGTCATCACGACGAGCATTTCCGCAACACGATGCTCCACGGCTTCGACACCGACCAGACAATGCTGCGTATCGGCGCGATGAACCTGATGCTCCACGACATCAACAATCCCGATGTAGCCTTCCGGGACTCGCTTTCGACCGACAACACCGACGCCGACCGCTATACGCTGATCCTTGCAAATCCGCCGTTTGCCGGCAATCTGGATTATGAATCAGTGGCTAAGTCGCTGCTCGCTACGGCTAAAACCAAGAAAACCGAGTTGCTTTTCCTCTCGCTTTTTCTGCGCTCACTCGCCATTGGCGGACGCTGCGCTTCGATCGTACCCGACGGCGTTCTGACCGGCACATCAAATGCCCATAAGGCAATTCGTCAGGCCATAGTCGATGACAACCGACTCGAAGCGGTCATCTCGATGCCGTCGGGAGTGTTCAAGCCTTATGCCGGTGTTTCGACCGCAATCCTGATCTTTACGAAGACAGGCGCGGGCGGCACGGATAAGGTATGGTTCTACGATATGAAGGCCGACGGTTTTTCGCTCGATGATAAGCGCAATCCTGTGGTAGACAATGATATCCCCGACATCATCGCGCGCTTTCACGCGCTCGACGACGGAGTAGAGAGCGGCCGCGCCCGTACCGATCAGTCATTTCTTGTTCCTGTCGACGAAATCCGCGAGCACGATTATGACCTTGCATTCAACACCTATAAAGAGACTGTCCGCGAAGTAGTTGAATACGAGGCACCTGAAGTGCTTATCGACCGCGCCGCCGATCTCGCCGCCAAAATCTCCCGTGGAATCGACGATCTCAGAGAATTGATAAGAGAACCCGGCCGATAGGCCATATAGGCCCTATAAGCCCTATAAATCAATGATAATCTGATAGCATAACTCAATCTCAAATCCTGATGACTAATACTTTTCTCAGGCAAAAAGGTAATTACCGTGACCTCATAGCATTCCAAAAGGCGGAGTGTATCTATGATATCACCTTTTTCTTTGCGCACAAATATCTGTCAATAGGCGATCGTACTGTCGATCAGATGGTGCAGGCTGCGCGAAGCGGCCGCCAGAACATAGCCGAGGGCTGTCAGGCCGGCACTACTTCCGCCGAGACGGAAATCAAACTACTCAACGTCGCTAAAGCGAGTCTCCACGAGCTTTTGTTGGACTTTGAGGACTATCTTCGTGTGAGAGAACTCTCTATTTGGGATATCAACTCGGAAAAATCAGTTAAGACAAGGCGTATCTGTGCCAATCATAATGATTCGGCCTATTATCGCGATGCTATAAAAGTCAGAAGCGATGAAACAATCTGCAATATAGCCATCACTCTGATCCATCAGGTTGATTTACTGCTCAAAAAATACATTGACAGACTTCAGGAAGATTTTGTTAAAAATGGAGGTATCAAGGAGCAAATGTATAACGCCCGCAAAAATTACAGATTTTCATGAAGCATAATTGGGAATATAAACGACTGGGTGATGTCTGCGACATCTTGATGGGGCAATCCCCATCATCCGACTCATATAATGACGAAGCCAAGGGGCTGCCTTTTTTTCAGGGTTGTTCTGACTTTGGTAAAATAAATCCATCTATAACAAAGTATTGTAGTGAGCCAATTCGTATTGCCAATGAAAACGACATCCTGTTTTCAGTCAGAGCGCCTATTGGAACAATGAACATTGCAAACTTAACATGTTGTATCGGTAGAGGTTTATGTTCTATTGCTATACACGAACCTAATTTGCAGAAGTACTTATTTTATGCTTTGAATGTTTCAAAACCTAAAATTATTGAAAAAGGTACAGGGTCAACATTCAAAGCAGTTGGTAAAGATGTATTATTTAATCATATAATCTCAGTTCCGCCGAGGGAGGTGCAGGAGCGGATTGTGGCGGAGTTGGATAAGATTAATGAGGTGATTGAAGATTGTCGTGAATTGCTGCGCAATCTCGACGCCCTCGCCCAATCTCTTTTCTATGACTACTTCGGCGACCCAATTACCAATCCAAAAGGGTGGGAGATAAAGCCTTTTAAAAACGCCGTTATAGAAATGTTTCTTGGCCCGTTTGGAAGTGCATTAAAGACAGATAGCTATGTTTCCGAAGAAGAATCATTTGCAATGGTTTATGAACAGAAGCATGCCATAAAAAAGACTCTTGAACAAGAAAATCATTATATTGACGAAGAAAAGTTTTTCTCGCTAAAACGATTTGAAGTTCAACCATTGGATTTTATAATGAGTTGTCGTGGAACCATAGGACAACTATATCAAGTACCAAATGATTCGCCGAGAGGTATAATACACCCATCAGTGATGAAAATCAGGTTAAACTCATCTACATATAATTCAACGTTCTTCAAATTCTTATTACCTATAATCATTAAAGAACAGCAAACTAAAGGTAATTGTGTACAAATGGCTATTACGGCAAAAGAGCTTGGCTCAAAAAAATTACCAGTTCCTCCATTTGAACTTCAGGAGGAGTTTGCGGAGAGGATTGAGAAGATTGAGGCTCAGAAAAAAGATGTTGAGGCGATGATTGCGGAGCTGCAGACACTTCTCGACAGCCGCATGGACTATTGGTTTAATTAAAATATTTCTCCTTATGCTAAACTTCGATTACCTTAAAGAAATACCCGGCCTTGAAGATCTTCATAGACTTTGTGATCTGTGCGAGACGCGACAGTATGCAGATCCTGATTCGGCTGCCATTAATGCACGTAAGGCGCTTGAGTGGATTGTCAAGGCCATATACAAGATGAAAGGCGTGGAGCTGACGGGAAAAGGCGGACGCACGAGCCGCGCGTCGCTACTGGAACTAACAACTGCCGATGTGTTCACCGACTTTATCGCCGATACGGGTCTGATAAGGGCCGTACACTGGATCAGAAAAGTCGGCAACCTTGCCGCTCATGAAGGCAAGGTCACGCGCGGCGATGCATATTTTACGGTATTCAATCTCTATAATTTTGTAGGTGCGGTTCTTCTCAAACTGCGCGTTATCAGTACTCTCGCGCCATTTGACAGGGAGCTGCTGCCGACCCGTCAGCCTCGCCCGCGCATCATGGTTGTCCGCGCCGATCAGACTCCCGAAGCCTTTGCCGACAAAACCGTAGGGACGCACGGCGCGTGCGTCCTCGATGAAGGAGCAAATATTGAGCCCGTGCTGTCATGGGGCGATATCTCTGAGGCCGAGACGCGCCGCCGCTTCATAGACCTTATGCTTCGCGAAGCCGGATGGGATGTGCTTGAAACCGAGGGCGATATTCAACCTGGCAAAGCTTGTATAGAAGTCGAAGTCGCAGGTATGCCCAACAATGCCGGGAAAGGTTATGCCGACTATGTGCTTTTCGGCTCGGACGGCCGGCCGCTTGCCGTGGTCGAAGCAAAGCGCACGAGCACAGATGCCAATGCCGGCAAGCATCAGGCCGAGCTATATGCCGACTGTCTCGAACGGCGCTACAATGTGCGTCCGGTGATCTATTACACCAACGGTTTTGAGATCTACTGCATAGATGGCTTAGGCTATCCGGCACGCCGACTCTATGCTTTTCACACGGAGAAAGATCTTGAACTTATCATGTCGCGGCGCGGCATGATGCAGCCAATCTCCGTCAGAATTGACGACGCTATCTCAGACCGTTACTATCAGAAGCGAGCCATCAAGGCAATGTGCGAGTGGTTTGACGCGCGTCATCGCCGCGGCCTGCTGGTCATGGCGACCGGCACAGGCAAGACCCGTACGGCGATCTCGCTCGTCGATGTGCTTCAGCGCAATAACCGCGTCAAAAACACTCTTTTTCTCGCCGACCGGACCTCGCTGGTCAATCAGGCGGCCCGAAACTTTGCAAAACTACTATCTAACACATCTGTGACCGTACTGAACGACAAGACAAGCGACATTGACCCCAACGCCCGTATTACATTTTCGACCTATCAGACGATGATCAATTATGTCAACACCGACCAAAAGCCTTACAGCATCGGCCGCTTTGACCTGATAATCATAGACGAAGCCCATCGCTCGGTGTTCGGCAAGTTCGGCGACATCTTCCGTTACTTCGACTCGCTGCTCGTCGGTCTGACGGCCACGCCGCGCGATCAGGTCGACAAGTCGACTTATGAACTCCTGCATCTCGAAGGAGGTGAGCCGACAGACTACTATGAATACAAGTCGGCAGTCGATGACGGCTATCTTGTAGATTATAAGGGATATATCCGCGGCTCTAAAGTAGTCAACGAGGGTATAAGATATGATGATCTCTCTGATGACGAGAAACAGCAGCTTGAACAGGTGTGGGAGTATGAACAGGTCAACAAAGATCCGGACGATGATTGGCAGCCGCGTGACATCGGCGAGCAGGAGATATACAAATATATCTACAACACCGATACTATCGACAAGATGCTTCAGGATCTGATGGATAAAGGTCTGAAAGTACAGTCTGGCGAGCTGATCGGCAAGACAATCATCTTTGCCATGAACTCAAAAACTGCAAAACTCATAGTCGAGCGCTTCAACCTTCTTTATCCGGAATATGGAAACGGTTTCTGCGAGCAGATAGACTATTCGATCAACTACTCACAGGATCTGATCGACAAATTCAGTCTCCGTGACAGAATGCCTCAGATCGCCGTGTCGGTCGATATGCTCGACACCGGTATCGATGTGCCTGACGTGCTTAATCTGGTGTTTTTCAAACGAGTGCGCTCGCGCATCAAGTTTATGCAGATGATAGGTCGCGGCACACGTCTGAGTCCGGGCATCTTTGGAGCCGGAGAAGACAAAAAGTGCTTTTACATCTTCGACTGGGGCGGGAACTTCAAATATTTCGGCGAGAACCCAAAAGAGGCCAAGGCTATCAGAACCGTGTCGCTGACGGAACGTCTGTTCGGTGTCCGCGCCGACATAGTCTGCGCGCTGCAAGCGCCTCAATATCAGTCCGACGGATTTGCCAAAGGCCTTCATGACGAACTGAAAACTGTTCTCCGGACAGAAGTCGGCAGACTAAACGATGCACATATCGCTGTCCGCGACCGGTGGCCCGCTGTCGACAAATTCCGGCGGTCGGAAACATGGCAATATATCTCCGAAGTTGATGTCCTTGACTTGAAGAACGAAATTGCACCACTATTGCCAAAATCCATGGACAACGAGCTCGCAAAGAAATTCGATCTGCTTTCGCTTTATGTTCAGCTTGGTATGATCGACGAGAACTTTGACAGCGGCCGACATGAAGGACAGATTGTCAAAATCGCCGAAGCCCTGCGCAAGCGCGCATCCATACCCGATATTCAGGCAAAAATGCCGCTGCTCAACGAGATCATGACATCGACATTCTGGGACAACAGGACACTTGCCACTATCGAGAATATGCGCAGACAGATCCGCGACCTTCTCAAATATCTGGTCGGCGACAGCGGCAGAACCTTTACGGTGACAATCGAGGACACCATAACCGACGGAGGTGAGGCGGAAGAAATCAACACCACCATGAGCTACCGAGAGAAGGTGCTTGATTTCCTGACACAACGCCGCGACCATCCGGTCTTGCAGAAAATCCATAATCTCGAGCCGCTGACAAGTGATGATATCGACAGTCTGGAGCACATCATGTGGCAGGAACTCGGAACAAAAGAGGACTATGAACGCTATCTGCGGCGCGAGAGAATGACCGCCGATATCCCTGTGGCCGCATTTATCCGCAAAATCGTAGGACTTGACCGTCAGAAGGCCATAAGCCTGTTTTCAGACTATATCTCAGTCAATAATCTGACTGCAGAACAAGAGGAATTTATCAATAATATACTCAATTATGTCTGTCAGAACGGTGACATGGAGAAGAATGTGTTCCGCGAAAACCGCATTTTCCGGGAAGCACTACTGAAATATTTCCCCAACAAGGTAGCGCAGGTCGCCGAGTTTGTCGCGTTGCTCCACGACGCCATTACCGCTGCATAATCGTCTACATTAGCTCCGGAAAGGAGATTAATGTTTTTTAAGTATTCAAGCGATGCCCGAAACGGGTGTCGCTTGTTTTAGTATATAAATATATGATTCGCTTCAACTGTTTGCATTATGAAAAGGGGAACATTGATATTGATGGCCTGCGTCATTATCTCGGCAGGCATCTCATCGGCCGAAGTCCGGCAGCAAGGTGCCGGCAGTTCCCTGCCATTGCCCGAGACTTCGGATTACAGGGTCATTCCGATCGAGGAAGAGACCGTGACGGCATTGCTGCCGGTGACGACCGTCGATCTGTCGGGGGCGTCGATCGACACGGCATCCATCTGTGACTACAGCAGATCTCATCCACGCAAAATGCCTGTGCCGTCGATATACTCATTGCCATACTCGATGACGCTCAATGTGCCCGACTGGAAAAAGCTGTGGGTCAATACCGGAGTGTTCGCCGGGGCGTTTGTCGGAACACTGCTTGTGCTTGAATGTCTGCCTGAGGATGCTACGACATGGAACCGT
This sequence comes from uncultured Bacteroidales bacterium, assembly GCA_947573135.1. GTDB lineage: Bacteria > Bacteroidota > Bacteroidia > Bacteroidales > Muribaculaceae > CAG-873. Next base: position 79,360 of record CANPDU010000008.1, on the reverse strand, counting down.
GCGGCAATTCAGGAGGTGCCACCGTTCAAGCGGTGGTACCGCAATATATTTGTGCGCAATCCGGAGATCGATCACGATAAGTTCGTATTCAATTATGTGCTTCATCCTTATGCGGGTGCGGTCTATTTCATGGCGGCGCGTTCGGCGGGATTCAATTTCTGGCGTTCGTTTCTCTACTGCTCGCTGGTGTCGAATGTCGGCTGGGAGTTCGGCATCGAGGCATTTATGGAGCGTCCGTCGTATCAGGATCTCGTGATCACACCTGTGGTCGGAAGTGTGATAGGGGAGTGTTTCTACAGGCTTAAACGGAATATAGTCAGCAATGACTACAGACTGTGGGGATCGCCTGTGATGGGCAATATAGTCGCTTTTCTGATCGATCCGGTCAATGAGGTGACGGGGCTTTTCGGCCACAACAAGGCGCGCAACCTTTATCGGCCGGAGGGCAGCGGAAAAACTTACGGAACTACTTCATCGCTGATGCCGGCGATCGTAGGCGGTGCGCCGGGATTCACGTTCAGCTGCACGTTCTGAGCGGCAGCCTGCGGGAGTCAGCGCAGGGCAAAAATACCAAGTTTTAACTATGGCAGCGCATGGCGCAAGGGTGAAAAATACCAAATTTTAGGGATTGCGGAGCTTGGTTGCCGGCGGTAATTTTGCAGCAAAAACCAAAATATAGTAATATGAAAAGACTGATAATTACAGGCGGCCTGGCGCTCGCCGCCGTACTGCAGGCAGCCGCCGCGGAAGCATCTGCAACAAACGAGTTTACCGATACGACACATTATGACCTCAATCCTGTCGTAGTGACAGGAACGGGCGTGCACCAGAGACTGAAGGCTACTCCGGTACCGGTAGAGGTGATCACCGGCCGCGAGATAAAAAGCTCCGGTATAAACGGACTGCAGGAGGCACTGACGATGATGGTGCCGTCGCTGTCGTTCTCTCCCAACGCCATGGGATCATATCTGAGAATGAACGGACTCACAAACAGCCATGTGCTTATACTGCTTAACGGCCGGAAAATGACGGGCGACATAAGCGGCAATGTCGATCTTGGACAAATAGACATCAACCTTATCAAGCGCATAGAGGTGCTGAACGGCGCCGCATCGACACTCTACGGCTCGGACGCTGTCGGGGGAGTGATAAACATAATCACCGCGGAGCCGGGCGACGAGTCGGAATTTACAACCAACAGCCGCTATACGCGCGACGGACAGTTCAATCAGGGTCTCGACCTGTCGCTGCGCGCCGGTAAAGTCGGCTCAATGACGGGATATAATTATTCGCATTCCGACGGCTGGCAGAATTCACATTACACAGATGACGACGGCGAACTCACCGAGACATTGTCGCAGCTGTCGCTCGGCTATACGTCGAACAATCTGACGCAGCGTTTTACATACGATCCGACCGAGCGCCTGGCACTCTATGCTGAAGGAAGCTACTACAACCGGTTGCTCGACCGCCCGGTGGCACGCGAAGGAATCACCGGCGGATCGAAATACAACACTTTTTCGGAAAGCTTCTCGTGGGGAGCCGGCGGCAGCTACAGTCTCGGATCGCTCGGCAGCGTGAAATTCGATTACTCGGGCCGCACTTACGGGCAATGGTACAAATATATGGTAGAAAGCGGAGATTATCTGCCCGGCGATTATTACAAGACCAAACGTCAGAACTATCATGACGCCGAACTGCGCGGAATATTCAACTTCACCGAAAACAGCAACTCAATATTCGGTATAGATTACAGACATGAGACACTTGACCGTCCGGAATCTGATCTGAACAAAGGACTCGGAACGTTCTCGGTCTATGGTCAGCATGAGCATCGTCTGCTGGATCACTTCACCGTGCTGGCCGGACTGCGCTATGACTACCACCACGAGATCGGCTCACGCCTGACTCCGAAAGCGTCGCTTATGTACAACACCGGCAATTTCAATGTCAGGGGTACATATGCAATGGGCTACCGTGCGCCGGGTATTGACGAACTTTACTATCACATGCTCAAGCCGATGGGAAGCCGTCATATCATAACATTCGGCAACAGGGATCTGAAAGCAGAGGACAGCAATTACGGATCGATAAACTTCGAATACAGAACGTCGCGTTTCACCGTGTCACTCACAGGCTACATGAATTTCGTCAAGAATATGGTGACTTCCAGCTCGACCAAATTCTCTGCGCTAAGCGAGGCCGAGCAGAACGCGCTGATAGCCGAATTTCCGGAAATCAACGATATAAAAACCTCGACACTGACAATCAAAGAGTATTATAACTTCGCGAAAGCCACGGTGAAAGGTATAGAGGCGAATGTGTCGGTCAATCCGCTTACAGGTCTGACCCTAAGCGCCAACTACAGCTATGCCTACGGCCGCGGACTTAATGACGACGGATCGTGGCAGCGCCTGAACCGGAGTGTGATGCACACAGGAACGCTTACGGCCAACTACAGTCACGACTGGAGTTTCTACAGACTGAATGTCAATCTGAACGGCAGGATGCAGTCGAAAACATATTATCCCGGTGACGCAGACGGTGACGCTCCCGGCTACGGGATATGGAATCTGACCACACGACATACGTTCAGCTGTTTCAAGAGTTTCACTCTGACGCCCGGCATAGGAATAGACAATATATTCGACCGTCGCGACATGAGACCGCTCAACAGCAATTTTGCATTGTATTCACCCGGAAGATCGGTAGTTGCGAGCCTGACTGTCACACTCAAATAAGCGATGAAATACAGAAATTTACGGATTATGAAGAAACTTATGAAAATATTCCTGTCGGGGGCGCTTATCGTTGCCGCCGGCAGCACGGCGAGCGCAGAGAAGGCAGTGCTGGTATGTCACTACGGAAGTTCGGACAGCGAAACCCGCGCAAAAACAATAGATAAAATCACTGAAGAAATCAGAGAGGCAATGCCGGGCTACGAAGTGCGTGACGCTTATATCTCACCGGTAGTGAGACGCAACATGGGGAAACAGGGTATCCACAAAGACAGTCCTACGGACGCACTGCTGAAACTGAGGGCAGACGGCTATGACACGGTCTATGTGCAAAGCACAACACTGATCGACGGAGCCGAAATGGCCGATGTGCGCGGAGCATGCGAGAGGGTGTCGGAGTTTTTTAGCGTTATAAAGTGCGGGGAGTCATTATGCTACAGCCCTGAGGACTGTGAGGCGCTCGTGAAAATACTCGCGACCGAGCCATGCGGCAAGGATGAATCAGTGATCTATGCAGGCCACGGCAACATGCTTCCAAGCACGGCGACTTACTGTCAGCTTGACTACATGCTTGCCGCCGGCAACTACGGCAATTATCATGTGAGTACGATCGAGGGTTATCCGACTGCCGCCAGCACAGTGACGGAATTAAAAAAAGACAAGAAAATAAAGAAGGTGAAACTCGTTCCGCTGCTGCTGGTCTGCGGTAATCATACGCGCAACGACATAGCCGTAGATTTTGCGAACGCGATGAAGGCAGCGGGCTATGAGACGGAGACAGTGATGCGCGGACTCGGAGAGTCAGGAGCTGTCAGAGCAATGTATGTCGAAAGAGTTAAACGTCTGACGGAAGAAATCAACGGCAGATGAGCCACGCCGTATAAGCAAAGTAGCAAGCGAGCATCACTGCGCCTTCGGGGCGGGTGATGCGTCGTTTGTCGAAAGCCCATCCGAATACAAAGAACATCAGACTCGCTCCGACAAGAATCCAAAGGTCGACTACGGTCACTCCGACGAACGGAAGCGGCGCAACGGTTGCGGCTGTACCGAGTATCATCAGAATGTTGAAAATGTTACTGCCGATGACGTTGCCGATAGCAAGCCCAGGCTTGTCTTTCATCGCGGCCACCACGGATGTGGCGAGTTCGGGAAGTGATGTTCCTACGGCTACGATTGTAAGGCTTATCGTCGCTTCGCTGACACCCATGTGACGAGCGAGAGCGGAGGCACCGTCGACAAATTTGTCGCCTCCCCATATCAGAGCCGCGAGTCCTGCGACAACAAAGACAATAGCTCTGACAGTCGGATAAGGTCTTAAACTCTCACCGTCGGATGCCTCAGGATCAGGCACCCCGGTGCGGCGTGCGCTTGCAAACGTATAGCGCATGAACAGGATAAAGAATATCAGCAGGAGTAAACCGTCGACACGTGTGACAGCCGCAACAGGGAGATTGTCAAGACCGGAACTGTAACCCAAAATCAGTAAAATGACAGAAGAAAGAATGACCATCGGAATTTCGTTGGTCATTACGTCTTTTTTTATCTTAATCGGGTGTATGAGTGCAGTAAGGCCAATGATCAGAAGAATATTAAGTATATTACTCCCGACGATGTTGCCTACGGCGATCGCCGAATTTCCTTGCGCTGCAGCGACGATGCTGATGACGAGCTCTGGAGCCGAAGTGCCGAATGCGACAACTGTCAGACCAATAATCAGGTCGCTGATACCCATTCGGCGCGCAATAGCAGACGCGCCGTCAGTCAGGACAGCGGCACCACCAAGAATTAGGCCGAGTCCTACCAACAACCAAATGACAGAAGCAATCAGAGACATCTCAAATAAGGCGGTTGTTGCGCAATTTACGTCTGTGACAAATTAGCCACACGCGGGAATATACAGTCAAAAAGAGACTGAGCAGAGCGATTATCCCGATGCAACGGTATAGCAACGTCGAAAATGAGAATATATCAAATATGTTGAGCCACAGTAATATTGTCGAAACGACGAGTAATGCCGCGCTCACTCTCAAAAGCAGGCGCATCAGATAGACAGGCGTCGGAGAGTGCTGAGCAGTTCGCGGTTGATGGGCTTGTCGTTTTTGATAGCTTTTGAGAAGGGCACATAGACAATCTCGTCATTTTTGACGCCAATCATTACGTTGCGCTGGTCTTCCATCAGAGCGTCGATAGCAGCGGCTCCCATTCTGGAAGCAAGAATGCGGTCGTGAGCTGTCGGACTTCCGCCACGCTGGAGATGACCCAGTATGGAAACACGCACGTCGTAGCCGGGATATTCGTTTTTCACGCGCTCGGCCAGACCCATCGCGCCTCCTGTGACAGGGCTTTCGGCCACGAGGACAATAGAAGAGTTCTTGCTCTTTCGGAAGCCGTTCTGGATAAGTTCGGCCAACTGGTCGACCTCTGTAGAAATCTCGGGAATGATTGCAGCCTCGGCTCCTGAAGCGATAGCTCCGTTGAGCGCGAGGAACCCGGCATCGCGACCCATCACTTCGATAAAGAACAGGCGTTCGTGGCTAGTTGCCGTGTCGCGGATCTTGTCGACACACTGCATGATAGTGTTGAGAGCAGTGTCGTAGCCTATAGTGGTGTCAGTGCCGTAAAGGTCGTTGTCGATGGTGCCCGGAAGTCCGATGATCGGGAGATTGAATTCATTGGCAAATACGCGCGCACCGGACAAAGATCCGTCGCCTCCGATCACAACAAGCGCGTCGATCTCATGGCGTCGAATTACGTCATAAGCGAGCTGTCGACCTTCGGGCGTTAGGAATTCCTTGCAGCGGGCAGTCTTGAGGATTGTGCCGCCCTGCTGAATAATGTTAGACACATTCTGAGTCTTGAAATCGACTATTTCATCGGAAATAAGGCCACGATATCCACGATATATGCCTTTGACTTTAAGGCCGTTGAAAATTCCGGCTCGAGTGACAGCGCGTATGGCTGCATTCATTCCGGGCGCATCACCTCCGGAGGTAAGGATGCCGATACATTTGATTTCAGACATGAGAGAATATGTGTTATTATGATGTAAAAATTAATGTCAGTAAGTATGACGAATTAAAGCGCGTAATTACGAATGCAAAGATAGTAATTGAAGATGAAACATCAAAAAATAAACTGATGCTAAAAATTAAACATCTTCATCGAGGCTGTAGTTCAAAAAATCGATCAGAGGTTTCAGAACCAAAAAATCTTCGGCGGCTTTCTCATACCATCGTTCGTCTTCGAAGTAGCGTCGGGAGCAATGATGGAATTTGCCGTAGCATTTCAATCTCAGAAAATCGATCATCGGGTGATCTTTATCCCAGCCTTTGGGAGCCGTCTTTAGTTTTTCGCCAAGCCAACCGGGGTAAAGTCTGGTCAAAGCCGGTGAGTTGACAATCTCCTCGAATTCCTCAGAATTGTCAACGATTGCGCGCCGCATCTTAGCGAGCATAGGCGCATCAAGACAGTACATGCCTCCGTAGAGGCCGTTTTCTTCATCCCGAGCGTCGACCTGTAGATAATATGCGGCGTGGAGAGTCTTGCGTCCGAAAGGAGATATTGCAGCTGAAAAGAAAGTCTTGTAAGGCGATTTGTCAGGTGAGAAACGAGTATCTCGGGCGAAACGATAAGTGGCATCACGACCGGACTGACGCGAGAAATCGGGCTGCCACATACTCATGCATGCAATGAGGCGATCGAGATCCTCGATCCATCGTGCACGCAGATCACGGTATTCGCTGTCGTGAGCGGCGAGCCACTGACGAGTATTGTTGGCGGCGATCCCGTCAAGGAATTTGTATATATCTTTCATTTTATGTCCTCCCACTCAACATCGACAACCTGTTGTTCGACGACTGTTTCTGAGACAGTCTTTTTTTCGGCGCTACTGTCAGCGGGAAGATCTTCGAACTGAACAAACTCGCCGTCGTCGGGATTGATTTTTTTACGCGGACGTGGGGGCTGCTGGCGTGGATTGTCGCGTCGTCGTGAGTGGGGATCAGTATCCTGACGGAACTGATCGAAAAAACGACGGGCGGCTTTACGGGCACGATAGACAGCAGTCATACTCTTTATAAGGGGAATGACCACAAAAAATATCAACAAAAGAAGTAAAAAAGTCGTCATAAAAGAGATTGAAGATTATTGAAAAGGACTGTGCAACAACATTATTTCACTCCTGATTTCTGCGGCGAGACATCACAGATATGAGGAAATAGAGTATGATAGTCCAAGCGAGTCCGGAAAGGCCGTATATAATAACAAATGCGACAGCCGCGAGGATTATAGCATAGCGTCGAAAATTTTCACGCAAGTCAAAATTCTTGAATTTCAATGAGAACATTGTGAACCGCGACACCATGGAAAGCGATACGAGCACGATCATAATCACCATGGCAGCTGTGCCCGGGTAACCATAACGGAGAATCCAACCGTATATACCAATCCAAAAAATCGCGTTTCCCGGAATAGGCATACCCTTGAAGGAAGTCGTCTGCGAATCGTCAATATTGAATCGTGCGAGTCTCAAAGCCCCCATAGCCGGAATGAAAAGAGCGATGTAGGTGAGCCAAGTGTGCAGACTGTAAAGCTGCATTAGATTCAGCACCAGCATAGCCGGTGCGACACCGAAACTGACGAGATCGGCGAGAGAGTCGAGTTCCTTGCCGGTGTCGGAATAGGCATGGAGCAAGCGCGCAGACGCACCGTCGCAGAAATCAAACAGAGCAGCGAGTCCAATGAATATGCAAGTCCACTCAGCGCCGGACATACCGGCCCACCACGGATCTGAATGGTGAAAAGCGCAAATAATCGCCATGCATCCCGAGAGAAGGTTAAGACAGGTGATAGTATTCGGGATACACGATATGATACGTCTGATCATTTTTTTTCAGGTTTTAAACGTGCCACTTCCGTCATGCCTCCGACCGTCTTGTCGCCGATTCTGACGAGAGTCTCAGTTCCGACAGGCAAATATATATCAACGCGCGAACCAAACTTTATAAAGCCCATGTGGTCATGGATAGATGCTTGGTCACCGGGACGAGCATATGTCACGATGCGCCTCGCCATTGCACCGGCAATCTGGCGTACGAGTACAAGCTGGCCTCCTGTAGTGCGTATGACCACAGTCGAACGTTCGTTTTCGGAACTTGATTTCGGTAGATATGCAGCCATGAAGCGGCCGGAATGGTGACGGGTATATATAACCTCACCGTCGACGGGAAACCAGTTGGCATGGACATTCAGAATGCTCATGAAAACCGACAGCTGGATTGCCGGGGCGTGGAGATATTCGTCTTCGAAAGTTTCTTCGAGAGCAACGACCTTTCCATCGGCGCTTGCGACAACGACATCAGTCTCATTGCCTTTGAACAGGCGTCTTGGAGAACGGAAAAAATTAACCAACAAAAAATAGAGCACACCCCAGATCACGGTCGAAGCAATGGGCCATGCCATCGGTCTTACCCAGATCCAAAGAGGAATATTAACAGCCAGGATAAACAGCAGAGTGACTATTAATATGTTGGTACCTTCATGGTGTATCTTTACTCTCATTAAGTTTAAGCGTAATATACTTGTTGACAAAGTTAACAGCACAAAGATAATCTAAATTTTCTTAACTGCGCAAAAACAGCGGCTTATTTTGTGGTTTTTTAAACTAAACACTAACTTTGCGGACGAATGTTGCAAATCTAAGAGGTTGTTTAATAAAGCATGATACCTAAAATAATACATATCTGCTGGTTCAGCGGAGATAAGTATCCGGTTGAGATCAAGCGCTGTATGGACACATGGCGCAAAGTGTTGCCGGACTATGAAATTAAGGTTTGGGATGCCGAAGCGGCTCGGTCGCTTCACTGCCGTTATGTCGATGAGGCACTTGACCGTAAGCGTTGGGCGTTTGCGGCGGACGCGGTGAGATTTTATGCGGTCTATCTTGACGGGGGCGTCTACATGGACTCCGATATATATCTTTACAGGCGATTTGACGAGTTCATACCCGAAGACGGATGCGTGGTATTCAGAGAAGTGGCACCGTATTTCTATCTTCAGGCAGCGTTTATCATCGGCGAGAAGGGCAATCAGTTCTGTAAGGATATGGTCGATTTCTATTCGTCCCGGCCATTTGTGCAGCCAGACGGCAGCAACGATGAAACGATCTCGCCGCTGCGAATGCGCGAGGTCGCGCAACAGCGCGGACTGCGGGCCGACGACTCTGAGCAGCATATCGAAGGTTACCTTTCGGTCTATCCGACAGTCAATCTGTTGCCTTGCAAGAGCTACAGCGGCCGACACGATCTGGCGTTCGGAATGCACATGATCTACGGCAGCTGGCGCAAACGCAGTTTCGGGCGGAAGGTCGAGATAAAAGTCAAGCATTGGATCTCGGTGATCAAATATACGCTGTTGAAGAAATAATCAGTGATATGGGAAAGGAACGGTATGATTTTCTGATAGTCGGCGCCGGGTTGTTCGGCTCTACTTTCGCCCGGATCGCGAGCGACCGAGGCTACAGATGTCTGGTCGCAGAGCGCCGAGAAGTTGCCGGAGGAAATATAAGATGTGAGGAAATAGCCGGGATCAACGTCCATCGTTACGGCGCTCATATATTTCATACGTCGGATGAGAGGGTGTGGGCGTTTGTCAACCGTTATGCGAAGTTCAACCGCTTCACCAACAGTCCGGTGGCAAGATACGGAGACAGAATGTACAATCTGCCGTTCAATATGAATACTTTCTATCAGCTCTGGGGATGTAAGACACCGGCAGAAGCGAAAGCGAAACTTGACGATGAACGCAGAGAAGCGTCGGTCAGACTTAAAGCCGCAGGGAGTGAGCGGCCACGTAATCTTGAGGAACAGGCACTGTCGCTGGTGGGGCGCGACATATATGAAAAACTGATCAAGGGCTACACAGAAAAACAATGGGGCAGACGATGCGACGAACTGCCGGCCTTTATAATAAAGCGTCTGCCTGTGAGGATGACTTACGACAATAATTATTTCAGCGATTTATATCAGGGAATACCTGAAGGCGGTTATAATCCGCTGATCGAGCGTCTGCTCGAGGGCGCGGAGGTCAGGCTCGGGTGCGATTACTTCGGCGAGCGCTCCGAACTGGAAGGCATCGCCGACAAAATTGTGTTCACCGGAAAAATAGACCAATATTATGGCTATCGCTTCGGCCGGCTTGCATATCGGTCGGTGAGGTTTGAGGACGAGGTGCTCGACATACCGAACTATCAGGGCGTTGCAGTGGTCAACTACACAGAACGGGAACCGGCGTGGACCCGAATAATCGAGCATAAACACTTTGAGAGCTTCGGCGACGCGGTCTATGAGAACGGCCGCACGGTGATTTCACGTGAATATCCGACAGAATGGCATGAAGGCATCGAACCGTTCTATCCTGTAAACGACGAACGCAATATGAAACTCTACGCTCAATACAAACAGCTTGCCGACGGAGAGAGAAATGTGTTCTTCGGCGGTCGGCTGGCAGAGTATAAATATTACGATATGGCGCCTGTGATCGCCAGCGCCATGGATATGGCCGACAGAATAGCGCCACAAAAATAATTAAAAATGAAGTGCTACATTTCAAAGAATTACCGACATACCCAGAGTGCCGGAGACAAGGCCAAAACTGATATAGAAACGATAATGTCGGCGACCGGCTACCGTAATCTCGGACTGAAACAGAACCGGAGCAAAAACGCCGTGAAGGCTTATTTTGTCACACTCGCGAGCGAGATGCTCGGAGTGATGCGCCTGCATCGGGGCGATTTACTTGTGGTGCAGTATCCGTTGAAAAAATATTATGACTTTGTGGTAGACAAGGCGGTGAAACGCGGAGCAAAGGTAGTGACTGTCATCCATGATCTGGGTAGTTTCCGACGCAAGAAACTGACAGTCGACGAAGAAATAGCGCGCCTCAACCGGTCGGCGGTCGTCGTGGTGCACTCCGAGGCAATGCGCGAATGGCTTGTTGCCCACGGGCTGACAACGAAAACGGTAGTACTAGGATTGTTTGACTATCTGTCAGAGAGCACCGCAAAAAAAGAACATGCTTCGGACGGTCAACGCCGGAGAGTGATGTTTGCCGGCAACTGCTCGCCGTCGGACAACGGATGGATCTATGAGCTTGCCCGTACCGAGCCGGATGTCGACATAGTGCTTTACGGCGGGGGAGTGGATGAGACGCAGGCGGCACAAAATATTCAGGCGATGGGCTATGTTGATTCAGACACGCTGATTGCCAAAGCGGAAGGAGATTACGGAGTGGTATGGTACGGGAGTTCGCTCGACGAGGGAGCCGGTGCGCTGGGCGAGTATCTGAGATATAATGCACCCCACAAAACGTCGCTCTATCTCCGTGCCGGTCTGCCTGTGATAATATGGGATCAGGCGGCACTGGCCGACATCGTGCGGCGTCTCGATGTAGGTATATGTGTGCCGACACTGCGCGGATTAGGCGATGTGCTTGCTTCGGTCAGTCCTGAACGTTATGAAGCGATGCGGGCAAATGCCGCCGCTGTGGCGGAGAAACTGTCGAAGGGCGAATTTATCAGCGAGGCTCTGACATCGGCCGAAAATATGATTGACTCAGAAAATTAATGAGTTATGATAGGCTTGAATGTGTCGTTCGGTATTTTTGCACTTATGCCGCAGGGATTATCTTTTCTTGCGGGACAGAAGTGATTTGAGGCGGTGGCGGATGGTGCGGTTGCGCTCGAAGCGGGCAAGCATGGAGAAAATGCGGTCGACAGTAGCGACAGGATCGAGTCCGCGGAGGACGGCATAGCGTCCGGCGATGTGACGCATCAGGTCGCGCCGATGGGTGACGCGCATGAGATTTTTAAGACAGCGACGCTTGGAGATACGGCCGAAATGCGAGCGGTTGGTGTCGATGAGAGACAGAGCAACCGAGCCGTCGGGCTGGCGCTGATAAAGGATGTTGTTGAGATTGGGGTCACCGTGGACGGCACCGCGTTCATGAAGATCGGCCATCAGACGGGCAACGTCGTCGGCGAGAGCCGAGTCGAAACGGTCGACGCTAACGAGCGGCTCGAAAAGGGGAGTGAATGAAGTGTAACGCGAGACAAAATATGCGTCGGCAAGGATGCCACGCTTATAAATCTCGATGCATGCCACGGGTTCGGGAGTATTGAACCCGAGCTCAAGAAAACGGTTGCCGAAGTTGAAAGCCCGCCGGGCTTTAGATGAAGCGACAGTTGAATAGATCAGGCGCCGGAAGAGAGGGAGATGACCGAAACGCTTGACGACGAGGTCAGTGCCGTCGGGCGCAGAGATGCGCCTGATCTCATTGCGTCCGCGGAAGATTGTGGTGCCCGAAGATTCGAAAAACTCGGGTAAAGAGCGCAGCCACTCGTCAAGACAGTTATAGGCAGGGTTGATTTTCAGTCGCGTCTTCATAACAACGGCAAAATTAGCAAATTCCCGACAAAACTTTTGCTGTAACCGACGATTTTAATTACTTTTGACGGTGATGGAGAAACTGATGCACTATGTATGGCAGCACAAACTGTGGCTGCAGAGCGATATGACGACCGTCGACGGCCGCCGGGTGCAGGTCATAGACCCCGGTCTCCATAACAACAACGCCGGACCCGATTTCTTCAATGCCAAACTTCAGATCGGAGGCGAATTGTGGTGCGGAAACGTTGAGATCCATGTCAGGGCATCGGACTGGAACCGTCACGGACATCAGAATGATGCGGCTTATGATTCGGTGATACTGCACGTTGTCGGCACAGACGATATGAGGGTCAGACGAGCCGACGGAAGCGAAATGGCTCAGATTGTTATGCCGTGCGCGCCGGATTTCAGCGTGAGTTATGACAGACTTGTGAATAATAGCGACGAACCGGCATGCAGGTCGGAGCTCGGCAGTCTGCCGAGACTTTATGTGACAGACTGGCTTTCGAGTCTGGCCTATGAACGACTGTATCAGAAAGTAGATCATATACGCGAACTATACAAGCGTCTTGACGGAAACTGGACGGAAGTGCTGTATGTAACGCTTGCGCGCGGGCTTGGTTTCGGGATTAATGCGGATGCGTTCGAGCGGCTGGCGCTCGCCACGCCGCTTCACTGTCTGATGAAACATCGGGATTCGTATGAGACCGTCGAAGGTACGCTTTTCGGTCAGGCCGGTTTTCTTGACAATCCGCCTGATAAATCATATTATGTCGGGCGTATGCAGCAGGAGTTCTCGTTTATGACAGGGAAGTTCGGTCTACGGCGTCCGGTGTCGCCCGGCTGGAAAATGGCGAGGATGAGGCCGCAGAATTTCCCTCATCGACGCCTCGCGACGCTGGCTGCGCTGATATGTCGCGGCTTCGGCATTGCAGCCGATATATTCAACGTAAGGAATGAAGCAGACGCGAGACGATTGTTCGAGTTAGAACTGACGGGCTACTGGTCGCGCCGTTATAATTTCACATCGGAGACGTCGGGCACAGTGAAAGCACTGAGTCAGTCGTCGATAACAGTGCTGATAATCAATGTTGTCGCGCCGATGCTGTATGCCTACGGAATGACTCTTGACGACAAAGACAGAATGGAAGCTGCCGTCGGTCTGCTACACAGTCTCAAGGCAGAGGAAAATACGATAATAAAAATGTTTACGGCGGCAGGAATAGAGTGCGATAACGCTTTTACGTCGCAGGCTCTTATACAACTGAGACGCAATTACTGCGAACAGCGCAAGTGTCTTTACTGCCGTCTAGGCCACAGAATACTGTCGGCTAAAGCGCGCCGGACAGCCTCACTTGTCTGAGGCGGGATCGGTGAGCATAAGCTCATAGATCTGACGGGTATCAGCGGCAGTCAGGCGATAGTATCCGCCGATGGTCTCGCCTTTGTCTTCATGAAGTTTGCGGACGAGCATGTCGATATCGGGTTCGGCTATGCCGAGAGCCTTGAACGTCAGAGGCATGCGGAGTACGGCACTGAAGAATGCGCGCAGCGAGGCCACGGCTTCGATTGCCGCCGAGCGGTCGTCGGGTGCATCAACACCGAACACGCGCCGTCCGAGCTGAGCAACTTTCGAGGGCTTGTGGTGAGCCATGAATGCCATCCATGCAGGGATGACCACTGCGAGACCGGCTCCGTGAGTGACGCCATATACAGCGCTGATTTCATGTTCCATGAAGTGAGAGACCCAGTCTTCGCGCCTTCCGCATCCGATCAGACCGTTGTGGGCGAGTGTCGCGGCCCATTCGATATTGGCGCGCGCCTGATAGTCAGTAGGGTCGGCAAGGGCTTTGGGCGCTTCGTTGATGAGGGCGAGCAGGAGGCCTTCGGCCAGACGGTCAGAGACTTCGACCCGGCTTGTGGGGGAGAAATAGCGCTCCATAATGTGAGACATCATGTCAACGATGCCGCAGGCAGTCTGATATGCCGAGAGCGTAAAAGTCATCTCGGGATTTACAACTGCAAAACGGGGCTTGAGAATGCTGTCGGTGCGCAGACTGATTTTCTGGAGCGTCTCCCGTCTGGTTATCACGGCGTTGCCCGAACCTTCGCTTCCCGCACCGGGGATGGTCAGTATCACTCCTACGGGTAAGGCATTTTTCACGACGGATCGTCCGGAAAAAAAGTCCCAGAAATCGCCGTCATACGGAACACCAGCAGCGACCGCCTTTGCTGTGTCGATGACCGATCCGCCTCCGACAGCAAGCAGTCCGTCGATATGCTTTTCGCGTGCGATGCGTATGGCCTCATATACTTTGTCATCTGTCGGATTGGCTTCGATGCCTCCGAACTCGATGAATTCGATGCCTATTGTGGCGAGAGAATTTTCGAGACGGTCAAGCAGACCGTTGGCTTTGACGTATTTTTTGCCAAAAACGATCATTACTTTGTTGACTCCCATAAGGAAGGTCAGCATGCCGGTTTTTTCTTCGGCTCCACGTCCGAATTCGTAAAGTGTGGGGCTGTAGAATGTAAAATTATCCATATGATGAATGCTTTTTATCTGTCTTACTGAATTATTAACCGAGTCAGACGGATGATGGTTCGGCTTTCCGGTTCAAAAAAATCGAACAAAAATACTAATAAGGTTACAAGTGTGAAAGTTTTTTATTAAATTTGGCGCTTAGATGGTTTATTGCCGTCAGATAAATAACTAATATTTATGAATATGGAAATGTGTGACCCTTCCGCTGCATGCTCATCAGCAGAGGAACAGACCTTGAAACAGACGCCTCACGAAGGCGCCATCGCAAACGCCGAGATTGAAACAACAGACCCAGCAGACAATCTTCCGTCAGATCCGGAATCAGCCGCTGAGTCTGAAATGACCGAAGGCATTGAAGAACAGTCTTCAACCGATAATGTAATTTCAAAAGACGGACTTCTTGCCCGAGTCCGCGAACTTGCAGAAAAAGATCCGGCCGAGGTGTCGGGCGACGAATTGCGTCGTCTGCGCCAACAGTATGTCACACTACATAAAAATGAAACAGATCTCGCCCGTGCGAGATGGGAGGAAGAGGGCAACGACGCCGACAGTTTTGTAGAAGAAGCGGATGAAATCGGCACGGAGATACTTTCGCTTCTAAATACCGCCAGAGAACGCAAGGCGAGCTATGCCGCCGAACAGGAAGCTGTGAAAGCCGAGAATCTCAGAAGAAAGAATGAAATAATCGAAAGTATCATAGCTCTTGCCGAGGATACAGACAATGTTAACCGTACTTTTTCACGTTACAGAGAACTTCAGGATGAGTTCAATTCGATCGGAGAAGTAGCGGCGACGGAAGAAACGAATGTGTGGAAGCGCTTTCAGGATGCCCGCGAGCGTTATTCCGACAATCTGAAGATCAATAAAGAACTGCGAGATTATGATTTTAAGAAAAATCTTGACAGCAAGCAGCTATTGCTCAACGAAGCTGAAGCTCTCGCATCGGAGGAAGATGTGATCACTGCATACCGCCGCCTGCAGGAGTTGCATAACAAATGGCGTCAGATCGGCCCTGTGGCAAAGGAAATAAGAGAAGAGATCTGGGACAAGTTCAAGTCGGCATCGGCAGAAATAAACAAACGCTATCAGGCGTTTTTTGAGGCGCGGAAAGCCCGTGAGGCTGAAAACGAAGCCGGCAAAGTCGCAATATGCGAGCGTGTTGAAGCGTTGGATTATTCGGCACTCAAATCGTTCAGTGCGTGGGATGCAATGACCAAGACAATAATCGAGGCACAGGCTGACTGGAAAAAACTCGGTTTTGCGTCGCGCAAGATGAACAATCAGCTTTTTGCGCGTTTCCGTGAGGTATGTGACAAGTTCTTTGCCGCCAAAGCCGAATTCTTTGCAAACACGCGTGACGAGCATGCCAAGAATTTTGCAGCAAAAACAGCACTTGCCGAGCGAGCCGAGGCTCTTAAGGACAGCACCGACTGGCGCAAGGCAACAGAAGAGTTTGTCGCGATGCAGAAAGAGTGGAAAGCTATCGGCACCGTAGGTAAGAAAAACAGCGACGCCGTTTGGCAGCGTTTCCTCTCGGCGTGTGACCATTTCTTTGAGCAAAAGAAGAAAGCGACTTCAGGTGTGCGTCAGACAGAGAACGCCAATCTCAAAGCCAAACGCGACGTGATCGTCCGTCTGGGGGAAATCGATCTCCAGCAACCGCGGGAAGAGGCGCTTGCTGCATTGCATGCTCTTCAGGACGAGTGGCAGCAGATAGGTCATGTGCCTTTCCGCGAGAAAGATAAAGTGTATGAAGAGTACAGGGAGAAAGTCAATCATCTGCGTGACGCTCTCAATGTGCGGGAAAGCCGTGCCCGAATGAATCGTTTTGAGACTTCGGTCGCAGAAATCGAGGGTGACGCCAACAAGCTCTACCGTGAGCGAGAGAAACTGCTGCGTGCTGCCGACGCTAAGCGCAACGAATTGCGGACATACGAGAACAATATGGGGTTCCTGTCGTCTAAAAGCAAAACGGGCGACTCGATGTTGCGTGAATTCCAGCGTAAGATCGAACGCATCAAGGCAGATCTTGAGATGATCGATCAGAAAGTCAAACTTATTGACGGCAAACTGTAGAACCCGGAGCGACATCGTAATAGCAAGAACTTATGTCGGCAGGAAAGCGACAATCCGGCTGGGGTCAGTATCTCAGACTGTGCTACAGTCTGAGCGATCTTGTGTTGTTTAATGTCGTATTCGCTTTCACTCTATGGCTTTCGAAACCGATCGGGGCATATGAACACAAACTCTTGTGGGTTCTGATCAATATCAGCTATATGGCAGTTATTGTCAAAAACCGAGGGTTCAGACATAGGGACCGCACGATATTGCTTGATCGGGTCGTAGCCGAAAGCCTGATAAATGTCGGACTTCATGCGCTGTTTTTCCTCTCGCTGAGCGAAATTCTGAGCAAAGAACCGATACCGCTGTCGTTATACCTGATCTATTATGGCATGATGGTGTTCGCTCTGCCGGTGTGGAATCTTTTGTCTCGGCGTCTGGTCAAGTATTTCAGACGGCGGGGATATAATTTTACGCGGACCGTCATTGTAGGCACCAACCGGACTGCCGAGCGACTGTGCGAAGAACTGAACTCCGATCCCGGATACGGGTACAGGATGTTAGGCTTCTTTGATACCGAGTGCCGTGAGGAATTCAAACGTAAGAATGAGTTTGTCGGCGATACCGAAGCTCTCAAAAAATTCGTGACGGACAATCATATCGATCAGATATATTATACCAATCCTGAGGATCAAAGCGGAACGATGCAAGATGTTATCAGGATTGCCGATGAAAATCATGCCGAATTTTTTCTGGTGCCAAGCGCCGATCCATCTCTGGGACGCGGTTTTGAACTACACAATATCGGCTCTGTAACAGTGTTGGCCGGAAGGCGTAATCCGCTAAAAAATCCGTTTAACGCGGCAAGCAAGCGTCTGTTTGACGTGGTCGCTTCGTCGCTGTTTCTTGTGACTGTCTACCCGCTTGTCTATATTCCCGTCGCAATCGCGATAAAATTGTCGTCGCCGGGTCCGGTGTATTTCCGACAGAAGAGGACTGGCTATGAGGGACGCTCGTTCAATTGTCTGAAATTCCGTACAATGCGTGTTAATAAAGATGCGGATACCTGTCAGGCAACCAAAGACGACAAACGTAAGACAAAACTCGGTGATTTTCTGCGGCGTTCGAGTATCGATGAACTGCCACAGTTTATAAATGTATGGAAAGGCGATATGTCTGTAGTCGGTCCGCGGCCTCATATGCTGAAACATACAGAGGATTATTCGAAGCTTATCGATCATTACATGGTCCGTCATATAGTCAAGCCCGGTATCACCGGTTGGGCACAGGTCAACGGTTACAGAGGTGTTACCGATAAGTTGTGGAAAATGGAACGGCGTGTCGAATACGATGTATGGTATATTGAGAACTGGACTTTTTTGCTTGATCTCAAGATAATAGTGCGCACGGTTTTAAACGTTTTCCAGGGCGAGCGTAACGCGTATTAATAATGTGCGACAGGCATCTGTGGTGGTAAACGGAGACGAAATATTCAGCAGATCGCGCAGGCTGTTGGGCGATAAGGCGATGGCACACATGGCGGATGCAAGAGTAATTGTTTTCGGCATAGGCGGCGTCGGATCTTGGTGCGTCGAAAGCCTTGTGCGCAGCGGGATAGGCCATATAACGATTGTAGATTGTGACCGTGTGAGTGTCAGTAACATCAACCGTCAGCTGATGGCGACCAACGAAACCGTCGGCCTTATCAAGGTAGACGCAATGAAATCGCATCTCCTGACAATCAATCCGCAACTTGACATTGACGCGAGATGTGCGGTCTATACAGCCGAGACAGCCGAAAAATTTGATCTTGACAGCTATGATTATGTCATAGACGCGATCGACTCATTAAAAGACAAGATGCTTCTTATTGAGAACGCAACGCGTTCGAGGGCAAAATTTTATTCGTCAATGGGAGCTGCGCTAAAACTCGATCCGACACGCATCAAGGTTGCCGAATTCAGTAAAGTCGAAGGTTGTCCGCTTGCCAGAGCGTTGCGCCAGAGGTTCAAAAAAACGCAGCGTTGGCCACGGCGTAAATTTCAATGTGTCTACAGTGATGAATTGCTGGAGAATCTCGGAGAAAGCGATGAGTCATGCGAGATAGGTTCGGCCGATCCCTCCGGCCTTACAGCATCAGTTAAGGCGAGAATAAACGGGTCGCTTATGCACATAACGGCAATCTTCGGTCTTACGCTATCCGGTCTGGTCATAGAGGAAATCGTTAAACGGAGTTGTGATTAAGTTAAATTTGTTTAAATATGGCATATGTGTGTCGTTTTTGTTGTTAGCTTGTAACTTTTTCGTAACTTTGCATCGTCTTGCAGTAAATAAGAATATGTATAGATTGCCAATCCTATTATCTTCTGCTTTATTGTTTCTGCCTATAATATGCTCTTGCGGAAGTTCAGCCCGGAAAACCGAGACGCAGAGAGACTCTCTCGTTGCGTCAGCACTCTTGGGGTGTTTTGACAGAGACAGCGCATATCGGTATATAGCCGATCAGGTTGCTTTCGGCCCGCGAGTGCCCGGAACTGCGGCTCATCAGGCATGCGGCCGCTATCTTGTCGATCGTTTGCGTCAGTTCGGCGCTGATACTGTCATAGAACAGGATGCGACCGTAGAAGCGTTTAACGGAGATAAACTTCCAATAAAAAACATTTTTGCCAGATATAACAGCGCTGCAGTCAATCGCGTGCTTCTAGTTGCGCACTGGGACACCCGTCCGTGGGCAAATATGGAATCATCGGATGAACAGCGTGAAAAGCCGGTGCCCGGAGCTAATGACGGGGGCAGCGGAGTGGGCGTTATCCTTGAGATAGCACGAAATCTCGGCCTGAAGGCTCCGGATTGCGGTGTAGATATTCTGTTTACCGATGCTGAGGATTACGGTAACAGCAACGGTTTTATCAGTAATGACGAATCATGGTGTCTCGGCACTCAATACTGGATAAATCATATGCCTTACAATTCAGTCAACAGGCCGTCGTATGGCATTCTGCTTGATATGGTCGGAGGCATAGGGGCACGTTTCCATCGTGAACAATTATCCCATGACCGAGCCAGAAGCGCAACAGTTAAAATATGGGGCGAAGCTAATTCACTCGGTTATAAAGATGTCTTTGTAAATGAGGTCGGCGGGGCAGTTGTAGACGATCATATGTTTTTGATTGATGCGGGAATACCTACGACGGATATAATAGAGAATATGAGCGATGTGACAGGCAGTTTTCCCGCTACATGGCACACGCTTGATGATGACATGCAGCATATAAGCCGTGAGACTCTCGATGCGGTAGGCAAAACGGTGCTTAATGTCATTTATAAGGAGAAATCATTATAATGAGTATAGAAGAACGACAGCAGGAACTAATAGCGGAATTCGGCGACATCGACGACTGGATGGACCGCTACGGATATATCATAGATCTCGGCAATGCGCTGCCTGAAATCGACGAGAGCAAAAAGACACCGCAAAATCTTATCGAAGGCTGTCAGAGCCGGGTGTGGCTCGACGCAGAAACCGATGACGAGGGCCGGATCCATTATACTGCCGACAGCGACGCGATAATCGTGAAAGGAATAATATCCTTGCTCATCAGTGTCCTTAACGGCCATACACCCGACGAGATCATCAACGCAGATCTCCATTTTATAAATGATATAGGCTTGGGCGAGCATCTTTCGCCGACCAGAAGCAACGGCCTTGTAGCCATGGTGAAACAGATGAAAATGTATGCTATGGCGTTCAAAGCCCGTTCGCAGGCTTGACTCCGAAACAGATCTTATATACATTAAATCACAGGCGGCTTGCATTTTTTGCGAGCTGTTTTTGTCGTAAAATAAAAAAAAACAGTAACTTAGCGCCGCGAAACTAATTATATATCTTATAAATTCATCTACAGTCATGAGGACATGGTTTAACTATATGCTTTTTGCGGCAGTTGCGTTGGGAACATCTCACGTGTCAAATGCTGAAACAAAATCTATTGACTTCCCCTATTTTGAAACAAATAATACCGGAGCGCTGGAAATACGTCGGGTCGAGTCGGGTGCGGATACGACTTATGTGTCCGCCGATCTTTATTCAAGACCTGATTCGTGGGTGAGAGTAAGCAGCAAATCGTATATAAAGGGCAATAATAGCGGAAAGATCTGCCGGCTTATAGGCATCGAGGGCATAGAGCCCGACAAGGAGGTTTATCCGAGTGAGGACTGGCACATCCCGTTTGTAATGAAGTTTGAGGCTCTTGAAGACGGTGATACCGGGTTTGACTATATTGAGGAAGACGCTCCCGGAGCATTTAAAATCACGGGCGTGAGCCTTGAAGATGCTCTGACTTCGGGCAGCGTGACATGCCGGCTTGAGGGAACGGTCAGCAATCCGGCGTACACTCGTCTTATTCTGTCAGAGTTTGATGTTGATTTCCGCACCGGACAGACTTACAGCATTCCGGTCGACAGCGGCCGGTTTGCTTACGATTTCCATTGTGAGCCCGACAGGATCTATTCGCTCGTGCCGTGGAATGAATATATGGGCGGCGCATGGAGGCCCTGTCACTTTTTTACGTGTGACGGAACAGTGAGGTTTGATATTCAGGATGATGAGCGAATTGTGACAGGTGAAACAGAAGAGCAGAAAAAAGCCGATGGATTTGAGAAATTTCTGAAGCAGTGGCAGGATGAGCATTTGCGTGACTATAATGAGAAGCGCAGGAATATGACCAAAGAAGAAATGTATACGCCCGACTTCGACATCATGATTGAGAAAATCAGAAACGCAGATGGAGAAGAGCGCATCGCTCTTCAGCGCAATTTCAACCCTGCAGATTATCTCACGGAGAAAGGTAAGGCTATGAAAGCCGCGGGCGACAGTCTGATGTCGGCTTTCCGCACGGAGCGCGTGGCTTATCTTGCTCAGCATCCTTCACTCACAGGCCTGAAATTTGTGCTGGACGAACTGCAGTATTCCAGAGACGAAGACGCGATGCAGGGCGTTATTGATTTTTATGAAAAGAATTTTAAAAACTATCGTCCTGAGCATCCATATCATGACAAGGTCAGCATGGCCGTTGCCGCATACAGGCTGAAGCCGGGCAAGAAATACATTGACTATGAGCTGTCTGACGGTAAAGGCGGCAAGGTAAAGATATCGGACCTGATGGGCGGCCATCTGACTCTGATCGATCTGTGGGCTTCATGGTGCGGACCGTGCCGTGTAAACTCGAAATCGGTTATCCCTATCTACGAAAAATATAAGGACAGGGGATTTAAGGTTATAGGCATCGCCCGTGAGACGCAAGCCGAAAACATGCAGGCGGCGATAGATCAGGACGGCTATCCGTGGCCCAATTATCTTGAACTTAATGATGAAAATCAGATATGGCGTCTTAACGGTCTGGGCAATGCCGGCGGCGGAACGTTTCTTGTCGATGGTGACGGAACTGTGATTATGGTAAATCCGACTGCAGAAGATCTTGCCCAAATCGTAGAAATCAAACTGAATAAATAATAACAGTCATGAGCATATTACGAAATCTACTGTTGTTGTCGGCTGTAATATCACTGAACGCAGGCGCGGTTTCAATGACAGATTCGATAACCGTGACAGGACGCTTTTCAGGAATCGCAGACGACGGACGCCGGTCACTCATAATCAACGAATGCGATATCTGTGAAAAGTCAGTCAGGCGTTTTGTCGAGCTCGATTCATCGGGATGTTTCAGCGAGAAAATTCCATTATCTTACGGACATACGTTTACCATAGCATATGGCAGAAATTTCATAGAATGCTATGCGGAGCCGGGAGATTCTGTGCATATTGAGGCTGATGCATCCGTAACGCCTGTCGGTTTTCATGTAAGCGGTGATCATGCCGGGCTGAACGAAGAATTTTCACACGCGGCGCAAAATCTGAACAAGATCTATTTTGATGTCAGTCTGCCGAACCCGAAAACACCGGTGAGCGGATATCTTCAGGCATTTAAAAACGAAGTTGCCGCCAAACAGGCGATTATCGACAGCTATGTGGCCGATAACGACGTCTCTGCCGAGGCTGCCGAGATGCTCAGGATGATGAATGTTTTTTCGATCGCCAATCAGGCTATTGATTACATCGGAGAGGAAGACACTGATGCACGGACATTATTTACAGATTCTATTTTTGATATCTACAATGAGGACAATGCACGTGTAATGATTTTTCCATACCACTTGTCGGCCTTGTGCCGCAGGTCTCCGGATATAATAGGACGCACACCTAAAGGTCTGATCCGTGATCTGATGTATGCGGCGATTTCTGAAGATACGGTTCCGCTCAGATCTGATTTTGCCGATACGGCTTATTATGACCGTATTTACGGAAAGACCAGGGCGGAAATAGATCTGACAAAAGTCGGGCGGGGCAGTATAATTGTATATCGCTCCGGAAAAACCGAATCATTTGACGGCGCGAAGCCGCTGGACTGGCTGCGGTCGGAGTATGGCGGCCGTCCGGTCTATCTGGACATCAGTGCGACATGGTGCGGACCATGCCGTGCTTCATTGAGCGAGAGCGAGGATATAAGGCAGAAGTTCAAGGATACGGATATGGTCTTTGCCGTACTCTGGCTGAAATCAGACCGCGACAGCTGGGCGCAGTTTGTCCCGACAGTCAATAATGCCGTGCATATATTTGTGGAGAACGATGAAATGTCAGACGCGCTAATGGCTGCCTTTAATCTGCAGGGTTTTCCGACATGTTACTTTATGGACAGGAAGGGCGAAATAACAGCCGACGGCGTTCCGCGTTTTCATAATCCCGAGCTTTACGACTTCCTGAAAGCCGGTCTGCGCTGAAAAAATGTATCGTTTTTATTAAATAATGTTCTCTCGTGAGCCGCGGGGCGGTATGCTTTTGCGAGTTACGATTTATTTTAGTATCTTAGCGCGTTAAAAACCGCAAAGGAAATATCAAAACTAAAATAACTCCAACATTATGTTCAAAAATCAACCCAAAGGATTGTACGTCCTGGCGCTTGCCAATACGGGCGAACGTTTTGGCTACTACACCATGCTTGCGATCCTTCTGCTGTTTCTTCAGGCGAAATTTGCTCTGCCGACGGCAACCGCAGGTCTGATCTACTCGACATTCCTCGCTCTTGTCTATTTTATGCCGATGGTCGGCGGTGCGATCGCCGATAAATGGAATTTCCAGAAGACTGTTACCTTAGGTATAATCGTGATGTTCCTGGGCTATCTTGTGATGGCCATACCGACCTCGATGCCCGAAGGTTCGGCCTTCGCTTCGCCGGCATTCTATATCATGCTGCTCGCGCTGCTGCTTATATCCTGCGGTACCGGCCTTTTCAAGGGCAATCTTCAGGTAATGGTAGGCGATCTTTACAATGATCCGCGTTACAGCAGCAAGCGCGATGTTGCCTTCTCATTGTTCTATATGGCGATCAATATCGGCGCGATGTTTGCTCCGTCGGTGACCGAAGCGCTCTGCAAAGTTGCTCTCGCCGCTCAGGATCTTGTCTACAATCCTGCTATACCGGGCCTCTGCAACAAGTTTATCGCAGGCGACGAGATCGATCCTGACAAACTTCTGCTTCTGACTGAATTTGCCAAGTCGCCCGCCGATCTCATGGCATGGTGCAAAACATATATGGCCACGATATCGACGGGCTACAGCTATGCGTTTGCAGTGGCCTGCGGTTCGATGGTGCTGTCGTTTATCATCTATAAAGCCGGCCGCCGGACATATGCATCGGTGTCTGACAATAAGACTGCAGCCGCTTCATCTAACGGGGCTCCTGTGAAAGAACTCACTAAAGAGCAGACAAAAAGCCGCATCACGGCTCTTTTGCTTGTGTTCACCGTCGTGATCTTCTTCTGGATGGTGTTCCACCAGAACGGTCTTACGCTGACTAAATTCGCCGAAGCTTTCACCACTTCGGAATGCTACGGCTGGACGCGAATAGCATTCAACGTCTGGGCGCTTGCGACGATCGTAGTCGGCGTCTATGCTACATTTAACCTTATACAGAGCAAAGGCCGCACATCGCGCATTATTTCGGCGATTGTTCTTTTGGCGGCTCTGACCGGACTCTATTTCTTCTACACTTCGACCGAAGATCCCGTAACCGGTCTTCAGCCTCAGATTTTCCAGCAGTTCAATCCGTTCTATGTCGTAGCTCTTACGCCGTTCTCGGTCGCTCTGTTCTCATGGCTCGCCAAGAAACAGAAGGATCCTTCGGCTCCGCGTAAAATCGGTTACGGTATGCTTGTGGCCGGTCTTGGCTTCGGAGTGATGGCCATAGGATCGATCGGTCTCGGCATAGCTCCCGCTGAAGGTCAGGCATCGACCCTCGTCAGCCCTAACTGGCTTATGGGAACATATCTGGTGCTGACATTTGCCGAGCTTCTGCTTTCGCCGATGGGCATCTCATTCGTGTCGAAAGTCGCTCCTCCCAAGTATAAGGGCGCGATGATGGGCTGCTGGTTCGGGGCTACCGCTATCGGTAACTTCCTGACCGCCATTCCTGCCATGCTCTGGGACAAGATCGATGTGGCTCTGCTTTGGACAATACTTATCGGACTCTGTCTGCTGTCGGCAGCATTTATCTTCTCTATCATGAAGAAACTCGAGGCTGCTACAAGCGATACTGAAGAAGCCGCTCCGGTTGAGGACGATCTCGAAACAGTAGAGGACGACGTAATCTAAATATAATTACTGCCAATGTCATCGACAATCCATAGCGATACGCTCGTAATCATTCCGATGTATAACGAGCGTGAGAACGCTTCGGCCATAATCGACGCGGTGCTCGATCTGCCGCGCTCGTTCGATATTCTCGTAATCGACGATAATTCGCCCGACGGTACTGCGGCCATAGTCAAGGCCAAAATGCTTGAGCACCCCGGCAGGGTGCATTTAATAGAACGAAAGGGTAAGCTCGGACTCGGGACGGCTTATATCGCCGGCTTCAAGTGGGCGCTCGAACGTGGTTATGACTATATCTGCGAGATGGATGCCGATTTTTCGCATAATCCGAATGATCTGATGAAGCTTTATGAAGCAACGGCGATCAATGGCGCGGATGTTGCGATAGGATCGCGCTATGTTTCGGGCGTAAACGTTGTCAACTGGCCGATCGGACGAGTGCTGATGTCATATTTCGCCTCGAAGTACGTCAGGATTGTCACCGGCATGAATATTCATGACACTACTGCCGGATTTGTCTGCTACCGACGCAGGGTGCTTGAGGCGATGGATCTTGATGCGATCAAGTTCAAGGGCTATGCTTTCCAGATCGAGATGAAGTTCACTGCCTATAAATTCGGCTTCCGCATTGTAGAAGTGCCTATTATCTTTGTCAACCGTGTATTAGGCGTAAGTAAAATGAACGGAGATATTTTCGGAGAAGCCGTGCTGGGTGTTATAAGGCTGAAGTGGAACAGCTTGTTTAAAGACTATAAGCTCGGCAAGAATGGTTGAAACTCTTATATATAATGTAGACGTTGTGACACCCGAAAGGGTGTCACACGGTTTTGTTACAATCGGCAACGACGGCCGTATATCAGGAGTCGGCAACGGAGAGCCGTCAGATGATCTTTTCACGGCGGCCGTCAACATTGTAGATGGCAACGGCGCGTTGCTTATGCCCGGAGCGATTGACTGCCATGTGCATTTCCGTGAACCCGGTCTGACTCACAAAGCGACAATAGCGTCTGAAAGCAGGGCTGCTGTCGCCGGGGGGGTGACGTCGTTTTTCGACATGCCCAATACTGTGCCTCAGACTGTCAGTTGTGAGGCTGTCGATGGTAAGGCAGCTATAGCGGCGAAAGATTCAGTGGCCAATTACGCTTTTTTTATCGGAGCTACCAATAATAATCTTGACGAAATTAATAAAGCAGATTATACGCGTATCCCGGGCATAAAGCTTTTTATGGGTTCGTCGACCGGCAATATGCTTGTTGACTCGTACGATACTTTGTGCCGGTTGTTCAATGAAGCTCGAGCCATTATATCTGTTCACGCTGAGGATGAAGCCACGATCAAGGCCGCCAAGGCAGAAATAATTGACGAATACGGAGAAGATGCTCCCGTGTGGTTGCACACGAGACTCCGTCCGGCTGAAGCATGTATGAAGGCTTCCTCTGAGGCAGTCAGACTCGCGCACCGTTACGGCACGCATCTTCACATAGCACATATCACGACAGCCGCCGAACTGTCGTTACTCGAAAGAGGTGATGATGTGACAAGGAAACAGATAACAGCTGAAGTATCACCGCATCATCTGCTCTGGACTATCGACGACTATGGTGAAAAAGGCGCAAGGATAAAGATGAATCCTTCGGTAAAGACGCCGGCAGACCGTGACGCACTGAGGAAAGCTGTCGAGGACGGCCTTATCGATATCGTCGCTACGGATCACGCGCCTCACTTACTGGCCGAAAAGAACGGAGGCCTTTTTAAGGCTGTCAGCGGTGCGCCTATGGTTCAGTTTTCAGTGGCTGCCATGCTCAGTATGTTTAAACCGGAGGTCGTAGCGCGAGTCATGGCTGATAATCCTGCCCGACTGTTCGGGGTAGAAGGCCGCGGCCGCATTGAGCCGGGCTATTTCGCCGATCTATGCATGGTAGAGCGGTGTCCAGAAGGATATACAGTCACTGATGATGATGTGATCAGTCTGTGCGGCTGGACACCTGCTGCGGGATGCCGGTTTTATGCGCGTCCTGTTAAGACATGGGTCAATGGCAACCTTGTGTATGCCGACGGTGTTATAAATGAGAATTACAGAGGCCGACAACTCAGATTCAGAAAATAAATATGACAGAAGAGAAAGTACACCCTACCGGCCTGACAGATGATCAGGTAAAAGAATCACGCCGCCTTCATGGCGAAAATCTTCTTACACCTCCTCCGCGCCCGTCGTTGTGGCGTAAATTCATAGGCTATTTTGCCGACCCGTTGATAAGAATTCTTCTTGTCGCATTATTGTTGTCGATAGGCATATCAGTCTATGAATATGTCAGCGGTGTCAAAGGCGCGTCTGTGTTTTTTGAGCCTGTCGGCATATTCTTTGCCATCATACTTGCTACCATGATCGGTTTCTGGCTTGAAGTCAGCGCTGACCGAAAGTTTGATGTCCTCAACAAGGTCAATGATGATCTACTTGTTAAAGTTATCCGCAACGGCGGTATCACACAGGTACCGCGTCGAGAAATTGTAGTCGGAGATATAATCATTATCGAGACAGGCGACGAGGTAGTGGCTGACGGCCGTCTGATAGATTCTCTCGGACTCCGTATCAACGAAAGTACGCTTACAGGCGAACCTCAGGTCAGCAAGTCGCATCTTGCTTCGGAAAGGGACAGTGACGCTACATATGCGAGCGATATGGTGCTTAAAGGCACGACGGTTGTAGAGGGCCGTGGCGTAATGGAGGTGACGGCTGTCGGTGATGCGACTGAATATGGTAAAGTTTATGAGGCCGCGCAGATCGATACCGGCATCAAGACTCCGCTGACTCTTCAGTTCGAACGACTCGGACGTCTGATTTCGACAATGAGTTATATTGTCGGAGGTCTGATCGTAGTAGGACGTTGTGCAATTTTTGACTGGGCCGGAGCCGATACACTCGGTACGATCGATTACCTGCTTACAACTGTCATGCTTGCAATAACGCTGATTGTGGTGTCGGTTCCCGAAGGTCTGCCGATGAGTGTGACTCTGAGCCTCGCTCTGAGCATGAGGCGAATGCTTGCATCTAACAATCTTGTCAGAAAGCTTCATGCATGTGAAACGATGGGTGCGACGACGGTTATCTGTACAGACAAGACCGGTACGCTTACCATGAACAGAATGCGTGTCGCCGACACTGATTTCTCAGGAATAGGACATGACGGCCGTCTTGCTGACGACCGGCAGTCAGATCTGATTGCCGAAGGAATCGCAGTGAATTCGACAGCATTTCTTGAATATGACAATGACGGAAAACCCTCGCCTGTCGGAAATCCTACAGAAGGCGCGCTGTTGCTTTGGCTCTATGACAACGGGCGTGATTATCTGAAAATAAGAGAAACAGTCGCAATTGTCGATCAGTTGCCTTTCTCGACGCAACGAAAATATATGGCTACTGTCGCAGACTCTCCGTCTTTGGGACGTAAAGTGCTATATGTCAAGGGAGCACCTGAAATTGTGCTCGCAGCATGCAGTGATGTTGCCGAACCGTTATCAAAAAGCAATGTGGAGCGGACGCTCGCCGATTATCAGTCGCGGGCAATGCGTACGCTCGGATTTGCCTATGGATTTGTGCCTGACGATATTGATGATGCAATCGTCGACGGTGCGGTCAATCCTAAAATCAGACTCAATTTTATCGGAATATGTGCGATTTCCGATCCTATACGCAAGGAAGTGCCTGATGCGATCAGTCAGACTCTGAATTCGGGAATATCTGTCAAAATAGTCACCGGTGACACACCCGGTACTGCCAAAGAAATCGGACGGCAAATCGGACTCTGGACTGACCGCGACGATGATTCCGCGCATATTTCCGGCCCCGAATGGGCTGCATTGTCAGACGATGAAGCACTGGCCCGCTCGCGAAAGATTAAAATCATGTCACGTGCAAGACCGACCGACAAGTCGAGGCTGGTCAATATGCTGCAGCGTAACGGCGAGGTGGTGGCCGTGACCGGCGACGGAACCAATGACGCGCCCGCGCTTAACGCCGCACAGGTCGGCCTCTCGATGGGCGACGGAACGGCTGTTGCCAAAGAGGCGTCTGACATTACCATCATGGACAATTCATTCGCATCTATAAGCAAGGCTGTGATGTGGGGACGTTCGCTCTATCAGAATATCCAGCGGTTTATTCTCTTTCAGCTTACGGTCAATCTTGTAGCCTGTATTATAGTGGTGATCGGAGCGTTTACCGGAACCGAATCCCCGCTGACAGTCACACAGATGCTCTGGGTAAATCTTATCATGGATACATTCGCGGCTTTGGCGCTCGCTTCGTTGCCGCCGAGCACGGAAGTGATGAAACATAAACCGCGCCGTCAGCGCGATTTTATCATTACACGCAGAATGTATGCGGCTATTATTGTTACAGGCTTTATTTTTACGGCATTGCTTTATGGTGTGCTGCAATATTTCCGCGTCAGTCCTATAGACAGTCTTTCGAACTTTGATTTCATGGAATTCCTGCGCTGTTACACTGTGACGCCCGGAGGTGAAAGTCTGACTGCCTACGATCTGACGATGTTCTTCACGCTGTTTGTGTTCCTGCAGTTCTGGAATCTTTTCAATGCTCGGGCTTTCGAGAGCGGTCATACAGCCTTCCATGACGCACGTCACAGTCTGGTCTTTTTCTCTACGCTTGCTGTGATCTTTGTCGGTCAGATAGCAATTGTCTATGTGGGAGGCGCCATGTTCAATGTCTGCGCGATCGCTCCCAGCGATTTGGCGCTGATAATAGTGTTTACATCGCCTGTAATGCTTATTCCGACGGCGTATGGTCTGATCAGAAAGCTAAAACACTGATATTTTATGGTGTGATCGGTTTCGGAAGAGATTTTTTATGCTAACTTTGCATTTAGAATATTCCAACACAACCATAAAACCATCATTAAATGAAATTTACAAGTGCATTACCGGCTTTTGCCGTGGTTTTCGCGATGTCATCATGCGGGTCGGCGCCTAAAACGACCCAGGTGCAGTGGGAAACACTCGGCAACAGCTCGGACGAAGCGGGCAGTTACTATGTGCAGCGCTTCACAGTCAGCGGCGATCTTGATTTCGACCGATTAGCCTTCAATCAGTTCGCCCGACCGATGTCGACGCTCAATCCCGCCGATACCCTTATCGAGATTATGCCGGGATACTATTGTGTCGCATCCCCCCGTTTCCGCGGTGCGGAAGGTGATACAATCGTTGTCGATATCCGGGTCAAAGACGAACTCCGGTCGATCTGTTATGCTCCCGACGGAGTCCATACCGCCAATACAGACGGAACTACGTCGCCCGTAGAACTTACATTTGCGTCTATGACCGCCTTCCCGGAGCAGTATTCGACTGCTGCGCTCGACCGTATGCCCAAGGCTGAGGATATTTTTGCGTTCAATGAGTCCCTTGCCGCCGACAAGGCCGGTGACTATGAGGTGATACCGTCATTCAAGAAAGTTACATTGACTGACGGAGAGTCGACAGTCGCCGACATTAAGATTGTCGACAAACCGACAGACAGCGCACAGGGTGAAAAATATACCATAACAATAGCCGATAATGTGGCCACAGTCGAGGCCGCGCCTGAATTTATGAGCATCGCTCACCGCCGTGCGGCTGACCTCGTGGCAGGCTTTGCAGGACCGACTGTCGCTAACGCGATTGTTGAGGATGAACCAGATTTCCGCTATCGTGCGGTGATGATCGACATCTCACGTAACTATCAGACTCCGGCTGAAATGCGCCGCGTGCTTGATATGCTGGCCCGTTACGGTTTCAATCATCTGCACTTTCACTTCAGTGATGACGACGCATGGCGTCTTGACATCCCCGGTCTTCCCGAACTCGTAGAGGTCGGTGCTCGCCGCGGCTACACTTTTGACGACGCAGAATTCATCGCCCAGATTCATGCCGGCGACGGCAACCCTGATTCTAAGGCGGGAACCGCCAACGGATATTTCACTCAAGATGATTTTATAGGTATGCTCCGTTATGCCGACAGTCTCGGTATTAAGGTCCTTCCGGAAGTCGAATCTCCCGGTCATGCACGTGCGGCTATCAAAGCGATGGAAAAACGCTATCGTACGACAGGTGATGCATCATATCGTCTGATCGAAGACGGGGATTCGTCAGTTTACACGTCGGCTCAGTCGTTCCATGACAATGTGATGAACCCGGCTTTGGAGTCGACTTATGCTTTCCTCGAAAAGGTCTATGACGGAATTATCGATATGTATGCCCGTGCCGGCGTTGAGCTTCCCGCGATACACATAGGCGGCGATGAAGTTCCCCACGGATCGTGGAGCGGCACTCCGTCGGTTATAAAGTATAAGGAAGAGCACGGCGTGGCCAGCGACCACGATATGCATGCAGTGTTCAATCGCAGAGTGTCTGACTATCTTGCATCAAAAGGCGTCAAGGTTTCCGGCTGGCAGGAAGTTGTCTGCGGACGCACTGATGACTATAATAAGGCTGTCGCCGGCAATGCTTACTCAGTCAATAGCTGGACACAGTCACTCACCACGCCGGATGCTCCTTCGCGTCAGGCTCTTGACGGCGGCTATCCGCTGATCCTCAGCAATGTCAACCGTTTCTATCTCGACATGAATGCAAGCTATCATCCTGACGAACGCGGTCTTACCTGGAGCACTCCGGTCGACGAATTTGTCAGCCTCGGCGGCTATCCTGAAGAGCTTATCGTTCTGCAGCCCGGCGACCGCGAGAAGATCTTCGGACTTTCAGGCCAGTTGTTCTCGGAGACTGTGCGCAGCGCTGCCGACATGGAAATGCGTCTGCTGCCTAAGATGCTCGGTCTGGCAGAACGCGCCTGGAACAGTACGCCCACTTATACAAATGCGGACTTCAATGCCGTTATCGCCGAACGTGAGATCCATGTCTGGGAGAATGCCGGCTATAATTATCATATGCGTCAGCCCGGTATAAAAATAGCTGACGGCAAAGCATTGATGAATGCTCCGTATGCCGGCAAAGGCGAGATCCGCTATACGCTCGACGGTTCCGAGCCGACTGAAAAATCAGCGGTTTACACAGATGCCGTAGAGCTTCCCGGCGACGTCAAGCAGATCCGCGCGGCATATTATCTCAACGGCAAACGCTCGGTGACTACAATCGTCAGACTGTAATTTTAACTGACAATAAATACAGGCTGTGCCGTTAGGCAGGAATTGTATGATTATACTTATCCTGATGACGGCACAGCTATGATATTTTCACGAGCGATTACGATATGACTCTTCCCGGCATTTATTTTGTCTATGGATTGTGCGTCATGTTCTACTTCATGATGGCATGGTTCTTTTTGCGTAAAAACAGTGCGCTGCTGTCAAGACTTGTTGCCGCACTGATGATTGTTGTCGGCATACAGTGCCTGAAAGATCTTTTTTTCATGCACCCCGGACAGCAGGAAACCGATTATCAGTGGATGGTAATGACATCTACCGACATGGTGACCGTACCGCTGTATGCGTTTATTCTGATTGAATTGTGTCGCCCCGGCACACTGCGTGTAAAAACGATGGTCATGCATGAAGTGCCGTTTGTGCTTTTTCCTGTTCTGTATCTTATTACGCATAACGAATTGTTTTATTATGCCGATGTGATATGGGCTGCCGTCTATGGTCTGGGATACGCGGTCTGGACCGTAATCGCAATTCCGAAGTATCACAGTATGCTCAAACAGCGTTTTTCTTATGAGGAAAACATAAATCTCAATTGGCTGAGAACGATATTGATTTCCTTATTTGCAATACTCTCACTCTGGATCCTGGATTGTCTGGTCGCGGATCTCGACATAGAAGCTGTATATCTGCTCGGCTCGCTGACGATATGGATGTTTATATGTTTCTTTATCTACAAGCATGAGTCCGTAATCGACGAGTTGTCGGAAATGCCCTCGGATCAGGATCGGAAATCATATGATGAGAAAAATGCCGACGAGTTGTTTGTCAGGATACAGCACTTGTTTGAAGAAGACAAAATCTTTCTTAACTCACATCTGAAACTTTCAGATGTCGCAAACATGACCAACTCTAACCGCACCTATGTGAGCCGTTTTTTTAACAACAGCCGAGGAAAGACTTTCTTTGAATTTGTTAATGAGTACCGTGTAAGGCATGCGATGAAACTTTTGGAAACCACATCGGAGCGCATCGAGATAATCGCCGAACAGTCGGGCTTCAATTCGCGGCAGTCTTTTCACCGTATATTCAGCAAAATGGCCGGATGTACGCCCGAGAAGTTCAGAGTAGGGAACAATCGGTTGTAAATAAAGGCGTTTTACGGCATATTGCGAAATATTGTACTATTTGAGACCGTTTCTCGTTGCTTTTTTACGTTTTGTGACATGTAAATATATGATATGTGTCCATTGTAATGGACATAGAATTCTAATTTAGCATCACAAACAGACACAAGGCAAAAAGAGACATTACAAATAGTATGAAATCACGCACAATTCTTTGTCGGCAACCGATGTTAACATTGAGGTTGCCGACAATTTTTATGCTCTATTTATAGTTTTCGGCGGCATCGCGGATAGCGTAGAACATGCGTCGGTTGGCATCGGTGAGTTTGATGCCCCGTCGCGCCATGACTCTTGAGGCGACATCGAAAAATTTTGTCATCGAGACATCGCTGAAACCGGCTGTGCCTCCCTCGCTGAACGATGCGACGAAATTACGCGGGAAACCGGTGCCGTGGATATTGACGCCGACCCCGACTACGGTAGCGGTGTTGAACATAGTGTTGATGCCGGCTTTAGAGTGGTCGCCCATTATAAGCCCGCAGAACTGAAGTCCGGTGCGCATGAAACGGTGTGAAGGATAGTTCCACAATTTGATCTCTGTATAGTCGTTTTTCAGATTTGAGGACACACAACCAGCGCCGAGGTTGCACCATGAACCGATCACGGCGTTTCCGAGGAAGCCGTCGTGCGCTTTATTCGAATAGCTGTGGATGACGACATTATTAAGTTCTCCGCCGACCTTTGACCAAGGTCCTATAGTAGTTTCACCATATATTTTCGCGCCCATATTGACAAATGAATGCTCGCAGATAGCCACAGGTCCACGCACCGCCGAACACTCCATTACTTCAGCATCGGCTCCGATATAAACCGGGCCGTGTGTCACGTTGATGGCGCAGCATTCGACCGTGGCGCCGGGTTCGATGAATAAGCGTGAACGGTCGCCGACGATTGTGACTGTCGGGCTGACCGGCGCGCTCTCGCGACCGGCGGTCAGAAGAGTGAAGTCGGCTTCGATCTCGGCTCCGTTTAAAGTGAATATATCGGTAAGATTCCTGACGCGGCGTATATCGAAATCAACAGTTGTATGTGATTTCTCGGTTCCACGTACTGCAATCAGAACGCCGTCGGCGTCGTAGATTGCCTGTCCCGGCTGAAGTCCGGCGACAATGTCGGCAAGCGCACGCGAGGGGATGATGTCGGAATTTATGCTGATTGTCGATGCGGCAGCCGGGTCGCATTTGGCCGGAAATATTTCAGTGAGATAATCGGCAGTCTCATAACTGTATTCGCCCGGCAACATGCGGAGCCATTTTTCGCGCAATGTGAGCGCTCCGATGCGCAGCTCAGAAACGGGGCGTGTGTATGTCATCGGAAGAAGGTTCGCTCTTCGGTTTTCGTCGTCTATGAGTAAGTAGTCCATTTTTGATGAATTTATTCGCAAAACTACATAAAATATCGTAATTTTGCGTGAAAATAAGAAGTTAAAAGCAATATGACTTTCACGAAAACCGAGCTTGACGGGGTATGGATGATTACCCCGGTGCGACATGGAGATTCCCGCGGTTATTTCTGCGAGACATACCGGCGTGACGAATTTGAAGCGCATATCGGCAAGGTAGATTTTCTTCAGGATAATGAATCAAAATCTCATCGTGGAGTGGCCCGCGGTCTTCATTATCAGGCCGGAGATGCTGCTCAGGCCAAGCTTGTGAGAGTTTCAGAGGGTAAAGTCATTGACTATGCTTTAGATCTTCGTACTTATTCACCGACATTCGGGCGTTGGCAATCTTTTGAACTGTCGGCTGACAACGGCTGCCAGCTTTTCGTGCCGCGCGGTTATGCCCACGGTTTTGTAGTCGTAAGTGAAACAGCGATTTTTCAGTATAAGGTCGACAACGTATATTGTCCTCGTGCAGAACGCTGCATAAGTTTCAAAGATGCCGATATCGCAATAGAATTTCCGTTGCCGGTAGGAGAATTGTTGTTTTCGGAAAAAGATCTGAAGGGCGTTTGTTTTGCGGATGCTGAAAAATTCAGCCTGTAATTATATTCTGAGTCTGATGGCGCTTTGATGGAAGACTTTTGAATGGTTATCCTGTCATTTGTGTGCGCGTATAGCCATAGAGATGCCATAAATGACAAAAAAATCAGATTGACGCTAAAAAAAGTGGCAACTTTGTGTGAAATGACAAAATAATTGATATCTTTGCGAAATCATAAACTTTAAAATCTTTTTGTCATGAAAGCCGTCATTGCCCTATCGGTATTCTTGCTTGCAATGTCGCCGTCGGTTTTAGCCGCGACGCCGGACAATGTCGTGATAGCTGACGCATACGAGAGCTATCGTGTCGTCGAAACTCCGTCAGGCTATATAGTGAAGGCCGAAGAACGAACAGAGTATGAAGCCACCCGTCACTCTGCAACTGTCGTCCCTCATTGTTTCTACAGTAATGATATAAGCCTCGATAAAGCTTCGGGCGGTAAACCGCAATATAAAAATATTAATTCTTCGGGCGTCTTTCATAACGACAGCTATATATGTTTTTTCGAGCTTGATCTGAAGGCAAAAGGAGCAAAAGCCAAAGCAGAATTCAAACGAACATTCAAAAATTTCGCCCACTTTGCGAAGATCGGACTGTCGGATATATATCCGACACGGAGTAAACTTGTGAAGTTTGAGTTTCCGGCCTCGTGTTCCGGCATTGAACTTGCTGAATTGAATTTCCCCAAGGAGAATATAATTCGCAATGATATCACTAATCTTGATGGATCGCGTGTCGTAACATTTGCGATAACAGATCTTCCGGGTATAGCGGATGACAAATCGTCTCCTCCGGCTATGGTTACAGAGCCATTTATACTGATAAAGGGCTATTTCTCCGGAGTCGAAGACCTTTATGACTTCCATCGTAAGATGCTTGATGTCGATACTGTGATCCCTGATGTCTCGCGTATATTGGCTGAAGCGGCCGGTGATGCGAAAGACCGCCGGGCGATAATAGCCGGTTTATATAAATATGTGCAAAGCAAGATCAGGTATGTCGCTAATGAAGAAGGAGAGGCGGGCTATCGTCCCGATGTTCCGGCTGAAGTGATCAGAAAGCAATACGGTGACTGTAAAGGAATGGCTTTACTGCTGGCGACATTGCTTAACCGTGCCGGAGTTGATGCGTCAGTAGCGTGTATCGGAACGAAGCATATACCGTTTGACATTGCCGATTATCCGTCACTTGCCGCAACCGATCATATGATTTGTATTGCCCCGGCTGAGAATGACACACTTTATCTTGATGCCACATATGAATATATCTCCTCCTGTGATATACCTTTCAGTATTCAGGGCAAAGATGCGATTATGTTTACAGCCGGCGGATATAAATTGATCAGAATACCCCGCCGGTCCCCTGATAATGTTGTGTGCGACGGGCTGTATGAATATGATATTTCCGAGGGGTGTCTGACCGGGCATGGACGAAAACGTTATACGGGTGACATGCTCGAAGCATTTCTTTCATCGGTCTACGGCCTTAACAGGACATATAAGGAAGATGTGCTTGAACTGGAAATCAGGCCAAGGCCAAAAGTAGAGGTGATTCAGGGAAGTATAGAAGGCAAATATGTAGACGATGGTGTCTATGAGCTGACAGCTTCTCTTACCGACGATAATGCTGTAGTCGATGCAGGTGACAGGATGTATGTAGATCTAAATACGAATGATGATATGTTTGTCAGGCGTATAGATCCGGTTGACCGCCGCAGTGACTACGAATTTATGTTTCCGGTAAAGATAATCTGCAAGTCGGTTCTTAATATTCCTGACGGCTACAGTATAGGAGAACTTCCGGAAGTCTTTCATGCCGAAAACGGCAACGTGGAACTTGTCTGTGAATTCGTATCCGAGGTGCAGAAGGTGGCAGTTGTAAAGACGGTGACAGTCAACAATACACGCATGCCTTTGGCGCAACTTGCAGACTGGAATAATATGGTCGCCGAATGGAACGAGGTCTGTAGCAGTCAGATAGAGCTTATAAAGAATAAATAAAATCACCTGATAATCTTAATTCTCATGAATGCTAAAGTCAATTTCAGACGAATCCTGTCTGTATCATTGCTGTCAATAATCGCAGTGACAAATGTCTCGGCTGATGATGCCTCAGACTACCGGCGCTTTGCTGATGAAACCAAGGCGTGGGTCTATTCATTGGATTTGCCTGCATTTGATGTCAGGGAGATCCCTGATAAATATAAAAACGAATCCGCTGTTTATCTGGCTGTCTATAACGGACTGACTGTGTTGCGCAACACCGAACCGGGACGTATGCCCGGCACTATTCGATTTTCGCGCGACAAACATATAGAAGGTGGCGATCTTCAACGTATGCTTGTGTACATCAATGATAAAGCAGCTCTTGAAGAGTTTTCTGAATTTGATTTTGCAACTAATGTTACCAGAAAATATGGCGTTTCGCGACGGAAACATCGCACAGCCATGGGAGTAAAGGTGATTAAACCTGACGGACGGGAAATAGAAATTGACACTGACGAATATATAGAAGTCAGAGAAGGAAAGAAAAATAAGGAGAGTCGTCGCAAGCTTGCCGTGCCCGGCCTCGAAGTCGGCGATATAATTGATTACTATATATATGTAAGTCACGACATTCACAATGCGCATCTTGATCCGATGATGTTTATTCTCCGCGAGGATTATCCTGTGATGGATTATACTGTCAGTCTGTTGCTTGACGGCAAATTGTCGTCGACCTACCGCCTCCTTAACGGCGCGCCTGATTTTGTCGGTTATCGTGACGGCATGGGTAACTTTCATCTTGACATGAAGTTGTCTGACATTCCGGCCAGGCCGCGTCTGTTTTACAGCGACATGTTACAGTCTCCTGCAGTCAAGCTGTATGTCTATAACCGCGAGGCTGACGGCTTTACTCCTAAAAGTTCGTCGATGATAGGTGTCGTTCCAAATCCCTCTCCCTCATTTATTAAAAATGAATGGTGGGCTATGCGAGAGAAGTTTTTTTATCCCGAAGCGGGAAAGGATATGCTGAAGTCGTCGCTGAAAAATGGTGCAAATGCACTGCGACAGCTTTCTCAGGCGCTTAAATCCGGAGAGAAGACGCTTGAAGAAGTATCGGACTGTGCCTATAATCTGCTGACCTTTGCTTATTATGTTTCTGATCAAGGGTTGTCTCCGTTGGTTTTTGATATTCAATTGAGCAGTATGCTCAACGTTTTTGTCGGAGATTCTTTACTTTCGGTCATGACTACGCCCAATTACAATGAGCCAATAGACGTTGCAGCGTCAGTGTTCAGTCTTATCACAGGGAGTGCTTTGCCCGGCGGGAAGCGTTATTATCTGCCGCCACAATCGATTTTGGCTCCTTCGGAGCTACATCCTTGTTATTCGGGCCGTATAGCCCACGTGCTCAACAAAAAACAGTTGAAAGGTGAGTATCCTGGCACTGATA
Organism: uncultured Bacteroidales bacterium; assembly: GCA_947573135.1. Taxonomy (GTDB): domain Bacteria; phylum Bacteroidota; class Bacteroidia; order Bacteroidales; family Muribaculaceae; genus CAG-873. The sequence continues at coordinate 40,111 of CANPDU010000008.1, read as the reverse complement.
CCAACTTTGTCGCTCTTCCTGATGGACGGGCTATGCGAAACCGAAAGTACAGCGAAATAAATGTTGAGATTGACGGGACGACCTTGTCGGTAAACCGTAAGACTTCATGCTCCGGAGTAACCAAGCTTCCCCACTTGTCGCTGCTTAGTGATGAAGATGTCACAAATGCTTATCTGGATTATTTTAATGGTTTCGGACTTGATGTCGCTATCAAAGAAAATGGGAAAAAGGCTACAGACCGCCTCGCACGTTATGCAGATGCCCGTATTGATCAGGTCGATGACTTTGAGTCTGAAGTCAAAAAATTTCATCGTGACGTACACATTGATTCGGTCAAGGGTTCGATTTTGGCTGCGGGTATAGATCCTAAAGCATCCAAGTTGGTTTATGAAGTCGATTATAATATGCATGATCTTGTAAAGCGTGCCGGCAAAAATGTGCTTCTGTCGGTAGGCAAACTTATGGAAACGCAGTCGGAGCTTCTGAAAAATGATCGCGAGAGAGTAGATGCGATTGTCACTGATGCGGCAAAAGAGTATATAACCCGAATTGCCATTACTGTCCCTGAAAATTATACTGTTTCGGAAAGTTCGCTTGAGAAACTCGGACGTTTTGTCCGCAATGATGCCGGAGAATTCGTGATAACATCTAAATTCGCCGACGGTAAACTCACCATTGAGCTTCTCAGACGTTTCGGCCGTCGTTTTCTGTCGGCAGATGTCTGGCCGGATATGGTCGAGCTGCTCGATGCTGTATCATCGTGGCATGGCGTCACACTGTTGATCGAAAAAATAGGGTAGAAGATAAAAAATTGATATTCAATGGAAAAATATTTGGATATCAGAAAAAAAAGTGCTAATTTTGCAGCGATTTAAAAGGCTTTGTGTGCCCTTCTGTCGCTAAGTTTTTGAATGATAGAGCGATAGGTGGGTTTGCGGCGTCTGATAAATAGAGTTAAAAGTAAAGAAAAGAGATAAGAAAACATTTTAAGAACTAAAAAAACTAAGATGCCTACCATTCAGCAATTAGTAAGAAAAGGACGTGTGGCTCTTGAGGACAAGAGTAAGTCTCCCGCACTTGATTCATGTCCGCAGCGTCGCGGTGTGTGCGTGCGTGTGTACACTACCACTCCCAAAAAGCCTAACTCGGCAATGCGTAAGGTCGCACGTGTGCGCCTCACTAACGGTAAAGAAGTCAACTCATACATCCCCGGCGAAGGTCACAACCTTCAGGAGCACTCAATCGTGCTTGTCCGTGGCGGTCGTGTGAAAGACCTTCCTGGTGTTCGTTACCATATCGTTCGTGGCACACTCGATACCAGCGGAGTGAAAGACCGCACGCAGCGTCGCTCGAAATACGGAGCCAAGCGTCCTAAGGCAGGTGCAGCCAAGAAGTAATCTGTAACTGTTCCAGTCAGGAATTGTTGCAGGTGAAGTTTACTAAACGCACCGCGAGTAAATTTTTTAATTTATCAAATTAACTCGTTTTTGAATTTCTTGTAAAGCTGCCTTAAAACAGGTTGAGTAAGCGCGGTCGGAGGACCGGCTGAAGATTGAAAGAAGAAAGCAACCAAGCAATCAAAAACACAACGTATTATTTAAAATGAGAAAGGCTAAACCTAAGAAACGGATCATTTTGCCCGATCCCGTTTTTAATGATGTGAGAGTTACAAAGTTTGTCAATCATCTGATGTATGACGGCAAAAAAAACACCGCTTTCACAATCTTTTATGACGCGCTCGAGACTGTGAAGTCTAAGCTGCCTAATGAAGAAATGACCGCCCTTGAGATCTGGAAGAAAGCTCTCGAAAATGTTACGCCTCAGGTAGAGGTGAAATCTCGTCGTGTGGGCGGCGCTACTTTTCAGGTTCCGACTGAAATCCGTCCGGACCGCAAGGAATCTATTTCAATGAAAAATCTTATCCTTTATGCCCGCAAGCGTGGCGGCAAAACTATGGCCGATAAGCTTGCCGCAGAAATCGTTGACGCATTCAACGATCAGGGCGGCGCATTCAAACGCAAAGAGGATATGCACAAAATGGCTGAAGCTAACCGCGCATTCGCTCACTTCCGCTTCTAATATTAATGTCATTGAATATAAATTTCTATCGGAATACTCAAAATGGCTAAATCAGACGAATTACTTAAATATACCAGAAATATCGGCATTATGGCTCACATCGATGCCGGTAAGACCACTACGTCCGAGCGTATCCTTTTCTACACCGGTCTTACACACAAGATCGGAGAGGTTCACGATGGTGCAGCAACCATGGACTGGATGGAACAGGAACAGGAGCGTGGTATCACAATCACTTCGGCCGCAACGACGACTTTCTGGAAATATAATGACGAAAAATATAAAATCAACCTTATTGACACTCCGGGACACGTCGACTTCACAGTTGAGGTTGAACGCTCGCTCCGTGTGCTCGACGGCGCTGTCGCTACGTTCTGCGCTGTCGGCGGTGTAGAGCCTCAGTCTGAGACTGTGTGGCGTCAGGCTGATAAATATAATGTGCCCCGTATCGGTTATGTCAACAAGATGGACCGTTCGGGCGCAAACTTCTTTGAAGTTGTGCGTCAGCTCAAAGAGGTGCTTGGCGCAAATCCATGCCCCATTCAGATTCCTATCGGAGCTGAAGAGACATTCAAGGGCGTCGTTGACCTTATCCGCATGAAGGCTATCTTCTGGCATGACGAGAGCATGGGCGCTGACTACAGTGTAGAGGATGTGCCTGCAAATCTCCAGGCAGAGGCTGAGGAATGGCGTGACAAAATGCTTGAAAAGATCGCTGAATATGACGACGATCTGATGGCTAAATATTTCGATGATCCTTCGACCATCACTGAAGAAGAGATCAAGAAGGCTCTTCGCGCTGCGACACTTTCAATGAATGTCGTGCCGATGATCTGCGGATCTTCGTTCAAAAATAAAGGCGTCCAGTGCCTGCTTGACGCAGTCTGCGCATATCTGCCCAGCCCAAGCGATGCGGGTGCCATCGAAGGTCATTCTGTAGATGATCCCGACAAGGTTGAAACCCGTCATCCGTCAGCTGAAGACCCGATGTGTGCGCTTGCATTCAAGATCGCTACCGACCCCTATGTAGGCCGTCTGACATTTTTCCGTGTTTATTCGGGTGATGTCGTTGCCGGATCTTATATCCTCAATGCACGTTCAGGCAAAAAGGAACGCGTGTCTCGTTTGTTCCAGATGCACTCCAACAAGCAGAACCCCATGGAGAAGATCGGTTGCGGCGATATCGGCGCAGGCGTAGGCTTCAAGGATATCCGCACCGGTGATACTCTCTGCGCTGAAGAGGCTCCTATCGTACTCGAAGCAATGGAATTCCCCGATCCCGTTATCGGTATCGCAGTTGAGCCCAAAACTCAGAAAGACCTCGACAAACTTGGTGTAGGTCTGCAGAAACTTGCTGAAGAAGATCCGACATTCCGCGTCGAAACCAATGAAGAGACCGGTCAGACTGTTATCTCAGGTATGGGTGAGCTTCACCTTGATATCATCATAGACCGTCTGCGTCGTGAATTTAAGGTAGAGTGCAACCAGGGCCGTCCTCAGGTTACATATAAGGAAGCTATTACCAAACCTGTCGAACTTCGCGAAGTATTCAAGAAGCAGACCGGTGGTCGTGGTAAGTTCGCCGATATTATCGTACGTGTCGAACCGGTTGACGAAGGCTTTGAAGGCAGTCTCCAGTTTGTCGACGAAGTCAAAGGCGGCAACATTCCTAAGGAATTCATTCCTTCGATCCAGAAAGGTTTCACTACAGCTATGAAGAACGGCGTTCTTGCCGGCTTCCCGGTTGAACATCTTAAAGTGACTGTGATCGACGGATCGTTCCACCCGGTTGACTCTGATCAGCTCTCGTTCGAACTCTGCGCAATTCAGGCATTCAAGAAGGCTTCTGAAAAGGCAGGTCCTGTGCTTCTCGAGCCTATCATGAAGATCGAGGTCGTTACTCCCGAAGAATCGATGGGTGACGTTATCTCCGACCTTAACAAACGCCGCGGTCAGGTAGAGGGTATGGAAACAAGCCGTTCGGGCGCACGTGTCGTGAAAGCTCAGGCTCCGCTCGCCGAAATGTTCGGCTATGTAACCGCTCTCCGTACAATCACCAGCGGTCGTGCTACCTCGACAATGACTTTCTCACACTACAGTGAAGTGTCGTCGTCGATTGCCAAGAACGTTCTTACAGAATGCCAGGGCCGAGTTGATCTCTTAAAGTAAAATCAAAAAAATTCAGCATAAACAATGAGCCAGAAAATCAGAATCAAACTGAAATCTTACGATCACAACCTCGTCGACAAATCGGCTGAGAAGATCGTAAAGACTGTGAAAGCTACAGGCGCGGTTGTCAGCGGTCCAATTCCCCTGCCGACCCACAAGCGTATCTTTACTGTCAACCGCTCGACTTTCGTCAATAAGAAATCGCGCGAACAGTTCCAGCTTTCATCGTTCAAGCGTCTTATCGATATCTACAATTCGACAGCAAAGACAGTCGACGCCCTCATGAAGCTCGAACTTCCCAGTGGTGTTGAAGTGCAGATCAAAGTCTGATAGAATCATTCCGGCCGGTGGCGTTGGATATTCCCGACGCCATCGGCCTAACCACAATGTAAACCAAACCATTATTTAAAATATTTTTTAATTTACAGAGAAATGCCAGGATTAATTGGAAAGAAAATCGGAATGACATCCGTTTTCAGTGCCGACGGGAAAAACATTCCGTGCACTGTTATCGAAGTAGGTCCTTGTGTGGTTACTCAGGTAAAAACTCCCGAAGTTGACGGCTACAGCGCTCTTCAGCTCGGTTTTGAAGATGAAAAAGAAAAACATCTTACAAAACCCGAATCGGGTCATTTCAAAAAAGCCGGAGTAAGCCCCAAGAGACACTTGGCCGAGTTCAAAGGATTTGACGGCGAGTATAAGCTCGGCGACACAATCGCAGTTGACCTTTTTGAAGACAACGACTTTGTCGACATCATCGGTGTGTCGAAAGGCAAAGGTTTCCAGGGTGTCGTTAAACGCCACGGTTTCGGTGGTGTAGGTCAGTCGACACACGGCCAGCACAACCGCCTCCGTGCTCCCGGTTCTATCGGTGCCTGCTCATACCCCGCAAAGGTGTTCAAAGGCATGCGTATGGCCGGCCAGACAGGTAACAAACGCGTCACTGTTCAGAACCTTCAGGTGCTGAAAGTAATCGCTGACCACAACCTGTTGATGATTAAGGGTTCTATCCCCGGAAGTAAAGGTTCAATCGTATTAATTGAAAAGTAATATGGAACTCGCAATATACAACATAGAAGGTCAGGACACAGGTCGTAAGGCTTATCTCAACGATGCAGTGTTCGCCATCGAGCCCAACGAACATGCAGTTTATCTCGATGTTAAACAGTATCTCGCCAACCAGCGTCAGGGTACTCACAAGTCAAAAGAACGTAGCGAAGTTTCCGGTTCGACCCGCAAGCTCCACAAACAGAAAGGTGGCGGCGGCAGCCGTATCGGCGACATCAACTCGCCTGTACTCGTTGGTGGTGGCCGTGTGTTCGGTCCCCGTCCCCGTGACTATCGTTTCAAGATCAACCAGAAAGTAAAAGAGCTTGCCCGCAAGTCAGTCCTTTCTGCAAAAGCAAACGAAAATCAGATCACTATTGTAGAAGACTTCACTTTTGAAGCTCCCAAAACTAAAGATTTTGTAAAATTTACTAAAAATCTTAAAGTTGAAGGCCAAAAGCTTCTTCTCGTTTTAGCAGAACAAAATAAAAACGTATTTTTGTCTGCTCGTAATGTCCCTGACACTCGTCTGATGAATGCTAAGGACGTTAATACATACGCACTGCTTAACAACAACGCTATTATCCTTACGGAGAGTAGCCTTGCTGTGATTAATAATCTTTAATCCCAAAGGAGGAAACGAATAATGGACATAATGATCAAACCAATCGTTACTGAAAAGGCAACCAAGCTTTCTGAAAAGCTTAATTGCTATACTTTCCGTGTTTCTCTCGAAGCTAACAAATACCAGATCAAAGGTTTGGTTGAACAGCTTTACGGGGTTAAGGTCGTTAAAGTTAACACCGCAGTAGTGCGCGGAAAAAACAAATCTCGCTGGACAAAGAGCGGTCTTCTTCGCGGTAAAACAGCCGCATGGAAGAAAGCGTTCATTACTGTCGGCGAAGGTCAAACAATCGACTTTTTCAGCAATATATAATAAAAAATGGCAGTAAGAAAATTCAAGCCCACAACTCCGGGGCAAAGACACAAAGTTATCGGTGTATTTAAAGGTACGATCACTGCTACTACACCGGAAAAAACTCTTACAGTCGGTAAAAAATCAACCGGAGGTCGTAACTCCGAAGGCCACTTAACCACACGTTACCTTGGTGGTGGCCACAAACGTAAATACCGTATCATTGACTTTAAGAGAAACAAAGACGGAGTTCCCGCAGTAGTAAAATCGATCGAATACGATCCTAACCGTTCGGCTCGTATCGCGCTCCTTTACTACGTCGACGGAGCTAAAACTTACATTATCGCACCCAACGGCTTGGAAGTCGGCGCGACAGTAATCAGCGGCCCTGATGCCGCTCCCGAAGTCGGAAATGCTCTTCCCCTGAGCAAAATCCCCGTCGGTACTGTTATCCACGCTATCGAGCTGCGTCCCGGTCAGGGAGCCTTTATGGCACGTTCTGCCGGAACATTCGCCCAGCTCGTTTCGCGCGAAGGCGATTACGCGATTATCAAATTACCCTCAGGCGAAACTCGCAAAGTGCTTTCCGCCTGCAAAGCCACTATCGGTGTTGTCGGCAACAGCGAGCATTCACTTGAGCGCTCAGGCAAAGCCGGCCGTTCACGCTGGCTCGGACGCCGTCCCCGCAACCGTGGCGTTGTCATGAACCCTGTCGATCACCCGATGGGTGGCGGCGAAGGTCGTGCTTCTGGTGGTCATCCGCGCTCTCGCAAGGGTCTTTACGCTAAGGGTCTCAAGACTCGTGCGCCCAAGAAGCACTCTTCGAAGTACATCATTGAAAGAAGGAAAAAGTAATCTGATTAATTGAGTAATTATGAGTCGTTCATTAAAAAAAGGACCCTTTATCAGCGTTAAACTCGAAAAGAAGGTCGCTGACATGGAGGCAACCGGCAAGAAAAACGTCATCAAGACTTGGAGCCGTGCCTCTATGATAGCTCCCGAATTCGTTGGACATACTTTCGCTGTCCATAACGGCAACAAATTTATTCCCGTTTACGTTACCGAAAACATGGTAGGTCACAAGCTCGGCGAATTCGCCCCAACTCGTACCTTCCGCGGTCACGGCGGCAATAAGAAAAAATAATCAAGGGCCCAGGTAAAATAATTTTGATAAAAAAAAGAATTAAATAAAATGGGTGTAAGAAAAAGATTATCCGCCGATAAAATGAAGGAAGCCCGTAAGCACGTTGCTTTTGCAAAACTTACCAACATACCTTCATCTCCCCGTAAAATGAGACTGGTGGCCGACATGATACGCGGCAAAGAAGTGTTCCGCGCACTCGGCATCCTCAAGTTCTCTAACAAAGAAGCTGCCGCAGCTCTCGAGAAACTTCTCCGCTCGGCTGTCGCAAACTGGGAGCAAAAAAATGAAAAGAAAGCTGAAAGCGGCGAACTGTATGTAAGCACAATTTTTGTCAATTGCGCGCCTATGCTCAAACGTCTCCGCACAGCTCCCCAAGGTCGTGGCTACCGTATCCGCAAACGCGCTAACCACGTGACCGTGATTGTAGACACTATTGACAACAACGCTAAAAACCACGAGGATTAATACAAATGGGACAGAAAGTAAATCCAATCAGTAATCGCTTAGGCATCATCCGCGGTTGGGACTCCAACTGGGCTGACAGCAAAAATCAAAGTGATATAATCCTCGAGGATTACAAACTCCGCAAGTATCTCAATGTTCGTCTGGCTACTTGCAGCGTTTCGCGCATTGTCATCGAACGTACGCTCAAGCTCGTCACCATCACTGTCTGCACCTCTCGTCCCGGCATTATCATAGGACGCGGAGGCAAAGACGTCGAGAAACTCAAGGAAGAGCTCAAGACAATCACTGACAAAGACGTTCAAATCAATATCTTCGAGGTTAAAAGACCTGAACTCGACGCTGCGATTGTCGCAGCGACAATCGCCCGTCAGATCGAAGGCAAAGTGGCATACCGCCGTGCTGTAAAGATGGCTGTTGCTGCCACAATGCGCGCCGGAGCCGAAGGCATCAAAGTTCAGGTCTCAGGCCGTCTCAACGGCGCTGAAATGGCACGTTCTGAAATGTTCAAGGAAGGTCGTACTCCCCTCCACACTCTCCGCGCCGACATCGACTACGCTCTCGTCGAGGCTCACACTAAAGTCGGTGTGATCGGTGTGAAAGTATGGATCTGCCGCGGCGAAGTCTACGGAAAGCGCGATCTCGCTCCTTCGTTCACATCCAATCAGAAAGAAGGTCGTCCCGCAGTCGGCGGTAACGCTCCACGCCGTGGTGGCTTCCGTCGTGCTAAAAACAATCGTTAAACCTCAAGACAAGACTATCAACAATGTTACAACCGAAGAAAACCAAATTCCGCCGTCAGCAGAAAGGCCGTATGAAGGGCGAAGCCCAGCGCGGCAATCAGCTGGCTTTCGGCTCGTTCGGCATCAAGACTCTCGAATCTAAGTGGATTACAGGTCGCCAGATCGAAGCCGCACGTATCGCGGTGACTCGTTATATGCAGCGTCAGGGTCAGATTTGGATCCGCATTTTCCCGGACAAACCAATCACAAAGAAACCTGCCGAAGTCCGTATGGGTAAAGGTAAAGGTAACCCCGAAGGTTTCGTAGCGCCTGTGACACCCGGTCGCATGATCATCGAAGTCGAAGGCGTGAGCTACGATATTGCCAAGGAAGCACTTCGTCTCGCCGCCCAGAAACTTCCAGTTATCACTAAGTTTGTCGTAAGACGTGACTACGACCCCACTCAAAACGTGTAAGTAAGTTATGAAAAAAGAAGAAATCAAAGAACTCAGCACAGCCGATCTCAAAGAGCGTCTCGACCAGATGGAGAAAGATTATCTCCAGCTGAAGGTCAACCACTCGGTGTCGCCTCTTGATAATCCCGCAAAGATTACTGCTGACCGTAGAATGATCGCACGCGTCAAAACTGAGTTGCGTCAGCGCGAACTTAATAATAAATAATCCCAAGAAATGGAAACAAGAAACTTAAGAAAAGAACGTATTGGGGTTGTATCGAGCAACAAGGGTGACAAGACCATCACTGTCACTGTGAAGTGGAAAGAAAAGCACCCCATCTATGGTAAATTTGTCAATAAGACAAAGAAATACCACGCTCATGACGAAAAAAATGAGTGCAGCGTTGGCGATACCGTAAAGCTCATGGAGACCCGCCCACTGAGCAAAACCAAGAGATGGAGATTAGTAGAAATAATCGAAAAAGTTAAGTAATCATGATACAGACTGAATCTCGTTTAACCGTAGCTGATAACAGCGGGGCAAAAGAAGCCCTTTGCATCCACGTGTTAGGTGGTACAGGACGTCGTTACGCATCTGTCGGCGATATAATCGTCGTTTCGGTCAAAAGCGTAATCCCCAGCTCCGACGTCAAAAAAGGTACTGTATCTAAAGCCGTGGTCGTTCGCACCAAGAAAGAAATCCGTCGTCCCGATGGATCATACATCCGTTTCGACGACAACGCGTGCGTCCTTCTCAACAACGCAGGCGAGCTCCGCGGAACTCGTATCTTCGGTCCTGTTGCCCGCGAACTCCGCGCCACTAACATGAAGATCGTTTCGCTCGCTCCCGAAGTACTTTAATCTTCAATTATAGCAATCAACACAGCAATGATAAAGACAAACATCAAAAAGGGCGACAACGTCTATGTCCTTTCAGGCGATGACCGCGGAAAACAAGGCCGTGTGCTCTCTGTCGACAGAGAAAAATTCAGAGCCATTGTCGAAGGAGTAAACATCGTCACCAAGGCTGCCAAACCCAGTGCAAAGCACCCTCAGGGCGGTCTGATCAAGATGGAAGCTCCCATCCATATTTCGAACCTTGCCCTTATCGATCCCAAAACCGGTAAACCTACCCGCGTAGGACACCGCATCGAAGATGGCAAGAAAGTCCGTTACGCTAAAAAATCAGGAGAGGAGATCAAATAATGACTACACTGCAGAAAGAATACAAAGAGCGCATTGTCCCCGCTCTGGAAAAGGAATTCAACTACACGACAGTGATGCAGGTGCCACGCCTCAAGAAGATTGTCATCAATCAGGGACTCGGCGCTGCTACTCAGGACAAGAAGATCATCGAGACCGCAATAACCGAGCTCACCGCCATTACAGGCCAAAAAGCTGTTGCGACACTTTCGAAGAAAGATATCTCTAACTTCAAGCTCCGTAAAAAAATGCCCGTCGGCGTTATGGTCACTCTCCGCCGCGACCGCATGTACGAGTTTCTCGAGCGCCTTATCCGTGTCGCCCTTCCACGTATCCGCGACTTTAAAGGCATCGAAGGCAAGCTTGACGGACGAGGCAACTACACTCTCGGCATCACCGAACAGATTATCTTCCCCGAAATCAATATCGACGCTATCAACAAAATTCTCGGTATGAACATCACTTTCGTGACTTCTGCCAACACCGACGAAGAAGGTTACGCGCTCCTAAAGCATTTCGGTCTACCGTTCAAAAACGCTAAAAATTAATTTAACGATACATTTTTCGATATGGCAAAAGAATCAATGAAAGCCCGCGAGGTCAAAAGAGCCAAGCTCGTTGCCAAATACGCCGAAAAGAAAGCCGCTCTCAAGGCTGCCGGCGACTACGAGGCATACCAGGCTCTCCAGCGCATTCCGAAAAACGCATCCTACATACGCCTCCACAACCGTTGCTCGATCACCGGTCGTCCAAAAGGCTACATGCGTCAGTTCGGTCTTTCGCGTATACAGTTCCGCGAGATGGCTTCTGCCGGCCTTATCCCCGGCGTAAAGAAAGCAAGCTGGTAAATACCTCTCCCCGTTTGCTTTCTTATTGATCGATGATCATCAAACATCAACTCAGAGAGTATTAAATATTGTTGGGAATGCCCAATCAATTTAAACAAAAATCAAAATGACTGATCCAATAGCAGATTATCTCACAAGATTGAGGAATGCAATCAAAGCCAACCACCGTGTGGTAGAGGTGCCGGCCTCAAACTTGAAAAAAGAAATCACTAAGATTCTTTTTGAACAAGGCTATATTCTTAACTATAAGTTTATAGAGGGTGAAACCCCCGCAGGCACTATCAAGATCGCTCTAAAATACGATCCCGTTGATCGTGTCAACGCTATCAAAGACCTCAAGCGCGTTTCGCGTCCCGGTCTGCGCCAGTACACTGGCTACAAAGATATGCCCCGAGTTCTCAACGGTCTTGGCATCGCGATCCTTTCAACATCAAAAGGCGTGATGACAAACAAAAAGGCTGCCGACCTCAAGATTGGCGGCGAAGTGCTCTGTTATGTTTACTAATCAACCAAGGAGGAAATAAGATATGTCAAGAATAGGTAAAGCCCCCATCGCGCTCCCCAAAGGAGTTGAAGTTAAGGTTGATGATAAAACCAACACCGTAACAGTTAAAGGTCCCAAAGGCACGCTTCAGCAGACCGTAAATCCCGATATCCATGTCGCTGTAGAAGACGGCCACGTTGTTGTGACACGTCCCTCTGACGACCGCGAACACCGCGCTCAGCACGGTCTTTATCGCGCACTTATCCACAACATGGTTGTCGGTGTGTCGGAAGGCTATCGCAAAGAAATGGAATTAGTTGGCGTAGGTTACCGTGCGGCAGCTACCGGACAGGTGCTCGAACTCTCGCTCGGATTCTCTCACGCAATATATATCAAACTCCCGCCCGAAGTAAAGGTCGAAGCTAAGACCGAGCGTAACAAAAACCCGCTCATCATACTCGAGAGCGATGACAAGCAGCTCCTCGGTCAGGTGTGCGCTAAAATACGCTCACTCCGCAAACCCGAGCCTTACAAGGGCAAAGGTATCAAGTTTGTTGGCGAAATTATTCGTCGTAAATCTGGTAAATCGGCTGGTGCCAAATAAATAAGATCCAATCATGATATCTAAGATACAAAGAAGAAACAAAATCAAGACTCGCATTCGCGGCAAAATCTCCGGTACCGCAGCCCGTCCGCGCATGACTGTCTTCCGCAGCAACAAGCAGATCTACGTTCAGCTTATCGACGATCTCGCCGGTGTGACTCTCGTGGCTACATCATCTAAAGGCATCGCCGAAGGCACAAAATCTGAAATCGCTGCTAAGGTTGGAGAAGCAATCGCTAAGAAAGCTCTCGAAGCCGGAATCACTGAAGTCGTTTTTGACCGCAACGGATATCTCTTCCACGGTCGTGTTAAATCGTTGGCTGATGCTGCACGCAACGGCGGACTTAAATTCTAATTGATCATGGCAAAAAGAAACAACAGAGTTAAGACCACAAACGATCTCGAACTCAAAGATCGTCTCGTTGCAATCAACCGTGTGACCAAAGTGACCAAAGGTGGCCGTACATTCACATTCGCCGCAATTGTTGTCGTAGGCAACGAAAACGGCATCGTCGGTTGGGGCCTCGGTAAAGCAAACGAAGTGCAGGCCGCTATCGCCAAAGGCGTTGAGGCTGCCAAGAAAAACCTCATCAAAGTGCCCGTCAACAAAGGTACAATCCCCCACGAGCAGGTTGCCAAGTTCGGTGGCTCACGTATCATACTGAAACCCGCCTCTCACGGTACAGGCGTGAAGGCCGGTGGCGCTATGCGTGCCGTTCTTGAAAGCGTCGGCATTACCGACGTCCTCGCCAAATCAAAGGGATCGTCTAACCCCCACAACCTTGTTAAGGCAACTATCGCCGCTCTCGACGAAATGCGTTCTCCCGCTACCGTCGCACAGAACCGTGGCATATCTGTCGAACAAGTATTCAAAGGCTAACCCTTAACGACTATTTCAAAATGGCTAAGATTAAAATCACTCAGATAAAAAGCCGCATCAACTGTCCCGCTGTGCAGAAACGCACTCTCGACGCACTCGGCCTTAAGAAAATGAATCACTCGGTGGTGAAAGAAGACACCCCCTCTGTGATCGGAATGGTTAACAAAGTTCGTCATTTGGTTCAAGTGACCAACGCTTAATATCTCACAACTACTATGGACTTAAGTAATTTACAGCCTGCCGTAGGTTCCGTTAAACGCAGCACTCGCATCGGCCGCGGACCCGGTTCCGGCAAAGGTGGTACATCGACCCGCGGTCACAAAGGTGCGAAATCACGCTCCGGTTACTCACGCAAGATCGGTTTCGAAGGCGGTCAGATGCCACTCCAGCGCCGTCTTCCTAAATTCGGCTTCAAAAATATCAACCGTGTCGAATACAAAGCGATCAATCTCGACCTTATCGACGCACTTGCTGAAGCTAAAAACCTTCAGAAAGTCGGACTCGAAGAGCTCCGCGCTGCCGGCTACATCAACCGCAACCAGCTCGTCAAGATCCTCGCCAACGGTTCGGTGAAACGAGCTCTCACAGTCGAAGCCAATGCATTCTCTGCTGCGGCTCAGGCAGCTATCGAAGCCGCAGGCGGCTCAATCAATAAAATCTGATTATAATGGGTCTCGTTCAAACTTTTAAGAATATCTGGACGATCGAAGAGCTCCGCAAACGCATCCTCGTGACACTCTTGTTGGTACTCGTATACCGACTTGGGTGTTACGTCGTGCTTCCCGGAATCTCTCCTTCTGACATCGACGCACTTGCAAACTTCACAAACAAGAGCGGTCTGATGCAGCTCCTCGATATGTTCTCCGGCGGCGCATTCTCCCAGGCATCTATATTCGCTCTGGGTATCATGCCCTACATCACCGCGTCAATTGTGGTGCAGCTTTGCGGCATGATCCTGCCGTCATTCCAAAAAATGCAACGCGAAGGAGAAAGCGGACGTCAGAAACTCAACCAGTACACCCGTTATCTGACTGTCCTGATTCTTATCCTTCAGGCTCCGGCTTATCTCGCCAACCTTCAGCTTCAGGTCAACGGCGCTGCTAATGCCCACGTTATGTCATTAGGACTATGGACTTACGTTTACCTCACAGTCATCCTTGCTGCCGGCTCTATGTTCATCATGTGGCTTGGCGAACGCATCACTGACCGTGGCATCGGCAATGGTATTTCGTTCATTATCCTTGTAGGTATAATCGCGCGTCTCCCGGGAGCCCTCTTCTATGAATTTACAAGCCGTCTGCCCGGAACAACGGGAAGCCAGGGCGGTCTCGTAATGTTCATCGTCGAGATCATTCTCCTTTTCGCTGTTACAGTCGGTGCTGTTCTGCTCGTACAGGGAACACGCAAAGTTCCCGTGCAGTATGCCAAACGTATCGTCGGCAACCGTCAGTACGGAGGCGCACGGCAATACATCCCCCTCAAGGTAAATGCTGCCGGCGTAATGCCTATCATCTTCGCTCAGGCCATCATGTTCATCCCCATGACACTTGCTGGTTTCCGTGGCGGCGAGACTGGCTTTCTCCAGGCCTTTACCGACATCAACAGCATCTGGTATAATATTGTATTCTTCATTCTGATCGTTGCGTTCACCTACTTCTACACAGCCATCACAGTGCGTCCCACCGATATGGCCGAGAACCTCAAACGCAACAACGGCTTCATCCCCGGCGTAAAACCCGGCAAGAAAACAGCCGAATATCTTGATGCCATCATGTCACGCATCACTCTCCCCGGATCACTCTTCCTTGGTATTGTGGCGATACTTCCCGCTTTTGCCCGTTTCTTCGGCATCAGCCAGAACTTCGCTCAGTTCTTCGGCGGAACATCGCTCCTGATCATGGTCGGTGTCGTCCTCGACACTCTCCAGCAGGTAGAGTCACATCTGATGATGCACCATTATGACGGCCTCATGAAAGACGGCAAAATCAAAGGCCGTACGACAGGTCAGGCATATTAACCGTAACGCTACATTATTAAGTCAAATATAATGATCTATCTGAAGACTCCGGAAGAAATCGAAATTATGCGCGAGGCGACTACGCTCGTCAGCCGAACTCTCGGCGAGGTAGCGCGATGGATTGCTCCCGGCGTAACGACACTAAAGCTCGACTCCATTGCCCGCGAATTTATTCGCGACAATGGCGGTCGGCCTGCCTGTCTCGGATATGAAGGTTTTCCGGGCACTCTGTGTATCGAAGTCAATGAGACCGTCGTACATGGTTTCCCTTCCAACTATGCTCTTCGCGAAGGCGATATTATAGGAATTGATACCGTCGTTGAAAAAGATGGCTTTATGGGCGATTCTTGCTACACTTTTCCCGTAGGAGAAGTCGATCCGAAGGTCCTGCAGCTATGCAAGACCACTAAAGAGTCACTCTACGTCGGCATCGAGGCTTGCCGCCCCGGTCACCGTATAGGTGATATTGCAAATGCCATCCAGACATATTGTGAACACCGCGGTTACTCTGTCGTTCGCGAAATGTGCGGCCATGGTATCGGACGCAGCATGCACGAATCTCCCGAAGTGCCCAACTACGGGCGGCGCGGTATAGGTCCTGTGATACGTAACGGTATGTGTATCTGCATCGAACCGATGATCAATATGGGCAGCCGCAACATCGTGATTGAGCGCGACGGCTGGACATGTCGCACAAAAGACCGCCGGCCTTCGGCTCATTACGAGCACACACTCGCAGTGATCGGTGACCATGTCGAGATCATGACAACATTCGACTATATCCAGGAAGTATTAACAGATAGATTTATTTAACCCGATAATATGGCAAAACAAGCAGCAATCGAACAAGACGGAACTATCGTCGAAGCACTGTCCAACGCAATGTTCCGTGTTGAACTTGAAAACGGCCACGAAATCACAGCCCATATCTCCGGCAAGATGCGTATGCACTATATTAAAATCCTGCCCGGCGATAAGGTGCGTGTCGAAATGTCGCCCTACGATCTTTCAAAAGGCCGGATTGCATTCCGTTACAAATAATCTTAAAATCAAAACTACTAAAAGATATGAAAGTCAGAGCTTCAATCAAAAAACGCACCCCCGACAGCAAGATTGTCCGTCGTAAGGGACGTCTCTACGTGATTAACAAGAAAAACCCTAAGTACAAACAACGTCAAGGATAATTTTTATTATTTTTGCAGAAAAAATAATACGTAATTTATGGCAGTAAGAATCGTGGGAGTTGACCTCCCCCAAAACAAAAGAGGTGAAATCGCCTTGACTTATATCTTCGGCATCGGTCGCAGCGCAGCCAAATCTATTCTTGAGAAGGCTGGTGTTGACGTCAATATCAAAGTCAAAGACTGGACCGACGAGCAGGCTGCGAAAGTGCGCGAAGTCATCGGCAGCGACTATAAGGTCGAAGGTGATCTCCGCAGCGAAATCCAGCTCAATATCAAACGTCTGATGGACATCGGTTGCTATCGCGGCATCCGTCACCGTAACGGACTTCCCGTACGCGGTCAGTCGACAAAGAATAATGCTCGTACCCGTAAGGGACGCAAGAAAACCGTTGCTAACAAGAAGAAAGCTACTAAATAATATTGAATTATGGCAAAAAAGACAGTCGCAGCAAAGAAGAGAAACGTCAAAGTTACTGCTGAAGGTCAACTTCACGTTCACTCATCTTTCAACAACATTATCGTGTGCTTAGCCAACAGCGAAGGTCAGGTAATCTCCTGGTCCTCTGCCGGTAAAATGGGCTTCCGCGGTTCAAAGAAGAATACCCCCTACGCTGCTCAGATGGCAGCTCAGGATTGCGCTAAAGTCGCGTTCGATCTCGGTCTCCGCAAAGTCAAAGCTTATGTCAAAGGTCCCGGTAACGGTCGCGAATCTGCTATCCGAACTATACACGGCGCAGGCATCGAAGTAGTCGAGATTATCGACGTTACTCCGCTTCCGCATAACGGTTGCCGTCCGCCTAAGAGAAGAAGAGTTTAATTATCAGTCAACTCTGCTTTCGACTTTTAGTAATATTTTATCTCCAATTTCCCGGGACTTTCAGGCGGCTTGACCGCACGACGCAAAGGTCAAACGTGAATAGACCATAATTTTTATCACCTCTCTATGGTCGCGGCTGCACTAAAAGGCCTTGATTGACGTCAGATCGAAATGTCTCATTAACTAACTGATTTAAACTAAAATGGCAAGATACACAGGTCCTAAGACCAAAATCGCACGCAAATTCGGCGAACCAATTTTCGGTGCTGACAAAGTGCTCCAGCGCCGTAACTTCCCCCCCGGGCAGCATGGCGCAAACCGCCGTCGCAAGACTTCTGAATATGGCGTTCAGCTCCGCGAAAAACAAAAAGCTAAATACACTTACGGAGTGCTCGAACGTCAGTTCCGCAACCTTTTCGAAAAAGCTTCGAGCCTCAAAGGTATCACCGGTGAGATCCTTCTCCAGCTTCTCGAATCGCGTCTCGACAATGTAGTATTCCGTCTCGGCATCGCTCCCACCCGAGCTGCTGCGCGCCAGCTGGTTCTCCACCGCCACATTACCGTTAACGGTGATGTTGTCAATATCGCGTCTTATCAGGTTAAGCCCGGCGACGTTGTCGGCGTGCGTGAAAAATCTAAATCTCTCGAAGTTATTGCTGATGCGCTCGCTGGTTTCAACCACAGCAAATACCCCTGGATCGAATGGGACGAATCTCTGAAGGCTGGTAAACTTCTCCACGTTCCCGCCCGTGAAGATATCCCCGAGAACATCAAAGAGCAGCTCATCGTCGAGTTGTACTCTAAGTAATAACTTATAAAACAATCAGATCCATGGCTATTATAGCATTCCAAAAACCTGACAAGGTCCTCATGTTGGAAGCCGACAACTTCTACGGCAAATTTGAGTTGAAGCCTTTGGAACCCGGCTATGGTGCAACCGTAGGAAACGCTCTCCGTCGTGTGCTCCTCAACTCTCTTGAGGGATATGCGATTTCATCTATCAAGATTGACGGCGTTAAACACGAATTTGACACTATACCCGGTGTTAAGGAAGATGTCAGCGGCATTATCCTTAATCTAAAACAGGTAAATCTCAAACAGATCGTTGAGGATACAGACTTCGAAAAAACGACCATAACCGTGTCAGGTACTCAGGAGTTTACGGCCGGTGACATTGGCAAGGCTCTCAGTGGCTTCGAGGTTATGAATCCCGAACTTGTCATCTGTCATTTGGATCCGGGCGCAAGTTTTACTATTGTTTTGACCATCAACAAAGGCCGAAGCTGGGTGCCTGCCGAAGAAAATCAGAACCCCAACGACGAAGTTGATGTGATCGCAATCGACTCTATCTACACTCCGATTGTCAATGTCAAATTTGCTGTCGAAAACTTCCGCGTCGATCAGAAAACTGACTACGACAAACTGATTCTCGAAATCACGACCAACGGCACAATTCTGCCCAAGGACGCGCTTAAAGAGGCTGCCAAAATTCTTATCTACCACTTCATGGTTTTCTCTGACGAAAAGATCACTCTCGAGACAACTGAGGTTGACTCCAACGAAGAGTTTGACGAAGAAGTGCTCAAGATGCGCCAGCTTCTCAAGTCTAAACTGGTTGACATGAACCTTTCTGTTCGTGCCCTCAACTGCCTTAAGAGTGCCGAGGTAGAGACTCTCGCTGAGCTCGTTGTTTTCAACAAGACCGACCTGCTCAAGTTCCGCAATTTCGGTAAAAAATCGCTCACCGAACTTGAAGAACTCCTTACCAGCCTCAACCTGTCATTCGGCATGGATATTTCAAAGTATAAATTAGATAAAGACTGATAAACGATGAGACACAATAAAAATTTCAACCACCTTAGCCGCACCAAAGCACATCGCGATGCGTTGCTCGCTAACATGACAATATCGCTTATCCTTCACAAGCGCATCAACACGACGCTTGCAAAGGCTAAAGCGCTCCGTGTCTACGCCGAGCCATTAATCAACCGCGCTAAGAACGACAACATGTCAAACCGTCGCCTTGTTTTCAGCTATCTTCAGAACAAAGAAGCAGTCAAAGTCCTCTTTGGTGAGATCGCTGAGAAGATCGCTGACCGCCCCGGAGGCTACACCCGTATCCTCAAAACAGGAAACCGTCTCGGTGACAACGCCAAAACTTGCTTCATTGAGCTTGTCGACTATAACGAAAATATGCTCAAGGACAAAAAAGAGGCTAAGACCAAGACAACACGCCGCTCTCGTAAAAAAGCAGCTGCTCCTGTCGCAGAAGCAGCACCCGCAGCTGAAACTCCGGCCGAAACACCCGCTGCTGAGTAATAATCGGAAACAAATCTCATATATTCGACAAACGCCATACCTTTCAACAGGTACGGCGTTTGTTGATTCTATGAACTCGTTCTTACGCTTAATTGCACTTCCGCTGTAATCAAAACGACATAAAAGTGTTATGTTTGCGGAAATATAACTATCTTTGCACCATAAAAGTTAATCAATAATCCTTATGCTGCTGTACAAATGGTAAGAATTATAGTGCGACTATGCAAAGTTATTGTTGCAATTCTACTGACTGAATTATTTGCAACTGCATGTATCCGTGATGAAGCTCCCAATGCTGAAGCTGATATAATCGGTTGTATGCTTGATCAGACGATACTTAACCGACAGCCGGTGATTGAGAACGACCGTATTATACTGATGCTCCGCAAGGGAACTGATCTCACATCACTGGCTCCGGAATTTACTCTTACACCCGGTGCGACAATCGATCCTCAGAGCGGTACACATCTTGACTTCACCTCTCCCCAGTATTATACCGTGACATCTCAGGACGGCGTCTGGAAAAAGACTTATCGTGTGGAAGCCACCACTTCTGCGCTCAGCACCCTTAAAGCCGGTCTGGAGCATGTCAGGCTGAGCTCCGACGGCAAATACCACGTATTTTATGAACTTGATGACAACGGAAATCCCCTTTTTGACTGGGCTACAGCCAATGCCGGATATTCTTTGACTGGAGCCGGATCTCAGTACACCGACTTTCCGACGCGTCAGGATCCCGACGGATACATCGGCAGTTGTGCGCGTCTTGAAACTATGCGCACAGGCTCGCTTGCCGAAAGACTCAATAAACCTCTCGCTGCCGGAAACCTTTTCCTCGGTCAGTTTGTGACTTTGAACGCGCTGATGGATCCGTTGAGCGCTACTCGTTTCGGAGTTCCCTTTGACCATGTGCCCACAAGTTTCCGCGGTTATTTCAGATATAAGGCCGGAGACGTGTTTTATAAGCTTGATAAAAACGCTCCCGACAAATTGTCTCCCGTAAATGGCCGCATTGACGAATTTGCTCTGTATGCAGTTTTCTACGAGTCAACGCCTGAAAAACCGACCCTTGACGGGAACAATACACTTGATATCAACAATCCTTACATACTTGCCACGGCCGAAGTCACGGACACTCGTTCTACTGACCGATGGAAAGAATTTGATATCCCGTTCGTTTTCCGCCCGGGCAAGACCGTTGATCCTGTAAAACTTGCCAATGGTAATTACAATCTTGCTATTGTCTGTGCTTCGAGCGCAGACGGAGCGCAGTTTGAGGGCGCTCCTGGAAGTGTCCTGATGGTTGATGAACTTGTGATTGAGTTCAAAGAAGACGAAGACTAAAAAAAACATTTTGAGACTATGAACAGAATGTTATGTTTCCTTATTGCCGCTGTTTTGCTTGCTTTTAACGTGTCGGCGCAGAAAGACAATACCCCCGGTATCGTTAAATCAAGTCTGATGGGACTAGAATACGACGTCCGCGCCGGATTGAGCATTGGCGGTGCAACACCGATCCCTCTGCCTGTCGAGATTCGCGAGATCGAAGGTTTCAATCCTTCGATTAACCTTTCGATAAGCGGAAATGTGAAGAAATGGTTCGGAGCGGATAAAAAATGGGGCTTAATTGTCGGACTGAAACTCGAATCAAAAGCGATGGAAACACGTGCAAGGGTTAAGAACTACGGCATGGAGATCATCGGCGACGGCGGCGAACGTCTAAAAGGCAATTGGACAGGCCACGTAAAGACAAAATTCAGGGAAACAATGGTGACAATTCCCGTTATGGCTGCTCTTAATGTATCACACCGCGTCGCATTGCGTTTAGGACCGTATGTTTCTTTTGTGACAGGTAAAGATTTCTCCGGACACGTCTTTGACGGATATCTTCGTGAAAATAATCCGACCGGCAATAAGGTTGTGTTCGAAGGCGACAGCCAGGCCTCGTATGATTTCTCGGAAGATTTGGCCACATTCCAGACCGGCATCCAGGCCGGTGTCGACTGGAAGGCGTTCAAGCATCTGATTGTCTATGGCGATTTGTCATGGGGACTGAATAATATTTTTAAGAGCGATTTTAATACAATTACTTTCAATATGTATCCGGTCTATGTTAATTTCGGATTCGGGTACGCATTCTGACAAACCAAAAACTCATCCTAATGAAAAAACTATCATTTGCACTCGGAGTACTCATGGCAGGCGCAGGTTTCCTGACCGGCTGCTCGGATAATGATCCGGCTCCATTTGAAAACATCAAGAGCGAACCTGTCGCAGGTGACAAACTCACTGTTGAAATCAACGGCGAGACTGTCAATGGCGGAACTCTTACGGTTGAGGCCCTGAGCGATACCAAGGCCAATATCAAGATTGAGAATATTGTCAACGGTTATCCCACACTGGTGGTTCCTGTCGATATGGAATATACCGGTGAAAACTTCAAATATACCGGCTCTGCCGAACTGCCGAAACCGACAGTCGCCGCACGCGCTTTCGCCGGCGAACCGGGCGTGTTCCATTTTACCGTTTCGGGTGTGATTGCCGGTGACGGCTCGACAGTTTCCGCTGATATGACCACATCGCTGACTGAATATGGTCGCGGTGATGTCAAGACAGGCGTGTATGCGCTCTCGACTACTATCTATGGCGAAAACAGCAGTTTAAGCGATTTTACACCTGTTTTTCTCGAGTGGGTTGTCAAGGACTCTGCTGCCTGCGGCAATAAGGAAGACGGAGGTGTGATCGGCTCGCCCGACGCTGACAACAAGCTCTATGTCGGCTCTGCTGTCAAGATGCTCGGCTCTCAGGTAATCTCCGAATTCCTCAATAAAGTTGATTTCATTGCCGACGGAGCTCTTTCGGCCGACTATTACAATACAATTATCCCGACAGACTATTCAGGTAATCCTCTTCCCGCCGATGCCGAGAATATCCAGTCATGGCTGATGTCGAAATTCTTTGGCGGTGCTGTCAATCCCTATCAGCGTGAATGGATCAAATCTCCGGCCAACCTTGTCAACTGGTATGCTGACAAAGAGTATGTTTATATTCTCCCCAATATCAATGCCATTGTCAGTCAGGCTGTCAAAGACGGTGGCAATGCCGAAACAGCCGCTCAGGTGCTTGAGGTTATCGGCAGTCTCAGCACCATGACCGACGAAGAGCTGCAGTCGACGATCTCTTCTCTGAGCGCTCTTCTTCCCGAAGACATGGATATCGATCTGAGCGCCGTAAGTCCCGCACTCGTGCGCAAGGTGCTCAGCTGGTTTGTGACAGGAGTGCCCTTGAAATACAGATACGAAGGCGAATACTTCCAGCTCTATGTTGATAAGGAAATGGTCGAAGACTTCATGCCCCTCGTACTTTCTGTCGGCGGTCCCGTGATCGAGAAACTTATCACAGAAATGGCAGTTGAAAATCCGATGCTCAGCATATTCCTTCCCGCGATGGTTCAGGTTGACCATATCACTGATCTGCTGCCGATCTGGAAAGACAACACCGCATCGTTTGAACTCGGCATCACATTTCAGACTCCTGCTTCAGCAGCCAAAGTACGTAGCCATGCCGTTAAAGGCAATGTCCCGATGACTCCCGAACAGAAAAACTACATCAAGTCATTCATCAAATATTGATAGTTCGGCTATATTTGGACTGAAACTATAAGTCGGGGCGTCTCCTGAAAATGGATGCACCCCGATTTTTTTGTTCTATTGGCAAAAATACTGTACTTTTGTGGAAAATAATGTCAGATGCCGCAGGTAAAACCCAAAAAAGCTCTCGGTCAGCATTTTCTGACCGATTTGTCAGTGGCGGCGCGTATCGCAGCCACGCTTGATGACTATAAAGGCCTGCCCGTTCTCGAGGTAGGCCCGGGCATGGGTGTGCTGACACGGCCGCTGCTTGAAGCCGGTCATGATGTCACGGTCGTTGAGATCGACCGTGAGAGCGTCGATTACCTGAAAACCAATTTCCCTGAGCTTGGCGACGGCTCACGCATTATTGAGGGCGATTTTCTCCGGCTTGATCTCGCTGCGATATTTCCCGGCCGGAAATTCTGTGTGATAGGCAACTATCCTTATAATATTTCATCGCAGATTTTCTTTCATGTCCTTGACTATAAGGATATGATACCTTGTTGCTCCGGGATGCTGCAGCGCGAAGTAGCCGAACGAATCGCTGCCGGGCCCGGCACAAAGACCCGTGGCATCCTTAGTGTGCTGCTTCAGGCGTGGTATGACATAGATTATCTGTTCACGGTCAGTGAGCATGTGTTCAATCCGCCGCCCAAAGTCAAATCGGGAGTGATCATTATGCGCCGAAACAGCGTCACAGATCTCGGATGCGACGAGGCGCTCTTCCGCACGGTCGTGAAGACGACTTTCGGTCAGCGGCGCAAGACAATACGCAATTCTGTTAAGAGTCTTCTCCCTCCCGGTGCACAGGTCGCTGACAGTCCTCTTTTTGCAATGCGTCCGGAGCAGCTGAGTGTAGCGGAGTTTATAGATCTTACCAATATCGTTTCATCGGCGCGCATGTCGGCCGCTAACAACAATTAAGTCAATGAAGGAATACACTCCCGAATACCTCGAGCATATTCGTCAGATAATTCATTCCGACGACAAGGAGCAGGCTATCAAAGAGCTCGAAGATCTCCACCCGGCCGACATTGCCGAGCTTTATCAGAATCTTGAGCTTGACGAAGCGGAGTATCTCTATCGTCTGCTTGATGACGACACGGCTGCCGATGTGCTCATGGAGCTTGATGAGGACGACCGTCTGAAACTTATTTCCGATATGCCGGCCGAGGAGATCGCCAAGCAGATCGACCACCTCGATACTGACGACGCCGTCGACCTTATCCAGCAGCTTGATGTCGACGAGCGCGAGGAGATCCTCTCGCATATAGATGATGTCGAGCAGGCCGGTGATATCATCGACCTTCTGAAATACGACGAAGACACTGCCGGCGGTCTGATGGGCACTGAGATGATAGTCGTCAATGAAAACTGGTCGATGCCCGAGTGTATCAAGGAAATGAGAATGCAGGCCGAGGAAGTCGACGAGATATATTATATCTACGTAGTTGACAACGATTATAAGCTCCGTGGCATATTCCCGTTGAAAAAGATGATCTCGCATCCGTCGGTGTCAAAGATCAAGCATGTCATGGAGATTGATCCGGTCAGTGTCAAAGCTGATACGCCGATCGACGACGTGGCTCTCGATTTTGAGAAGTATGACCTTGTGGCGATGCCTGTCGTTGACTCCATAGGCCGTCTTCTCGGCCAGATCACGGTCGATGACGTGATGGACCGTGTGCGTGAGTCAAGCGAGCGCGACTATCAGCTGGCTTCAGGTATCTCGTCTGACGTCGATGCCGACGACTCCATTCTTGCTCAGACCAAAGCACGTATCCCCTGGCTGCTCATCGGCATTGTGTCGGGCATTCTCGCTTCGCTGATCCTCACAGGCTTCGAAGCTCAGCTGCAGGCTGTCACGGCTCTGGCGCTGTTTATTCCTATCATCGGCGGTACGGGCGGAAATGTCGGCGTGCAGGCTTCGGCTATCGTCGTTCAGGGCCTCGCAAACGGCTCTCTCGACGTCAAGGAGTTCTCCAAGCAGCTGGGCAAGGAGGTGCTGATCGGTCTGCTCAATGCCACAATAATTTCAGGCGTTATACTTGTCTACAACATAATTGTCTATCCGTCAGATCTGGCCGTGACGCTTTCTGTTGCGGTGTCGCTGTTTATCGTGGTAATGTTTGCATCTCTGCTCGGCACTATCGTGCCGCTGACTCTTGAAAAAATGAAGATAAACCCGGCTCTTGCAACAGGTCCGTTCATTCAGATTTCCAACGACCTTTTAGGTCTGATCATCTACGTCGGCATTTCGACATGGTTCCTTCAGCTGTTTGGTGTCAATGGATAAGTTTTTTCTCCATTCTGATGCCTTCCCTGACGTGAAGTGTCAGCGCCGCATGTTCGCTGAACTGTTCGCTTTCGTAGCGGATGTGATACCATTCGGGAGCGAGGAAGTCGAGAGTGAAGACTGCCGCAGCGGCCATGCCGAGCGGTGACAGGTCACCGGGAGTGACGCGATCCTCGATGACGATGTCAAATCCGGACACTCTTACGGCAAGCGATACGGCGCCGCTCATGCTGATCCCGACGAGCCCTTCACGTCTCAGGGTGACTATGTTTCCGGCGTGAACGTCAAAGGTTATTGATCCGTGTCCGGCTCCCTGATTTTCATAACCGGACTCCGACGCTTCCAGTTCGCCGGCAAGAAGATGCAACTTGACTTCGCCCTTCCTTTCAGGCAGAGAGACAAGAGCGACCACCGCCGCAGCGATCACGCTGACGATGACATAGAACTCAGGCGTCTGAAACACGCTTAGAATTATTGATAAGGCAAGCATATGCCCAAAGATAGGAATAATTAGTCTACCTTGCAAATATAGATCGAAGCCATGACTTCCGCGATGTCTAAATACATCAGAGCAATTCGTCTGATGGGCGCGTCGGCGCTCGACACGGTCTTTCCACGCACGTGCCGTGTGTGCGGCCGAACGCTTGTGACCGGCGAGAAACTGCTGTGTATCGGATGCATGGCCGAGCTGCCGCGTACTTATCTGCATAATGTCGGGTTTAACACTCTGCATCAGCGTATAGGAGGTGAACATGAAATTGATATCGCTGCGGGCTGGTTTTATTATTACAGCGACAGCCTCTATGCGCATCTGATCCACGAGGCTAAGTATAACGACCGTCCGGCCACAGCTTGTCAGCTCGGACGCCTGTATGGCGCCGAACTTGCCGCTGACGGACTCAGTGACAGATTTGATGTGCTGCTCCCGGTTCCTCTTCACCGTGACAAGCTGCTGAAACGAGGCTATAATCAGAGCCTCGAAGTGGCGCGAGGTCTTGCCGAGGCTCTTGGTTGCGAGGTCGGAGACAATCTTACGGCTTTGCGCTCTCACCACACGCAGACACGTCGCAGCGGCTATGAGCGCTATGACAATGTGCGCGGCAGTTTCGGCATCAGACATCCTGAAGAACTCGACGGCTTGTCGGTCGCGATAGTAGACGACGTCATAACCACCGGCTCAACCGTCCTCGACTGCATAAACGCCATTGCTACGTCCTCGACCCCGTCACGCCTCAACATCCTCTCCATCGGCGTCACCCATATGCGTTAACGGCGATGAGTTAAAGTCGCTTCAGCTCATCTTCTGCGGCTGATGAGCCTTTATATTTGCTTTTGCGAGGCTGAAAGTTGTAAATGATATTCAGGGAGACACCTCGTCGGTCATAGCTCTGGCGTTTGTCAACAAAAACGCCGTATGTATTCATAGTCCAGTCGTTGTTTGCCGTATTGAATATGTCGGTTGCAGCCAGTTTGACGGTGAGCGATTTGTTTAGAAATGTCTTGCCTGCCGACGCATCCATTGTAAACCAAGAAGCGCCAAAACGGTTGGTATGCATATCACCCTGCGAGCTGCCGTTTATATTGGCTGTAATCGTCCACCCGTGTGGAAAGGAGAAAGTGTTGTCGAAATAGTAAGAGAATATCGGTTTGTCGTAGCTGTGATCATCAAGCTGTAGCCACTGTCTGTACATACCGGCAGTAATATTCGGAGTCCATCGGCGCACAGGCTTACTCCATACAAGATAAAGACTCAGCGCCGAAACGTCAATATTGACCGGGTGCATGATTAGCTGGAGGTTGTCGGCGGGATATAGTTGTTTAACGTAAGCATAGGTGTCAAGTGTGCGGGTGTAATCAGCTTGGAGCATGAAGCCTTTCCAAATGCCGAAAAGTTGAATGTCGTGCATTCGCTCGTCATGCAATGCCGGATTGCCTCCTTCGATTTGGTGCAAGCCAACATAATTCAGTGAACCGGTGAGTTGTGAATATGGAGGCTTGACCGTCGCCATTTTATAACTGAGGCTTATCTGCGATTCTTCGTTAAAAGAGTAACCAACCGATACGTCAGGCGTTAACAGATAGTCGCGGCGGCTTACTTCTTCATAGCGTTTGCCGTCAACCTTGAAGTCATAATCGACATATTCATATCTTGCCCCTGCCAAAAGGGAGAACTTGCCGAATATACGTGACCATGAAGCGAACAATGCTGCTGAGGTCTGCCGTGCATCAGTCATGGAAGACGGAATATACTCGCTGACTGAGATATTAAGCATACGGTAATCAAGAGAAGTATGCGTATAGCTATCCTGAGTCCCCACTGTAAAATCACCATTCCAAAGAGAAAAATTCAGATACAATTTTCCCGCCCAAAGGGTTGATGTCCGTTCATCAGTCGAGTTTACGGCAGGAAAAGACGAAGAAGGATAAGTAGTTGCTACAGTATTGCTTTCATTTGACCGACGAAAATCGCCATCAAAGTGAAGAAGAAATTTTTCAGCAAAAGTGTTTTCATAGTAGAGAGAAGCGAGGTGGCTGTGTGCTCTTGTATGTTTGTCTATATTACTGCTGATTGCCGGATTGTAGTTAAGCCATTCGCTACCTGTGTTTTTGAAATCACCGTGTTCAGGATTGTAACGGTAGTATGCTCCAAACGATTGTGGGCCATTGGCATAGTTGAATCCTGCCTTGACAACGCCTGTTGTCGTAGGATATGTATTATTTTGGCTACTCCCTACTACCGTTTCTTTCCCTTCG
This sequence comes from uncultured Bacteroidales bacterium, assembly GCA_947573135.1. Classification (GTDB taxonomy): domain Bacteria; phylum Bacteroidota; class Bacteroidia; order Bacteroidales; family Muribaculaceae; genus CAG-873. The sequence goes on along the minus strand of CANPDU010000008.1, from coordinate 12,079 downwards.
TAAACAAGTGTATTGGTAGTTAATCCCTTTGCTAATGAGTTATTGTGATTTATCGTACCGTTGGCAAAGAACTCCCAGTTACCTGCTCGATAGCTTAGGGTGAGATAATCCAAAACCGACCATTTGCGGCGCCGTTGAAGTTGGAATCGATCAGTGAACGAAAGTCCCTTTACGAAATTCCGGCGTGTTGTGATTTTAAGTACCGCTCCAGTTGTGCTTGCATAAGCAGCTCCCGGAGCCATGAGCAATTCGACTTTCCTGATATTGGAGGAAAGCAGCTGCTGTAGTTCCTGTTCGTCGCGCATGGGGCGCCCGTCGATATAGATTTCGATATTGTTCTTACCTATGACATTGACGGCGTTATCCTCAACCTTTAACATCGGTAACTGAGCAAGAACATCGAGAGCAGTACCGAGGCCGGCAAGATTTGTACCGACGACAGTAGATACGAGGGTAGTGCCGACCAATTTTGTTGCCGGCTGTTTGGCAGTGATGACAAGTTCCTGCAGCTCGCGAGTGAGGCTGTCAGTAGCTTCACTGTTTTGTGCGAAAACACCTTCGATGATAAGGAGTGTGGTCAGAATAGCTGAGAGTAATTTTGCATTCATATGAGTAAAATTTTTGCAGCAAAATTACTCACGAATACTATGAACCACCAAAAAGAAAGTCTGACATCTTGATTTATAAGACGCTGTTAATCAAAATTATATATGGAGCTGTTCTGAAAAAGTCTGACAGTATTAAAAACATGTCAGAAAATAGCCATGATGTCGGGATTTATCGTCCCGACTGATTCTTTGAGCCTTGATTTGAGCCTCGATTTACGTTTATAGACTACATCGACAGATTCGTCGAGAAGCAGACATATAGACCGAGTCGAAAGACCGCTTGCAAGAAATACCAAAAGCATATAATCCTCGGGTTTGATATCGGGGACACTGTCTTTGATTTTGACAAGAATGTTATCGAGGCAATCGTTGACCGCTTGCTCCATTTCCGGGAAAGAGTCTGTGCGTACCGATTCAATCTCACTTTTTACTTTATCGATAATTGCTTTTCGCTCTGTCTTTGTTCCCTGCGATTCATAGTATGTCTGACAAAGGGTATTGATAAGTGAAAATCGGTTTTCAAGCAGACCGTGCAGCTTTATCTCCATTCGACTGATGTCGCTGCGGCTCGCATCTATCTGACACTTAAGACTTGATGCTTCAGTCATCAGTATATCGTTTTTTGCAGCCTGCAGTTTCATCCGTTGGCGCATCCATACTATAACCCCGACTGCAATAAGTAACAGCGTTAGGCCTACTGACATAAACAATTCTCGTTTAGCTCGCTCTTTGTACAGGAAAAATTCCTTTTCTTTCTGAAGATATAGGGCCGTAGCAAGAGCATCAGCTTTATCTGAAGAAAGAAGTTGCGTTTTCAGGCGAGATGCCTTATCAAACTCGTTGGTGAGATTGTGATGTCCGTAATAATCTATGGCTATGTTTATAATCGTGTCGGTCGGCGCTGAAAGTTTGTTGACAGCCAGTGCCTCGCTGTATAAGAGCGCCCATCGGGCCATAGTCGCAGAATCCTGAAACTCTGAAATGTCAATATTGTTGAGTTTTGACATAGCAACCAACGGATCTCTCTGCATCAGATCCTGGGCTTCGTCAAGTACCGATGGCCGGACACCCGAATAGCTGCAAGCTGTAATAGTAAACAGAACAATTATATACAACAAACTTCGCATAAGCTATTCGCGTTTTAAGTCGAAGAACATAAAACGCGTTTCCAAAGGATCTTCCGGTTTTAATCCCAGAAAAGAACGTTCCTCTTGTTCGGTTTTATAAAGTGGTTTGAACCCGTTTTTCTCATAGAAATGCAGAGCCTTTTCGTGATTATAAGCATCAACGACAATAAAACGACATCCTGTTTTATTGTCGGAAGATCGGAACCAACCTTTGATAAAATCGAGGATCTGGCTCCCAATATTAAGACCTCTGCCTCTATATTCGGAAGAAACGCCTAAACGTCCGATAAGTACAGCCGGGTAATTTATTCCGCGTTTTTCATTTGTAATGCTCCGTTGTAAGCGGTTGCGAGCAGAATTAGCAATGAACTGCGCTTTGACGCTGTCATTTGCCAAAGTAACCAATCCTAAAATTTTCGAGATCGGCAGTGTTAATCCAGGCATAAGTCTTTCCAAGTAATTCAGTTTCATATAGAAAAGCATCTTTTGAAAAGAACTCATCAAGATCGTTGTCATCGCATGAAAATGGCACACAATAAGATGCGACATCTGCAGTATAAGGTCGCATCACGGCATCGCGTTCGAGAATAAAATTATTTGAGGTCAATTTTTATTATCCTTGGGCGGAAAAATGAACTCGCGCGATTTTTTTAAAAATTCAGCAATCTGTGCTTCGCGTTCAGGCGAAAGACAAGGCGTAGGCAATATGCCGTTGCGTTCTGCTTCCTCAACGAAAGCTTTTGCCGATTCTCCTGTTAAAACAGGTGAGGAGTTGATTGTCATTGCCATATCATATCTGTTTTATAATACAAAGTTACGATATTATAACAAAATACACAAGTGCTTGGCTCTGTTGAATATGTGGTACCACAAATAAAGGAACAAAATCTCATATTCAGGATCTGAATGAGATTGGAGCCAGTTTGTGTCAGCGGGTGGAGCCGAAGGTGTATCGGAGGCCGAGGTTGAGGTTGAAGTTAAAGGGGCGGTCTTTGTAGATGTTGCGGACCTCGGAACGGTTGTCAAAGTAATAGGATATGCCGGGTTCGATATATACGCCGATGTGGCGTGTGATGTCAAACTGTAGGTCGGCCGCTATGTTTGATGACCATTGCAAGGCGTCTTCGCTGATGCCGATTGACGAAGTTTTTATGTCGGACGAGGTGTTGGACAGTTCTTCTTTGGTAAGCGAGCCGTCAACGCATTTTTCCATCATCACTCCGGCTGATGCGTAAAGACTGAATGAGCGCCATGACGCGATGCGGTATTTGATGTTTAGCGGTACTCCCATGTAGTGGAGTACTTGTTGACCTTTGATATTCTGCCGAGCGCCGCCGCTCAGATCGGAGCTTAGTCTGGAATATACAAGGCCGCTTTCGATGCCGAAACGGGAATTGAAATCATATCGCACTGACAGTCCGAAGCGAAGGGGGAGGTTGTGGTGCATGTCTATTTCGCGCATATCAATATCATTGGCAGCGCGTGATCGGACCAACGGAGACAGTACGTCGCCGAAATCAGAGGACTCAAGCCATCGGTAGGTTGACGCACAGGGGCTGACGGCTGAAGACTGCCGGTCAGCAGATCCGAATGCACCGGAGGTGAATGCGCCGACGGAAAGACCTGATTTGCGTTTTCGGCTGATTATAAGATCTGTCGCGTCGTTTTGCACGGGTTCATCTGCATGAGTCTGCTTGCGGAGTGAGGAGGCTGTGCCGCTACTGTTTTTTTCAGGCTGCTTAGAAGACAGATTGTCGTGTGCAGCAGAATTGTCGGTCTGCTCAGGCTGAGGGGCTGCGACCGACGCAACGGGCTTCGGACGGGCAGATGAGTTCAATCTCTTTTCGACTTGAGCAACATGCAAGGGGCGGTCTGAAACTTCGGCTGAAATTGTCTTAACCGAGATTTCTTTCTGAGCCATCAGGACAGGAATGTCGTTTGCTCCGGGATCGATGATGCGCCAGAAGCAGGCCAATGACAGTAATATAATGACAGAGGCGGCGACAGCCCCGGACAAAATCATTATGCGGAAACGACTGCGCACGGGAGTGCTCGATGCTTGCCGGGCAAATATCATATCGTGGAGCCCCGCGGGTTCGTCGACCTCGCAGGTACTCATTTTTTCCCTGATATCTTCAATCCATTTGTCTGTCATAACGATTTGAGTTTGTTCCGGTATTTGTTTATTTTTGCGGCAAGGAGCGCCTTTGCTCTGTGGAGTTGTGAGGCAGATGTGCTCTCCTTGATGTCAAGAAGGCGGGCAATTTCCTTATGGGACTTGCCTTCGATTACATAGAGGTTGAAAATCAGACGATAACCATCGGGAAGCTCACGTATGAAAGAATGGATGATCGATGCCGGAATATGGCCGACATCGGGCTCCTCGTCGCTGATTTCTTCAGTTTCGGCGGATATGCGTGTGTAATCTATCCGTTGCGTCCGGCCGATGAATTTCAAAGTCTCATTGACAGTGATTTTTGTCATCCAGGCTTTTAAGGAGCCCTCTCCGCGATAACGAAATCTGCTCAGCGACGCGAATATTTTCAGGAAAGACTCCTGAAGGACGTCTTTCACATCCTCGTCATCGACTATATAGCGGGAGCAGACGGCTGTAAGGTAGCCGATATACCGTGAGTATATCAGCTCCAATGCCGTCTGCTCGCCGGAGTCGGTGAGATGAACGAGATCGAGTTCGGTCGCCGGGTTGATCAATACTGAAATATTATATAATTCACGTCTGATTAATGCCGGGAGAGAGTGAACAGGCGGCGGTTATTCGATCATGTCGGCTGACTGCAGACCTTTGACTGAATTTTCGCTGACTGCGGGTCTGAGCTGAAGATCGAATTCGGCTGACTTCTCACCGGAGAATGAATTCCAGTGGAGAATAACTTTCACGGGTTTGTCGTCTTTGCGCGGAAGACCGTTGAGGTTGAAAGCGATCAGAGCATCGCTGTAACGGCCGTAGGTGTCGCCTTTGGCATCGTGACGGAGCTCGAATTCAAAAGGATCGTCAGGATTGATGCCGGTCACAAGGTTGATATGGTGAGGGACGTTAGTGTTACCCCAAAGTGTGCGGAAACGCAGAGTCAGATAACCGTCTTCGGCGACAGTCACCCAATCGTCGATGATCTCGAGCGGATCATTACCGAATGTCTGGCTGTTGTCGCCGGGTATGCTGACGACAGGGAGCTTAGTGCGGATGCTGTCGAGCCAGTTGACATAGACTCCGTTTCCGTCGGGACGGGAGTCATCAACAGTATAATTTACCAGAGCACGCACTTCTTTCGAGCCGTAGGGTGATCGTTTAACATTTGACGGGTAGAGGGTTGTCTCGTTATCGAGCTGCATTGTGAAACCGCCTGCTGCGTCAGGACATACTGTGACGATAGCTGTAGGATAGCTGACCTGCAGAAAATTTTCGTCATCTTTTTCGCATGACTGGAATAGCGTCGCCGAAGCAATAAAGACGAGAGAGGGAATGATGAATTTCAGTTTTTTCATTTTTTTGAGTTTTTTTGATTTGATATTCTATAATATAAATCGGCGTAATGGCGGAATCTTGCATCCCGATACAAATTTTTTTATAACCGAGACAGGAACTCGGAGAAATCGCGACCGACCGCGGCCCGGTCGGTCGGGGCGTAACGGTAATGACCCGACTCGGGGAGAATAGATGTCTCAATGGCAGAACTGCATGGAAACAGTGCGGCCGCTCCGGGCGACACCATTTCATCGTGAGCCGACAAAAAGACGTGTGTGGGAGTTGTGAGCTTATTGATAATCGCACGTGTACGACGTATTTCTCCGAATAATTCGATATAGCGTGGAATCCATCCGGCATAATGCAGAATGTTGCGATCATCGGAAATGCTATAGGCTTCTTTTGCAGCTAATGTCCATTCGTCATTGATATTCCCTCTCAATATCTTTAGCGGAGTCGTAAGCAACCGTCGTGTCACTCTCAGCGAAAGAGGCGGATTTAGAAGAAAGAGAGCATCAGCGTTACCTTTTATCGCATTGTCGATGGCAAAGAGAGTTCCCATTGAATGTGCTGCGATAACAAGGCTGCTGCCGTCCTTACGCAAAGTATCGACGGCATCGGCAACTTGTCTGCGCCAACGTTTCATTGAAGCGTGGGCAAAGGCCGACGGATCGCTGCCGTGACCTTCGAGAAGAATGTCGGTATAGCTATACCCGTCGGGTATATACGGGTACAGAAACCTGAAGTAATCAGGTTTGCCTAAAATGCCGTGGATAAACAAAATATTGGACATGAGCTCTTTTATTTTACAAGCCGGAGACATAGGCTTAGAGTCTGTCTCCGGCTTGTGGTTATTTGGCAGAAGCCGTGGTACAGCGGGAGCAGGGGTTACTTCTTTGTAACGGGCTTCATGTATTTTTTGAAGAAGCTGATGTGGGCGTTGTCCCAGTCGGGGCGGGTAACACCGTGACCTTTGTCGGGATAGATGATAAACTGTTTCGGCGAGGAAATCATGTTATAGCCGGAGAAATTTGTGTGGGGAGGGCATGTTGTGTCCTGAAGTCCGACTGCCATAAGGACGGGAACATTGATCAGAGTGGCAAGATTCTTGATATCGAAGTATGACATGTTGCGGAAGAGTTGTTCGTCGGTCATGCCTTTTTCTTTTGCGGCATTGCGGAATGTGCCTCCGATCCAGTCCGACAGCTTAAAATAGTCTGGATAGTCACTGAGGAAGGGAATGAAAGGCGCAGCAGCGACGATGCGCTTGTCGAGCGCAGTGGCTGCGAGAGTGAGAGCGCCACCCTGGCTGCCGCCTTCGGCAAAGATGTTGACGCCGTCGAACTGCGGAAGAGTGAAGACGAAATCAACACCGCGCACAGCATCCATGAAGGCATTGCGGTAGTAGTAGTTTTCGATATCCTCAAGGTTTTCGACCATCCATTCGCCGTGGGTATTGGTCTCTTTGTTGAGGCCCTGACCGCGTATGTTCTGCTGGAAGTAGATGAACTCACCGTCGTAAGATGGAAGGAAGTCCCAGAAAGCGGGTCCGCTGCCATAGCCCATGTAGTTGATTATTGCGGGATATTTGCCTTTTTTCTTGGGCAACATGAGGAAGGCGGTCAGAGCTTCGTTCTTGACGGAACGCATGGTCACTTTGTAGGCGTTGCTTTTCTCTGTGTCCTGCTCGGGGAAGCGTATCATCTGAAAGTCGGGAGCTACGGAGTCGAGGTCGGCGCGTGCACGCTGCCAGAATTCGACGAAGTCGGGCTGATAGTCGGCCGGAGAATATATTCGTTCGGGCTCATAGCCTATGTTGTGTTGTCCGATCACCTTACCGTCGGCAGTGAATATGCAGTTGTAGAAACCGGGCTCGAGGTTGAACGTGAATGACATCGTACAACTGTCACCGGCTGCAATGCCAGCAGACTGATTGAACTGATAGAGTCTGTCGCCGAAATCGGTGTTGACAGTTAGCGTAATGTCGCATGTCTCCGAGGCAGAACCGTTGTTGTAGGCCGTCACATCGAGACAAGGCTGTTGAGGAGCTGCCCACCAGTTGCCATAGGGGAGTCCGAGTTTGAAATTAAGATCAGCGGCTGAGGCAGCTACTGATGCCGCGATTGAAAGCGCGATTGCTGACAGGAAAATTTTCATAAGGTTTTATTGGTTTAGGTTATTTAGTTATATGATTTTTCGAAATTATAAAAAGGCTCGATGCGGCAAAGCGAGGCAACACACAGACATTGGTGCCTTCGTCAAGCGGATTGTCGGATAATTTTGCACCTGCACTCCGGAGCGCTGTTCTGACTGTCGCCAGGGCTATTTCAGGACAGTTGTTGTCGTGGCTCAGATGGCAGAGAAAAACGTTGCGCAATTTAGGCGAGACAATCCGCGCCAGATATGCCGCAGTGTCGGCGTTGTCGAGATGTCCGCTTCGTGATGCGATACGCGCTTTCAGATGTTCGGGATATGGCCCGTGCATTAGCATTTCGGCATCGTAGTTGGCTTCGATCATGAGAGCATCGGCGTCATGCATATAGAAATCGGCTCTTTCGGTTATATACCCTGAGTCAGTAAGGATTACCATTTTTATCTCACCGGTTTCGAAAGCGAAGCCTACGTTGTCGGTACCGTCGTGAGAAACTTCGAATGCTGTGATTGTCATGCCGCCGATTTCAAAGGGAAATTCTTTGTAAATAGGAGTGTGATAGTCTTTGATGCGGCGCGATATATTGTGGCGGCGAAGCAGACCGTTGAGCGTTTTGGGAGTGCAGAACAGCCGCATGTTGCGGTTATAACGAAGGAGAGAGTAGGCATATTTCACGTGGTCGCTGTGGTCATGTGTCAGAAGAATTCCTCTGACGGCTCCGGCGTCGATGCCATTGTGAAGGAGTTGTTCGGTGACGTATTTGCCGTCGACGCCGGCATCGATCAGTACTCCGCCTTTTGAAGTGCCGATAAAGGCGCAGTTGCCGCTGCTGCCGCTGCCGAAAGATATGAATTGTAAAGCGTTACGAGGAACGAGTTGCGTTTCGGGAATGTCCGGAAGTTCGGGATCTGCCGGTTCGGTCACAGCTGTCTTTCGCACGATGATGTCTCCGGCGATGTCATCGCGGCTGATGTCAACATAGTCGAACAGTCCGGGGAGGTCGTCTAAATCGGAGGATAATCTGCGTGGTCGTCTGAAATCGGTCATATATCAGCTGTAGAGAAGAAATATAGTGGGAATTTTATCGTAATTATATTCGGTCTTTTTCCACTCGCCGAGTGATTTAGTTATTATCGACTGGCGCGGACCGCTGATGTCGGAAGCTATGCACAGTAGTAAATCAGACGGTAATCTCCGGCAGAGATCTTCGATCAGACGATGGTTGCGGTATGGAGTCTCGATAAAGATCTGTGTCTGACGCTCGCGGCGTATGCGACGTTCCATTTCTTTAAGAACGGGGGTGCGCTTGCTGTCGTCAATCGGGAGATAACCGCAGAATGCAAATGACTGGCCGTTGAATCCGGATGCCATAAGTGACATTATTATGCTTGACGGACCAACGAGAGGTACTATTTCGTAGCCGTATCGCTGTGCAACGGCTACAAGACCGGCTCCGGGGTCGGCGACGGCCGGGCATCCGGCCTCGCTGATGACTCCAATGTCATGGCCTTCGTGCATCGGACGCAACATCGCAGCAATGTCGGTTTCGGGCGTGTGTTCGTTGAGTTCGGTGAAATGCAGAGAGTCGATGTTGATTGTTTTGTCGCATGCCTTCATAAAGCGTCGGGCAGACCGCAAATTTTCGACGACGAAGTATCTGACTCCGGAAATAAGCCTGATGTTAAGCTCCGGGAGAACATCAGCGACCGGAGTGTCGCCCATCGGAACAGGAAAAAGATATAATTTTGGCATATTCACAATAAGTCAAAACGCTCTAAACCGTTCGGCGCCGGAGCAGATTGGATCTGACTCCGGCGCCGAAAATGTCGTCAGAGGGTCAATTAGTTTTCTATACCCTGAATGAAGTTTAGAGAGTAGTTTTCGACTGCGTTGTCACCAAGGAGCATCTTGAACGGATCGACAATGCCGATGCCCATTGTGCGGTTGAAGCGCTGAGCATACTCGTCGAAAGAGTACGGACGGCTTTCGTCGGAAACTGATTTTACTTCGAACACAACAATCGAATTGTTGCCTGCAACGGGTCCTACGACCTTACCTTCGGGAGCGCCGGCGATAGCACCCTGAAGTTCGCTTTCACCTATGCCGATAGTTGCTACGCGGGGCGAAACGAAGATCACGTCACCTTCGCTGACTTCACCGCCGAAGAGGCTTGCGTAGCCGGCGATATCAGAAGCCTTACCTCCGAAGTCGGCGATGAGTTTTTTGCCGGCTTTGTCAGCTGTTGCCTTACGTTCGAGTCCTGCGCGGAGTGAAGGTGCGTTCCAGGGGATAAAATCGTTGTAGATGTCTTTTACGGTCATAGCCATAAGGTAGGTCTGCTTGTTGTCGCCTATGACCGGTGAAACCTGCCCTTTCTTGGCATTCATCACCCATTTAACTGCAGGACGGCTGTCGCTTATGTTGGCGATATGAGGTTGTGAGGCGCTGACGCTTGCAGTCAGTATAGAATAACCTGCTTCTGCCGCATTTTTGCTGAAGTCTTCGCCGTTAGAGTTTGCAGAAAGGAAAGTGCGGAGATCGGTATTAAGCTTTTCGAGGGTTGCGTTTGACGGATCGACAGTGTAGTTTATGACTGCGTAATCGAACACGGTCACAGGGGCGATGCGGCGGTTGACTTTGAAAATCTGAGCTACGGGCTGTCCCTGGATTGTGTCACTGATGACGGTCGGAGTGCCGACAGCCGCAGCGAGCCATGCGTCTTTCAGACGGTTGTCAACGTTGGCGCCTACGAGCGAAACCCATACGCTGTCGTGGCCCTGAGTATCAGTGCCGGCGGCGAAGTCGGCCCATTTAGCTCCAGAGTTGAGAGCCGCGATGATACTGTCGGCGTCGGAAACGTTGCTAAGATTGAGTACGGAAACGTTGATCGAGTCAACTTCTGACTGAGATGAGAGTCGCTTTGCGATCTTGTAAGAGTCGCGAGAATTATTGATAATCTGAGCCTGACCGTCTTCAGCGGCAGTGATGAATTCGCGGAGCGCTTTGTCAGAGATGCGTGATGCGGTCTGGTTCTCGTGGTTCACAACAAAACGGCTGTCGTTTTCGACTGCGGCAAGACCTTCGGTGGCGTTAAGAGCGACAATAGCGTCCTCAACGGCCTGCTGGCCGGCAAGACGATCTTCAGACGACGGCTCGATGACAACGTAAACGTAATCGACCATTCTGGTTTCCTCGTCAATGCGGTGAGCGTTCTTTTCTTTTTCCCATGCAGCCTTGATGTCGGCGTCGTCGACTTTAAGATCGTCGGCTGAAAGAGTGTTATAGCCTTTAGTCGCATATGCGATGTGGCGAGTGGAAGCGTTGTCGTTGTAGATGCTCTTTGCGTCGAGTTCGTTGGCAGTGAAGAGACCCTGAACGAGACCGTAGAATTTCTGCTGAAGCATAGCCTGCTCTACGTCCTGCTCAGTCTGAGCCCAAGCGGCGCTAAGCTGATTTGAAGCTTCAACGGGGAGGTTGTATTTGGCGGGGTTCTTGATGGCGTCGAGGACTGCTTTGCCGTCAATGCGGTCAAAACCGAGGTTCTGCGAGATAGTATAGATGAACTGCTGTGCGGCCGGGTGGGGCATTGCGCCTGTCATAGCTTCAGAGATCTCAGCGTCAGATATGCGGATACCGAGGTCTTCGTATTCCTGTTTGAGCAGTTCCTGACCGATTAGGCCCTGAATGATGTTCTGTGCGAGTTCGTCGTTGTCGACGTTGTTGTAGTTGCGAGCCTGTTCCTGAGCGCGCTCGAGCTGCTGCTGATAGAGCGTGAAGTCAATTTTCTTGCCTTTAGCTTCAGCTACAGCTGTTCCGGAGCCGAAGTAAGTGCGACCTGAAGTCAGGAAGTCTCCAAGGATAAATGCGAGCAAAGCCACGATGATGATCACGAAGAGCAGCACGGATTTGCTTCTGATTTTTTCTAAGGTTGCCATTGATAGTTATAAAGTGTTTGGTTTATATTCGTTGATTGGCTCTTAATAAGCGCACAAAGATACGTTTTTTTTGGCATCATTCAAAACGAAGATGCGAAATTCTTGAATCAAAGCCTTTGAGGATGCCCTGAATCAGGGGGCGTTTACGCTTTTACCGGTATTTTATCGATGCGCCGCTGATGGCGTCCGCCCTCGAAGGGAGTGTTGAAGAATGTCTCGACAATCTGTGCGGCAAGGTCGGGAGCTACGAAGCGTCCAGGCATTACGAGAACGTTGGCATCGTTGTGGGCGCGGGCAAGACGGGCAAGTTCGACGTCCCAGCATAGTGCTGCTCTGATGCCCTGATGCTTGTTGAGCGTCATAGCGATGCCGTTGCCTGTTCCACAGATGGCAATTGCCGGATATACCTCGCCGCGCTCGACGGCGAGGGCGCAGGGGTGTGCATAATCAGGATAGTCACAGCTCTCTTCGCTGTACGTTCCGAAATCGGTAAATATAATGCCGTTGGCTTCGAGATAGCCTTCGATAAATGATTTCAATTCATATCCGGCGTGGTCGCTGCAGAGACCAACCGGCTTGTTTTCAATAAGAATTGACATGTTTCAGCTGCTTATATTAAAATGAGTGATACATAAATTTGCACAAAAATAAGAAAAAACGGGCAAATGTATGGCCAAATTCATAAAAAAACGTTATCTTTGCATCGCAAATAAAAATTGATGCCCAGGTGGCGGAATGGTAGACGCGCTCGTTTCAGGTGCGAGTGCTGCGAG
>CANPDU010000007.1 GCA_947573135.1 uncultured Bacteroidales bacterium | reverse complement strand
TTGAGGGGGTAGTGGCCGTTCGGCTGTGTGAGTTCGAATCTCATCTCGGACACTTGAAAAATCCGCAAGCGATTAGTTTTAATCCTTGCGGATTTTTTTATTTATTTTTGTAACTTTGCAGTAAAATTCAAATGCCGCTTGCGGCCATACGTTTAATCGACATTTATGCAAGAGAAAATCATTATTCTTGATTTCGGCTCACAGACGACCCAGCTGATCGGTCGCCGCGTGCGCGAACTCAGCACTTACTGCGAAATCGTTCCCTACAACAAGTTTCCCTACGGCGATCAGAGCGTCAAAGGCGTCATCCTGTCGGGCAGCCCATTCTCGGTCTATGACGAGAAAGCCTTCAAAACCGAGCTCGACCGTCTGCGCGGCCACTATCCGGTGCTCGGCATCTGCTATGGCGCCCAACTGATGGCATACGAAGCAGGCGGAGCCGTCGAACCGGCACCCTCGCGCGAATATGGCCGTGCCATCCTTACTCATATTGAAGAAGCCGATCCCCTGATGGCTGACATAGCTGTCGGATCACAGGTATGGATGAGCCACGGCGACACTATCACCCGTCTGCCCGAAAATTTCAGCATTGTGGCTTCGACCGAAGAAGTCGCTATCGCAGCATATCGCGTCTCCGGCGAGCAGACATGGGGCGTACAGTTCCACCCTGAAGTGTTCCACTCAACATGCGGTACACAGTTGCTGAAGAATTTCGTTGTCGGCATCTGCGGCTCGACACAGAGCTGGAGCGCCGAATCGTTTATCGACTCGACAGTCGCCGCACTGCGCCAACAGCTCGGCGACGACAAAGTGGTGCTCGGTCTCAGCGGCGGCGTCGACTCGTCGGTCGCAGCCGTGCTGCTCAACCGTGCGATCGGTAAAAATCTCACCTGTATATTTGTCGACCACGGCATGCTGCGCAAAAACGAGTTCCGCAACGTGCTTCACGATTATGAATGCCTCGGCCTTAACGTTATCGGCGTCGACGCCTCGCAGCGCTTCTTCCGCGAACTCGCCGGCGTGACCGACCCCGAGCGCAAGCGCAAGATCATCGGCAAAGGCTTTATCGACGTCTTCGACGAAGAGGCTCACAAGATCAAAGACGTGAAATGGCTCGCCCAGGGTACAATCTATCCTGACTGCATAGAGTCGCTGTCGATCACAGGCACAGTCATCAAGAGCCACCACAACGTCGGCGGCCTTCCCGAAAAAATGAACCTGAGACTCTGCGAGCCGCTGCGTCTGCTCTTTAAGGACGAAGTGCGCGCCGTCGGTCGCTCGCTCGGTATGCCCGAACACCTCATCAAGCGCCACCCCTTCCCCGGACCCGGCCTGGCAGTGCGAATCCTCGGTGACATCACTCCCGAGAAAGTGAGTGTGCTTCAGGAAGCCGACGACATATTCATTCAGGGACTCCGCGACTGGGGCCTGTATGACAAGGTATGGCAGGCCGGCGTGATCCTCCTGCCCGTGCAGAGCGTCGGAGTTATGGGCGACGAACGTACATATGAGCGCGCCGTAGCTCTCCGCGCCGTGACTTCGACCGACGCAATGACCGCCGACTGGGCTCACCTCCCCTACGAATTCCTCGCAAAGGTTTCCAACGATATCATCAACCAGGTCCGCGGCGTCAACCGCGTCTGCTACGACATCTCCTCCAAACCGCCATCCACAATAGAATGGGAGTGATAAGAAAGTAATAAAAAAGGACGCGCGAGCGTCCTTTTTCGTTTTATCAATGTTCTTGTCATTAAAGCTGTTCGCATTGGCTGAGCCAGAGAGCGGCGGAAGCGTCGGACGGCATGCGCCAGTCTCCGCGGGGCGAGAGACAGACAGATCCGACTTTAGGCCCGTCGGGCAGACACGACCGCTTGAACTGCTGGGCGAAGAAGCGCCGGAAGAACACCGTTATCCAGTGTTTGATCACTGTGCGGTCGTAGGTTCCCTCAAACGCGATGACGGCGAGACGGAAGATGCGCCGCGGCGTGAAGCCGTAGCGAAGAGTATAATACAGGAAAAAGTCATGAAGTTCATACGGGCCGACGAGATCTTCAGTCTTCTGTTTGATTGTGCCGTCGGCTGCCGCCGGAATAAGTTCGGGACTGATTGGCGTGTCTATAATGTCAAGTAACGTAGCCCTGCACTTTTCATCGACGACTTCTGTAGCGAAATAGCGCGTCAGATGGCGCACAAGTGTTTTGGGTACGCCGGCATTAACGCCGTACATCGACATATGGTCGCCGTTGTAGGTCGCCCAGCCGAGAGCGAGCTCCGAAAGGTCGCCTGTCCCGAGAACCATACCTCCGAGCTGATTGGCAATATCCATGAGAATTTGCGTGCGCTCGCGTGCCTGGGAATTTTCATAAGTCACATCGTGCACATCCGGATCATGACCTATGTCGGCGAAATGCTGACTTACCGACGGGACTATCGAGATCTCGCGAGTCGAAATGCCGAGCGCCTCCATGAGCGCCACAGCGTTATCGTGAGTGCGGTCCGTTGTTCCGAACCCGGGCATAGTAACACCGCATATTCCCTTGCGGTCAAGGCCAAGACTATCGAAAGCTCTGACCGCAACAAGAAGGGCGAGCGTGGAGTCAAGGCCTCCGGAAATGCCGACTACGAGGTTGCAGCATCGGGTAAACTCGAGACGCCGGCACAGGCCTGCTACCTGAATATTGATTATCTCCTCGCAGCGCGACGACATCTCATCTCCCGACGGCACGAACGGCAGCGGACTGACACGACGCAGCAGACCGGGATCTTTTACGGGAGACGGCCTTTTGCCACAATCTATGATCTCATATTGCGAATTATGGCGACGGCTGCAGTCAGCAAACGAACTCAGGTGCATACGTCCGCGTTCAAGCATATTGATATCGATATCGGCTGCCGACAACTGAGGGCCGCGCTGCCAACGATGATTTACCGCAAGCACGGATCCGTTTTCGGCAACGATAGCCTTTCCGTCGAACACAAGGTCGGTCGAAGATTCTCCATATCCGGCCGATGCATACACATAAGCACAGATACAACGCGCCGATTGCTGGGAGATAAGTTTGTTGATGTAAGCATATTTTCCGATCAGATCATCGCTCGCCGAGAGATTGACAATCACCTGTGCGCCGGCCATGGCCGCAAATGTGCTCGGCGGTGCGGGAGTCCACAGATCCTCACAGATCTCGATGCCGATGCGCACACCTGAAACTTCAAGAAGCGTATGCGTCCCCAAAGGCACGGACGAGCCGTCAGGCGCCATCCATAGTTCCTGTGTGTCCGGGGCCGATGCCCACCAGCGTTTCTCGTAGAATTCGTTGTAATTCGGGACATATGTCTTCGGGACTATCGCGAGCAAGCGTCCGCGGACAGCGACCGCGCAATTGTAGAGCGCGCCGTTGTGGCGCAATGGCGCGCCTATGATCACAAGCGGACTGCCGGGCGCGGAAGTCGCCTCGCATATACGGCCGAGAGCATCGGGCACAGCGTCCAGAAGTGTATGATTGTGGAAAAGATCGCCACAAGTGTAGCCCGTGACACACAACTCGGGAAAAACGACAAGGTCGATTCCCGGGTCAAGACCTTTGATCATCTCAATAATGGATGCCGTGTTATAAACGACATCGGCAGGCTGCACGGACGGAACAGCAGCCGCGACTCTGAAATATCCGTCAAACATATCAGAACGCTTTAACTGTCATACGAATAGCCGTCAGACGTTCAAGCAATCCTTCAAGAAGATCGAGACGCAGCATATTGGCGCCGTCGCTCTTGGCGACTGACGGGTCACGATGTGTTTCGATAAAAAGGCCGTCGGCTCCGACAGCTATTCCGGCGCGTGCTATTGTCTCTATGAGTTCGGGACGACCGCCGGTGACACCGCTGCCGGTGTTGGGCTGTTGCAGAGAATGGGTCACATCCAGGATGACAGGTATTGTTCCACCCTGCTGCATGACAGGTATGCCGCGATAATCCACGACAAGATCGCCGTAGCCGAAGGTTGTGCCGCGTTCGGTGACCGCAACCTGACGGTTTCCGCTGTCGATCACTTTCTGCACGGCGAATTTCATCGATTCAGGTGACAGAAACTGCCCTTTCTTAATGTTGACCATTTTGCCTGTGCGGGCTGCCGCGACGAGCAGATCGGTCTGACGACAGAGAAATGCCGGTATCTGAAGTATATCGACATAGCGGGCAGCGATTTCTGCTTCCGCGGCTTCGTGAATATCGGTAACAACCGGAACGCCGAACTCTTCGCGGACTTTGCGGAGTATTTTCAGCGCCTTCTCGTCGCCGATCCCTGTAAAAGAATCGACCCGCGAACGGTTGGCCTTGCGATAACTGCCTTTAAAAACATATGGAATATTGAGCCGACGGCACACCGGCACAATTTGTGCGGCAATGTCGAGAGCCATTTCCTCGCTTTCGATCACACAGGGGCCGGCAAGAAGAAAAAAGTTGCCGTCGGAAGAAGATTTGAGATATTGCAGAATATCAGTCATTTAAACAACACTTATTAAAGTTTAGCTTTTACAAGCCTGATTGATAATATGTATAGTATCACAAGCTACAAGCGCAGCTGTCTCAGTGCGAAGACGGTTGTCGCCAAGCGAAACCGGGATGAAGGCGGCGTCGATGGCAGCGTGAATCTCTTCTGGAGAAAAATCGCCCTCGGGGCCAATAAGCACCGACACAGAATCGCCGGGCTTATACTCTCGCGCAAGCAGCCGACGCTCAACCCAATCGTCACAATACGCAACGAAGCGACGGTCATCAGGTGCAACAGTTTCAAGGAAACGAGGCAAGGGAGTCATCTCGTCAATGGCCGGAAGAACTGCTTTAAGAGACTGCTTCATGGCTGAAACAGCTATTTTTTCGAGACGCTCGACTTTGATTTCCTTTCGCTCGGACCTCATACAGCGCACAGGCACGATTCGGTCTACGCCGATCTCCACAAGCTTCTCGACAAGCCATTCCATGCGGTCGAGATGCTTTGTCGGGGCCACAGCGACGGTTATGCGACACGGCCAAACCGCAGGCATGGCAACGCGTTCGATCACTTCGACTTCTGTACGCTTACTGTGAGCGTTGATAATACGACAACGGTAGAGTGAACCACGCCCGTCGACAATCTCAATTTCATCGCCCGACTGCATACGCAATACCCGACAGCAGTGCTGTGAGTCGCTCTCGGGCAGTAACGGCGATTGTTCGATATCAGGAGCGTAAAATCGTATCATTATCCGCGATAAAATTGAAGGGTTATAACTCAGCCGGAACATCGCCGGATGCCGTGGCTTCGGCATCGCTTATCTCAGCTGATGACGGCCGGCCATTGTCTTTGAATATAAAATAGAACAGCACCCCAACAACAAACGCATATGCCGCAAAGATATACCACGACACACGCCAGCCTTCGAGCTGACTTACTGCGTCAAGTCCCGGGGCAAAGACAAATTCGTTGACGACAAAAGTACCGGCGATCCATGTGCCAAGCGACGCGCCGATACCATTGGTCATTATCATGAAGAGTCCCTGAGCTGACGAACGCAGTTCGGGCGTCGTCTGTTTATCGACATAAAGACCGCCCGACACATTAAAGAAATCGAAAGCCACACCGTAGACTATGCAGGAAAGCATCAGTAGCCACACTCCCGACATGCTGGTGTTGCCGAGACCGAAGAAGCCGAAACGTAGCACCCAGGCAAACATCGCTATTAGCATGACACCCTTTATGCCGAATCGCCGCAGACAGAGAGGAATCAGCAGAATGCACAGAGCCTCGCTGCACTGTGAAAGAGAGATCAGGAATGTCGGGTTCTTGGCAAAGAAGTCGTCGGCATATTCGGCAACTTTACCGAAATGCTCGATAAATGAAGTTCCGTAGCTGTTGGTAATCTGAAGCGAAACGCCGAGAAGCATGCTGAAGATAAAGAATATGGCCATCTTTCTGTCCTTAAAAAGCTTAAAAGCGCTGAGTCCGAGGGAATCTGCAAGCGAAGCGGAAGCCGAACGGTTGACCGGACAATGAGGCATCGTCAGCGCGTAGACCGCCAGCATAATACTGATCACGCCGCAGACGATCAGCTGCCAATAGGTATTCATTATAGGTGCACCGCCAATATGAACAAAGTTCACAAACCACTCGGCGACAATAAAACCGACAGTGCCCCATACTCGTATCGGGGGAAAATCCTTGACCGTATCAAGACCGGCTTTTGTAAGAGCGTTGAATGCGACCGAATTGTTCAGTCCGATTGTAGGCATGAAAAAGGCCACAGACAAAGTGTAGAATGTAAACAGAGGCCCGAACTGAACGTCAGCGCCGGCATCCATGGCATACCATCCGGCGGCAAACATGAAGGTGGCGGCTAGCACATGACACAGGCTCAGCATCTTCTGCGCCGGGATAAACCGGTCGGCGATTACTCCGACGAGACCGGGCATAATCAAAGAAACGAGACCCTGAACTGTGTAGAACCAAAAGATATATCCTCCAAGTCCTACTGATCCGAGGTAAAGTCCGAGAGAGACGAGGTAAGAACCCCACACTGCAAATTCAAGGAAACTGAGTGCGGCAAGACGTGTTTTTATTGCTTTCATGTTGGCATTGGTTAGGCTTATTTTTTGTGCAAACATAATGAAAAAATCTGATATAATGAGAATCTTTTTGGAACTTAGCCCCGCCAACGTGCGTGGAACAAAAAAATTGTGGAACAAAGATTTTATAATTTGCGTTTTTTTGGCTTACTTTGCACATTAGAAAAAATGTGCAATTAAACATATACATATATTTATGGGTAAAATAATAGCAATCGCCAACCAGAAGGGAGGCGTAGGCAAAACCACAACAACAATCAATCTCGCCGCCTCGCTGGCCCATGAGGGCAAAAAAGTACTCATAATAGACGCGGATCCTCAGGCAAATGCGACATCAGGATACGGAATAGATCCACGCACGATGACATCGTCTATCTACGAGTGTCTGGTCGACGGCTATCCGATCGACGGCTCGCAGGTAAAGACATGTATGGACGGCCTTGAACTCGTGGGTTCGCGTATTGATCTTGCCGGCGCCGAACTTGAGCTGATCAACAAGCCTTCGCGCGAAAATATTCTCGCAGGGCTTTTAACGCCGATAGCCGATAAATATGACTACATACTGATTGACTGCTCTCCCTCTCTCGGTCTTATAACCGTCAACGCCCTGACAGCCGCAGACTCCGTTATCATACCTGTGCAGGCCGAATATTTTGCTCTCGAAGGCATAAGCAAACTGATGAACACCATCCGTATCATCAAATCGCGCCTCAATCCCGATCTTGAGATCGAAGGGTTCCTGCTGACAATGTACGACGCGCGTCTGCGTCTGGCCAATCAGATTTATGAAGAACTTAAGAGCTATTTCGGCGATATGGTGTTTGACACGGTGATTCCACGCAACATACGTCTTAGCGAAGCTCCGAGTCACGGTCTTCCGGCCCTGCTCTACGATCCAGAAAGCCGTGGAGCGACGAGTCACACTCTGCTTGCAAAAGAAATCATAGCAAAACACAGTCACAACAAGACAAAGCACTGATCAACCGACCTTAAGGTCTAAACAATAACGCAACCAAAAAAATGTCAACATACACCAAACGCAACGCACTCGGACGTGGCCTTGAGTCGCTCATTCCGATGGATGATACCCCAGCCAGAGGCACATCGGCTATCAACGACATAGCAATCGCACAAATACAGCCGAATCCCGATCAGCCGAGAACCAATTTTGACGAAGATGCCATCAACGAACTCGCAGCCTCAATACGTGAATTGGGTATTATCCAGCCTATATCACTAAGAAAAGTCGGTCCTGACAACTACCAGATTATTGCAGGCGAACGCCGCTACAGAGCAGCAAAAATCGCCGGTCTGACATCAATCCCGGCCTATATACGCACAGCCAACGAGGCGGAGCTGACAGAAATGGCTCTGATCGAGAATATACAACGCGAGGATCTCAACGCAATCGAAATTGCTCTGACATTCAAGAAACTGATCGACCAATATGCACTTACGCAGGAACGTCTGAGCGAACGCATCGGAAAAAAACGAGCCACAGTGGCCAACTTCCTGCGACTGCTGAAACTTCCCGCCGAGGTGCAGCTCGGACTCCGCGACAAGCGTGTCGACATGGGCCATGCACGTGCGTTGCTGACAATCAGCGACCCTTCGTTGCAACTTAAACTTTATAATGAGATACTGCGTAACGGATTGTCTGTGCGCAGAGTCGAGGAACTGGCCAAAGCCTATGAAAACGGAGACACGCCCAAAGTACAGCCAAAAAGCAAACATGTAGAATCAAAATACAAATCAAGTGATTTTGATCTGCTGAAAAAGCATCTTTCGGCAACGTTCAACACTCAGGTGCAGTTCTCATGTGACAAATCAGGCAAAGGCCGGATCACGTTTCCGTTCAGAAACGACGATGAACTTGAACGTCTGATCACCCTCTTTGACAATCTTAAACACCAAAACAACGACAAGCCCGCAGACTGATGGCAATACAGTCGGAGACAATTAAATCAATCACCCTGAGACTGACCGCTATAATTTTAGCGGCAATAGCTGCCGCCGCATCTATAGATATGTACGGGCAGGAGCGACAGCACATGCCGTCGCGTAAAAATCACCGTCAGACAGCCGTCATCGATTCCGCGGCCGCCGAGTCACTTCCCGACAGTATCCCTACAGGATCTCCCGTGGCCGGTAAATCCGCCGTCGTCGAGGATATGGTCATTGTAAGCGGCGACTCAGTCTCAGTGACTCCCGTCGATACGATAGCAGTAAGAAATTTCAGCCGTTACGACGTATGGGAGGAACGAGAGACGGCTTTCAATCCTGATCCGACGAGGGCTGTATGGATGTCGGCGCTTTTCCCCGGTTTAGGCCAGATCTATAACCGACGCTACTGGAAACTGCCGATCGTTGTCGGCGCATATCTCGGACTCGGCTATGCCACTTCGTGGAATAACGGAATGCTCAACGACTACACCCGCGCCTACCGCGACATAATGGATACCGATCCGTCGACAAAATCATATATGGATTTCTTTCCTCCGACAACAAAAGAAGAGGATCTTGATAAAAAATGGCTGACCAACGTCCTGCAGTCACGCAAAAATTTCTACAGGCGTAACCGTGATCTATGTATCATATGTATGGTAGGCGTATATCTTGTCGCTATGGTAGACGCATATGTCGATGCCTCTCTGTCGCATTTCGACATTTCGCCCGATCTGTCGATGGATGTTTCGCCTGCGATGTTCATTGACGGACGAAACACGAGACCGTCGATAGGTCTTGTATGGGCTTTTACTTTCTGACAATCAATCATCAACGCAATGGATAAACTAAAATATACATTTCTTTCTTTCGGAATACTTGCCTCAATAATGAGTCAGACCGTTACGGCAGCTGATGACAACGGCGTCTCAGGTCTTGCTACAGACAGCACGCACATCTATCCCGAGAGTTTTGAAGCCGACACTCACCAGATGCTCCAACGCTGGTATCTTAAGAACTATGCCGAGCTTGACCGCACTGCCGATGACAGAACAGATGTAGAGACAAGCGAACAACAGATAATCGAACGTCTCTCTTCGCTTCCGACTGTCATAGAGATGCCTTATAATTCAGTAGTGCGCAGCTACATCGATCTATACACCCAACGGCGCCGCCAACTGGTTGAAAATATGCTCGGACTCAGTCTGTATTATATGCCTATTTTCGAACAGGCTCTCGACCGCCACGGGCTGCCGATGGAACTTAAATATCTTCCGATAATAGAGTCGGCTCTTAATCCGACTGCGGTCTCGCGCGTCGGAGCCACCGGACTGTGGCAGTTTATGCTTGTAACAGCCAACGGTCTGGGACTCGAGGTCAATTCGCTCGTCGATCAGCGCCGCGACCCTTATGCATCGTCTGAAGCAGCAGCCATATATCTTAAAGAGCTATACGACATGTTCGGAGACTGGTCGCTGGCAATCGCCGCCTACAACTGCGGGCCCGGCAACATCAACAAGGCTCTGCGGCGCGCCGGAGGAGGAAAAAAAGACTTCTGGGAGATCTATCCTCTGCTGCCTGCGCAGACGCGAGGGTATTTTCCGGCATTTATTGCCGCCAATTATGTAATGAACTATTACGACAAGCATAATATTTCGCCAGCTCTTGCGCGTAAACCGATCGTAACAGATTCAATACATATAAACAAACGCGTAAATTTCAATCAGATAGCAGACGTGCTTTCAATCTCTGTCGATGAATTAAGAGCTCTAAACCCACAGTATAGAAAAGATATCATTCCCGGCAACATCAAACCGTCGCCTCTTGTCCTTCCGTCACTTCAGGTCTATGCATATCTGGCCAATGAAGACTCTATCCTCAACCACAACGCGTCGCGATATGCACGCCGCAATGTTGTAGAACCGGCGACAGGTATCACCACAACAGGCGTAGACTCCAAAGGTGAATATATCGAGGAGCAGACAATACAGTACCATACCGTAGGCAAGAACGAAAACCTCACTTCCATAGCAAAAAAATATGGCGTGACTGTAAGTTCAATACGGCAGAACAACAAAATCGGCAAAAAGGTGCGTAAAGGACAAAAACTTAAAATCATCACCACTTCACGCCACTACAAGGAAGCCGAAATAGCTCCCGACAGTCTTGTAAATTTCGGCAACGCTCATGTCAATCCGGCAGATAGCGTTATTGAGGAAACAGCCGCCGTTGCCGACACTATAGCACCTAAAGTCGAGCAGACTGTGATAACCGAAACTCCCAAAACGGTAAACAAACCCAAAAACGAACAGAAGAAACAGGTCAAGCGTCCTACTACTTACAAGATAGTAAAAGGAGACAATCTGTCGAAAATCGCAAAACGTTTCGGAGTAACAGTCGACGCGCTGAAAAAGGCCAACGGCATGACTAACGACAATCTGCGCGCAGGAGAGAAATTAACTATTCCAGTCAAATAATATCACCAATGGAAAAAGACTTCAAGACAGGCGGCAAAATACCCCAGCCGCCAATCAGCGACATCGATCCAATCGAAATCCCTGACAACGCCTTCCGCCAGCTGGCCGAAGACGAAACCTACAGACCGGTCATGCATCCGGCACGCGATTACGCCGAAGTGACGCCCTACTCCGTCACCATGGGTCTGGTACTCGCAGTCATATTCAGCGCCGCTGCCGCATATCTCGGCCTCAAGGTAGGTCAGGTTTTCGAAGCCGCCATACCGATCGCCATAATCGCCGTCGGGCTGTCGGGGGCACTTAAAAAGGACAATCCGCTAGGCCAGAACATTATCATCCAGTCGATAGGGGCATGTTCGGGTGTGATCGTCGCCGGTGCGATCTTCACTCTGCCGGCTCTCTATATCCTTCAGGAGACACACCCGGAAATCACTGTCAACTTCCTCGAAATATTCCTCAGCTCACTTTTCGGCGGTGTTCTGGGCATACTGTTCTTTATTCCGTTCAGAAAATACTTCGTCAAGGACATGCACGGGAAATATCCCTTCCCTGAAGCAACGGCCACGACCCAGGTGCTTATCAGCAGTCAGGCTAAATCATCTAACGGCGGCCAGGCAAAGACCCTGCTCATCGCCTCGCTTGTCGGCGGCCTCTATGACTACATCGTGGCAACGTTCGGCCTCTGGGCCGACAACATAACGACAGCAGCCTACTCCTGGGGACAGACACTCGCCGCAAAATTCAAGTTTGTCGCTTCGTGCAACACAGGTGCGGCAGTCCTCGGTCTCGGCTACATAGTCGGTCTGAAATACGCTTTCGTCATATTTGCCGGTTCGATATTTGTCTGGTGGTTTATCATTCCGCTCATGGGGACATATGGCACATCCGAAATCACCGCCATGGATCCGGCCGTCATATTCAAGGATTATGCACGTCTTATCGGCATCGGCGGTATCGCGATGGCCGGTATTATCGGCATCGTCAAATCATGGCCCATCATTGCACAGGCAGTAGGTCTCGCTTCACGCGAGCTCCGCGGAGCTGCCGCGGCAAAATCAGAAGTACGCTGGCAGCGCGATATATCGATGAAACATATCGCATACTTCATCGGAGTGGCTCTTATCGCCGTACTTATCTTTTTCTGGATCGGAGTGATCCATTCGTTTGGCCAGGCACTCATCGCATGGATAGTCGTGACGATCATTGCGTTCCTGTTTACCACTGTTGCCGCCAATGCCATCGCTATCGTAGGCAGTAATCCGGTCAGCGGCATGACACTCATGACGCTCATCATCGCATCAGGCATCTTCGTGGCGATCGGCCTCAACGGCACATCGGGCATGGTTGCCGCAATGGTAGTAGGCGGAGTTGTCTGCACAGCTCTTTCAATGGCCGGCGGTTTTGTCACCGACCTGAAAATCGGTTATTGGCTCGGCTCTACTCCGCGCAAACAGGAGAGCTGGAAGTTTCTCGGCACACTTGTCTCTGCCGCAACTGTCGGCGCTGTGATACTGATGCTTAAAAATGTATATGGTTTCTCGGGTCCCGACGCTCTGGCCGCCCCACAGGCCAACGCCATGGCAAAGGTGCTCGAACCGATGATGATGGGCGGCGAGACACCCTGGACCCTCTACATCATAGGCGCAGTGCTTGCATTGATTCTCAACTGGCTCGGTGTTCCGGCTCTGGCATTCTGCCTCGGAATGTTCCTGCCGCTCCATCTCAACACCCCGATGCTCGTCGGCGGTCTGATATCATGGTTTGTCGGCCGCAGCAGCAAAGATCCTGAAGTCTGCAAAGCACGTAATGACCGTGGCACACTCGTAGCTTCAGGTCTTATCGCGGGCGGCGCACTCTTCGGTGTGCTCGCAGCTGTGACGATCATGTGCGGACACAAAGTACCCGACAACGGTGGAGAGTTCCTGCCTCAGATACTCGGTCTTGCAGCATATGCCGCTATCATCCTCTATCTCTATTTCAGCGCCCGCTCGGCCAAGAAATAAGGAGTCAATTCATTAAGCAACAAAAAAAGCTCGCCGTCGGCGAGCTTTTTTTATTGTTATCAAGTATAATCGGTCAATCGAATTTTTTGCGGTGAAAAATAAAATTACGGCCGAGATATTTTTCGCGGACGATTGGATTTTCGGCCAGCTCCTCAGATGTGCCCTGAAACAGAATGCGCCCGTCGAAAAGCAGATATGCTCTGTCGGTGATACTGAGTGTCTCAGGGGCGTTATGGTCGGTGATTAGGA
Source organism: uncultured Bacteroidales bacterium (assembly GCA_947573135.1). Taxonomy (GTDB): domain Bacteria; phylum Bacteroidota; class Bacteroidia; order Bacteroidales; family Muribaculaceae; genus CAG-873. The sequence continues at coordinate 89,768 of CANPDU010000007.1, read as the reverse complement.
TACCGATATTCTTTTCCTTCAGCTTATAGACGATCGACTGAATATCCTCTACCGCTATAGGGTCTACGCCGGCAAAAGGTTCGTCGAGCATGATAAACTTCGGATCAATCGCAAGGCAGCGCGCGATTTCGGTGCGTCGGCGTTCGCCGCCCGACAGACGGTCGCCAAGATTCTTACGCACTTTCTGAAGCCGGAATTCCGAGATCAGACTTTCAAGTTTTTCCTGCTGATATTCACGGCTGGTGTCGGTCATCTGCAACACGGCGCGGATATTGTCTTCGACACTCAGTTTGCGGAACACTGATGCCTCCTGAGCAAGATAGCCGATGCCGTTCTGCGCGCGTTTATAAACCGGATATTTTGTAATGTCGAGATTGTTGAGGAAAATGCGTCCCTCGTTTGGCTGGACCAGTCCGACGGTCATATAGAAAGTCGTTGTCTTGCCGGCTCCGTTAGGGCCGAGCAGCCCGACAATCTCACCCTGAGTCACATCGATCGACACATGGTTGACGACGGTACGCTTGCCGTATTTCTTGACGAGATTATCGGTGCGGAGCACCATCTTTCCGGCCGGAGTCTGCTGCGGTTCGCTCTCCTGAGAAAGCTGCGCCTCTGTATTTTCAGTTTCGACAAACTGAGCCACCGGAAGTTTCTCGTCGTCGTGATTTTTGAATTCAAAATTGATACCCATCTGCTAAGGCAGTAATAAAAAAACGTATGTTTATTAATCGTTGCGGTTGCGCCGCAGGCGGCTTTCGATATAATCCGTCAGAAGATTTATCGCCACAATATTGCTGCCGCCCTGAGGCACAATGATGTCGGCAAAACGCTTCGACGGCTCGATATACTGGCAGTGCATCGGTTTAAGTACATCCTGATAGCGGTCAATGACCATCTGAGGAGTCCGTCCGCGCGAAATGCAGTCGCGGGCAATGACGCGTATCAGACGGTCGTCGGGATCGGCATCAACAAACACTTTGACATCCATCATGTCGCGTAACTCAGGATCGTTCAGCACAAGGATACCTTCAACAATCACAACGTCGCGCGGAGCAACAGTGACGGTCTCTTCCTGACGGGTGCATGTCAGATATGAATAAGTCGGCATGTCGATTGTCTTTCCCTCTTTGAGCCGGCGAAGATGATCGACAAGAAGCGTCCACTCGATGGCGGCAGGCTCGTCGAAATTGATTTTGCTTCGGTCTTCGGGCGGAATGTGGCTCGAATCCTTATAATAAGAGTCCTGAGGGATCACGGCTACCTCTCCGGCCGGAAAACTGTTCAATATTTTATTGACGACAGTGGTTTTTCCGGAACCAGTGCCGCCGGCTATGCCGATAATTAACATTTGTATGCTACGTTTATATTAATGATACGTTGCCACGAAATTACAAAAAAAACGCCGATAATCAGAGTTCGGGACTATTTTTCTTGTGTACCGCGGACTATTTCGTCGAAATGATCGAGCGACCACGTTATCAGACTGCCGAGCAAAGGCATCAGACTCAGTCCGAGCTGCGTGAGCGAATATTCTACTCGCGGCGGGATCTCGGCATACAGTTTTCGAGAAATCAGACCGCTTGCTTCAAGAGCCTTCAATGTCTCGGTCAGAACTTTCGGAGATATGTCAGGAACTGCTTTGGCTATGACATTGAAACGCGTCGCACCGTTCTCGGCAAGGACACATAGCACAAGCATCGACCATTTGCCGGAAAAACGCGCAAGCACATTTCTCACCGGACACTCATCGATGCATGTAAATTTTTTTAATTTTTCTTTTATCGGCAAATTACTCATATTCAGCAATTGGTTACTTTTAAGTAAGTGGCTTTCCAAAGGGTAAGTTCTTGCATAATAGCCAGATAGTATTTAACTTTGTGCTATCGGAAAGAAAGTGGCTTTCCGTTGCAAAGTTAATAAACAAAATTCATTATTCAATCATGAGCGAAATCAAAACTCTCAACTGCGGCGAAAAATTCGCCCACGTTTCAGTCGGATCACTCCACGGCTTCGAAGGTAAACAATTTGTCAAAGACGCTTCGGGCGCCACATCGTGTGAAATATCGTTCGGCACACTTCCGACAGGCGCGTCAGTGCCGTTCTTCCACAGTCATAAAGAAAACGAAGAAAACTATATCATTCTTTCAGGATCAGGCCGTTTTCAGGTTGACGGCGAAGTGTTCGACATCGCTGAAGGATCGGTTGTACGTGTATCTACGGGTTGTGACCGCAATCTAAAATGCACTTCGGCCGAACCGATGACCTACATCTGCATTCAGGCAAAAGAAGGCAGTCTTGGCGGCTATACGATGACCGACGCAGAAATCACCGAGCGCGAAAACAAATTATAACCCGACCTCCTGCATTCGGGATCATCTCTCACGTGTTTCCCGGCTTGCATCTTCAGCATGGCAAGCCGGGAAACTTTATTATATAAATTTTTTGTTTATACATGCCGATTAGTTTGGTCAGGCCGTGGATTGTTCGTAAATTTGCAATAAGAAGAATCAAACTTATTTGTCAATGAACGAACTTTTCATTTCCCTGTCATTATTTGACGCGTCACACTATTTTGAAATCATCGTGACCAATATGAGCTACTTTTATGTGTTTCTGTTCATGGTGATTGAGAGCTCATTCATACCTTTCCCGTCCGAGATCATCGTTCCGCCGGCTGCCTATCTGGCCTGCCAGACCAGCCGCACACTGACTTTCCACGGCCAGAACGTGGCTATTCCCGATATAAACATCTTTGCCGTAATTCTCGTTGCCACAGCCGGAGCTATCGTCGGCGCTCTCATCAACTACGGTCTGTCACTCTGGATCGGCAGACCGATCGTCTATCGCTTTGCAGATTCACGTCTCGGCCACGCCTGTCTGATCAATCGCGAGAAAGTCGACAAGGCTGAACGATACTTCGACAACCACGGCGCCGTATCGACATTTATCGGCCGTCTTATTCCGGCAGTGCGTCAGCTGATCTCGATTCCGGCCGGTCTGTCGAAGATGAACATCTGGGTGTTTATCATCTTCACCGGTCTTGGCGCGATGGTCTGGAATGCGATACTCGCCGCTCTCGGATGGTTTCTGGCTCAAAGCGTGAGCATCGACAGCCTGTTCGCGTCAGTCGAAAAATACAACAGTTACCTTTCGCTCGGCGGTCTGATACTGCTCTTGCTGTGTGTGCTTTTCATTGCGTGGAATGCGTTCAAACCTAAAAAAACAGCTAAATAATGATTGTAGCCCCCTCTATACTTTCGGCCGACTTCAATAACCTCGGCCGCGACACGATGATGGTCAATGAGAGTGCCGCCGGACTCATCCACGTCGACGTGATGGACGGTGTGTTCGTGCCGAATATATCGTTCGGTTTCCCTGTAATCAAAGCTGTGAGCAAAATTGCCGCCAAGCCGCTCGATGTCCATCTGATGATCGTCGACCCTCATCGCTATATCTCGCAGGTGCGCGATTGCGGCGCCGAGATCATGAATGTCCATCAGGAAGCGTGCACACACCTTCACCGCACGGTCGAGGCTATAAAAGCAGCCGGGATGAAAGCAGCCGTGACCCTCAATCCGGCGACTCCGGTCGAAACACTGCGCGACATAATAGCTGACCTCCATATGGTTCTGCTTATGAGTGTTGATCCTGGTTTCGGAGGTCAGAAGTTCATTACCTCAACGTTAGGCAAGATCGAACGCCTGCGCCGGCTCATAGCCGAAACCGGCTCATCGGCGCTGATTGAAATAGACGGAGGCATCACTCTTGAAAATGCGCCGGCTGTTTCAGCCGCGGGTGCCGATATTATAGTGGCCGGGAACACTGTGTTCAGTTCTCCCGAGCCGATAGAGACAATCCGTCTCCTCAGCGAGGCATAATCCTGCTGAATGTCAATCCAAACCTTTCTCTCACATTTCCCGAATCATGGCAAACCAGACTCAACGCAATAATCCCCGCAGGCCGTCGGCAGGGCCGCAAAAACGCGTGAAAAACGCGCCGAAGCGACGCAATGGCAATTCATTATCAGGCTTTTTTAAAGACCGGCGCACACAGATAGGCCTCGGTATTATATTAGTAGCCATAGCCTTTGTTATGGCCATTTCGACTATTTCCCATCTCAGAAACGGCGCTGCAGATCAAAGTATTGTCGCAGGCGGCGCATCAGTGAGACAGATCGCAGACTCAGGCGAAGAGGTCCGTAACGCCGGAGGCGCTTTCGGGGCGTGGCTTGCCCATGTTCTGATGACCGAAGGACTCGGCATCGGGGCATTTGTGCTAGTCTACTATCTCGCAACAGTCGGGCTCACCCTTCTCGGCGTGGTAAAGAGCCGGTTCTGGTCACTGAGCTTCAAATGCCTTTTCAGCGCGATCGCGTTGTCAGTTGTTGTCGGATTTATAACCCTCGACAGCACGGGGTTTCTTCATTGGGGTGGCGTCCACGGACGGTACGCCAACCTGTGGCTTATGCATATCGGCAGTTGGCCGCTTGCTCTGGCAGTCTCAGTCGTGCTCGTCGGACTATTGTGTGCCATATATCTTAATCCGCTGAAACATATAATCGCTGTCGTTAAGAGTCATCTGCCCGAACGCAAGTCTGCTGCAACAGACGCTGAGCCGCAACCGGTGGCGCTCGACGAAATCACGGAGACGCCTGAAAAAGAAGACAATGACCGTCACAGCGGCGAAGTCGTTTTCGCAGATGACGCAGAACACAACTCCGCATATTCGGCCAACGACAGTCTGATACTGATTGACGATGAAGACGACAGCGAGACTTCTCTCGAAGACATCAGCGACGATCATGCCGGCCATAAACCTGTGTCACGTCCCGCCACTGAAACAACAGCGGCAGACAAGGCAACAACCGTATCAGCGACTGACGGCCCGACTTTCACGATCAAGGAAACCGAAATACCCGACGCAGAAACAGCCGTTGTGCCGGCAGCTGCAAATCCGAGTCCTACCGAGGCTCTCCCCTACGATCCGCGCGCCGATCTGTCGCGTTATGTGTTCCCGGATCTTGATCTGCTCCAGGATCGCCCGTCAGGCAATCTTATAGATGCTGAAGAGCAGCAGAAGAACAAAGATCTCATCGTAAAGACTCTTCTCGACTACAAAATTCCGATCCAACGTATCGAGGCAACAGTCGGACCCACCGTAACACTCTACGAGATTGTACCGGCCGAAGGCGTCCGCATAGCACAGATCCAACGACTCGAAAATGACATAGCCCTCAGCCTCGCGGCGCTCGGCATCCGTATAATCGCTCCCATTCCTGGAGCCGGTACGGTCGGCATAGAAGTGCCTAACCGCGATCCGAAAACAGTGTCTATACGCTCGGTCATCGGATCAAAAAAATTTGCCGAGGCATGTCAGAAGATGAGACTGCCGATGGCAATGGGTGCGACGATTTCAAATGACATTTTCATTCAAGATCTCGCTAAAATGCCTCACCTGCTCGTTGCCGGTGCCACGGGTCAGGGTAAGTCTGTAGGCCTCAACTGCATCATAGCCTCGCTGCTCTACGCCAAGCATCCGTCGGAACTCAAATTCGTATTCATCGATCCCAAGATGGTTGAATTTGCCGCTTACCGGAAGATTGAGCGACATTTCCTGGCCAAACTGCCCGACGAAGAAGAACCGATCATCACCGACCCGATGAAAGTTCCCGGCACACTAAGCTCGCTGTGCGTAGAGATGGACAACCGCTATATGCTCATGAGTAAGGCCAATGTCCGCTCGGTTGAAGAGTATAACCGCAAATTCTGCAGCCATGCACTAAATCCGGAGAACGGTCACAAATACATGCCCTACATCGTCACAATCGTTGATGAGTTTGCAGATCTGATCATGGTTGGCGGCAAGGAAGTGCCGATGCATATAGCGCGTATCGCACAGAAAGGCCGTGCCGCCGGTATGCACATAATCATCGCCACCCAGCGACCGTCGGCCGACGTGATCAGCGGCATGATCAAAAACAACTTCCCCGGCCGAATTGCCTTCCGCGTAATGTCGATGGTCGACAGCAAAACGATTCTTGACCGTCCCGGTGCCAACCAGCTGATCGGACGCGGCGACATGCTGTTTCTGACCAACGGCAACATCGAACGTGTACAGTGCGCATTTATAGATACTCCCGAGATCGACAATATCACAGACCATATCTTTAACCAGATAGGTTATGAGTCAGCTTATCTGCTGCCTGAACCTGTAATGGAAGGCGCCGCTCCGTCTGAGGCCAATGATCCGAGCAAACGTGACGCTCTGTTCAACGACTGCGCCCGGTTTATCGTAACACAGTCGACAGCGTCGACGTCATCTCTTCAGCGTCGCTTCAGTATCGGCTACAACAAAGCCGGCAAGATCATGGATCAGATGGAGGCGGCCGGCATTGTCGGAGCTGCTCAGGGAGCAAAACCACGTGCAGTGCTGATGGATGCAGTAACACTCGAATCCATTTTATAAACCGACAAGTCACGAAAATCGTTAACAATATATGAAACTGACAAAAATACTGACTACGGTAATTTTCATTCTGACTGCATGGACTTCGGCCCTTTCGGCCGACAACGGCTATGACATCATGAGCCGCTGCGCCGCCAAATTCAGAGACGCACCGTCGGTCAGAGTCGACTTTGCCATCGCCCACAGCGCAGGATCTGACAACGGAATGCTGATTATGAGCAAAAGACTGTTTAAAGTCGAGTCGCCGTCTATATCAATATGGTTTGACGGCAAGACTCAGTGGACATATGTGACCGACAATAATGAAGTCAATGTCACTGAACCGACAGGCGAAGAACTTATGGAATCTAATCCGTTTGAAGTCATCAGCATGTTCGGCACCCACTTCAATTGTCGGACCTTACAGTCGTCGCCAGGCAACAACATTGTGGAACTCGTCTCCAAAATGCCGGGCATGTCAATATCGTCGGCCAAAGTGACAATCAGCAAGTCGACCGGCTGGCCGACAGCAATGACAATAGTATTCGACGGCGGCAACTCGACGTCGATCTCTATAAACAAAGTCACAGTCGGGCAGGCACTGCCGGCGTCACAGTTCAAATATGACCGCAGCCTTCACCCTAAAGCGGAAATAATCGACTTAAGATAACACCTACTCTCTCAACAATAACATAAAACGACAAAATTATGGCTACAGAACAGCATAGCAAATGTGTGATTATCGGCTCCGGACCGGCCGGTTTTACCGCCGCAATTTACGCTTCGCGGGCAAATCTTTCACCTATCGTCATCGAAGGTCCCCAGCCCGGAGGGCAACTCACTACAACGACAGAAATTGAAAATTTTCCCGGATATCCTGAAAAAGTGACCGGCATAAAACTGATGGACGATCTACGCACGCAGGCCGCCCAATACGGCACCGAAATCATCAGCGGCCGGGTGACGGCTGTCGATTTCTCGACACGCCCGTTCACTGTCACCGTCGACGGCAACAACACGATAACAGCCGATGCCGCAATCATCTCGACCGGAGCGACAGCCCGTTATCTCGGATTGCCAGACGAGCAGAAATACATGGGCATGGGTGTGTCGGCCTGCGCTACATGCGACGGTTTCTTCTATCGCAAACGCACTGTGGCTGTGGTCGGCGGCGGCGATACCGCAGCCGAAGAGGCACTTTATCTTGCCGGACTTGCGGCGAAAGTGTATCTGATCGTCCGCCGCGACAAGCTGCGCGCGTCGAAGGTCATGCAGCAGCGTGTATTTGACAATCCCAAAATTGAGATCCTGTTCAACACAAATACCGTCGGATTATACGGAGCCGAAGTCCTCGAAGGCGCTCATCTTGTAGCCAACAAAGGCACCGAAAATGAGAACTATTATGATATAGCTATCGACGGATTCTTCCTTGCCATTGGCCATAAGCCAAACACAGAAATCTTCGCCGGCCAGATCGATCTCGACGAACAAGGCTACATCAAAGTTGACGCTCCGTCGACTCGGACCAGCATCGAAGGCGTCTTTGCTGCCGGCGATGTCGCCGATCCCACTTATCAGCAGGCGATTTCAGCTGCCGGAACCGGATGTCGCGCGGCAATCGACCTCGAACGCTATCTTATTGAAAAAGAAGACACAATCTGATGAACGACAATCCTTCATATAACGATTTCGGCGGCCGCACCGCCGAAATCGCTGTTTTGTTACAGTCGGGCGACGTCGAACAGGCTGTGCGCACGAGCGGTGAGTTGCTCGCCGGCTGCGACAACGAACTGCGCACACTACGTAACGCAGACAAACCTATAGGCGAAGCTATCGAACGTTTTGTCGAAGCAGCAATTCTCCATGTTCATGCTCTCAGACTTGCCAAAGCTTCGGGCGATGCATTTTCATGTGCCGTCGGCGCACTGCTCACCCTGGAAGTTTATCAGGCTGCCGCGATGGTCGAAGCGTCGCGTAAACTTCGCCTCTATACATTTGCGATCTATTCGGTCATCGACTGTTTCGACCGAATGGGCGACGCCACTGAAACTTCCGACGAAGACCACCGGGGATACATCCTGTCATATCTCGCGTCTCTGCTATATTATTTCTATAAAGAGACATCAGCATCTACGCCCGATGATCCTTCGTTGCCGGAGGCTTACCGTTTTTTGTCTGCGATCAAAGACAGCGGAGCAATTCAGACGCCTACAGTCCGTCTCGGTGAAAAGGATGTAGATCCGTCTGTCCCCGGTCCGCTGCTGATCGACATTATGAGCCGCGCCGCAGCCCTCGGCATCTATTCATGATGATATATCCGTGATCATCTCATTATCGCCGAACCACCTGACTGCGGCGCTCCGATTTCATTATAACGCTCTATCTTCTTGCCGTAGCCGAAGGTATAAATTGCCGAGACAATAAAGTTTGCGTTATAATCACCGTTCCAATCCAAAATATTTGAAGTAAGATAGGGCGTTGAGAATTCTATTTCCTTTCCGCGGGATTTATAATGGCAAAAATCACGTGCTTCAAACTGAATATTCCAGTTTTCATTTGCCCATCCGATCGAGATCCAGTATTTGCTTCTGTCTTTTATCCATTCACAAGTATGGCGTTTTATCGCGCGTCCGGGGAATAAATAGAATGCCTCAGCATTAAAATTACCCCAGTAGTACTGCACGGACGACATGAATTGAGTCTGAAATCCCGACATGTCGGCATATCCGCTTACATTATGATAATTCAGATACGGTACAACCCTGAATATAAGCCTTTTGTCAACAAATTTACCGGTTACGCTCACAGCCGACGAAAAATTAGTATAGTCTCCGCTGTTGATATAGGTCTGAAGTAATGAATTTTTATCTTCATTCAGCTCATATGTTTTTATAGACCAGTCGTACTCTCCGTAATATCCTACGTGTGCCGCCAGGGCGATTTTATCAGAGGGGAGATATGTGTACATAAAGTTAGTTGTAAGATGGCGTGAATCATGCAGATTCGGATTACCGGTCTGATAAAGGTATTCATTTACTCTTATTACATTAGGGGAGCGTTCATAAATCTCAGGAGTGTATGTCGTATATTGTATCCATGCTTCCAGTTCATTTCTCTGATTGGGAGAATATGTTGCGGAGAAATGTGTGAATGGAGACAATTCGTTATTATGTTGGCCGTTCATGCCGATACGATGAAAGAAAATTCCTGCATCGGCATTAATATGCAGTTTATCCAACGAATGATTAAACAATAATTTACCGCTGCATAGCTGACCCGTGAATTCGGTAGAATACGGCGAATCGCCTGAATATTTTACATTATAGTTTGCAGACATGGCGGTCAGATCCCCCGTCAGAGAACTTCGTTCGCCGAGTTTTTTAGAGAGGTTGACTGTCAGGCCGTATTGGTTACCGGACTCCCGCGCATTGTTGTTGATATTGAATGCGTCATCGGGTTCGACAGTGTAGTTTCGCAAAGAATTATTATGTGTGTACGACAACCTCGGATAAAATGAAAGATACCATCGTCGTGGGAGATTGAAATTATATTGTCCGTTCCAGGTCAATGTCCGGTTTATGCCTGGTGTCTCGTTTTTATATGTATAGTCCTTGTCGTCATCAGGAGTGAAAGTCAGATTGCCGGCTTGAGAACTTCTCATCCTGTCAAAATAATGAAAGCCCAAAGTATTTACAATCTGAATATTATTTTTCTGATATATCGCACGGAATGATACAGGCAAATTTTGAGATTTATACTCGGAATTCCCGATTTCAAGTTTGCGTTCTATCTTCTTATCCGGAAAATAGAATGTCGAGCGTTCCGACCGTCCGATATTGTCATCTTTTATGGAATTATTGCTGACAAACAGATCATATACCATATTTTTATAGGAAAACTTCGAGAATACGGTCGCATAATTATCTGTTTTGCTACCGAAAATATGACGGTCGGACAGCTTTGTATAACCTCCGTACTCATATTGGCGGACTAAGATATTTACCGCATATTCAACTCCGCGGAAACGAGGATCTGTAGGGAATGCATAATATTCGACCTTTATGACATCTGAAGTCCTCAATCCTTGAATATCAGCTTCAGACGCTTCAAGATGATTGATAAACAATGATACCGGACGGCCTGACAGAGTAGTCACTGAATTTGAAATGGGATTTACGTCAATCTGAGGTATTGACATCCTGAACAACAGATCTCGCGCATTACCCGATGCATTTTTTTGCCGTGACGTCGGAACATATACGCTCTTATCGGCCGAGAGCCACGCATCGCTTGCCGCAACAGTAAGAGTATTGAGCAAAATCGGTTTTTCATCCATGACTATATCGCCGACATAAAACTCGGCACAGTCGGGATACTTTGTCATATATCCCATACATGTAATCTTCATTATAACCGATCTGCAGTCACACGGTATGGAAAAGCGCCCGTCAATATCCGTTATCGCATATGTCAGTACGGCCGAATCAGCCGGTTGGAGTAAAAATGCTGTTGCCGACGGCAATCCTTCACCCAGACTGTCGATCACCCGGCCGCGAAAACAATACCGACCGTGTTGCATTGCCTCAACATAAAATATGCCGTTTTTTACTGTAACTGAAACCGGATTACGGCCAATAACTTTGCGGATAGCCTCATATGGATTGTCAGTTTTTACAATTGATGAGGTCTTATAATTTTCAAGGTCATTATAAATAAAATTGATTTTTAGTCCGGGATGGTCTTCATGGATCTGAGCCAAGGCGTCAGACAGAGCTACTGAGCTGAAACGATAACTGAATTTCGCGGCGCTGCAAGTAATGACAGAAGCTATCATCACAGCCATATATACTATAAATCTCATTTTTTCAATCTATTGTTAATATGTTGTCTCGCAATGTTACTTTAAATTGTTCAAAACCGTTTAGCTGCTCTACTACTTCCTGTAAATTCATGTTCTTGTCCCAGCAAAAAAACAGGCGCAGGCGTTTCGAGTCTTCATTTTCAAAGCGCATATCAACATTATAATATTTCGCAATATCCGCTATTATCTTTTCAAGAGGTTCATTCTTAAATAAGACCGTTTCTGCAGTTGAATCAGTATCTTCAGTACTTACTTCACTACCGGACAGAATATGATCAACGGTGTCTGCCGCAGCTTGTCCGGAATGCATTTCGCTCCCGCCGGGTTTCACATGACTGCCAATGCCAACGGCCGCACCGACAGACACGAGCGATACTACTGCCACAATTATAACCGCAGCAGCATGACGACGTAAAAATAATACGAATTTATGACGTGGCTCACTGTTCGCTTTGACAAAAGCAGCCCACTCTGCGTTCACATCAACAGACTCATTTCCGAGAAACGATGACCGGATATCACACATCAGATCATAGTATTCTTCTGATTCGTTGTTGGATAAAATCTCATTAAGTTCGTCATCCGTAAAATGTTCAGGATGCTCAACTGCATCAAGAAGCCGATCAATCTTATTCATAATCATTAATTTTTATGCGTAAAACATCCAAAGCGTGCCGCAGATGCTTATAGACCGCGACTTTGCTTATCGAAAGCCTGCCGGCAATATCCATATAACTTAATCCTTCATAAAAACGAAGCCGCACTACCTTACGGCACTGCTCGCCGAGTTCGGAGTCTATTATCATCTGTATCCTCTGATATGTATCTTCGTCGGGCCAAAGGACATCCGCATCATCAACAGCAGTATGGAATTTATACAATTCGTTTATTCTTTCACGGGTAGAAAAGTCACGCATATAATTCAGGCAACCGTTTCGCACAGCCACCATGAGATAAGGAGCAGTCACATCATCCGGCTCTTTTGACAAGACAGTGGCGAAAACATCGTGAACAATGTCACGCGCCGCGTCCTTGTCATGGATAATCCTGACGGCCAAAGCAATCATCGCGGGATAATCGCTTTTGAAAAGTTGTTCGATATTTCGTAGTTTCGTCATACAATATTACGACACGCAATCTACGAAAAAACTAACTCAAAAATAAAAAATATTTTGATCGGCGCTCGAAATATGCGGCAAAGGGCCTGAGAACATTATTCGAGATCTTCTTCGGGAACTGCGGTCTCTGTTTCTGCTTCGCCGGTAGCTGAGGCTGACTTCTTAGCATTGCGCCACCATCGGCCGCTCGCCATGCGCCAAAGAAAAATCGCGCCGCGGAACGTCAGCTCGACGCACATCGCTATCCATACTCCGCGTAGCCCTGCTGTCGGAGCGAGAATTGCGGCAACCGGAATACGCACAAGCCATATACTTCCGAAGTTCATTATAGCCGGCAAAAGAGTGTCACCTACCCCGACAAAAGCACCATATGCGACAATGGCCGCAGCATACATAGGCTCGGCCCATGCTTCGATACGCAATATCTCCGTTCCAAGCTCACTGATAGCCGCAACCGGCGTCATAATTTCCATCATAGCCGGCGCGGCAACATACATCACGGCACCCATAACCGTCATTATGGCCATGCCCATGGCGACTGTTATATGCCCGAAACGCTTCACTAAGTCCATGCGTCCGGCACCGAAGCTCTGCCCCGTAAGAGTAGTCGCAGCATCGCCGATGCCAAATCCCGGCATATAACACAGACTTTCTGCTGTCACTGCAAACGCATTGGCAGCAATGGCAACCACTCCCAACGGAGCGACAATAATCGTTATCATAATCTGCGCCCCACAGAACACAACATGTTCTGCCGTCATAGGCAAAGCTATTTTCACCGCTTTTTTGAGCACGGTTTTCGTCGGAATAAAAGACCGTAGCGGACGACGGCTTATGGTCAGCCCCGGCTGCCGGCGGCACAGATAGTACATCATTACTGTTGCGGTGACGCATTCGGCGGCAACCGTACCGAGTGCCGCTCCGAGCACACCAAGTCCGGCGCCGGGAACAGTGAATGACACGGGTCCTAAGTCCAGCTCGCGTGTCGGAAAAATAAGGAAAAAGTTAAACACGACATCAAGCAGACACATCATAACATTCAGTAGACTCGGAACCTTCATATTGCCCGCACATCTCAGCATGCCTCCGGCAAGATAATTCATTGTCAACACCGGCAGCGCGACAATGAAAACGCCGAAATAGAGAGTGGCATTGCCGGTTATCGAATCATCTCCACCAAGCCAGCCAGGCAAAAACGGAGCGATAGCGAGACCGACCAGAGTTATGACAATTGCAGCCGCAAGACTCGACGTAATGCCCTGACGCAACACTCCGCGTGCGCGGTCATAGCGCCGGGCTCCGATCGCATGAGCGACCTGCACCGAAAAGCCCATCGTGATCATAGAGCATACGCCCCAGAACAGCCACAGACTGCTGCTCATCAGACCGACAGATGCCGACTGGTCTGCACCGAGACGACCGACCATCGATGCGTCGATATACTGCATCATGATACTCGACAGCTGGGCAAGTATAGCCGGCAGGGCAAGCCGGGCCGTAAGACCGATCTGCTCACGCAGGGTCATCGCCTCACCGTTCTGTATCTTTGATATATCGGCCATCAGTAAAGATGTCTTAAAGTATACCCAACACCGCTTCGATACGGGCAAGCGCCTCAGTGAGTACGCTGCGCTGAGTCGCAAAATTAATCCTGATATAACGGCTGTCACCATAAATCGAGCCTGATGCAACGCGCACATGAGCTTTATCGACCAAAAGCCGTTCGACGATGTCGCCGTCGAGACCAGATGCGGAGATGTCGATCCAGGCCAGATATGTAGCCTCAAGATCGGCAACCGGATAAGCAGGCAGCTTGTCGGAGAAAAACGATCTCAGCTCACGGTAATTTTCGGCGAGATACTCACGCAAAGAGTCAAGCCATGCCTCACCATCGTTATAAGCCGCCATAAGGCCGGCCACCCCGAAAGGATTGACATCGCACACCTCATTGATGTTGATCGCGCGGTCGATCAGCGACCGAACCTGCCGGTCAGGCGTCACGATATTAGCTATCTGCAGACCGGCAGTGTTGAATGCCTTGCTCGGCGAATTACATATTACCGCCGATGGATCGACCGTAGCATAAGGGATATATTCAAGTCCGGGCATTGTGAGTTCACAATGGATCTCATCGCTTATGACCGTGACACCGTTGCGGCCGCATATCGCAGCAATTTTCTCAAGTTCATCACGCCGCCAGACTCGTCCGGACGGATTGTGGGGATTACAAAGTATAAACAGTTTGTTAGCGGGATCTGAGGCAAGAGATTCGAGATCGTCGTAGTCAACACGGTATGTAAATTTCCCGGAAGACAAATCAACGCGTCTCAACGGACTCGCAACGACATGACAGCCGTTATTACGGATCGATGAAAAGAAACAGTTATAGGCAGGTGTATTAATTATGACACCGTCGCCGGGCGAAGTCAATGCTTTGATTGTCGCCGATACAGCCGGAACGACACCCGAGGTGTAAATCACATTTCTGCGATCAATCATATAGCCGTGGCGCCGGCTGAACCAGGCGGTCAGTGCATCATAATATGTTTCGGGAACATAAGTATAACCAAACACACCGTGGTCTACCCTCCGGCGCAGCGCACTGATGACAGCCGGCGCGGTCGAGAAGTCCATATCAGCAACCCAAAGCTGGATCATATCATCCGGATCTCCGGAATGATCGTCCCACTTGTATGATCCGCTGCCCCGACGGTCAACAGGGGTGTCAAACCCGAACAAAGCAGTCATGAAATACGTGTTGCGACAATTTCACAATCAGCGGGAGCCTTGCAGTGCTCATCAAGAATTATCTCGCCTACAGACGGAGCCTCGATACGTCCGGACCGAGGATTCTTAATGCTCGTCACAGGCGAAATAATGTGTGCGTGAAGTGTCGAGTCTTCAAACGCAAGATCACAGTCTGTGTCAAATACGCAATCTTCAAGTATAAGATCTTCGGCATAGCAGAGAGGCTGTGTGCCGGATATGCGGCAACGGACAAGTTTAAGGCCGCGGCTGTGCCATCCGAGATATTCGCCAGTTAGAGTACTGTCGATGACTGTGACATTGTCAGTATTCCAGAACGCATCTTTCGAGTCAATGACAGCATTGCGTATTGTCACATTCCTACAATACTGAAACGAATAGTTACCTTGCTGACGATAGCGGTCTATATCTATATCCGAGCAGTGCATAAACAGATAATCGGCGTTGGCAACCTCGACATCGCGCAAAGTGATATCTTTGCAGTGCCAAAGTGTTTCTGCAGCATCAGGGATGCAGACATCAGACAGAGAAAGTCGCTCCATCTCCCGGAACATCTTCGGAGCATCAACCCGAGTGCCTGTCATGACAAGATCTCGCGAATACCATAGGGCCGCGCGAGCGCCTTCAGTGAACAGACAATTTCTGACGACAAAACCGTCGACATGCCAAAACGGGTATTTACCTTCGAAACGACAGTCTATCGCCTCGATATTGCTACAACATTTCAGAGCCGATTCTCCGGCATGAACCGTTACGTTTTTCAGTAATAAATCGTTGGATCCGAAAAGCGGGCGTTCACCGCCGAACTCCATATTCTCAATAACTTGCATAATATACTCTTTATTTTTGATTATATGATACGGAAAACGACTGACAGAGTTTCTCCAAAAGCGCTATGGAGCTAACTGTGTCTGCAAAGTCTGTTTTGAGTCACGCATTGACGATCCCTGAACAGGACGCTCTGCCGAAGACATTATTTCCTCCATTTCGTCGGGAATAATGAATACGTCAAGAGGCGAAATCGGTCTTATAGACTCGAACCACTTGAATTTAGCAAGGAAAAACAATGAACGCTTTGCCATGAACAAAGGAGTTGCCGTGCCAGTAGTCTCAGGCCACATTTTTATACGCTCGGTAGTGCGCCCCCTGAAATCGGCCGACAGGAAACTGCTCTCAGCCTTCACCAGCTTATTGACGGTAGAATCATTTTCCTGAGGGTACATAATTATCTCCACGTTGCCGTTTATGTCGATGTGACGCAATTCTCGGTCGACAAAATATGCGATCATCTCCTTACCGGAAATCTGATTGAAATATTCATCCTCAATCTGCTGGGCAGCAAAACCGAATTCGGGCAGACGCGCACGGTCGAAAGTAGAATCATTGAGATGCATCTCAATGATATTTCCGAATATTTGCTGCCCTTCATTCCATACGACGGGATTGACATACATACGCAACATAGAGTCACGCTCGGTGAAGCGCATCGAGTCACATACGCCCTGAAGATCGGAACGAAAGAAACGAACACGCGGATAAACCTGAATTATATGGCATGTGTCGATCCTTACCGATTCAGCAATACCGGCAACAGTATCGGCCGGGATCAGCACGGAGTCAAGCTCAATGAAAGATTCGATCTGACGTCCGTGCAGATAAAGGGTGTCGCCCTGCGAAAACTCCTTAACAAGCGCGCGTCCGGTGACATAAGAACTGTCGCGTCGCTCATCATAAAAGCCGTATTCGCCGCAAACCTGCGCACAATTGGCTGTGTCGGTAAGAACCATATTGCCAAAAGCCTCCCCATAGCCTGCTTTATGGTTATAGAACACGGAATCGGCTACGAGCGTCTGATTTTGATTTGTAACTATAGTCGGCCGCTCGCTCAGTGTACAGATGTCGGAATCTGTCATATACACACCTTGGCGGGTATATATAGTTCCACGCGCATTCAGAATTGTACTCGGCGCATTCAGCTCGGCGACATGGGTCTCAGTGTTATAATAAAGCGTATCTGTAAAGATATCGAGCGTATCATTTTCTGACCGGGAGTTGAGATGCACGTCAATATAAAAATTAGCCTCTTTGGTCGACGGCATATATTCACCTTCGAGCGAAGTCAGACGGTTAGACGCATCGGTAAGCACACCACCGACATTATAATAGCCGAGGTCGAGCTTGAGGTCATATACAAAAACATCAGTCTCAAGCTGAACATCCTTGTTGATCAGGCGCACTTTCTTGCCCGGATCGGCATAAAGCGTAGCAATCTCCACATCAGGCCGACCATCATAGTCCAGTTCATCGGCGTATACAAACAGTGTGTCGCCCTGCTCCATACGAACATTACCGAATGCCTCCATAGACTCTGTCTCAGCATAATAATGGCAACTGTCGCAGAACATCAGCATCGGACCCTTGGAGAACTTCACATTATTGACAAGGATCATAAAAGAATCCGTATCATTTTTCCGAAGCACCTCAGCATGTTCGAGAAACACACGGTTTCCGGCTGCGCGGTCAGCAAGCGGCACCTGAGGCTGAAATGTCACCGATGATCGATTTACAATCTGGGCCGATATGGACAGAAACAATGGCACCATCATTGCTACGAGAGCAGCAATGACGGCGATTTTTCCTTTTGTAACGTTTAATAACGGACGCTTAGTCATCGTCTAAGTCTTCACCCTTTTTGGTCTTTATCCAACCCTTATGGGCAAAATCACATCCGCGCCATCCGTCTTCGATGCGCACATAAGTCTCGCTGATTTTCTTATCGAGCCATTTGCGGACAATCTCACCCTCAACATGGTTCTGATACATCGACTTGATCATCTGGAAATCGTCAGCGAGATTTGCCGTATGGGCATCGATGCGGTTGGTCAGCTTAACGATGGCGACTATATCGCTGTTATGCTTCGGATCTTTCATCACAAATGCTTCCGAGACATCACCGGGATTCATATTGGCAACGACACGCGCGATCTCCTGAGGCAACTCTGACATCTCGAAACGAGTCGTACCATAATTACGGCTACGGCTGTCGCTGTTGACCATGACGCCACGACTGAAACGGGTGTCTTTGTCGTGCGATATGAACCTGGCAGCTTCTTCAAAGGTGAATTTTTTATCAACGATATCAGTACGAATAGAATCGAGACGCGTCAGCGCATCAGTCAGATCTTTGTCGTTCACTTTAGGTTTAAGAAGTATATGACGCGCATTTATACGGTCACCACGTTTTTCAATCAGCTGTATGATATGAAAACCATATTCGGTCTCCACAATTTTGGAAACTTTCTTCGGATCATTGAGATTAAACGCAACGGCAGCAAATTCAGGTACAAACTCACCGCGACCCATAAATCCCATTTCACCGCCGCGCACACTCGAACCCGGATCTTCCGAATACAGAATTGCAAGAGTTGAAAACTCGCTCTCACCTTTGTTGACACGATCGGAGTACTCCCTGAGCCGGGCTTTGACATTATCAATCTCTTCTCTCGGAATAAGCGGTTTCAGGGTAACGATCTGGACTTCCACTTCAAGCGGGATAAGCGGGATACTGTCCTGAGGCAACGTCGAATAGTAACGGCGGACATCAGAAGGCGTTATCTTCAGATCTTTGACAAGAGAATGTCTGACCTGCATAATACGTGAGCGGTCGCGCATACTTGACACCACGTAATCACGATACTGCGAAAAGGGCATATTCAGATACTGCTCGACTTTCTCTCTTGAACCAAGTTCGGAGATAAGATAGTTCATCTGCTGGTCAGCCTGCTGCTGAATCATTGCTTCCTGCACTTCGACCGTGTCGATATCAGCCTGATGCAGAAACAGCCGGTTTAACGCCAACTCCTCGGGGATCACACAGTAAGGATCTCCCTTGACAGGCTCACGAGACTGCAACATGTCCTTATAGGCCTTTTCTATGTCTGATTTATAGATCGGCTCATCACCAATGACCCATGCGACCTCTTCGGCAATATTATTCTGAGCCGAAGACGAGGCAAAGGCCGCCAAAACCGAAAACGCCGCTATGAGATGTTTGATATTCATGTGTTGAATGGAGTAAAAATGTAGTTTCAAAATATATGTACAAAGATAAGACAATTTTGGCAAATCAAGGTTCTAAATCGACGAATAATTGAATTTTGCCTTCTTCGAGAGATCTGTCATAAAGATTCTTCATGAGATTTGCATCATAGATACGGCGCTGGCGGGCCGCAAGTCGGTCGATTATCACACTTCTGGCACTTTCGAACGGCATCACTGCACCGCTCGGCAACACATCCGTGATATCAAGCAAATAGACAAAGCCTCCGGCAGAAGTCTCAAAATGATCACGTCCTTTTAGAAAGTCATCAGGCCTGGAACCGAAATCATATGGAATATGGATTTCGATCTGATCCCAGTCAACCCATTTGTCGCGGAAATAATCATAATGAATCGCTGACTCGAGCACCTCTTTTTCAAGACGGTCGATATCATCCTGCCTGTCTGAGCGGTAAAGACGCTTTATCTGAGCAAGGTTTTTTGCATTGTCAGGGACCTTAAGATAAACTCCTTTAAGCATCGGACGCTGCAGTATGAAATCGGAATTATTAGCAGCATAAAAATTGCGCAGGGAGTCATCGGGAAAATCAGTAGAGGCATGTGCATCAGCCATCCGGCGACGATATTCCATCTCGATAAGCCTGTTACGATAATCATTGACCATACGGTCGATATCGCGCATATCAATTTCTGCGGAAGCAATGTCTGAAATAAGCCTGCTGTCGACCCATCGTCTTATATAAGCCGAAGCAAAACGCGCACTGTCGGCTGAGTTCAGCCCTAACGGAATGGCAGCGGCAAGTTCGGACACGGTCAGCTGCGACTTACCAACTTTTGCCAAAACGGGACTGTCATCCCTGTCAGCATCGCCATGCGAGCAGGCGACAACAAGAATGACAATCAATGCGCAAAAAAAGCGCGACATAAGTCCGGTAAAATTCATCAGCCTGAAACGCAATGACTGACGGCTAATCATTTTTCAATCGATTTCAGCACTTTCTTGTTGATCTTGACCGGATAACGCTTGTGAAGCTGTTTAAGCCATTCTTTTTCAAGCAAAGCCTGATAATCAGTTGTAGCGGCTCCTCTGACATCAGCAGCCTCTTCAGGCTTGTCGAGAATGCGGCCTCGGTAAGCTACATAAGACGACCAGCGCTGATTTTTAGCCTGAGGTTTCTCAGCGCCGAAAGCGAGATAATCGGTTATAGGATTTTCGCCTTTTGCCGCAATAACACGCTCGATCTTTATATTCTTGGCAAAATGTCTGCGCATCTGTGCCACAAAATCTTCAGGATCCTCTATAGCGACAGAGTCAGCATAAGCCACTGCTTCATTAAGAATAGAATCGTTGGCAGCAAAAATTATAAAGCCTTTGAAACGAGGAGAATCCCAGGCATAGCGTGAGGCATTTTTATGGAAGAATTTTTCAAGTCCTTCCCTATCTTTTGATGCTTTATCCCATACATTGCGGTTGGATATCTCAAAGAGCAGAATACCATCGCGATACTCGTTGATCAAATTACGATAGTCGACATTATCAGACGAAAGATCGGTGATCGCGCGATCGGCAACAGCATTTTCAAACAATTCGTCGGCGCTTTTGTCAATAGCGGCGGCAAGATCTGCTCCGCTGGCAAAAGAACGGGAATTCAAGGCAGCGAAAGCATCAGCCACCGTTATACGGTTATCGTCCATCTGAACCAAAGGCATTTCATCTGTCGCTACAGTAGCCAAAACCGCACTGTCGGCAGGAAGGTTGGACAGTCTGTGACGCAGGGTCATGGAGTTGGCCTTCATGCGCGTGAAACCGTATTGAGAAGCGAGTTTTGCGAGACGCGCCTTTCGCGGTTCGTCAACTCGACCGTCGCGAGCCATGAGCGCCATCAGCTTTTCACGAGCCTGATCGAGAGGCTCAACGTCGCGATGGCCATAGCGCTTTATGATATGGTATCCGAAAGCAGTCTCAAACGGTTCGGAAATCTGACCGTCAGCAAGGGCAAAAGCCACGCTGTCGAATTCGGCAACCATAACTCCGCCGCCAAACCATCCGAGATCACCGCCACGCTGAGCAGATCCCGGATCCTCGGATTCGGTCTTTGCGACCTCTGCGAAATCTGCGCCACCTTTCAGCACATTGTAAATTGAATCGATGGAATGTTTTTTTGTTTCGACAACGGACGCGGGGAGATCGCGAGTCATCTTGAGAATGTGGGCGGCGTGAACCTCTCCACGCGAAGGACGCTCATCAATGACCTTGATAAGATGGAAGCCGAAACCGGAGTCAACAGGTTTAGATACCGATCCGACCGGAGTTTCATAAGCGGCCTTTTCGAAAGCCCACGGGAAACGGCCGACAGGCAACCAGCCCATAAGACCTCCGCGGAGTGCTGTGGGCTTATCAATAGAGTACTTTGCCGCAGCGTCTTCAAAACTTATCTTTCCGGCAAGAATGTCTGCTCGGATAGAATCAATGCGAGCCTTAGCTCTGAAGTCGGTCTCGACCGAACGATTGACCGGAATCATGATATGACTCACTTTGACATCTTTTTTCATATGAGCGTATGCCTCTTTAAGCAAAGCGTCTTCCACAGACTTGTCGCGCAGATAAGGGGCCGCCAGCTCGTTACGGAATTTGCCGTATTCGGCAAGAAACGCAGCGGTCGTATCAATACCTGCATTCTCAGCGTCAGCGACTTTCAGTTTATAGTCGACAAACATATCGACGTAATCCTTGACCGACTGGGGCTGGAGCTGCTGTGAATTATTCTTATTATATAGATATAGGAATTCGCTGATTGTGACATCACGTCCGTTGACAGTCATGAGCACTTCATCGCCGGCGACCGGAGCTGCCGCGAAAACACCGGCAGCCACAGACAGCGCTGCCACAGACAGAAGTAATTTTTTCATCTTCCTTGCTAACTCTTAAGATTAAAAGTTGATGGTATATCGGATTATATCTAATAAATAAAACGAAAGGCCGCATCAATTATTATATAATCGTGCGGCCTATCTGTTAAAAGTGTCTAAAGCGGCAATAGATCAGCGCTGCGAAGCACTGTAATTCGGAGCTTCGCTGGTGATTGAAACATCGTGGGGATGACTTTCAGCGACGCCAGCATTTGTGATGCGGGTGAAACGCGCACTGTGGAGAGCCTCTATATCGGGTGCACCGCAGTAGCCCATGCCGGCGCGCAAACCGCCGAGCATCTGATAGACTGTTTCATAAAGAGTCCCCTTATAAGGAACTCGAGCGGCTATACCTTCGGGCACCAATTTCTTAGTGTCGGTTTCTCCGGCTTGGAAATAACGGTCTTTCGAACCTTTTTCCATAGCTTCAAGCGAGCCCATTCCTCGATATGATTTGTATTTACGCCCGTTGAAAATGATAGTGTCGCCCGGCGACTCCTCGACCCCGGCAAGCAGGCCGCCGAGCATAACCGAATGAGCGCCTGCGGCAAGAGCCTTGACTATATCCCCGCTGTATCGGATGCCACCGTCTGCTATCAACGGCACATCTGTAGTGGCCAGCGCCTTTGCCACATCATAGACAGCCGAAAGCTGAGGCACACCGACACCGGCAATAATACGTGTCGTGCAGATCGAACCGGGACCGATACCAACTTTCACACCGTCGGCTCCGTTTTCAACGAGATAACGCGCGGCATCACCGGTCGCAATGTTACCTACGACGACATCAATGTCGGGATACTTTTCTTTCACAGCCCGTAACACGCCAACAACACCCTGACTGTGGCCATGGGCGGTATCAATAACTATTGCATCGACACCGGCTGCGACAAGTGCGTCGACACGATCCATCGAATCGACTGTCACGCCTACTCCGGCTGCCACACGAAGCCGACCGAGAGCATCCTTGCAAGCATTGGGTTTATCTTTCGCCTTTGTTATATCTTTATAAGTCACCAGACCAACAAGACGGCCGTCAGCATCTACTACGGGAAGTTTCTCGATTTTATGTTTCTGCAGGATTTCGGCCGCTTCTTCAAGATTGGTCGACTGTGTCGTAGTCACAAGGTTGTCAGAAGTCATGACTTCGTCGATCTTGCGGTTAGGATCGCGCTCGAAACGCAGATCACGGTTTGTGACAATGCCGACAAGCATACGGTCGTCATCGACGACGGGGATTCCACCGATATGGTATTCTTCCATCATCGAAAGAGCGTCACGCACGGTTGACCCTCGGCGTATGGTGACAGGATCGTAGATCATGCCGTTCTCGGCACGCTTCACCGCATGAACCTGACGCGCCTGCTCGGCAATCGGCATATTTTTGTGGATCACGCCGATGCCTCCTTCGCGTGCTATGGCAATGGCAAGCTGAGCTTCGGTAACGGTATCCATGGCCGCAGAGACCAGGGGAACGTTGAGGGTAATGTTGCGTGAAAAACGTGTTTTGAGATTGACATTTCTGGGCAGGACCTCGGAATATGCCGGAATTAACAGGACGTCGTCGAATGTCAGTCCGTCCATCTGAACTCGATCTGCAATAAATGACATAAATTAGTTATGATTTAAATTTATTGCGTGCAAAGGTACAAAAAAATGCCGAATAAAATTTCGTTTCCCGAAACTTATCCGACATTTTTTTTGTAAACAATATGTTTTTGGGTCAAACTTCGTCAGACTTGACCACAGCATTACGTGTTCCGATATATTCCATAATCGAATTGAAGGAAGAGGCAACCAAAGCGATACCGGTCACAAGCACCACGACAGTATTGATGTCGCGCAGACTGGTACACAGAATTATAATACCTGTTGCAACCATCAGAATCGGAATGATATAGAAGTAGAAAGGGAACTTAACCGATTTGTTCCATGAAGCCAGATCGACAATATGGTATATGCCGAAAATTACGAGCAAAGCTGCAAAAACATATACGAAGAACCCGGCGAAAGCAGATGGGAAAATACACATCATCAGGCCGAGAATAATACCACCGACCGACACAAATGCAATACCACCGGGAAGTTTTTCCTTGCTGCCTATACTGCTACAGAGCACATACAAGGACGGGAGTACAAACATCAGTCCTACAGCGATTGACACCCAGTTAAGCAAATCGATCCGAGCGTGTAGAAATATCAGCAGTATGCCGACTATACCGACTATAATAGCCTGAAAAAGGTTTGAATTTCTTGAAAGCATGACGAATTATATTAGTTATTATATATAGTAACCCCAGGGAAGCACAAATGTTTTTATTTTAAAAGAGTTTTTTTGACTTAGTCGCCACAAAATCTTTCAGATATACCGGCACACTATAAGCAAGATCAATAAAATCACGCATCGCATATGATCTCTCAGCCAAAGCAATCATATCGACAGCGAGCGGATCGACACCTTCGACTATCCTGACATTATCGGCCTTGACAACATCGGTGGCTTTAGCACTTCCGTTGCCGAAGAGAAGCATCGGGCGGCCGGTAGCAATCAGATCGGCATAGCTCGATTCGTCGAGTATCAACGGTTGCGGCACCATAAGATCATTGAGTGCGAAATCATATGCAGCAGTGTAGACTTCCATGCGGCGAGCATCAATCATCGGAACAAAAATCGTTTCCGGATCAATATCGAGCGTAGAGAACATCACTCTCGTGGCCATAAGTTTAAGAGTAGGCACGGCAATCAGGGGCACATCAAGTGCATAAGCCAGGCCCTTCGCCTCGCTTAGACCGATCCGCAGACCGGTATAACTACCGGGGCCGATGCTCACAGCTACAGCATCGAGCTGCAGTTCTTTTTCGTTGAGAAAATCAAGACAGGCCTTGACGTAGCCACTAAGCAGAGCCGCATGGTTACGGCCTTCGAAGTCTTCATAATGTGTCAGGATCATGCCTTCGGCTGTCAGAGCGGCCGAGCATACCGTGGTCGAAGTTTCAATATTTAGAATGACTGCCATATCGAAGTGATTGTTTACAGCACAAAGTTACAATAAAAATCCATAGAATCTTATATGAAAAACCGTCGACTTTTTTTAACTTTGCGTAATCAGAATTATAAGATAATAGTTTGAATAAATATGCTCCTTTCAATGACCGGTTTCGGCAAGGCAGTGGCCGAAACAAAAAATAAAAAGATTACTGTCGAGATAAAATCGCTAAACTCCAAGCAGCTCGACCTGAACGCACGCGTTCCGTCGATTTACAGAGACAAGGAGCTTGATTTACGCAACATCGTCGGCCGGCCTCTCGAACGCGGTAAAATCGATCTTTCTGTAACAGTCGAGAATCTTGGTTCTGAGACCGGGACAACACTCAACATCAGCGCACTCGAAGCTTATAAAAAGCAGATCGAGGAAGCTTCAGCCGCATTAGGCATAGCTACTCCCGACGACTGGTACAATGTTTTACTGCGTTTTCCCGACACTCTGCACAGTGACATGCAGACCGAGATAGATGACATTGAGGTCGAAGCACTTTTCTCGGCGACATCTCAGGCTGTCACAGCGCTGATGAACTATCGTCGTGCCGAGGGTATCAAACTCGAGAGCTTCTTCGCAGAAAGAATAGCCCGGATATCAGATCTCCTCAAACAGATCGATACATACGAAGTGCAGCGTGTCGATAAAATCAGAGCGCGCATAGAAGAAGGGCTCAAGAAAATACCGGGTGTAGACATTGATAAAGGACGTCTCGAGCAGGAAATGATCTTCTATATCGAGAAGCTCGATGTCAATGAGGAAAAACAACGTCTCAGCCAGCATCTCGCCTACTTTATGGAAACCCTTGAGGCACCCCACCCCGGACAAGGCAAAAAACTGGGCTTCATATCTCAGGAAATGGGACGTGAAATCAATACCCTCGGGTCGAAAAGCAATCATGCAGAAATGCAACGACTTGTCGTAAAAATGAAAGACGAACTCGAACAGATAAAAGAGCAGGTGCTCAACGTAATGTAATAATTTTTCTTTTACTGATATGTCAATCGAAAAAAAGCCCCGCAAAAGCGGTAAAATAATAGTTGTATCAGCTCCATCGGGCTGCGGGAAATCGACTATCATAAACTCAATTCTAGACAGCGGCCAACCCGAACTGCGCTTCTCTGTATCTGCGACAAACCGCCGTCCCCGTCCCGGGGAAGTCGATGGAGTCCACTATCATTTTCTCACTACAGAAGAGTTTCGCGACGCCATAGCCGAAAATAAATTCGTTGAATGGGAAGAAGTATATCCCGGTCGTTTTTACGGGACTCTCAAAAGCGAGATCGACAGAATAATCGACAAAGGAGGTAATGTGATTCTTGATATAGACGTAAAGGGCGGTCTAAATGTCAAACGTCTGTACGGGGATCGCGTCAAAACCATTTTCTTTCTGCCTCCGAGCATCAGCGAACTGCGCCACCGTCTGGAAAGCAGAGGGACAGACGCCCCTGAAATTATAGACGAACGCGTAAACAAAGCCGAACTCGAAATTTCGTTTGCTGACAGCTTTGACGAACGCATCATAAATGACGACCTCGAAAAAGCCATAAGCCTCACACGCAGAACGATCGAAGATTTTATCAATAAATAAAATAATATACAGTTGCCATGGCTGAGCCCAAAACAGAAACCGTCGGAATACTGGGAGGATCGTTCAACCCCATCCATATGGGACATGTCATGATGGCCCAGTATCTCACCCAATGGAAAATCGTCGACAAAGTGTGGCTCACGCTTTCTCCGCTCAATCCGTTGAAAGATGCGTCAGGGCTTATCCCCGACATGAAACGACTCGCCATGATCACAATTGCCACGAAAGGAGCGGTCGATATAGAAACATGCGACATAGAGCTTTCAATGCCTAAGCCGTCGTACACTATCGACACTCTCGATCTGCTGAAAAAACGGCATCCCAACAAACGTTTCAAACTCGTCATCGGCAGCGACAACTGGAGAATATTCGACAAATGGCGCGATCATGAACGAATACTCGATGAGTACGGCGTAATCGTCTATCCGCGATTGGGCTACCCCATCGAGTCGGTCTATGTCGACGGTCTTGAAGTCGTCGAATCTCCTACGGTCAACATATCGAGCACGTTTGTCCGCGATGCGATCATAAGGGGCAAAGATATGAGCTATTTCCTTCCTCAAGGCGTTTATAAATACATACGCGATAACCGTTTATACACACCGCCTTCAGCTAAAAAAGAATTTGATAAAACAAAATAAATGACCCAATCCAAGCAACTATCGCCCAATTCACTTGCATTCATAGCGTTGAGCAACGAGTATTGCGAAGCAATCGAAACTGCGTCTGCGGCCGACCGTGACGAATTTGTCAATTCTATGTTGAGGCTGCTGCCTCGCTTATATATTTCGGCGACAGACATTCGGCCGGATGACGACGATATGGCATATATAGACGACGCGCTCGACGAAGAAGCTTACAACGCCGCCAGACGCAACATTGAAATGCTTCTCGGTGAAGATGATTCTTATCTTGAAGTCTTTGAGGAAGATATGAAATATTCCGATTCTCCTATTGCAGCAAGTATTTCTGAAGGTCTTTGCGACATTTTTCAGGTATTGTTCAACTTTCTCGAAGCAGTCAAGGACTCGACCGAAGAAGTCATAGGTTCAGCACTTACGATTGTCAGCGAGGACTTCCGCCACTACTGGAGCCGTCCGTTGTGCAATGTGCTGAGAGCCCTTAATCATATAAAATATTCTCAAGACTAACTTACCTCATTTTTTAACCATGCAAAAACCAGAAGCACTTCTCCACATTGACGATCTGATGTCATTTATGGACGCATCTCCGGTCAACTTTCTCGCAGTCGAAACAATTCGTCGACGTCTTGAGAACGCTGATTTCGAACGCCTCGATCAATCAGAAGCCTGGCATATCGAGCCAGGGGGAAAATATTATGTTACCAAAAACGATTCGGCTATTTTCGCGTTTGTAGCCGGCAACGGCATGCCCTACGACGGGTTCCGGATAATTTCGGCCCACAGCGATTCTCCCGGGTTCCGCATAAAACCAGCCTGCGAAATTGCGGCTGCAGGCAAGGTCCTGAAGCTGAATACCGAAGTCTACGGAGGTCCGATACTTTACACTTGGTTTGACAGACCCTTATCAATTGCAGGTCGCGTGATAGTCCGAAGCAACGATCCTTTGCATCCGGAGCGCCATCTTGTGAAGTTCGGACGGCCGCTGCTGACCATCCCCCATCTTGCCATACACTTCAACCGCGCCGTCAACGATGGTAATCCACTGTCAAAACAGAAAGACATGCTCCCCGTTATCGCGTTGATCAATGACACGGCAGAGTGCAACGATTATCTGCTCGACATGGTTGCAGATCAGCTTGGCATCGACAAATCAGATATTCTTGATTTTGATCTTTCGCTCTACGACACAACGCCGGCATGCCTTGTGGGCTCCAATGACGAATTTATAACTTCCGGTCGTCTCGACGATCTGAGCATGGCTTATAGCGCGATGACGGCTCTGCTTGAGTCGGCTGAATGTCAGATGACAAAAGTCATGGCCATATTCGACAATGAGGAGACCGGCTCCGGCACCAAACAGGGAGCTGCCTCCCCGGAACTCGACTATTTACTCCGGCGCATATGTGCGTGTCTCGGCGGAAACGACGAAGACTATATGCGTGCGGTTTCAAATTCGTTTATGGTTTCGGCTGACAATGCCCACGGCATACACCCCAATTATCCTGAGAAACAGGATCCGACCAATCATCCGCGTCTCGGCGGCGGCCCCGTGATAAAGATCAATGCCAACTGCAAGTATATGACCGACGCTGATTCGGCTGCTGTGTTCCGTGTAATATGTCAGCAGGCAGGAGTCCCCTGTCAGTATTTTGTCAATCACAGCGATGTTGCCGGAGGATCGACACTCGGGAATATACTGACCACTCAGATTCCGCTACGCGGTGTCGACATGGGAGCTGCACTGTGGGCTATGCACTCTGTCCGCGAAACCGCCTCAGCGATCGATCACGAATATATCATAGCCGCGTTCACAGAATTTTTCAACTGCTGACCGATCCAACCGACAACTTTAAGTTATCAAAGAAATTGCCCCACGTTCGGCGGGGCAATTTTTATATATTATATAGGTATATAAAAAAAAGACTCATCACTGAGTCCTTTTTTAAGGTTTCCAATAGGTACAATTTCTAAGGTAAAAAAGATTGTTTTAGGTTTGCGTGACAAAGTTGCGGCTTTTGTGACGACTTGCCAAATAATTTTATATGTTCTACGACATAGTTTTTAGACACCAATACATTTTACAATTCAAAGCAAAGATATAAAAATCTGTTTCTCAGAAGATTAATCTATCATTATCTTAATTTAACTATCCAATTTAGCTATGGTAAATAATTGTTAAAATCAGCAACAGCTCTTGCATATTGCTCTAAACACAGATTTTTACCGTCGAAAACTGCATAACTGTAATTATAGATCCAGTCTCCTAACACAACCAGTCTGGCTCTATCGCCGATCTGCTCGTCGACCATCACATGATGATGACCTAAAACAATAAAGTCAGTCGACGGATGGTTCGACAGGTAACTGCGGGCCCAATCTTCTACCGTGGCTTTCAGTTCTCCTTCAAACACGGGCTTCTTTGTGGAATCATAGCCGCGGTTGCTCGAGCTCCAGCTGTAAGCGAAGCCTACCGTCCACCGAGGATGTATGGCCGCGTATAGCTTCTGACAAATCTTGTTGCGGAACATCGATCTGATAAACCGAAAACCAGGTTTTAGCTTTCCGAGCCCGTCACCATGAGAAATAAAAAATCTTTTGCCGTCGATTTCGACGGTTACAGAACCATCGATAATCTTTACACCGAGTTCGTCACGCAGATAGTCAAACATCCATATATCATGATTGCCGATTAGCCATGTTATTTCGATTCCGGCGTCAGCAAGTGATGCAAGAGCACCAAAAAATCTCACATGCCCACGTGGCACAACCGTACGGTATTCAAACCAATAGTCGAGTATATCGCCTACGAGATATATACGAGCCGCGTCGTCTGCAATGCCTTGCAGAAACTCGACAAGCATACGCTCTCGCTCGACCGGTCGGTCAAGATAGGCTGCGCCAAGATGCAGGTCGCTGATAAAATATGTTTTAGTTCGTCTGTCCATTGACCGCCTCTATACATGTTACCTTATATATACTATTACCTATATATATTATAGGAATCCGAGCTCCAGTTTAGCCTCTTCCGACATCATGTCTTTAGTCCATTCAGGCTCAAACACAATATTGATGTTGACTGCTGTCACGCCCTCTATAGATTCTAACTTGAGTCTCGCATCCTCAATCAGAAAGTCAGCCGCCGGACAGTTTGGCGCCGTCAACGTCATATCTATATCAAGCACCCCGTCATCGTGTAAGTCTATTTTATATATAAGACCGAGACTATATATATCGACCGGAATTTCGGGGTCGAAAACTGTGCGTAGCATCTCTACAGCACGTTCTTCTATTGCAGTTCGTTGTTCTTGTGTCATAATGTTGCGAAGATACAAAAAAAAGATGACATATAACTGAGAAAACAAAAGTTGACGCAGTTTAATAAAAAAACACTATATTTGCCACAGAATTAAATTTTAAACATAATTTTTTACAAATGAAAACGATCAAACACCTTCTTCTGGCTGTCGTAGCGGTTATCGCAGTCGCAGGTAGCGCGAACGCCCAGTTCAAATTCGGTCCGCGCGTAGGCATCAACGTCAACTCACTGCATTTCAACGAGAAAACATTTAAAGATGACAACCGCACCGGTTTTACAGCAGGTCTGCAGGCTGAATTCACAGTTCCTGTGATCGGTGTAGGTCTCGATGCGTCGCTTATGTATGTGCGTCGCAATATGGAGGCAATCATCGATGACGATCCCGTTACCAAACATTGCGATTATTTCGAAATTCCAATCAATATAAAATGGAAAATGAATATCCCCGTGATCGCAAAACTTGTAAAGCCATATGTTTTTACCGGCCCGAGTTTCGCATTCATGACTTCCAAGAAAGCGCTCACAGAAGCATATAAATACAAGAGTGTTGACACATCGTGGAACGTCGGCTTAGGTCTCGAATTCTTCAGCCACCTTCAGCTAGCCGCTTATTACGGTATCGGCCTCAACAATGTAGTCGATAAAGTCAGCGCAATTGATGCAACCAAGATTGACGGCAAGACTCACTGCTGGACTATCACTGCAGCATGGCTCCTCTAACGTTAAAATAACTTAAAACATCCAATTACAACGGCCGGCCTTGTCACAAGAGCCGGCCGTTGCCGTCTGTAACTGATAAACGGCTAAATTGAAAACAAGTCCATGGATGGTCAATTCATAAAATCTAAAGTTATCCCCTGCGGCAGGCGCATGTTTGCCATAGCAATGGCTACGCTACGCTCCCGCGAGGATGCCGAAGATGCCGTTCAGGACGGCATGGCTCGTCTATGGGAGCACCGCGCCGACTTCGACAGAGCTGATTCTCCGGAAGCATATGCCGCCACAGTTATCAGACATATCTGCATTGACCGTCTGCGGAATGCAAAAGATCACAGCAATCTCAGTGAGATAGCCGAACCGGCAGAACCGCCTGATGATCATGAAGGCCGTGAAAGCCTCGCAATCATCAGCCGAATGATAATAAGTCTGCCTGAAAATCAGCAGTGTATACTCAAACTAAGTTCATTCGGTGGCTATTCAAACCAAGAGATAGCAACGATGACCGGCCTGAGTGACGAAAATGTCAGGCAGCTCCTTTCAAGAGCAAGAAAAAAACTAAGAGAATTATTTCAAGAATATGAAAGCCCAAGACACTGACATACAAATAATAAGAAAACTGCTTGACAGATATTATGACGGGACAAGCAACCCTAACGACGAACGACGGCTGCGCGAATTCTTTTCTGTGGTCGACCGTTCAGATCTGCCTTCTGATCTACAAGCCGATGCCGCAATGCTGTCAGCAATCAGCGATTTCGACGAAAAAATGTATATGTCAGCCGACACACGCAAGATCACCGATGCATATTTATCCGCAGCGGTACGCACAACCGGCAGAAAACGCAGAAACGGGCTGATGCTGCTGTGGAGTCCTGTAGCCGCTGCAGTCATTGTATTCATCGCCGCGACAGTTTTCGTGCTGACAGAATCTGAAAATAGCCATCCGGCGGATACCATCTTCGCCGAGCGGTCTATTATAGCGGCTAATGATAATTATATCGAAATCGACAATTCGGAAGAGGCCGACATACTGATCAGAGAAACATTTACTCTGATTGGCAAACGCATGGATCTTGCCAATAAAACAGTGTCGAAGACAAGCAGTAAGATAGACAAAACTAATTCAACCGTTAAAAACATACTGAAAAATGAAAAAATTTAGTCTCCTCGTGATCGCTGTGCTCATCACGCTAATCATGCCGCAAAGAAGTATCGCCCAGTCCAAAATATTCAAAGACGCTGCCAAAATTGACAATGTGACATCTGTCTATATCTCGCCAACCCTGCTGAAATTCGGTGCACGACAGCTCAGACAGCTCGGCCACGGTATTGACGAAGCCATTCAGCAGATCAGCGAATTTGAAATCATAACATGCGACGAAGACGTGGCCAAGATCCCTGAAGTCAAACGAATTTGCCGCCCCATAATAAAGTCAATGAAATGTGAAGTTCTTCTTGACGTCAACGACGAAGGTGACAAGACAACCATCTATGCCAAAATCATTCCCAACAGCGATATCGCCGAGCTCATCTTTGTCGAAGTTGATGAGCCTGATGAATATACGGTCATCTACATCAAAGGCAAAATCAATATTACGAAACTTGCCGCAGGATATAGTTATTAATCAGACAGGCATATACGTCAAGGAGCGGCCAAAACGGTCGCTCCTTGACGTATATGATAAGTGTTTGTTGATCAGCGATTGACTCTGAAGCGTTCGCAGCCTTCTTTGAAATATGCCACTATCTGACGTGCGGCGGCAATACCGGCGTTGATATTAGCTTCCGATGTCTGTGCGCCCATCTTTTTAGGGGTGAAGAACACACGATTGCCGAAACGGGCTTTAAGATCGTCGGCGTTGTCGGGTTTGACATCAGCGAAATATTTAAGATCAGCACGTTCGTCGAGAGCCTTGGCAAGGCCTTCTTCGTCTATGACTTCTTTACGGGCTGTATTGACGACAACGCCGTTACTGGGCATAGACATCAGCAGATCGTAACCTATCGATTTCACAGTCTCGGGCGTGGCCGGAATATTGACCGAAACATAGCGGTTGTTCTTATAAAGATCTGCGACAGAACCACACACTTCCACACCGGCGTCCTTGATCACTTCTGCCGGACAGTACGGATCGACAGCCGAAACTTTCATTCCGAATCCTTTGGCAATGCGGGCCACATTACGGCCGACCTGACCGAAAGCCTGAATGCCGAGCGATTTGCCCATAAGCTCCGAACCCGAAGTTCCGTCATAGCTGTTACGCGCTGCCATAACCATCATACCGAGAGCAAGTTCGGCCACGGCATTTGAATTCTGGCCGGGAGTATTTTCTACAACGACACCGTGAGCGGTTGCGGCGGCAAGATCAACATTATCATAGCCGGCGCCGGCACGGACGACGATTTTAAGCGAGGGAGCAGCAGTAAACACATCTTCACCGACCTTGTCGCTGCGTATGATCAGAGCGTCAGCATCGGCGACCGCTTTAAGCAGTTCGTCGCGCGATGTGTACTTTTCGAGAAGTGCGAGTTCGAAACCGGCATCCTCGACGACTTTACGTATTCCGTCAACGGCGACAGCCGCAAACGGTTTTTCTGTTGCTACAAGTACCTTTGTCATAGTGACTGCGGTTTATCGGGTTGCTTCAAAATCTTTCATAGCCTCGACAAGCACACGCACGCTGTCAATAGGCAGCGCATTGTAAAGCGAAGCACGGAAACCACCGACCGAACGGTGACCCTTGAT
The DNA here is from genome assembly GCA_947573135.1 of uncultured Bacteroidales bacterium. Classification (GTDB taxonomy): domain Bacteria; phylum Bacteroidota; class Bacteroidia; order Bacteroidales; family Muribaculaceae; genus CAG-873. Next base: position 55,555 of record CANPDU010000007.1, on the reverse strand, counting down.
ACCTACGATGCCGCGGGCCGATGCAAAGTCGATAAAGTCTTTTTCAAGCTCCTTATAATCGGGAGTCATCACGAAGCATACATTCATGATCGAACGGTCGGCAGTGTCAGTCACGGTGCCTTCGAACATGCGGCTCGAATCGATCGCGTCATACAGCAGATTTGCCTTTTCAATGTCGCGGCGCTCAAGCTCCTTAATGCCGCCCATCATCTTGTAATAGCGCAATGTCTGAAGAGCTGCGAAGATCGGCAGCACAGGCGGAGTGTTGAACATTGATCCTTTCTTGACATGTGTGCGGTAGTCAAGCATAGTCGGTATCTGACGGTCGACATGGCCGAGAGCGTCATCGCGGACAATCACGAGTGTCACGCCAGCAGGAGCGAGGTTCTTCTGGGCTCCGGCATAGATGGCATCATATTTTGCAATATCTACAGGACGAGAGAATATATCTGAGCTCATATCAGCCACCAGACGGCAGGGAGCGTCCGGATCGAAGCGCATTTCCGTACCATAGATAGTATTGTTGCTTGTGAAGTGGAAATAATCCGAGTCGGCAGGTATTTCATATCCTTTGGGAATAAACGTATAGTTGGCGTCTTTCGACGAAGCTACGACATCCACTTCTCCAAACAGACGGGCCTCCTTAATCGCATTTGATGCCCATGTTCCCGTGTCGAGATACGATGCTTTGGTTTTCAGAAGGTTAAACGGCAGCATGCAGAACTGCATCGACGCTCCGCCTCCGAGCCATAGAACACTATATCCTTCGGGCACTTCAAGCAGTTCCTTGACTAAGGCTGTAGCCTCGTCAATGACAGCCTGAAATTCCTTGCTGCGGTGTGATATCTCAAGCACCGATAGACCCGTATTGGCAAAATCAATGATGGCATTGGCGGTGTTTTTAATCGTGTACTCGCTGAGTATCGACGGTCCCGCATAAAAATTATGTTTCTTCATAAAAACTGTAAGTTGGTTTGAATTGAGGCAAAATTACGGAAATAATTCAGTATTGACAAATTTTATCGCATACATTGTAAATATATTTTGCACACAATATCGGGAAAAATATGAGGACCGGCGCCTGACTTTTGCCCGAATAATTTGTTATAAGAGAAAAAATCAATAGCTATGACAACAAACCGCATATATCCGATTGACGATGTGCTCGTAGAATTTTATTTCGACGGAAAGAAGATAGACACATACGAAGGTTCAGGTTTCCATAATATAGAAGAAGCTATCCATAGCGCCTATGACAGTTCGGAACGTAGAAACGTGAACATCGAAGACTATGTATTCAGCGTGACAAACCTTGCAGATCACACATCGGCGCGCTATCGCGTGAACGCCGGAGGTAACATAAAGATTCTGCCTGAAGAATAATCAAGAACTGATTCGGCAATAAAGATAAATTTGAGCGGGGACGTTGACACCAATCGCTTTTTTGATTAACTTTGCGGAAAATACATCAGACACATTAATTTACCGCATAATTATCAAAAGATATGGCAACAAAACCGTTCAAATATCAAGAGATGTTCCCGCTCGGCCCCGACACGACCGAATACTATCATCTCACCTCTGACTATGTGAAAGTTGAAAACTGGGGCGGACACGAATTTCTCGTCGTTGATCCGCAGGCTCTTACTGTCCTTGCCCGTCAGGCAACCCACGACAACGCCTTTATGCTCCGCCGCGAGCACAACGCCATGGTCGCAAAGATACTCAGCGATCCCGAGGCAAGCGAAAACGACAAGTTCGTGGCTCTGACCATGCTCCGTAATGCTGAGGTTGCAGCCAAAGGTCAGCTTCCTTTCTGCCAGGACACCGGCACAGCCATCTGCCACGCCGAAAAAGGCCAGCGTGTCTACACCGGCGCTAATGACGAAGAACGTATTTCCGAGGGTGTCTACCTCACCTATACCACCGACAATCTTCGTTACAGCCAGAATGCTCCGCTCACGATGTATGACGAAGTCAACACCGGCTGCAATCTGCCTGCTCAGATCGACATCCACGCAACCGAGGGCGACGAATATCACTTCCTTTTTGTTGCCAAAGGCGGCGGTTCGGCCAACAAAACATATCTTTATCAGGAGACAAAGGCTCTGATCAATCCCAAGACACTCCTGCCCTTCCTCGTCGAGAAGATGAAATCACTCGGCACTGCAGCTTGTCCTCCCTACCACATCGCATTTGTCATCGGCGGCACTTCAGCCGAAAAAAATCTTGAAACAGTCAAGAAAGCGTCAGTCAAATACTACGATTCTCTGCCTACAAAAGGCAACGAACTCGGTCATGCCTTCCGTGATATCGAACTCGAGGCTCAGCTCAAGAAAGCAGCTGAAGGACTCGGTCTCGGCGCACAGTTCGGAGGCAAATATTTCGCTCACGACATCCGTGTGATCCGTCTTCCGCGTCACGGCGCTTCATGCCCCGTCGGACTCGGCGTGAGCTGCTCCGCCGACCGCAATGTCAAGGCCAAGATCAACCGCGAGGGTCTCTGGATCGAAAAACTCGACACCAATCCCGGCGAACTTATTCCTGAAGAATATCGCAAACAGGGCGAAGGCAAGGTTGTGAAAATCGACCTCAACCGTCCGATGCCCGAAATACTCGCCGAGCTGTCGAAATATCCCGTCTCTACCCGTCTGTCACTCAACGGCACAATCATCGTAGGCCGCGATATTGCCCACGCCAAAATCAAAGAGCGTCTTGACCGCGGCGAAGAAATGCCTCAGTATCTCAAAGATCACCCCATCTATTATGCAGGTCCCGCCAAGACTCCGGCCGGCATGCCGTCTGGATCGTTCGGTCCGACAACCGCAGGACGTATGGACAGCTATGTCGACCAGTTCCAGAGCGCCGGCGGATCAATGGTCATGATCGCGAAAGGCAACCGCTCTAAACAGGTGACCGACGCCTGTCACAAACACGGCGGCTTCTACCTCGGATCAATCGGCGGACCGGCTGCCGTCCTCGCTCAGAACTCCATCAAGAAAGTCGAGCTTCTCGAATACCCCGAACTCGGCATGGAAGCCATCTGGAAGATCGAGGTCGAGGACTTCCCAGCATTCATCCTTGTCGACGACAAAGGCAACGACTTCTTCACCGAGATCTCTGAAAAATGTAAATCTTGTGGCCTGAACAAATAAGTCGTTTAAACCATTTCTATAATAAGGTCTCTAAGATTTACAACGGGTCTTGGAGACCTTATTTTATATATCTAAATAATTTCGCATTATGAAACAAATCGCAGTTCTGCTGATTGCTATTCTCGCGTCGGTCAACATAATGGCCGCCGAACCTGATTTTGCCTATCCCAAAACGTCGCTCACAAATGCAATAAAGGAATATGGCCAGGCGATGAAAAATCCGTCACGTGACGGTCAGAAGCTGATCGGCAGTATTTTGCAGATCACCGGAGCGACAGCTGCAATTGATACGGACAGCGTTCCGAGTGTTCTGCCGCGCGTAGACCGCGCCATTGACGCTATGCCCGACGGTGCGGACAAAGCACTGATGATGACGGTCAAAGCCGAACTTATAAATTCAATTTATAGTGCTAACAGCTGGAAATATGACCGGACGGAAACGCCCGACGAACCGCTTCCGGCCGACATCACCGAATGGAACGGCCGCCAGTTCTGCACTCAGATTCACGCAGAATTAGCCAATGCTTTTAACTTGGCCTTAAACTCACCCAAAGCAGACCTAACAGAATATGCTTCGATAATTAAAGCCGACCGTTTGTCTCTTCGATTCTTCCCGACAGTTCTATCATTTATTGCATCACGAGCATATAATCTGCCTGCGATGGATGGACGCAAACAATTTCTGTTACCAATAGTGGAGACCATGATGTCACAAAGCAGGCCTGACTCAGATGCAGAATTTTACTGGTTTGATAAAAAATTAACTCTGACTTCAGAAAATGTTATCCAAGAGAGAGGCAAATACTATCTCAAAAACAGTGACAAAGAAGCAGCAGGTTATCTACTTGCCAACTGCCTGGACGCATACTATAAAAATAATGCCCCGGAATGGGCAATTCCAGCACTAAAAAGCTTTATTGACCGCTTTCCAAACTATTGGGACATTAACACACTTAAAAATATACTCGGACGACTCACTCTTGCTGAAGTTGGTGTAAAATCCAAATCTATAATTGCTCCTGGAGTAAAATTTGATATAACAGTCAATTATTCATATACTAAAAACGCCGGATACAAAATATATCAGATTAACGCCAAGACGTTTGAAAAATCTAATTTCAATACATCATCTGCGACTGAAATACAGTCTGTATCCTTTATTACAGATCCTCAGACTGCCTCTGCTGACACAATTATAAGCGCTACTATCGGTAAATCAGGATATTATGTAATAGTACCAGTTGTAAACGGAAAATTCTCAAAATATTACGCCCAGTATATCAGATGTATGTCGTTTATCCCTACTCTTGTCGAGCAGACAGCCGATAACTTGATTACAGTTGTGGATTATGAAAGCGGGGCACCAATTAAGGGCGCATCTATAACCAGAAATGTAGAAACGATTAAACAAACAATCGGGACTACCGATAAAAACGGTATTGTTTCCTTTATTCCAGATACACCAGAGAGTTTGCTTGGAAAGTTTACCTGGATGAAGACATCTTTTGATATCACCTGCAACAATCAGACTTTCAACTTCTTCAATAACCACATAAGAACTTTGCCAAGCGAGTCATATTCATACTACAACGCGAAAATCATGTCCGATAGAATGATCTATCATCCTGGAGACTCTGTGCGATGGGCCGCAATAGTATATTTTGCAAATGCCGAGCCTCGTCCACAACCGAATGAGAATTTACATATCAAATTTTACGACACCAATAGTCAGCTGGTTGACAGTTTAACAGCAAAAACAAATTCGAACGGACGTGTAAACGGTTGTTTTATAACACCCACGGAGGGACTTACAGGCTATTACCGCATTGAAGTCACGACAGCAGATGGCAGATACCTTAACAACAGATTTGTCGAAGTTTCAGATTTTAAATTGCCGACTTTCAAGATCAAAGAAATTGAGGTTAAACGTGATATACCAGCGGCCGGAGACGTAACACTCATCTCTGAGGCCGTAACTTACTCCGGAATGCCTGTAGCCGGGGCCAAAGTTGAAGCAGAGATCTGGGAAGCATCATGGTGGCGGTGGTTTTCTCCCGACCGCGTTATCGGACATCTGTCAGCCACAACCGATTCAAAAGGGGAATTTAACTTCATCGTCAGCGATTCTATAACTGCATCATCTAAAACCAAATGTTTTATTGCTAAAATCTCAGTAGCTTCGGCAGACGGAGAAGTGCGCAAGTCTTCGGTTTCGTTCTCGTTAGGTAAGCCATATTCTATTGATTTTACTGACATCGATAAACCCATTAATGTAGACCAAAATGTTGAATATCCTTTTGCCGCATACAATGCTTCGGGCAAAGAAGTGTCAATTGATATACATTGGTGGCTTACACCTGCTGATGGGAACCACAATAAAGACAAAGCGGTTGTATCAGGGAATTGCACGACAGATAAATTTTCATCAATCAATTTGGCAAATGTTCCAGCCGGCAAATGGTGTGTGTCAGTCGCTCCGGTTGATTCAACTCTTGCCGACTCTGTTAAAGAAGCTGCATATATCACAACCTACAGTCTGAAGAAAAATTTAGTCCCGACTGATGACGCAATTTTCATTACTAATGATAAAATAAGTGCTACTCCTGACGGAAAATTCAGTCTGCAATTCGGTGTCGCCAATGATTCGACATATGTATATCAAGCATTTGCATCTCGCAATAGGCTTATTTCCACAAATATCAATTGCTTAAACCGCGGTTTCCACACTATTGACTTCCGTTTACCGGGCAACCGTGAGGACGGCTCTGTATATCTGTTCACTGTCCGCAATGGCGTTCAAACATCAAAACAGCTTCGGGTTAACATCGATCACAAAAACAAAGTCAGTCTCGAATGTTCGTCAATGCGCGACCGTCTGACTGTGGGGTCAAAAGAAAACTGGACAGTAAAATTTGTCGACGAATCCAACCGTCCTCAGACCGGCGCTATGATTGCGACAATGTTTAACTCTGCTCTCAATGCTTTACTACCGTATGATCTGCCTTCTGATTTTATTATTCCACGGGAAAAGACATATCAGAGACTATCTGCTATTACAAATTCCCAAATGAATTTCATTACATTCAGTGCCGATATAAAAGGATTACGAGAAGTGTTCTTGTCCGCACCTCGTTTTAACCCATCAATTAACTTATCGGATCTGCGACAGTATAAATTCAAAGCACTCTCAAGAGCCAGAGCCAATGGTTCGGTGTCTGCTATTCTTGTCACTGAAGATGAGGCGTATATGGAGAATGCGTCGATGATAGGAAGCATCGATGTCACTGAATCTAAAGCAGCCGGAGTGGACCCGGAAGAAGACACATCAGCTTCTGACATGGACACAGCCGACATTACAACCGAGAATTTCGAATACCGAGACGGGGAAGTGCTGCAGGCGTTCTGGATGCCGGATCTCGTCTTTGATAAGAATGGCGAGGCGTTGCTGACTTTCACCGTGCCAGACGCCAATACGACATGGTCGTTCAATGCATTTGCATGGACCGGCGATCTTCGCTCGACGAAGATGGTTCGCGAATTCATCGCGTCGAAGCCTGTGATGGTTCAGCCCAATCTGCCGCGCTTCCTCCGCGTAGGCGACGAGGCCCGTGTACTTGCCACAGTCTATAACAACAGCGACTCTGCCGCCGTCGTGACAAGCACAGTCGAGATCTTTGATATTGCATCGGGAGAAGTACGCTCTACATTCACTTCATCCGACACCATTGCAGCGTCAGCCTCGGCTATAGTCGCCGCATCGGTCACGGCCCCCGGCGATGTCGCAGCAATAGGTTATCGTGTACGCTCGACTCTCGGACGCTTCACCGACGGTGAACAGGACTTCATTCCCATCGTTCCGTCAACTTCCGACGTGATTGAAAGTGAAAACTTCTATCTCAATCCCGGCGAAGAATCAGTCAGCGTAAAAATACCTAAAGGTAATGACATGCAGTCGACTCTCGACTACACGGCCAATCCCGCCTGGAATATCATCAAGGAATTGCCCGGACTTGCGGCATCCAATCCGTCGACATCGACCGGCGCAGCATACCGTCTGTTCTCGGCCGCGACAGCATCGGGTCTGATCAAAACTTATCCGGCTCTTGCAAAAGTTCTCGACGAATGGGCTGAAAATCCCGAAACCGGCGCCCTGACATCTCGTCTGTCGAAAAACAACGAACTCAAAGCTGCCGTTCTCAACTCGACGCCGTGGGTTCAAGCCGCCGCATCCGATACCGAACGCATGGCCCGGCTCTCATTGCTCTTCGACAAGGACGCCACATCTAAAGCCATCAGCTCGTCGATCGAGACTCTGAAAAAACTTCAGCGCGCCGACGGCGGATGGAGCTGGGGTGAGTGGGGAGACAAATCTTCATTCTGGGCCACGAACATTGTGCTCCAGAACCTCGGCCGCCTCAACGCCATCGGTTATATGCCTGACGACAAAGATCTGAAGAATATGATCACACGGGCAATAGCCTACTGCGAAGCTGAGATACCCAAAGATGTTAAAATTGAAGGTTCGTTCACGTTCATCACTACACTCTTCCCTGATGTAAAAATCGGTCTGCGCGGGACTCAGATCGTCAACGCCACCGTTCAGGATATTATCGGCACATGGAAGAAGAGTAGCACGTGGCACAAATCTGTCGAAGCTCTGATACTCGCCGCCAAGGGGTATCCGGCCGTTGCACGTCAGATACTGACTTCGCTTAGCGAATTTGCTGTAGATTCACCTGATAAAGGCACATCTTTCCCCTCTTCCGGCAATATAAATGACTATGCAGATCTGCTGTATGCGTTCGCACGCCTCATGCCCGAGTCGAAGATCATCGACGGTATGCGGCAGTGGCTCGTCGTCCGGCAGCAGACCACAGAAAGTCTCGGCAGCGTCGATCCAACGCGTCTGATCGCTGCATTCGTATCATGCGGATCCAATTGGCTTGACGCTACCGAAAGCAAGACAGCGGTCTCGATCGGCGGACGTCAGCTGACCATCGAAGGAGCCGAGCAGGCTACAGGCCACATCGTGATGACGCTCCCTGCAAATGCGGCCGGCAAAAAGCTTGACATAGTCCGAGGAAACAGCGAAGTTCCGTCCTACGGGTCGGTCATCTCACGTTTCAACCGACAGTCGACCGAGATCAAAGCCGCTTCCTGCAGCGATCTGTCAATAGAAAAACGCATCACCGCTTTGCGCGACGGACGCTGGCAGTATGTCGACGAAGTGCGTCTCGGCGAACAGATACGTGTGTTGTTGACCATAAAAGCAAAACGCGATCTTGAGTATGTCACAGTCATCGACGAGCGTCCGGCTTCGTTCGAACCCGTCGATCAGCTTCCCGGATGGGTATGGAGTGCCGGTGCAGGTTTCTACCGTGAGAACCGCGACTCAGAGACTCGCCTGTTTATCGATTATCTCAATAAAGGAACATATCAGATAACGATTGACATGACCGCTTCAGTCGCCGGGACATTCACAACCGGCATTGCGACTGTCCAAAGCCAGCTAGCTCCGTCGATAACCGCCCACTCAGCCGGCAGCCGTCTTTTTTGCGAATAGAACCCAATTATATTTATGAACGCCCATTGGCCCTGCAAGTCAGGTCAATGGGCGTTTTCATTTATTATATAGCACGATGATCATATAGATTTTTAAAAAAATTTTCTCAAAAATATGTCGACATATCTAAAAAAAGAGTAATTTAGCGGTACGTTCCTTAAATCATTGGAAACCTAAAACAGGCTATTAGCCTAATAATTAAATAACTAACAAATCTAATGAAAAAAACTGTTTTATCTAACTCATTGCCTAAGATATGCTTGGCTATGGGGTTGATGCTTGGACCGGGCGCGTGGAACGCTTATGCGTTACCTTCTCCCAGTGAAGCTCAACAAGTGAAAAGTGAATCAGGTTTCACAAGAGTAACCGGTACAGTTGTTGACGAAAATGACGAACCCGTCATTGGAGCGTCGGTAAGGGTGAAAGGCACTGACATCAGTGTGCCGACCGACATCGACGGTAACTTTGTAATTTCTAAGGCCAAGCCAAATCAAGAAATTGAGGTCTCATATGTCGGCTACGCCGTTAATACGGTGAGAATAAGCAAATTAGTCAACGAGGGGGGGGTAAAATAGTACTCGAACCTTCGGCAGAAAATCTCAATGAAGTTATTGTAGTCGGTTACGGCACACAGAAAAAAGTAAACCTCACCGGTGCCGTACAACAAGTTTCAAGCAAGGAACTCGCACAACGCAGCGTGCAGACTGCGTCGACAGCCCTTCAGGGCCTCGTATCGGGTGTTAACGTAACCCAGACTTCCGGTGCCCCGGGCGCAGGTGCCGGCATTCAGATCCGTGGTGTAGGATCAATAAACTCAAATACAAGTCCTCTCATCCTTATAGACGGTATCGAAGGCGACATGAACGCCCTCGACGTAAACTCGATCGAATCAATTTCAATACTGAAAGACGCTGCTTCAGCATCAATCTATGGTTCGAAAGCGTCTAACGGTGTCATCCTCGTCACGACAAAACGCGGCGGTGAAACCAAGGCAACCGTAACTTACAACGGTTGGGTAGGCTTCCGCACCCCGACCGAACTGCCACGCCCCGCAAATGCAATCGAATACATGGAAAAGATGGACGAGGCTCAGAGAAATGCCGGCAACAACCCCATATACGAGGAAATGCTTGAAGATTATCGTAATCTCGGAGTCGACAACATTCACCGCTTCGACACAAACTGGCGAGACCTCGTTCTGAAAGACAATACATTCACAACCAACCATACGATTTCGGTTTCAGGAGGCAGCAAAACAATCCGCGAATACCTTAACGCATCATACAGCTACGAAGACGGTATCATCGACAACAATGACTACAGACGTCTGGCTCTGCGCTCCAACACCGATATCAACATTACTGACTGGCTGCGTGCAAGCGTCGACTTAACGGTTCGCCGTAACAGCTCGACCTCTCCTTATAACGGTGCAAACGGAATCATAGGCTACGCTTTGACATTCTCGCCCGTCTTCGGCGCAATCAACGCCGACGGCACATGGAACGAAGCACAGCAGGGTATCAACCCGCTCGCAATGTCAAAAGTCGGCGGCACATCGAAGACCGACGGCAACGAGACCCGTGTCAAAGGCACAATCGTCGCCAATCCCATTGACGGTCTCGAAATCCTCGCTAGTTATGCCACCAGCCAGTGGCTCTACAAGGGCGAAAGTTTCCGCGAGACATACGACACATACCGCGACGGCCAGTTCGTGATGAGTTATCCGTCTGAAGGCCGTTACCGCAGTGATTCATGGGAACGCTCGGTTGTCAACCAGTTCAACATTCAGGCGTCATACGAAAAGACTTTTGCCGAAAAACATTATCTCAAGGTATTCGCCGGTTTCCAGACCGAAGAAACAAAATACAAAAATTTCGGGGCTTCACGTTCTGGTTTCCCTTACGACGGATATGACAACCTCTCTAACTCAACCTCGACACCATCTGTTTACGGCGCAGGCAACGAACTTGCTATGGTTTCTTACATCGCCCGACTCAACTATATCTACGACAGCAAATATATGCTTGAGCTGACCGGTCGTTATGACGGTTCGTCACGCTTCACAAAAGAAAACCGCTGGGGCTTCTTCCCGTCTGTTTCTGCTGCATGGCGTATATCTCAGGAAAATTTCTTCGAACAGGCCCGCGACTATGTCAGCAACCTGAAAATCCGCGCATCATACGGTACACTCGGCAACCAGAACATCGGCGGCAACTATCCCTACGCTTCCACTCTAAGCCAGGGAGCCAACTACTGGCCCGGCAAGGGTTACACAACCGGCGTCTACGCTTCTACCCTTTCCAATGCTGAAATATCATGGGAAAAATCACACCAGATCAATGTCGGTCTCGATCTCACAACGTTTAACAACAAGATTGATGTGACATTCGACTACTATGTACGCAACATCAAGTCTATGCTTCAGAAATTCCCGGCTCCATTCTATGTAGGTTTGAGGTCGCCATGGACCAATGCGGGTGATATGCGCAACAACGGCTGGGATCTCTCCGTCACCTATCACGACAGCTTCGGCAACGTTAACTTCAGTGCCACCGCAATCCTGTCTGATGTTAAGAACGAGATCACCGACCTCTACGGTCACGCTCCTTACATCAACGCTGACAACTCTACTCAGGTCGGTCATCCGATCTACTCCTGGTACGGTTTTGTAGCCGACGGATATTTCCAGAGCCAGGAAGAAATCGACAATTATCCCGTCTATGGCGGAGACAAGAAGAACGTCAAACCCGGCTATATCCGCTATAAAGATATCAGTGGACCCGACGGCAAACCCGACGACGTAATCGACGACTACGACAAGACCTTTATCGGTGACCCGCAGCAGCGCTATCTCTTCTCTCTCAACCTGAGCGCACAATGGAACAACTTCGACATCACCGCCTTCTTCCAAGGCGTAGGCAAACGCGACATCTATGCCAGCGGCTACAACGTACGTCCTCTTATGGTTGGACGCACAATCATGGAAAGCCAGTTTGACACATGGACCGAAGACAACCGCAACGCCAAATATCCTCTGCTCCTTATGGAACAAGTCAGCGGTACCAACCCCAACAACATCTGCTCGTCATTCTGGATCAAGAGCGGTGCCTATATGCGTCTGAAGAACCTTGTTGTCGGCTACACAATGCCCAAGAATATCGTCAACAAAATCGGTATCTCCAACCTGCGTTTTTACGTGAGCGGTCAGAATCTATTCACCATCCAGAACGCATATCCCGGCTATGACCCGGAAGCAAACGCAGGTTCATACTATCCTCTTATGAGAATTTACACATTCGGTATCGACTTAAGATTCTAAACAAGCAACAATCATGAAAAAGAATAAATTATATTTAGCAGCCGTAGCCGCGCTCGGTCTGATGACAGCCTCATGCGCCGACTTCCTCGACCGTGTCGACACAAACAGTGATTACGACAGCTCAGGCTTCTTCTCCTCTGACCAAGCTGTTTACGACGGCTTGATGGGTGTATACAACCAGATGTATATGAGCAATGTCAACGGTTTCTACAATGTTCCGACCGTTGTTATCCTCGACCATCTCACCCCGATGCTGCTCGAACGCAGCGAAAACACCACAATCGGTGCCGGCGGCACACTCAATCCCGACAACGCAACGGTCCAGAAATTCTGGAGCAACTGCTATACCGCTATCGCACGCGCCAATGCTGTTATCGCAGGCGCAGAACCTTACGCAGCCAACTTCTCGGCAAAAGGACGCCAATACCTTGCTGAAGTCCACGCTCTGCGTGCTTACTTCTATCACATCCTTGTATCTCTGTACGGCGATGTGCCTTTCTTCATGGAACCGGTGTCTCAGGCTGAATTTGACTCTGCATACAGAACTCCCCGCGAGCAAATACTCGATGCTCTTATCGCCGACCTCAACAGCGTGGCAGAAGACCTTCCATGGAAACGTGAGATGGTAGGACGACTCAACCGCGGTTTCGCTTATGGTATAATCAACCGTCTAGGCCTCATCGGTGGCTCGCTCGACATCGGGGGCAAAGGCAAAACATATTTCGAAGCCGCCGCTACGGCAGCAAAAAAAGTCATTGACGAAGGCGGTTATAGCCTCGTATCTAACTATGGCGACCTCTTCAACTTCGGCGGTCAGATGGCGCTCGGCGTTACCGATGAAATATTCTACGAACTGCCTTACACCAACACAACTACACCTCAGATGACTCACCCCGTAGGTTTCGGTCAGGCATCCCGTATTCAAGGTCAGACTGGACGTCACATCAGTTATATGTTCGCCGACACATACGAATGTAGCGACGGTCTCCGCATCGACGCATCTCCGATTTATGACAATGCCCACCCGTCGGCTAACCGCGATCCTCGCTTTGCTGAAATGATCTGGATGGACGGTGACATTTCCGAAATCAACAACGGTACAGTAACCCGTCAGGTTCTCAGCTGCTACAACGACTACACTCTGGTCGGTCGACTCATTGACGGTGAATGGGTCTACGAACCAACGCTCAACATCGATAAAGCAGGTGCTTCCGCATCATGGGCAAGCTTCTGCAACGCTGGAGTCGGTCTTATGAACGGTAAGTATACTCACGAAGTCTCCCAGAACATCAGCGCTCAGACCTGCAACATCATGGTTATGCGCTATCCTGAAGTTCTTCTCGGCTATGCTGAAGCCAAGATTGAGCTCAATCAGATAGACGGTTCTGTCATAGAGGCCATCAATACCGTCCGCCGCCGCTCTCACATGCCAGAAATCGGTACTGACGGTTGTGTTGCAAACGAGAGTCTCGACGGTCTGACAGCTCAGGAAAAACTCCGCCAGCGTGTTCGTCGCGAACGCAAAGTCGAGCTGATGATGGAAGGTCTCCACCTGATGGATATGCACCGCTGGGGCACGGGAGCCATCGAGAATGAATATCCTTCTTATGGATGTCCTCTCATCCAGTATCAGTATCAGGCTGGCAACACCTACACTGAAGACGGAGTCGAAAAGACTTCTCTTGGTCTTGCGCCGACAGATATTCCTAATTTCAAGACATCGAAAGAAAAGAATATCAATGATATCCCCTGCTACGATGCTTATAAACAGAAACTGAAAGTGCGCGACCTCAACCGCCGCTGGGAACCGAGATTTGCTCTCTTCCCCATTCCTCAGGAAGAACGCAACCGCGCCAAGAACATAACACAGAACGACGGTTACTAATCACATTCCTAACACAATAAACGCCGAGCGGCGGGTCTAATAGCCCGCCGCTCATGTTTTATTAAAATAACAGTATGTTTCTCTCAATTGACGACATTCTGTGGATTACCGGAGAAAAAGGCGGCAAGATTTTCAGCCGAAACAGTGAGCAGACGGCGACGGGCGGCCGTACTCTGCCAGGCGACGTGAGGTGTGATCAGGCAATTGTCAAGGCCTAATAGCGGACAGTCTGCGTGGGGCGGCTCATGATCGAGCACATCAAGCCCGGCACCGGCTATGTGACGCGAACGCAAAGCGTCGGCAAGAGCCTGTTCGTCGACAAGTCCTCCGCGGGCAGTGTTGATCAGTATAGCCATTGGTTTCATCAGCGCTAGGGTATCGACATTGACAAAACGAACATTGTCGGCTGTCAGAGGAGCATTAAGCGACAGTACATCTGACCGGCGGAACAAATCCTCTTTAGAAACTTTCTCGATATATGACGGCAGACGGTCCCTTTTTGATGTAGCGCTGATTACTTTCATGCCGAATGCGTGAGCGGTCGACGCGACCCTCGATCCTATGTTGCCGAGGCCGTAGACACCTATCGTCATACCGTCAAGTTCCTCAATCGCCGAAAGCCGGTAGCTGAAATCGCGGCACGATGTCCAGTCACCTCGCGATACGCTCGCCGAATATGACTCTACCCTGTTTGTCAGCGCCAGCAAAAGGGAAAATACGGTCTGGACAACCGAGGCCGTACTGTAGGCAGGTACATTGCAGACTGTCACACCGGCCTTGCGGGCGGCAACGATATCGACATTGTTATAACCCGTAGCAAGCACCCCGATAAACCGCAGATCCGGTAACAATGCGATTGTCTCTTTGTCGAGAACGACTTTATTGACAAAAACGGCATAGGCGCCGCGGCAACGGTCAACAATCTGAGCCGGCGACGTCCGTTCATAGACCATCAGGTCGCCAAGCCGTCCGAGATCTTCCCACGACAGATCGCCGCTGTTGGCCACATATCCGTCAAGCACGACGATGCGCCGTGACGGACGCGATGACAGATCATTCATGATCACGACGTATAAAATTTGTAGCCTGACGTGGTTCGGGAGCGGGATGAGCCGGCGACGAAGGATTGTGAATCGATTTCAGCAGCCATGCCATGTTGCGTCCGAGTGTACGCATGGTCTGGAGACCTTCCGCGTCGTAGCGCGCCTCACCTTTCTCTCGGCCGTGCACACTGTTCCAGTACTGCGAACTGACGACAGGCATGCTGAGAATTGTATAATATTTATTGAGTCGGTCGAAAGTCGCCGACGCACCGCCGCGGCGGCAGCAGACAACCGATGCGGCCGGTTTGTACATCAGTTCTTTACCGCATGAATAGAACAGCCGGTCGAGAAGAGCGCAGAGCGAACCTGACGGACCGGCATAATAGACCGGCGAACCGATCACTACAGCATCTGCCCGGCCGACAGCCTCACGGGCGGCTTCATACAGCTCGTCGTGGAATACACATCGTCCAAGTTCCATACATTTATAACATGCGATACAGCCCTGCACAGCCTTTGTCCCTATCCACAAAGTCTCTGTTTCAACACCCTCGGACTCAAGTATGCGGGCAACTTCGGCAAGCGCCACGGAAGTGTTTCCGTCGGGATGCGGACTGCCGTTGACAAGTAATACTCTCATAATTAATTATCACTTTTGTTTTAATTTATGGTTTGCGTTGACAAAAAAGCTCCAGCACATTGTCAGCACAAGTTCTATATATTGTATGATATAATCGCTGTCGGCAGACTCCGGAAATACAATCCACTGATCGAGTTTCAGGCGTCCGTTGACAACAAAAGCCTTCGGCAGACGGGCTCGCCGGGAAAATTCGTTGCAGAATACAAGCGCCTGACCGATCTCATCCTCTGTCAGAGAAAATTCATCGGCTACGGCCTCGATCCCAAACCATCCGTCGTCATCGTTAGTGAAATGAAAGACCACATCATGGTCAAAATCGTCATCTGCCGGAAAGATACAATAAACAGAACCCTTGCTGTCGACGGCACAGTCGATATCCATGCCTGAGAGCATAGTTTTAAGCTCGTCAAGGCCAATATGCTTGATGTCAGTCATGATTATTTGTCTTAAATAAGATCGTTTTATCACAAAATTACCGTTTAAGACCAAACTGACCAAACAGTGTAAGATTTTTTCAAAAAAATTTATCTAAGTTTGTTACAAAAATCCATTCAATCCGTATTAAAGACAAAAAGCAGATAAAAACAGAATGACATCAGATATCCTCACATCAACGTTTATGAGACTGCGCGAACGACTGAAAGCCAACGCGCGCAGACTGCTCGACGATGACAGCGAGGCCGACGATGCCCTTCAGGATGCTTTCTGCCGCCTTTGGAAGCACAGACAGGAAATAATCAGCAGTCAGCAGGCCGAAGGCCTGTCTGTGACAGCCGTCCGAAACACCTGCATTGACGCACTTCGCAAACGACATAGCAATATGCCGCTCGATCAGGCCGACGGCGCCACGACCGACACCGACGATTACGAAAACTCACGCCGGGAAATATACGAATCGGTCAAGGAAATCATAGACCGCCGACTGCCCGAACGCGAAAGAACGGTCATCACCATGCGCGACACAATGGGAATGGATTTCGCCGATATCGCTGTTGAGCTCGGCATATCCGAGAACAACGTAAGAATGATACTCTGTCGCGCCCGTAAAACAGTGCGTGAAATATACCTCTCTTCAAATAAACACAGAATATGAACATGAAACAATCATCTCCCGACATCAAACGACTGCATACACTGATCGTACGATATTTCGATGCTACAGCTACCGAAGACGAAGAGGCAGAACTCAGGCGAGGACTCGCCGACACTTCGCTCTCATCTCCTGAAATTGAAGAAGCGCGTGCAGTCTTAGGCTTCTTTGTCACCGAAAGCAGACTTCCCCGACGCTCCCGTCAGCAGTCGGTATGGTTCCGCATAGCGGCCGCAATAGCGTTGGCCGCCGTATGCGGCACCGTGCTTCTGAACTCCGGAGGCAACGACCGCACCGACAATGACCGCTGCGTCGCTTATATCGGCGACACCGAGATCACAGACAACCATAAGGTGATGGCGATGATGCGCAGCGAACTCAATGATTTCGGCGAGGCATCCGCCGACATGCGTGACGACATCGATGACCAGCTTTCAATTTTAGCAGCAGAACTCTCTTTATAACAACACAATATGAAACAGCTCATCACTTTATTGGCGCTAATGATAGCCGTGACATCTGTATCGGCCCAAAATTCGCTGAACATAGGCAAAATATTCGGAGAAAAATACCGCCAGAATGAAAAGACGACAGAAACCATAATCATGGGCGACGCGCTCAAAGGCACCGGCCTCGACACTTACCGGAGCATTGTGATCAGGGACTCCCCCGAACTGGCTGATGAAATATCGACAGCTGTCATCAAAGACGGCTCCGACGCTTTGAGCCGCGAGGTTAAGTATATCGACGGTAAGATATATTATGCTCAGCTTATGCTCAAACCGTTAGACAAATACAATCGGTATATATTCTATCTTAATACCAATCTTAACGGAGGCAACAAGATAATGTTGCTCTACATGATAGGTAAAGCAAATCTCGATGAGATAAAGAAACTGATAAGACAACAATAATTTTAAACCAAGAATATGAGAACCAAAATTTTATTGTCCGTCGGGCTGCTGTTCACAGCATCGGCAATGACCGCAGAAGAAAGAAGCGACACGATTGCCCAGATCGAGAAACCGATCGTGGTGAGAATAATAAGCTCTCCTGACAAAAAGCGCATAATCGTTGAAGGCAGAGAAGGCCAGCCGGACTACAATCTTGATTATGAAAGCTCGGTGAGCAAAGCTCCGGCCGACAGCGCCGACGACATGTGGGCATTCAATCTGCCGTTTGCCAAGAATGCCGAACAAAATAAATTACGACGCAGAAACAATCCTTCGTTCGACGCATTGTGCGACGTCTACGCAGGCGGTGTCATACCGACCGAGGCAGACCGAGGATTCAGCCGTGCGGGCTGGGAAATCGGAGTGCTCAACGCAATCAGATCGCAATGGCACCTGTCACGATGCGGCACTGACCTGTCGCTTGGTCTCGGCATTCAATACCGTAGTTTCAACATCGGCGACGGCATGATACTCGGCCGTTCCGATGCCGGAAGGCTTACTCTTATGCCCGTCCCCGAAGAATACGACAAAGCCTCATCAAAACTGCATACTTTTTCGCTGCAGATACCGCTGACTCTGTCTCAAAAAATCTATAAGGCTTTCACGATCGAAGTAGGCGGAGTGGCAATGCTCAACACTTATACAACAGGCAGCTGCAAATGGAAAATCGACAATGTCGAGTCTCAGATGTCAGTCAAAAATCTGCACCAGCGGTTGCTGACCGTCGACGCACTTGCCCGCATCGGATGGCGCGACTGCCTTGCATTCTATGTCCGCTACTCGCCGATGTCGCAGTTCAAGCCACATCACGGTCCGCAATACGACAGCGTGGCCATAGGTATGTCACTCGGTTTCTAATCAATTAATTCAGACAAAAATGAAAGCAACCTTACTATTTATATCCGCAATACTCGCAGCGCTGACACCACTGGCAGCATCTGCCGAAATCAACGATACAGTAACAACTATCATCGGTGCTGACCGTATAATCATAACCGAAAGTCCAAATGGCCTTAAAACAGTTGTATCTCAAGATTCTACAGCCAGAGTGATAACTCAGACCTACGATAATCCCGGATCAGTCGTTGTGTCACACATGTCAAAATCGGGGCTGTCGCTTACCGGCAACCGCAATAATCGTAATTCATCAGTGACTTGGGAAGTGATCTCAGGCGGACTTGGCTTCGGTTTCTGCGCCGCTCCGGGCGCTCCGGAAGCTGCGGGCATCGAGCCTGGCAAATCATTTGAACTGTCGTGGCTAAACATTCTGGCAGTTCAGGCACGCAACCGTCACGGCAACACGTTCTCGCTCGGCGTGGGCATCAACTGGCGCAACTACCGCACGACTCTTGACCACCGCTTCACAGTCAACGACGGGCAAGTCAGCATCGAAAATTATCCTGAAGGAACAGAACCGCGTCTGTCGCGCATCAAAATATTCTCTGTTCAATTCCCCCTGCTTTATCGCCAGCAACTGCAGTTCGGCCTGTTCGGATCTAAAAGAGACAAAATGTCGATCAGTTTCGGCCCGATTTTCAATCTCAATTCCCATGCTTCGGTTCTCACTGCATGGCGCGACGGAGATGTTAAATCAGAATACAAAGTCAACGGTATCAACGTGCGACCGTTTACTATCGATCTGTTTGCTTCACTCCACGTATGTGACTTTTGCAGTTTCTATGTGCGTTACTCCCCATATCACGCCCTCACCGGTCACAATCAGATCAATTTCCACCAGTTGTCAACTGGTTTGATGTTTCTTATGTAAACATTGACATAAATCCAATTAACTGCATCGGGTCCGGACCGGATCCGATGCTTTTTTTAGTAACAAAATTTTTGTCTGTTGTTTCATAGGATTTACCTCATTTTATGAAAATTCAGGCTCAATAGTCGAATAATAGCAAAGACAAATAAAGATTTAAGAGCGAGGGAGTGGCCATTTGGTTATTTTTTCTTAATTTTGCGACACATTATATTATACGACTGAAAAAAGCTCTATTACAATATGGATCGTGAAGTAAGAGTAAGATTTGCTCCATCTCCCACAGGTCCGCTCCACATCGGTGGTGTGCGAACGGCTCTCTATAATTATCTTTTTGCCCGCCATAACGGCGGAAAAATGCTTCTCCGCATCGAAGACACCGACTCAAACCGCTTTGTGCCGGGTGCTGAAGCCTACATTATAGAATCACTGAAATGGCTCGGCATCGAAATAGATGAAGGCGTTGGCTGCGGAGGCGATAACGGCCCTTACCGCCAGAGTGAACGCCGCGACATATACCGTAAATATGTAAAACAGCTTCTCGACTCAGATCGGGCATATATAGCGTTCGACACACCCGAAGAGCTTGAGGCTGCCCGCGCCGCAACCCCTAACTTCCAATATGACGCATCGACACGTGGTTCGATGCGCAACTCCCTGACCCTGCCGGCAGACGAGGTCAAGCATCTGATCGACAACGGCGAGAAATATGTCGTCCGCTTCAAGATCGAACCCGGCCGCGCCGTTGTTGTCGACGACCTGCTCCGCGGCAAAGTGACGATCAAAAGCGACATACTCGACGACAAAGTTCTATATAAAAGCGCCGACGACCTTCCGACATATCATCTGGCAAATATCGTCGACGACCATCTGATGTGCATTTCCCACGTGATCCGCGGCGAAGAATGGCTCCCGTCCGCTCCTTTGCACGTACTCCTCTACGAAGCTTTCGGATGGACCGACACGATGCCTCATTTCGTCCACCTGCCTCTGCTGCTGAAGCCCGACGGCAAAGGCAAACTGAGCAAGCGCGACGGCGACCGCCTTGGCTTCCCGGTTTTCCCGCTCGAATGGCACGATCCGACAAGCGGCAATATTTCAAGCGGCTATCGCGAAAGCGGCTATCTGCCCGAAGCTGTGGTCAATTTCCTTGCCCTGCTCGGATGGAATCCCGGCGACGACACTGAAATCATGTCGATGAACGAACTGATCAACCGTTTCTCATTTGACCATTGCTCACGCGCCGGCGCAAAATTCGCCTACGAAAAAGGCAAATGGTTCAACCACCATTATCTGCAGGAACTCGATGATGCGAAACTCGCCGAGATGTTCAAGCCGGTTCTGCGTGACCATGGCGTAAACCCCGAAGATTTTTCTGATGAATATATTACTAAAGCAGTATCGATGGTAAAAGGTCGCATCAGCTTTGTAAAAGATCTTTGGGATCAGGCCGCATTCTTCTTCACTGCACCAGAGACATACGATCCGAAGGCTGTGAAGAAACGCTGGAGCGAAGACACGCCCGCAATCATGACCGAACTGACCGAAAGACTGAACGCACTGCCCGACTTCAGCTCCGCAGCCGCCGAACAGCCTATACTCGACTGGATCACAGCCAACGGCTATCATATGGGAAATGTGATGAATGCGTTCCGTCTCGCAATAGTAGGAGAATGCAAAGGTCCCCACATGTTCGACATCACCGAACTGCTTGGTCGCGACGAAACCATCAGACGCATACATAAAGCCATCGACCGCATAAAGCCTGATGAACCCGCTTTATAATTTCGGTATACATGCATATGCGTTCGGCGCGCACATAGCATCGTGCCGGTCGCCAAAAGTCAGAAAAATGCTTGACGGCCAGCGGCAGACGCTTGCCGCGCTGAAGCATAAACGCATGTCCGCGGCTCCGGAAGGATTCGATGTATGGTTTCATGCCGCTTCGCTCGGAGAGTTCGAGCAGGCACGTCCAATCATAGAACGTTTGCGCGGAAACCACCCGGACAAAAAAATACTGCTTACA
Source organism: uncultured Bacteroidales bacterium (assembly GCA_947573135.1). Taxonomy (GTDB): domain Bacteria; phylum Bacteroidota; class Bacteroidia; order Bacteroidales; family Muribaculaceae; genus CAG-873. The sequence goes on along the minus strand of CANPDU010000007.1, from coordinate 34,116 downwards.
TTCTTCTCGCCGTCAGGTTATGAGATACGCAGCAACTATGACAAAGTCGACTGTGTTGCATACCTGCCTTTCGACAAGCCGAAACTGGTGCGTAGATTTCTTGACGCCGCAGCGCCCAAGATGGCTATCTTCTCCAAATATGAATTCTGGGGCAATTATCTCGAACAGCTTCACGCTGCCGGGATACCGACATACGTGATTTCATCAATATTCCGACCACGTCAGCGTTTTTTCCGTCCGTGGGGCGGCATGTTCCGCAAAATGCTGAAGTGCTACACCCATCTCTATGTTCAGGACAACGCATCGGCAGAACTGCTCGATAAGATAGGTATCGACAACGTCACAGTAGCAGGGGACACCCGTTTTGACCGAGTCAGTGACATACTGGCATCATCCCGCCAGACACCTGAAATCAAAGAATTCGTCGAATCATCGCGTTTCACACTCATAGCAGGAAGCAGCTGGCAACCGGACGAAGAAATTTATATACCCTGGCTAAAAGGACATCCCGACGTAAAAGCGATCATCGCTCCACACGAGTTCGATCACGCACGGCTCGAATCGCTGCGTCACCGTCTGGGCAACGCAAAAACCCGTCTTCTATCAGAGATCCGTGGCAGCATGCCCAAATCCGAAATCAACAATATCCGTTATCTGATTATTGACTGCTTCGGACTCCTCAGCAGCCTCTATCGATATGGTGACGTCGCCGTGATCGGAGGTGGCTTCGGCGCGGGTATCCACAACCTTAACGAAGCCGCCGTCTACGGTATGCCCGTTGTGTTCGGTCCAAATCACAAAAAATTTAAAGAGGCCGACGAACTGCTGAAACGCGGAGGCGGTTTTACATATGCAAACCCCGCGGAATTCAATGCAATCATGAACACGCTCCTAAATGACAGCAACGCGCTCAGCACCGCAGGCGACAAAGCCGGAAAATATATAAAAGACAGCATCGGAGCAAGCGACATTATCTTCAACGACATCTTCGGTCAGCCAGCGGCTGCCGGCAAATAATAACAATTAATCCCTCCCCTACCATGATCAAGACAGGTATCATCGGCGGATCAGGCCACAGAGCCGGCGAACTTCTCCGCCTTCTCATCAATCATCCCGATGTTGAAATAATATGGGTCCACAATCCGTCGGCCGCCGGCCGCAATGTGGGCGAAATCCATCACGGACTGACAGGCGAGACATCGTTGAGCTTCACGAGTGACATTGATCTCGACTCGATAGACGTTGCGTTCTGCTGCCTGCCTAAAGGCAAATCTGCCGAACTGCTCTCTGACATCACTCTCCCTGAAAAACTGCGTTTCATCGATCTGTCGAGCGATTTCCGCACATCGTGCGGCGATGAAAGCGATTTTGTCTACGGTCTTTCGGAGCTGAACCGCAAGCCGATGGTACGCGGCGCCCTTCACGTCGCCACGCCGGGCAGTGTAGCCATGGCCGTCGAGCTCGCACTACTTCCTCTCGCAAAAAACCTGCTTCTCAACAGTCCGATACACATCACCGCAATCACCGGTACCACCGACACCGAGACAGCGCCTGAAAGCGTGATAGACTTCGAATACCGCCACGATAACGTATCGCTGTCGCGTGCATTTGTTCACCCTCAGCTTGACGAAATCACCAATACACTGCGCAGTCTGCAGGCGAGTTTCAGCGCACCGATCAATCTTCTGTCGTTCGGCGGCAGTTTCCCCCGCGGCACACTTGTGGCAGCCTATATGACAACGCCTGTCGCCATAGAGCAACTGACTAAGCTCTACGAAGAGTACTACGACGACCATAATTTCACATTTATCGTCAATCATCCTGTCGACATAAAAGACGTCACAAACACCAACAAGTGTCTGATCAGACTTGAAAAAATCGATGACCGGCTGCTCATAACCGCAGCTATCGACAATCTTCTCAAAGGCGCTTCCGGCAATGCCGTCCACTGCATGAATCTCCTGTTCGGACTTCACGAGCGCGTAGGTCTGATGTTAAAGGGATCGGCTTACTGATACCAAAATATCAGGCGAAACATCTTGACCGGCCCCTTCCGGATTACGGAGACGGCCGGTCTTTTTAATTTGTTGCTAAATTTAGTGTGCCTACATCGGAGTAAATCGGCATAAAAGTGTTAACTTTGCGAAAAGAATCAAACACAGGCACACTATGAGTTCAAATAGTCTGGTCTCCATTTCAGATATCTCGCGCGATGAGATCCTCGACCTGCTGGATCGTGCGCGATATTTTGAAGAAAATCCCAACAGCAAAATTCTTGACGGGCGAGTTGTCGCCACTCTCTTTTTCGAGCCGTCGACCCGTACCCGTCTCAGTTTCGAAACCGCAGTCAACCGTCTTGGAGGACGAATTATCGGTTTTTCAGATGCCAATTCAACAAGTACGTCGAAAGGCGAGACACTGAAGGACACGATAAAAATGGTCGCCAACTATGTCGATCTGATAGTGATGCGCCATCATCTCGAAGGCGCGGCCAGGTATGCGACCGAAGTGACCGATATTCCTGTAATCAACGCCGGAGACGGAGCTAACCAGCATCCTTCGCAGACAATGCTCGACCTCTATTCGATCTATAAGACACAGGGACGTCTCAACGATCTGACCATAACAATGGTGGGCGATCTTAAATATGGGCGCACGGTTCATTCGTTGCTGATGGCGATGCAGTATTTCAACCCGACGTTCAATTTTATAGCTTCGAAAGAACTTCAGATGCCCGAAGAATATAAGGAATTCTGTCGCGAAAAAGGCATAAAGTTCACCGAATCGACAGATTTTTCAGAAGATGTGATCAACGCGAGTGATATCATATACATGACACGCGTGCAGCGCGAACGCTTCACCGACATTATGGAATACGAGCGCGTGAAAAACCTGTACACTCTCCACAATTCGATGCTCGACAACTCGAAGCCGACGCTTAAAATACTCCATCCACTGCCACGAGTCAATGAAATCGACCGTGACGTCGACGACAATCCCAAGGCATATTATTTCGAACAGGCACGCAACGGACTTTTTGCCCGTCAGGCTATCATAACCCGCGCACTGGGCATCGATCCGCGCAAATAATTCAAGAAAGATGAGTACAAACAAAAAAGAACTCGCCGTAGCAGCCCTGCGCAACGGCACCGTCATTGACCGCATACCATCGTCAGTGCTGTTTCAGGCCGTAAGACTTCTCGGGCTCGAGAACTCGAAATGCCATGTAACCATCGGCAATAATCTTCATAGCGGAAAACTCGGCACCAAAGGCATCATTAAAATCGCCGATACCGAATTCCCCGAAGCCGTGCTCAACCGCATCGCACTGATCGCTCCTACCGCCGTTGTCAACACAATCCGTGACTTCGAAGTAGTGGAGAAAAAAACGGTGAAGCTTCCTGACACACTTTCAGGCATAGTGAAATGCAGCAACCCCAAATGCATCTCAAACAACGAACCTATGGCCACCAAATTTGAAGTGATCGGCCATGATCCGGTGATGATACGTTGTCACTACTGCAACCACACTGTAGCCGGTAAGGACGCACAGATATTATGAAGCAAAGCTGGAAACCCGGCACGATGGTCTATCCGCTTCCTGCGGCTCTTGTGAGCTGCGGCGAATATGACGGTGAATCAAATCTGTTCACCGTGGCTTGGACGGGTACCGTCTGCACCAATCCACCCATGCTTTACATCTCAGTAAGACCGGAACGATACTCCTACGGCATAATCCGCCGCCATATGGAATTCACTGTCAATCTGACGACAGCCGCAATGGCCCGCGCCACTGACTGGTGCGGTGTGAAATCTGGACGCGACTGCGACAAATGGGAAGAGACCGGCCTGACACGCGAAAAAGGCGTCAAGGTGTCGTGTCCGTCAGTCGCCGAATCTCCGCTGTCAATTGAATGCCGCGTCAAGCAGATAATGTCGCTCGGGAGCCACGACATGTTTATAGCCGACGTGCTCAATGTGCTTGCCGATGAACACTATATCGACCCCTCTACCGGAGCTTTTGATCTGGCAGCTTCAGGTCTGATGGCCTACTCTCACGGCGGTTACTATCCTCTCGGCGAAAAGATCGGCGGATTCGGTTTCTCAGTCAGAAAAAAGAAATAGCAGAATAAGATACATTTTCAAAAAAATAAAATCAAGCGCAATGGAAAGAGACAATCAAATTTTCGACATCATCGAACGTGAACACAAACGCCAGAAAAAAGGCATCGAGCTGATCGCGTCGGAGAATTTCGTCAGCGACCAGGTGATGGAAGCCATGGGTTCGTGCCTCACAAACAAATATGCCGAAGGCTATCCCGGCCATCGTTATTATGGCGGCTGTCAGGTAGTCGATGAGGCCGAACAGCTTGCAATCGACCGCGTCAAAAAACTTTTCGGTGCAGAGTATGCCAATGTGCAGCCTCACTCCGGTGCACAAGCCAATATGGCTGTGTTCATGACTGTCATGAAACCGGGCGACAAATTTCTCGGTCTCAACCTCTCGCACGGAGGCCACCTCAGCCACGGCAGCCCTGTCAATTTCTCAGGTCTCGTTTTCAACGCCCTCGAATATAACGTGCGCGAAGACAACGGACTGGTCGATTATGACCAGATGGAGGAAGTCGCACTCCGCGAACGTCCTAAACTGATCATAGGCGGCGCAAGCGCTTATTCACGCGAATGGGACTATGCCCGTATGCGCAAGATTGCCGATGAGATCGGAGCCATACTCATGATAGACATGGCGCACCCTGCCGGTCTGATCGCCGCAGGGCTGCTTGACAACCCGCTGAAGTATGCACATATCGTCACTTCGACCACACACAAGACCCTCCGCGGCCCGCGCGGCGGCATTATCCTGCTCGGCAAGGATTTCGACAATCCCTGGGGAAAGACAAATCCCAAAGGCGAAGTGCGCAAAATGTCGCAGCTTATCGACTCGGCGGTTTTCCCCGGCGTTCAGGGCGGACCGCTTGAACACGTAATCGCAGCCAAAGCAGTAGCTTTCGGTGAAGCGCTCACTCCCGAATTCAAGAACTATCAGACTCGCGTCAAAGCCAATGCTGCAGCTATGGCCGAAGCTCTCATCGCAAAAGGATATAAAATCGTCAGCGGCGGAACTGAAAACCACTGCATACTCGTCGATCTCCGTACTAAATTCCCCGATCTTACAGGCAAGGTTGCCGAAAAAGTTCTCGTCGAAGCCGATATCACGGCCAACAAAAATATGGTTCCCTTCGATTCTCGTTCGCCGTTCCAGACGTCAGGCATACGTCTCGGCACTCCGGCCATCACAACACGTGGCGTGAAGACCGAAAGCATGGGCGATATCGTAGAGATGATCGATACCGTTCTGTCAAACGCTGACAGCCCTGCCGTAATCAAATCGGTTCGCGAAAAAGTCAACTCCATGATGACTGAATATCCGATGTTCGCCGATTGATGACATCACTTGAAATCATAATAGTTGCTGCGGGCAGCGGTCTCCGTTACGGAGCTCCGCTGCCCAAGCAATATTGCGATCTCGGCGGAAGACCTGTGCTGATGCACACGATCGACGCCCTGCGCGCAGCTGCACCTGACGCGAAACTTACTCTCGTCATAAGCCGTGAAATGACACAGTTATGGCAGGATCTTTGCGACCGCCATAACTTCACGTCTCCCGATATTGTCTTTGGTGGAGCCACACGCTGGGAATCTGTCTGCAACGCATTAAAATCGTCTGTCGGTATTGCCGACATAATAATGGTTCACGATGCCGTCAGGCCGCTCGTCAGCAAAGAAATAATAGACAGGCTCGTAAAAGCAATATCATCCGACACCGGCGTTGACGGTGCAATACCGGCTATAGCGGTTACAGATTCACTTCGCTCAATAAGCGATGACGGACACAGCAAAAGCATCGACAGAAGCACTATGCGCGCCGTGCAGACCCCCCAGGCATTCAGAGGCGATCGGCTGCATTCGGCCTATGATCTACCCTATACCGACAGCTTCACGGACGATGCCTCCGTAATGGAAGCCGCCGGTTACTGCAATCTGGTGCTCACTAAAGGTTCGAGTTCAAACATCAAAATCACCAATCCGGGTGACATTGCGATAGCAGAAACGCTGATGAAACTCAACAGCCTGTCATGAACTCGCTGCGCACCTATGACATAAAGTATCTTAAAGGAGTCGGACCGCGTCGGGCCGAACTCCTGAAAAAAGAGCTCGGCATAGCCACCGGTTATGATCTGGTGCGCCATTATCCCACACATTATCTCGATCGATCAAAAGTCTATACTATCAAGGAGCTGAACGACGACATGCCTTACGTCCAGATACGCGGACGCTTTGTCACGTTCAACACCATAGGCGAAGGAGCGAAAATGAGACTCGTCGGATTGTTTTCCGACGGAACTGCAACTCTTGAAGTGGTATGGTTCAGACGCATAAAAGCCATCCGAGAAAGCCTGACGACCGGCACCGAATATGTAGTTTTCGGCAAGCCGTCGAGTTATATGGGCTCGAAACAGATGAGCCATCCGGAAATCGACCTGCCTAACTCGGCTGCAGCCATGCAGCCCGTCAGAGGCGTCTATCCGCTGACCGAACGTTTGCGCTCAGCCAACATCACTTCCAGACAGATAGCGTCATGGATATCAACATTGCTCGGCTCACGCCGCACTATCGTCGATCCTCTACCGCAGTCTGTAATAGCCGATAACCGGCTGATGCCGCTTGGAAAGGCATTGGCTGAAATCCATAACCCTTCAGACGCCGAAAACCTGCGGCAGGCACGCCTGAGACTAAAATTCGACGAACTGATCTACATTCAGGTCGATATGCTGCGCCGGTCGCAAAAACGAAAGATAATATCGGTCGGCCACAAACTTACAAAAGTCGGTGAGACATTCAACCGTTTTTACCGCGAGTGCCTGCCTTTCGATCTGACAGGAGCTCAAAAAAGAGTAATTAAGGAAATTCGCGCCGATGTCAACACAGGCCATCAGATGAACAGGCTCGTACAGGGCGATGTAGGCAGCGGCAAGACACTTGTAGCTCTGATGTCTATGCTGCTCGCTGTCGACAACGGACTGCAGGCATGTCTGATGGCGCCGACAGAAATTCTGGCCACGCAGCATTATGAAACTATCTCGTCAATGCTCGCTCCGATTGGCGTCGAAGTCGCCCTTCTGACAGGATCTACAGGCAAACGCGAGCGGTCGCGTATCCACGAAAGTCTGACTGACGGACGGCTGAAGATACTTATCGGAACTCACGCTCTCATTGAAGACACGGTGCAGTTCAAACAGTTAGGCTTTGTTGTAATTGACGAGCAACATCGTTTCGGGGTTGCCCAGCGCGCCAAATTATGGGCCAAAAATCAGATTCCTCCACACATTCTGGTCATGACCGCCACGCCGATTCCACGAACGCTCGCAATGACTGTCTACGGAGATCTCGATGTGTCTGTAATCGATGAGTTGCCCCCGGGCAGAAAACCGATTGAAACTCTCTTGCGCTATGACGAACAGCGCGCGCAGGTCTACCGCGCTGTTTACGGACAGCTCAGACTCGGACGGCAGATCTATATCGTATATCCTCTGATCGAAGAAAACGAAAAACTTGACCTTCGCAGTCTTGAAGAAGGATACAACATCGTACGCGATACATTCAAAGAATATAATGTGGCTTTTGTCCACGGACGCATGAAACCGGCCGAGAAAGATTTCCAGATGAACCTCTTTGCCTCGCATAAGGCCGATATATTAGTAGCAACGACAGTAATCGAGGTCGGGGTCAATGTCCCGAACGCGTCAGTTATGATCATAGAGAACGCCGAACGCTTCGGGCTGTCGCAACTCCATCAGTTGCGCGGACGTGTAGGACGAGGTGCCGACCAAAGCTATTGCATACTCATGAGTAAGCACCAAATTGCTAAAACCACGCGTCAGAGACTCGAACTGATGACACATACTTCCGACGGATTTCTTATAGCGGAAGCTGACATGCAGATGCGTGGTCCCGGCGACATCGAAGGCACAATGCAGAGCGGCATACCGTTCGACCTTCATATCGCAAACTTGGCAACCGACGGCCAAATCATACAGCTTGCTCGGAGAGCGGCCGAGAAACTCATCGACAGCGATCCAAACCTAAATCATTCTGAAAATCTGTTGTTCGCCCGCGAACTCGCTGCATCGTCCGACGGGATCAGGGACTGGAGCAAAATTTCCTGAAAAATTTGTTCCGATAATCCAATTATACGCTTCATTTATATATTACTAATAATCAGGGCGTTACAATTAACAATAACATTCTTTTGCAATTTTTTCACTTTGATTATCAATGTTATATCAAAAAAATTAGCTAATTTTGAGAAAAAGCATGAAATCCACAAAATTATAAGCAATGGAGCAAACTTTCATCATACTCAAACCCTCAACAATCCAGCGCGGACTTGTAGGGCAAGTCATTGATCGTTTTCAGAAAAAAGGTCTCTTCATCGCCGGCATCAAAATGATGCGACTCGATGAAAAAATTCTCCGTGAGCACTACTCGCACCTTGTTGACCGTCCATTTTTCCCTGATCTACTGAAATCAATGATGGCCACGCCTGTTATCGTAATGTGTCTGCGCGGCAAGGATGCAGTCGAGGTTGTTCGCTCCATGACCGGCGCCACAAACTGCCGAAAAGCCGCTTCCGGCACTATCCGCGGGGATTTTGGCATGAGCGGCCAGGAAAATATCATTCATGCTTCTGACTCTGTCGACAACGCCATTATTGAGATCAACCGCTTCTTCCGTCCTGAAGAAATCTTCGATTACTCACCTCTGACAATATCGGCTACCTACTCTCCCGACGAAATAGACTAATCAATCAAGATACAAACCAATAATGCTTCTCTCTCAAAACAATTCGATAAAATCATCTATTGCAATAGCGTTTATAGTCGCTGCAGGCATCTTCAGTCTTTCGGCCGAAGAAACAACGACCATACGGCTACCTGGACAGCATCTGCAGCAACACGGAGACCTACTTGCAAACCAAGGCAATACGGCCATCCAGCTTGACAACGCGACTAAATATCTCGAAGGGCTGTTCAGTGATGAAGAAGAACCCGAATTTGACATCTACACCGAAGGATGGGACAGCCAGATGGTCAACTGCTATTCAGGAGTGACGGTTCCTCAGACCGCAAACATCGACGTTTCCAAATATGCCATTCCCCACCCGGGATATATCACGTCGCCCTATGGCTACCGCCGCCGTTGGCGCCGTATGCACAAAGGTGTCGATCTGAAAGTCAATGTCGGCGACACCATCAGAGCCGCTTTTGACGGACGTGTCCGTCTTACCAAATTCGAGCGACGCGGCTACGGTTATTATGTCGTCCTGCGCCACACCAACGATCTCGAAACTGTCTACGGCCACCTCTCGAAATTTCTCGTAGAACCAGACCAATATGTCAAGGCTGGCGATCCGATAGCACTTGGCGGCAATACCGGACGCTCGACCGGCCCGCATCTTCATTTCGAGACTCGATACATGGGATACGCCATCAATCCTTGCGCGATCTTCGACTTCGCCAATCAGACAACCCACACCGATATATATACATTTGACAAAGCAACTTATCAGAAGCCTCGTAACTTCTCGCCGAAAGCCAACGCCGAATATGCAGCCAAATACAGGATTGAAAATCCACCCAAACCTTATGTCCGCGACAGATCGACAAACTCAAATTCGTCCTCCTCAACGGTATATCGCGTAAAAAAAGGTGATACTCTCGGTAAAATAGCTTCGCGAAACGGCACTACAGTAGCCAGACTTTGCCGCCTCAACGGCATAACAACCAACACACGGCTTCAGATTAATCAAAAGCTGAAACTACGATAAAAAAAGGATTTTAAATTGATTTGGAAACTACGGAGACCGCAAACTCCGTAGTTTATTATTTATAGGTAATATTCCAATTTATTTATTATAATATCATTATGGAAACTTTACGTTCAACTATCTGTTTGCTTGCTGCGACTGCCCTCATGTCGACTGCTAATGCTGAGCCCCTCGACTTTGATGAATTCGAGGTGGGAGAGTTAATTTACAGTGTACTTGACGAAGACGAAATGACTGTTGAGGTCTATGGACCCGCAGAGGAAACTCCGTTGTCAGAAAATCTTGTAATTCCTGGAGAAGTCACATACGACGGGCACACATTTAAAGTCGTATCTGTCAGCTACTTTTCATTTTACGAGAACGATGTAATTAAATCCTTAGTGCTCTCCGAAGGCATAGAGAGTATCAGAGAATCTGCATTTTATGAATGTTTTCTGCTCAAATCCGTAACTATTCCTTCAACACTGACCGTCATCGAGAATGAAGCATTCACTTACTGCCAGAATATCGAAGAATACATAGTATCTGAAAACAACCCCGTATTCACTTCGTACAACAACGGACTTTATAATAAAGATATGTCTGAGGTTGTCATGCTACCGACTGCCAATACGACTTTCAGTCTGCCGGAAAGTGTCAACAAGATTTGTCAGTGGTCTTGTTCTTATAATCCTAACATCACTGAGATAACCATACCTTCCAACATAACTGAAATGGAGCTCGGTTCTTTTTATGGAAACCAACGGCTCACTAAAGTCACTATAAACGCTAACGTAACAGAGTTGCCGGAATGGGGGTTTGCATTCAACAAGCGCCTTGAAAGTGTCATATTCCCCGAAAGCCTAACTAAAGTAGGAGTCAAGACATTCGAACTTTGCCAGAGTCTTAAAGAAGTTTCACTTCCTGAGGCCGTCGAAACCATCGAAGAAGGCGCGTTCCGTGAATGCAGTGCTCTCGAAATCATCAGAATGGGATCTGCTGTCAATTCCATTGGTGAGTCTGCATTTGGTACATGTCTGAAAGTAAATGAAATTCATATTGCAGCGACCGTTCCGCCAACAGCCTGCAGTAACAGTTTTTCTCCAGCCATTTGCCCGTCTGCTATTATTTACGTGCCGGTAGGTTCGAAAGAAGCATACGCAAGCGCCGACGTATGGAAAGGTTTCTCGAATATCAGGGAAGAAAGTACGTCTGGTATATCTGAAGCTATCTCAGTGCCGTTCAAAGCTAACGTTGAACAAGGTTCACTGACTATTAGCAACGCCGATGGCATGCAAGTTCAAGTTTACACTCTCGACGGCCGTATGATCTACTCCACCGACAGTTATACAGGCGAACATATTTCAATTTCCGGAGGACCGCATATAATTAAGGTCGAAGACAGCACAATCACTGTATTATAAAAAACTTCCCGACGACTATACCTGTTTAAGTTATAATATGGATAGACTAACTTTACTGAAAGCAGCAGGAAGTGCCGCCGCCGTACTTCTATTCTGCGGGTGCACTGTTAATTCGGCTTATGACCGAAACACGATCAATTTTGCTGAACTTTCGGCCGAAAAGACTTATCGGCTTGAAGGAACTGCAGCTCAATTCGGTACAGACAGCGACTGGGTGTTTATCGATTCGGTTTCAATGATAATGCCCATGCTGATAGGGAATAAAGACCTGCGCCCCTTGCAGGATATAATTCTCAAGACAGCCTTTGATACAACCGGAGTCGATCATAATGCGATCATAAGTAATTATTTCAAGACTACTGCCGCAGATGCAGGTTTCGCTGCCCGGGAGACTGATATAAAAATCAATCTCTCCCGTGCCGACGGATACGATATTACAACCGGCTTGCTCAATCATCTTTCTGCAGAATGGCTTGTCTACTGCGTCAATAATGAGCATATGGCTCCCCACGCAGCCCACGGAATGAAAACAAAATACTATATCAACTATCTTATTCCTGAAACCAGAGTCATAACACTCGATGATATCTTCACAGAAGATGGCCTTGCATCGCTGCCGGCAACGATTGCCAACCGGGCTGTTCAGCAGGAAGACTACTTCGGTCCTACAGATATAGACTCGCTGCCGGCAAACGGTAATTTCTATATCTCGGCCGATAATGAAATCGTATTTGCGTATCAGCCATATGAAGTAGCTTCTTATGCACAAGGCTACATAAACATAGCTTTTTACCCGTATGAACTTGCTAAACACATGAATAAATTCGGACTGTGTCTATTCGGGTTAAATAACACTGTCTATTGACTCACATCAGACAATATCAACTTGAGACAGAGATAATTACATCTCTGTCTCTCTTATTTTTACCGTAAGCCGAATGGCTGGTTTGCAAATTTTAACACTTATAAAAGTAATTTTTCACCTATCTTTGAAGTCTAATCAATACATAGTGCATAATAAACTCTGATTACATATATTATAATACATAAACTAATCCGCAAAATTAAAAAATGAACAAATTCATCAAACGCGCGCTTCTGCTCGCCTGTGGCCTGACGGCTTTCGCAATGAACGCCCAGATGCCTCAACAGATGCCGCCGTTACCTGTAGACAGTGCTGTCACAGTAGGCAAACTTGACAACGGCCTCACCTATTACATCAGACATAACAACACGCCGAAAGGTCAGGTCGATTTTTATATCGCACAGAAAGTCGGCTCTATCCTCGAAGAAGACAATCAGCGAGGCCTCGCTCACTTCCTCGAACACATGTGTTTCAACGGCACGAAAAATTTCCCCGGCAGCAGAATTATCGACTGGCTTGAGACCGTAGGCGTAAAATTCGGATACAACCTCAACGCCTATACATCTATTGACGAAACCGTCTACCGTATCAACAACGTACCTGCCGCTCGTAAAGAAGTGGTTGATTCTTGCCTTCTCATTCTCCACGACTGGGCATGCGATCTGACACTCGACCCGAAAGAAATCGATGCCGAACGCGCCGTAATCCACGAAGAATGGCGTCAGTCAATGGCCGGAGAGATGCGTGTCCTTGAAAAACTTCTGCCGACTATCTACCCCGACAATCGCTATGGCTATCGTTTGCCTATCGGCACAATGGAAGTCGTCGACAACTTTCCTCCACAAGCTATCATAGACTATTACCATACATGGTATCGCCCTGATCAGCAGGGAATAATCGTTGTCGGAGATATCGACCCGGCATATATTGAGTCGAAAATCAAAGAATACTTCGGACAAATCAAGATGCCCGAAAACGCGAAGACCCGCGAATACTTCCCCGTCGACGACACTCCCGGCACTATCATTGCCATAGGCGCCGATCCCGAAGTGAAAAACTCTCAGCTTTCGCTGATGTTCAAAACAGATCCAATGTTGCCTAAGGAATATCGCAACACTCAAGCATTCTTCCCTGTCAACTATCTCAAATCGATGGTATCTGGCATGCTCCGCAGTCGTCTGAGAGAGCTCGCAAAGAAACCCGAAGCCGAATTCACACAACCTCAGATAGCGCTCGGCGATTTCTTTGTATCAAAAACCAAAGAAGCCCTGACTATAGATTTTGTAGCTAAGGGCGATGACATTATGCCTGCACTAAAAGCTATTTATCGCGAAGTGCTTCGCGCCGCTCGCGGAGGTTTCACGGTAGGCGAATATGAACGCGCACGCGCCGAATTCCTTTCCAACTACGAGCGTCTCTTCGAAAACCGCAACAACACCGAGTCGTCGACCTACGGTCAGGAATATGTCCGCAGCTTCATCGACAACGATCCCATTCCAGGCATCAAACTCGAATATGAGATGTACAAACAGATTGCCCCGATGATTCCTATCGACGCTATCAACCAGTTGCTGCCCCAGCTCATCACTGACGACAACCGTGTGTTTATGGCTATCCTGCCTGACAACAACAAGGTTGTCATTCCGACCGAACAACAGGTCGAAGAAGCACTCGCCTCTGTTGACGAAGAAGAAATCGAGCCATACAAAGACCAGATGAAAGCCGAACCGCTGATCCCCTCACTTCCGAAACCCGGCAAAATCGTTTCGACAAAAGAGCTCAAACAATGGGATGCGACAGAGTGGACTCTCGGCAACGGCATCAAGGTAATCGTCAAACCTACCAAGTTCAAAGACAATCAGATTACGTTTGATGCAATGGCTCGCGGAGGTCTTTCGAGTGTGAGCGACGACAAAGCAAAATCGGTTATGTTCCTTCCCTATGCTATGAGCCAGCACGGTCTTGGCGATTACACCAACATCGATCTGCAAAAATATCTTCAGGGAAAACAAGTTTCGGTCGACCTGTCATTTGACGAATATAGCCGCGAGATGTCCGGCGAGACAACCGTCAAAGATCTCCCGACAATGATGGAACTTATCTATATGAACTTCGTAGGCTTCAACATCACAGCCGACGAATTCGCCGCCACTCAGGACATGATCACAACGGCTCTCAGCAATCAGGAAGCTACTCCCAACTACATCTTCAGCAAGCGTCTGATGGACTCCCTGTTCAAATCGGCCAAGAAAAAGATGATTTCGAGCGACGATGTTAAAGCCGCTGATCGCGAAATAACTCTCGGCATTGTACACGATCTTCTCGCCAACGCAGCCGACTACACATTTGTGTTCACCGGTAATATCGACCTCGATTCATTCCGTCCGCTTGTCGAACAATATATCGCTACGCTACCCGCATCCAAAAAGTCGGCATTTGCCAAAATAACGCCTGACCTCTCAATCGAGCCGGCCCTCGGCAGCGCCACAGAAGTGTCGACAACTCCGATGGAAACGCCACAGACATACGTGTTCATCGCAACCTACGGCACATTGCCATACAGCATGAACAACAAACTGCTTGCAAGCATATCAGGTCAAATCCTGAGCAACCGCCTGCTGAAGAAAGTCCGTGAAGAAATGGGAGCCGTATACTCTATCGGTATGCAGGGCGACATGGACCGCATGGGCAAAACAAACGTTGTGCTTCAGACGGCATTCCCGATGAAGCCCGAACTCAAAGACGAGACTCTCGCTGTTATACACGACATAATCTACTCTATGGCTGAAAACGTCAGCGAAGACGAGCTCCAGCCAATCAAGGAATATATGTCGAAAAACGCTGTTTCTGACCGCGAGAAAAATGAGGCCTGGAGCGGATCAATCGCTGCCACTGCCCTCAACGGTGTAGATGTGTTCAACGGCCGTGACGAAGCTATCGGCGCAATCACGACAAAAGACGTTCAGAACTTCATGCGTGCACTTCTTGATCAGAACAACTACCGCGTTATCGTTCTCGACCCCGAAATCAAAGAATAAGTTTTTCTTTAAATATATTGTTGCAGTCCGGCAGAAAGTCTCATGATATTTCTGCCGGATTTTTTTATTTTTATAAAGAACTTAAATCAATGTAAATATGTTTTAATAATAAACATTAGTTCAACATTATTTCAGAATCAGCATCAATGAGACTGTCTATACTTTTTGTAGCGATCACTGCTCTGGCGTGTATGACACCCGCAGTATCAAGTGCCAAAGTTTATGGCGACACAATTTATATTCCCGAACGCGCCATTGTGCTAAGCGGAGATTCGGCTAATGCCGACACACGCGGCAATATCGCCATTCTCTATTCCCGTGAGGGCATGTCTTTTGACGAGCCCGGAGCTCCGCGTTTTTTGTTTCTCGACCGTGAAGGGAAGGTCGCACTCGGCATAGGCGGCTATGTGAAAGGCGTAGGCATGTATGATTTCGACGGAGCCATCGACGGATCGGACTTTGAGACTTATGATATCCCTGTTCCCTTCAATCCTGCTCAGCGACAACGTTTCGGTGCCGATGCATCTCAGTCGACTCTGTTTCTGAAACTCGTCACACATCCTACTAAATTAGGGCGTATCACCGTCTATATACAGACTGGCTTCAACTCTGCATCAAAAGGCTACACACTTAAACTAAAACAGGCATATGTCAGCGTCGGACATGTCACTGCAGGCCTGGCACGCTCATCATTCGCCGATGGCGAAGCTGAGGCACCGACTATCGACGGTCAGGGTCCGTCGGGACAGATCACAGCCAAAAATATGCTTTTCCAATACAAAACCAATACGGTTAAAGGATTTTCCGGAGCAATATCGATAGAAAATCCCTCGGCGAGCTATTCGACAGTCACCGGGGTGACGGAAGCGATTGCCCAGCGCGTGCCCGACATACCTCTTTACGTTCAATACGCTTGGAATTCCGACAGTCATGTAAGAGTATCGGTTCTTCATCGTAGTCTCAGCTACCGTGATCTGACAGCCGGTAAAAACCACTTCAGATCAGGATGGGGTCTCCATCTCAGCAGCGTCGGTGACATAGCCGCAGGTCTGGGTTATTTCGGACATGTTGCCTATGGTGAAGGAATTGCACGATATATCAACGACTTGTGCGACAACGGTTATGACCTTGTGCCGTCTGAGGTCGAAGGTGAACTGAAAGCCCCGGGCGCACTTGCCTGGACAGTAGGTCTGTCATACAATTTCACAAAACGTTTTTTCATGACTGCCAATTGCAGCCAGTCAAGAGTCTACGACTGCTCGATTCTCGGTGGCGACAGTTACAGATACGGCACGTACGCGGCAATCAACGGCTTCTACAATCTGACATCTGATTTCCGCATCGGCGCAGAATGTCTGATCGGACGCCGCCACAACTATGACGGCACCTCGGGTCATGCAAACCGCTTTGAAGCCATGATGCAGTATAGCTTCTGAAACAACTGCCTGCTATCAAATCGGCTCTACTCTTTTGCCACAGTCAGGAAATTTTGACTGTGGCTTTTTTACGTTTTTACCAATAGTACAACAGAGTTTTTTTGCCAAGCCAGCAGAAAGCTCGATGTTTTTAGCTAATTTTGTAGTTAAAATACAGAAAACTATGGTGAAAACCCAAAAAAATATCGCCGTCATCGGAGCGACAGGCTCCATAGGCACACAAACCCTCGAAATAATCGGCTCCCGACCAGAGCTTTACAAAGCCACTGTTCTCGCAGCCGGAAGCCGTGTCGACGATCTGATCGGTCTTGCAATCCGTCATAGACCTTCATTGGCCATAATAGCAGACGAAACAAAATACAATCGCCTGCGCGAAGCTCTCGAGCCACTCGGCATCGCCACAGCTACCGGTGACGAAGCTCTGTGCGAGGCCGTATGTCGCGACGATGTGGATATGGTAGTCACTGCTACAGTCGGCTATAGCGGTCTTGCACCCACGATCGCGGCAATAAAGGCTGATAAAGATATCGCCCTTGCCAATAAGGAAACTCTTGTTGTCGCTGGTGAATACATTACCGGGCTACTTGAGAAATCAATGTCGCGTGTCTTTCCGGTTGACTCGGAACATTCAGCCATTTACCAGTGTCTGCAAGGTGAGGACAAAGCAGATGTGAAAAGACTGATCATCACTGCTTCGGGCGGACCGTTCCGCACCTGGACCGCTGAGAGAATATCTGAGGCCACCGCTTCCGACGCTTTGCGGCATCCAAACTGGTCAATGGGCGCAAAGATAACAATAGATTCGGCGACGATGATGAACAAAGCATTCGAAATCATTGAGGCTAAATGGCTGTTCGGGCTCGACGCCGACAAGATCACTGCCGTCGTTCATCCGCAGTCGATTGTCCATTCGATGGTCGAATTCAAAGACGGCGCGATCAAGGCTCAGCTGGGTTTGCCCGACATGAAACTGCCCATAGCTTATGCCCTCTGCGAAGGCCACCGGCTTGACGGAGCCGAAAAACCGCTTTCGATATCAGATTATGAAAATCTCACATTCGAACGCCCCGATCCGCACCGCTTCCCGTGTCTGACTCTCGCCGGAGAAGCATTCAGCCGTATGGGCAACTCAGCCTGTGTAATCAACGCTGCCAACGAAATTGCCGTAGCGGCTTTTCTAAATGGCCGCATCGGTTTTAACGACATCTACCGTACGATCGAGCGCACCCTCGATGCCGTACCCTATGTCGCCACGCCAGACTACGACGACTTTGTAACATCTAACAGCGAGGCGCGGATGTTCGCTTCTTCGCTGATCGGTAATAAATCTACAATCACAGTTATCCCGTAAAATGGAAGTTTTTTTAATGAAAGCCCTGCAACTTATTGTTGCCCTGCTGATACTCGTCACCATACATGAGTTCGGCCATTACTTTTTTGCACGCGTTTTCGGCATCAAAGTCAACCGTTTCTATCTGTTTTTCAATCCCTGGTTTTCAATCCTGAAATACCGTCCCGACAAAGGCACGCTCCAGCTAATCGGCTGGACTGACAAAGACGGCAACGAGAAGGCATGGAAAACGTTCAGAGTCGGCAAAGAACATCCGGCACGCCGTGACGGCAAACAGTCATGGCGTGACACTCTCTACGGACTCGGATGGCTGCCGCTTGGCGGCTACTGCGACATTGCCGGAATGGTCGACGAAACCAAGAGTTCAAAAGACCTTGAAAGCGAGCCTCAGCCGTGGGAATTCCGGTCAAAAGCCGTGCATAAGCGCTTTATGGTCATGGTGGCCGGTGTGTTGTTCAACTTCATTCTCGCAATCGTCATCTATGCCGGCATCGCGATGCACTGGGGCGATCGTGTCGTGCCGTTCTCAGCAATGACCGAAGGCATGGACTTCAGTACGGAAATGCAGGAAGCAGGTTTCCGCAACGGCGACCGTCTGCTCTCGCTCGACGGCAAGCCCCTCGACGCCAAGGACTACAGCGTGGCCTGGGACATCATCCAGCCCGGTGCCACTGTCGAAGTGTTGCGCGACGGCCGCGACACCGTAAGTATCACTATCACAGAAAAACTTCTGTCTTCGATCATTACCAAAGACAAGGATTATAAAGGCATGACTATAAGAATTCCGGTCGTGATAGCAAACCTTATGCCCGGCGAACCGGCCGAGAAAGCCGGACTTCTGAAGGCAGATCGCATCGTCAAAGTTGGTAACGACACTACTCCTGCCATTACTGAATTTATGCCCGTACTTGCCGCCAACAAAGGAAAGACGCTCCCGTTCACCATCATCCGCAACGGCAATGAGATGACGCTTGACGTCGCCGTCAGCGACGCCGGCAAGATCGGCATACAGATGCTCAGTCCGGCTGAGATCTTCAAAGTTGAGGAAGTACGTTACTCTCTGCTCGGTGCCATACCGCGCGGATGGGAAATCGGCACTGACCGTCTGGCCAGCTACGTGTCGTCGCTCAAGCTCGTATTCAGCAAGGAGGGCGCACAAAGCTTAGGCGGTTTCGGCACACTCGGAAGTCTGTTTCCTGACTCATGGGACTGGTACAGTTTCTGGCAGATCACCGCATTCCTTTCTGTCATACTCGCGTTCATGAACATCATTCCCATTCCCGGACTTGACGGCGGCCACATTCTCTTCCTTTTCATCGAACTTGTCACTCGCCGCAAGCCCAGCGACAAAGTGCTCGAATATGCCAACATGATCGGCATGGCATTCCTCTTT
Source organism: uncultured Bacteroidales bacterium (assembly GCA_947573135.1). Taxonomy (GTDB): domain Bacteria; phylum Bacteroidota; class Bacteroidia; order Bacteroidales; family Muribaculaceae; genus CAG-873. The sequence continues at coordinate 14,741 of CANPDU010000007.1, read as the reverse complement.
CTGCTCCTGATCTATGCCAACGGCAATGATATATACCGACTGTTCTTAAAATGACAGATATGAACGACGTTATCACAACTTTGCGGCTGCGCCGCGGAAAAGAAGAGTCGCTCGACCGTTTCCACCCGTGGGTATTCTCCGGAGCGCTCGTAGCGATGCCCGATAATATAGACGAAGGCGACCTCGTCTACGTCGAGACCTCCGACGGCCGACGCATCGGTACCGGACATTTCCAGATCGGCAGCATAGCCGTGCGCATGCTCACTTTCGGCGACGAAACCATCGACGAGGATTTCTATGGACGACGTCTCGCCGAAGCTCTGAAACTCAGGCAGGCGCTCGGACTAATACGCAGCGACAATGACGCATTCCGTCTCGTGCACGGCGAAGGCGATTTCCTGCCCGGTCTGGTCGTCGACATATACGGTCCGACAGCTGTAGTACAGGCCCATTCACCCGGCATGCACTTCGCGCGCGACATCATCGCCCGTCGTCTCGTGGAGCTTCCCGGCCTCGACATACATAATGTATATTACAAATCCGAGACCACCCTGCCCTATAAGGCTCATCTCGACCCGCAGAACCAGTATATCATCGGATCGGCCGAAAACGATATCGCTACTGAAAACGGTCTCCGTTTCCGCATCGACTGGCTCCGCGGACAGAAAACAGGCTTCTTTGTAGACCAGCGAGACAACCGTTCGCTGCTCGAACATTATTCGCGCGGACGCAAAGTCCTCAACATGTTCTGCTACACCGGCGGCTTCTCTGTCTACGCTATGCGCGGCGGAGCCCTTCAGGTCACATCGGTCGACAGTTCGGCAAAAGCCGTAACACTGACCGACGCCAACATCGAACTGAATTTCCCCGGCGACAGCCGCCACAAAGCCATAGCCGAAGACGCGTTCAAATTCCTCGACAACATGGAGACCGACGCCTACGATCTGATCATACTTGATCCGCCCGCGTTTGCCAAACACCGCAGTGCCCTGCGCAATGCTCTCCGCGGTTATCAGAAACTCAACGCCAAAGCATTCGAAAAGATCAAGTCCGGAGGCATTATTTTCACTTTCTCATGCTCGCAGGCAGTCAACAAAGAGCAGTTCCGCCTCGCGGTCTTCTCTGCGGCTGCTCAGACCGGACGCAAGGTGCGCATTCTCCATCAGCTTACTCAGCCGGCCGACCATCCGGTCAACATTTATCATCCCGAAGGCGAATACCTCAAAGGGCTAATTCTTTACGTCGAATAATCTATTTACAGTCAATTCATATGAAAAATTTAATTCCTGCATTTGCAATGGCCATGACATTGATCTCTACATCCTGTCATAAAGATGAAGCAAAGACCGGAGAATTCGACTACACCGTCGACCGCTTTGCCGACATCGAAGTGCTCCGCTACAAGGTGCCCGGCTTCGAGGATCTGTCGCTCAATCAGAAAAAACTGATCTATTATCTAACCGAGGCTGCGCTATGGGGACGCGATATTCTTTGGGATCAGAACAACGAATACAATCTGCCGATACGACGCATGCTCGAAGCGGTTTATACAAACTACTCAGGCGACCGCGAAAGCGAAGACTTCAAAAACTTCGAGCGTTATCTGAAACAGGTCTGGTTTGCCAACGGCATCCACCATCATTACTCGACCGACAAGTTTACGCCGGCTTTCAGCCGCGAATTTCTTGTCGCCGAGCTCGACCGACTGCCTGAAGGAGACTGGTCGGCATCGCGCGACACTATCCTCACTCTGATCTTCGATCCTGCAGTGGCTGCGAAACGTGTCAATCAGGCCGAAGGCCAGGATCTCATCGCCACTTCGGCCAACAATCTATACAAGGGCGTGACTCAGGCCGAAGTCGAGGCATACTATGACGCGATCAAAGATCCTTCTGACGCCACTCCCGTCAGCTATGGCCTCAACACCCGTGTTGTAAAGGAAGACGGCAAAGTGGTCGAACAGACCTATAAGATAGGCGGTCTTTACAGCGCTGCAATTGAAAAGATAGTCGAAAACCTCGAGAAAGCAAAAGAATTTGCCGAGAACGATGCCCAGCGCCGCATCATCGAAACACTTGTCGACTACTACCGCAGCGGCGACCTGAAGACATTCGACGAATATTCGATCCTATGGGCCGAAGACACTAATTCAAAAGTCGATTTCATCAACGGTTTTATCGAGGATTACGGTGATCCGCTGGGCATGACAGGCGCATGGGAGTCAATCGTCAACTTCAAGAACGACGAGGCCAGCCACCGCACTGAAGTGCTCAGTTCAAACGCCCAGTGGTTCGAAGACAATTCTCCCGTCGATCCGCGCTTCAAAAAAGACGAGGTCAAAGGCGTGTCAGCCAAGGTGATCACCGCGGCGATTCTTGCCGGCGACGCCTACCCCGCCACTCCTATCGGCATCAATCTGCCCAACGCCAACTGGATTCGCGCAGCCCACGGTTCGAAATCCGTGACGCTCGAGAATATCACTCAGGCTTACGACGAAGCTTCTCATGGCAACGGTTTCAACGAAGAGTTTGTCATTGACGAGGAAACAGCCAAGCTTCTCAATGACTATCTTTTCATCACCGACAATCTTCACACCGATCTCCACGAATGCCTCGGACACGGATCAGGCAAACTGCTCCCGGGCGTAGCTCGTGACGCGCTCAAAGCCCACGGCTCGACTATCGAGGAGACCCGCGCCGATCTTTTCGCGCTCTATTATCTCGCCGACCCCAAATTGATCGAGATTGGCCTGCTTGATAATCCCGACGCATACAAAGCCGAATATTACAAATACATTCTCAATGGTCTTATGACTCAGCTGATGCGTATCGAACCCGGCAAAGATGTTGAGGAAGCCCATATGCGCAACCGCAAGCTCATCGCCGAGTGGGTCTACGAACACGGCAAAGCCGACAACGTAATCGAACTCGTCAAACAGAACGGGAAAACATATGTCAAAATCAACGACTATCAGGCACTGCGCGGACTCTTTGGCGAACTTCTCGCTGAAATCCAGCGTATCACCAGCGAAGGCGACTACAATGCCGCACGTGATCTTGTTGAGACATATGCAGTCAAAGTCGATCCTGAGATCCATCGCGAGGTACTTGACCGTTATGCTACTCTTTCATTAGCTCCTTACAAAGGCTTTGTCAATCCTGTCTATACTCCGGTCACCGATGGCAACGGCGATATTATCGACATAAATGTCAGCTATGACGAAGACTACGTTCCGCAGATGCTGCGCTACGGACGCGATTATTCCGCTCTCCGCCCGTAAGTGACAGTTTCGCTGGTTTGGGATAAGACAAACATACATACACTACATATCGGGTGGCCAAATTATGGTCACCCGATTTTTATGCGTTACACTTATCTCGAACTCGCGTGAATAAAGTTTATTGCCAATTCATCGCCACACATATATCAGTAGTAACAAACCGGAATCTGTCATACGGCGATAGCCATCTCGGAACATCACGGTTCATCCACCCCAATACTTCCATCATTTCAGAATGGATATCCCTGACCCGATTGATGTTCCAGCATATTGCTTCGTTATGAAAAACGCGATTGCGAAATGCACGAAAACGGTTTAACGGAGCTGAAACATTTTTACGTTGCCTTTTTGCTTTTGGCATAAAAGGAAATGCCCTGCGTAAATCTTTCCACAAAATACGCTCGTATTCACTGTTAAGCAACGAAACCCAAAAACCTAACGTAAGTTCGGCAACTATTTTTGAAGGTGTTATTTGTTCGTGTCTTCCTGATATCTGTTTTGCGGCTTGAGTAATATACCTGCTCAGATTAGATAATCCGGGTGTATTCGGGAATACCAATCATCTCTACCGGCCATCTGTCTTAGTTCGCGACAAAGAGCGTTACGCAAGGTGACCTCAAATACTGATAACGGAACATACATAGCCTCTGACAGTTGCAGATTACACCTGTAATGGGTTATAGCCCGTTGTTCATCATGCGGATACAAGGAAAAATACCTTTCCATCCGTTTGTCTGAAAAAACTTTATTGAAAAAAGCTTTGTTATATGACATATAATGGCTAATTTTGCATTGCAGTCCCGGTAATTCCTCTCCCTGTTTTTCAGATGCAGGTGAAGAATCCGGTTTTTTTATTTCTACAAAAGTAGTAAAAATTCTCTTATAACAACGTGTGCCTCGGGATCAATCCTGTCTTTACCCCTGTCACTGGCGACAACGGCCAAATCACCGATATCACCGTCAGCTACAACAAAGACTATGTCCCGCAGATGCTGCGCTACGGACGCGACTATTCAGCTCTCCGCCCGTAAGTGACATCGCTGCATAAAGTTCAAAAAGTAGACTCCGCTGAGTAATTTCAGCGGAGTCTACTTTTTGATGTTTCATAAATTTCTGATTATTCAGCTATGATAGGCCGCACAGGCAATCCATACGAGTTACTCGATGTACCGGTATAAGATGAGGTTGTAACCTCGAAAAATAATAGCTGATATCGATTATTTGGGTCTTTTAAAACGAGTGTTGCCGTAGATACAAACGAAATCCCGCCGAATGCCGGCATTGTGGTTCTATAAAAATTTTCATAATCGAAATCGGCCGTGCTTCCGGTTGACGGTACTACCGTTTTCCACTCGTTGGAGCGCAAAGCATAGTCGCGTAGTCCGGTAATAGGAAAATCAGTTGATCCACCTGTGCCAAAAGTTATAGTGCGGGCATGGCCGCTTCCGGTGACAGCTGTCGCTCCGCGGAAAGCATCAATCGGGGGCACCTTGAATCCGGGAGGACACGGATCGAACACTGTTTTCTTAACATCTGACGCATTGGTTTTCATATATTTTTCCTTTTGTGCGGCGGTGATGGTTGTCGATCCCCACTTAGGTAGAGTTTCATCACTGGCAGCATATAGTTTACCCGGGGTCAATGCACTCGCATCCCAGGCATTGAACATTATGTGATCAGTACTACCCACCAAATAAGGAGCCTGTTCAAGAGCCCATGGCTTATGCCAATGACCGCGGAAATTGAAATCCGGATCTAAGCCCAAATCAGTCTGCGCCGGGTCACCGCCTTCAGGTCTTTTACCAGAGGCCGGGTCTACATATTGCATGCGCGAATTAGTGATAAACATATACGGATGCTGAATGGTGTAACCTATTAATACACCATGAGAGTTTCCATCGTCCAATTCGGGATGAAGTTCCGTCAGCTTGTCGCCGATATTTTTACGGAACCTATAATCATAACCGTCCTGATTATATTGGTTGAACAATTGCTTGTTCTCCATTGTGAACTCGTCAGCCTTTTCGTTTGTACCCCTTTGACGGTATTTATATTTGGGAGTATAAGTATTCTGTATGCCTCCAAGCATAGGGTCTTTTCTGCCCCACTGGTAGTATGTATTGTCGCCTGCATCCGAGCCCCTGTATTCCATCTGCGTAAATTCGCCGGGAATACCTACTTCCTCCGATTCACCTCCACCGTATGCCGACATGTCGACAACAGCCTGCAGGCGGAATTTCCGCGAAACATTATGAACGTGACTGTCACACCAACCAAGATTATATTTGGCAAATTTGTAGTCCCTCACCTTTTCAGCTTCAACCTTTGTTGTCATATTCAAATATGTCGTTGATGTACATGACTGACTGTAGAAGTCGGTTTTGTAAGGTGTCACCCATATATGCCAGCTCCAGATAATTACCTTTTTGCCACCAACATCCTTGCGGACGGCAAGCACTGCATTGCCCTGTGTAAGAGTTTGTTTACGTATATGGAAAACGAGCTTATTGCCATCGATCCCGACACTGTTGGGATCAATCAGATCGGGGGCGTCCTGCCAGAGCAGTACGGCATCGGCGGCATCTGTGATCTGACCATTTGCGGGCAATGGGTTGTTGTCGTAGCCGGGGAAGTATTGTAATCCCGTACCCCCCGCCGGCAAAGTCAGATTTTTGCCGTTGCCATAGACAAGATCCAGCGAATAATAACCGGGGCGGTCAACCAGATAGCAGTTGGCAGGCTCACCCTTCTCGGTGGATAGTGAGAACTCCGGAATTTCTGTTTTTATATCGATTCCCTTTTCTGTAAACTTGTCGCGCATCGTTTTGTATGCAGCCTGTGGTTCAATAGTCAGCAATCCGGCCTCATCTTTTACGCAATCCTTCCACTCGCCGCCGATTTTATACTGAAATTTGATTTTGTCGGCCGGAATATCTTCAATTTTTTGTGTATCGGTAGTCCCGTCATCTTTGGTCTGCACTATCTCTGCACATGCTTTGTAAGTAGCGTCATACCATACGCCGGAATATGGTATAGTGTCGCCGGTCTGAGTCTTGTCGTCCGGATCCGGAGAGGCGGTGGGATTGGTAATTCCCTTCTTTGACAACTCCACCTTAACGCTGACGTTGATGCTCGACGGTGAGACAGTATAAACGACAATCTGCCCGGCCTTCCACTCGTGACCGGCTATCGAGCCTTTCAGGGTGCGCTCCGTCTCGGTGGCGGTGTCCTTGAATTTTATGGTTATGGTCGCTCCTGGAGGCACCGTCTGTGGAAGCAGCATGAATGTCAGCTCGTCGCCCTCGGCGCCGGCTATATATATGTCGTCGGAGACGTGTATTTTGTCGGTGGCATCTTTATCGGCCGACAGCGGTATTTCTTTTGAAATTGTATATGTGGCCGGATCCGATGTATCCCAGCTGCCCGAGCCTATTACCTGTGTGCCGGTGCCGTTGACTCCGGCAATTGTAACCTCGGTGATTGTGCCGGCAAGCATATCTTTGCCGCACTTGATCCGCACCGCGGTGAGTGCGTGGCCGAATTCCAGTCCCACTTTATTATCAGTTACGGCCGTGGCATCCGCACACACGGTCATAAGATCAATCTGCTTGGTCACATCTGTCGGCACAGTGTAGGTCAGCGTCGGCGAGCCTTTACTTCCCTCTCCGGCATAACCCCGTGCCAGACTCCCTCCGGTTCCAAGTTCGTCGAAATCATCGACAGTCGGCGCAAAGGCAAAGAATTTGACTCTGCCGTTTGACGGCCAGAACAGTTTGCCGCTTTCATCCTTAGGCGTGCCTGACGTGGAGTCGTAATACAGATTGTCGGCATAATCCGTAGTCCATTGGTTCTGAGACTCATCTGAAGGATAGTCGCCGACATAGCATATTCCGCTCAGCGAAAATCTTGGATATTCGTCTATGAATTTGGTTAAGGTATTAATCGGTGTGCCGCGCGACACTTCGGTCGCTTCTTCTGCGGCCGGATTATCAGCCACTATGGTATGCAGATACAGCTTGTCGCCACTGCCTCCCGACAGCGGTCGCACCGATGTGCAGTGAGTGGTCGGCGCGTGCTCGTCGACCGACATCCCGTCGTGCCATGTGCCGGGAGACGTGATGTTGAAAGCTATCGCCTGCCCTTCGATATTCTCATAACCGAAATCATCTCTGCAGGCGGCAGTCATCAGAAGCATAGCGGCCACTGCCGGCGCAAGCGCAGCAAATCGTAACAGACTGTATCTTACATTCATAGCTGAAATGATAAAAAGTTGAATAATCAGACCCCGCTGCAACGCGAGGCCTGATTATTATAAAAATGCTTATCAGAATTGGGCGCTTGCGTCCGTCCATTCCTTGGGCCAATCGCTTACGGTCACGCTGAACTGTATGGGTGCGTCGAGAACGGCATCACCTACATTTTTCACAGCACGGTCTACAATCTCAAGATTGACAGTCGAGGTGGAAGTAGTCCATGGTTTAAATTTATCATATTTAGCGTTGTCATCAGCGGCTTTAGGAACAAGAGTCTTGAATTTCTCATTCAGATCGGGAGGATAGTTGCCTGCGCCGGAAGCTGCGCCGCAGATGTCAAGAGTGAAAAGATATTTTTTGTTCGCCTCAAACTGAGTAGCAACGGGGACACATACAAAACCATACTGGGCATCGCTATACTTATTCGCGGCATTGACAGGGAACTGCTGGTGATAATGCTTGCCGTCTTTAACATTAACATCATCCGGCACACTACCGTTATGCGTCGTTCCCTCATGCTCGAGCTCGACACGGCAAAGCAAAAGGATATAGGCGCCACCGTTATTATCAGCTTCGGCTCCTGCGTCATTCTGATTTTTGTTCCAGGCTACCAAAGTCTGCGGAATAAGCATCAGCGATTCATCTACAAGCAACTTGGGTTCAGCAGGAGACTCAGAGGCATATTCTTTACCTAAAACGACAGGAGTTCTGAAGAAAGAACCATAAGCCGAAAAATTGTCGGATTTAAAGCTAAGGTTTTCCCACGCATCGAAAACTGATGCCTCTTTTTTATTATCGTTCCATGAATACGCAGCTGTAAAATCCGCTTTATCCTTGGCATTGACCAACCAGGCACCCTTAATCTTGACAATACGGTGGTCTGTTGAACTTTTACCGGTAGATTTCGCCTGAATACGGATCTGAGAAAGAACATGTTTGAATTCCAAATCCACGTTAGAAGGGTTATCGGCTCTTTTTTGAGAAGTGAAAGCAACAAGCATATCGGTCTGATTTTCCCCGTCATTCCATTCGTTATATTCGCCGGCCTGCGGAGTCAGTGCATTTTTTACCGGGCTAAAACCTGTCAATTTAGCTTTGTTGGCGGTAGTAACGTCAAATGAAAATTTCACTCCCTCTGGCAAAACAGCTTTGTTTGTGCCGGAAGACTGAGCGAACGTATAGGCCCAGAACACTGCATATGGTGTAGAAGTAGGCCAATAAACACTATGATCGAGTTTCCATATATTACTGCTGCCTTCTTTTGTAGCATTTTCACCGCCATCAGCCGCGCCGATAAGATAATTCTCATAAATGTGACCGTCGGGGTGTACGCCTTTGGCTACCACCCGGAAGTCACCGAGGTTGTTGAATGTTGTCTCTGTTGCTCTCGAGTGGCCGACAGCCGTGCTGAACGAGATAGCATCGCCCCGGGGATCGGGATTGACAGCAATTTCATCCTCAGTAGAACAGGAAGCCACCATAGCTGCCATCACTGCAAATGGAATAAGTCTGAGTTTCATTGTGATTTAAATTAAAGATTAGATATTAAAAATGTTTGTTATGTTGATTTCAAATGATTTACATCGGGAGCACTTCCTCATAAGTGTCACCCCAGTCGGTGACGCCGGGCGACATTCCCGAGCCGGGAGCAGACGGAAGCTTCATGCCCGAAAGGACAATGTCGATCACAGGGCGCCCGTGCTGGCTGCTGATCTGATCGGTGACATCGAAATCATAATAATAATTATAAGATGTATATACTCTGAGTTTATGGGGCATGTCGACCATGCCGAAAAGGGTTACGGTGCCTTTGAGACAGTCTTCGCCGCACTGGCCGAGGGCAAAAGGCACCGAAACGGCGTCGTCAGTCGGAGCATGCCGGCCGGCATGCCAGGCCTCAGGCACACCGGTCATGATAGCGCTGACCTCGATGTCGGGACGCAGATTTTCCACGCCGGTGATAGTGACATCGCAGACGACAGTGGCCTCTGTCGGAGTAAAGACTACCCGATGGCTGGCAGACGGATCGTTGACGACGGTGAGGGGATCGCCGAGCGTATGAGCGTAGAGACGGCTTGCCTCGGAGCGCACCGCCTGACCGTCGGTGCCGTCGGGACGGGGAGCGCCCTGAGCGCGGTTCATCGCCGAGAGCACTTCGACATCGTAAGTGGTGATGACATAGTCTCTGATTGTGGAGCCGCGCTCGACATTGAACACGGTGCTTCCGTTGTGGCAGACCATAGTGTAGGTGCCTTCAGGTACGCGCAGCACGGCATCGAAAGAGCCGCGCGACGAAACGCCGTCGCCCATGAGCTCAAAACGCAGCCCCTGCGAACCGTCGACAGGAAAGAACCATACAACCATTGTCTGAGGATCGGCGTCGGGCGCCTGCGACCAGTCAAACTCGACAGAGACCGGTACTCTGTGGGAGTGGTCATAACAGAGTTCACGCTGCCCGCAGGCCGCAAGACCGAGCATAACCGACAGCCCGAGAATAACGAAGCCGAGACTGAAAACGGAACGGCGCAGTCTCATAGCCCACCTCCTTTCCTGACGTTTTTCACTGATTTGCCGGGCAGCCATACAAGAGTCACCCCTACCCTCGTCGGGCCGAACCATCCGAGCTTATGTGTCGACAGCCATACGTTACAATCATCGATATGAGTGTGTCTTTTGTATGTGCCCCACAGATATCCCACTCCGAGGCTGAAGTCGATATTAAAATGCTCGGCGACCGGAAGCGAATATGTGTATGATATGCCCGCGGCATAGTTCCATTTGTCGGAAAGGAAGCCCCTGTGACTGCGCCCGGCCTGGAAATCATAGCATGCCATAGAGCCGTACACGCCGATATGATGGCCTCCCAGGGGCGAACGCTTATGGCGTCTGCCGACACGGTATTTCACCTCGATATCACCGCCGTAGATGCGCCAGTAACGCACTCTGTCACGGTTGCTCCACCGCGCATACATCCAGTCAGCGTGCAGCGTAAGCCGGCCGGATGCCATTATGCCCAGACCGATATTGGGGATCAGCGCCGCGTCGTAGAGCATATTTGTCGTGACAAAGAGTCTGTCGGCAATGGTATGCCCGGCAGGTCGGAAAGCTACAGCATCTGACGTGAATGTATGCTGACACGCCGTGCTGTCGGCGGAATACCGGGCGGACTCAACGACTTCTGTGAGACTCTCCTGTCCGGCACCTGAATCTCCGTCGCAGACAGGCGCTTCGCTGTCTTCCGATGACAGCGTGTCGCCGCCGACTGCATTGCCGGCTAAAACATCACGCCGATATACGACCTTCAGTTCGGCAAAACGCTGCTGAGCGTAATCAACATTTCTACCGGCAGGATGAACCACAGATATAACGGGATCGGCTGACAGACCGAATTCCTTTGCCATATCAGCCAATGCGGACGCGCGAGCTGCGGCCAGCCTTGTGTTAAACGCACGTCCGCCCTCGGGCGAATAAGAGCCTACAACACTGACACTGAGGAGATTTATGTTTAGGGGGGGGTAATTAAGATTCAGTAAGAAAGATCGTATAGAATCGACACGAACCTGATTGTCCGCAAAGCTGTATGACACTACAGCCGAGGACTTCGGAAACATAACTCTCCCGACAAAAGTGCATGAAGAGTCGCATTCCGGTTTTTCTGACACAAAGCCACCGGTTCTGACTTCAGCATGCACACATATCGAAAACAGTAAAAAAACGCCGACAGTGCCCCATAATCGTTTAGCGCTTATTTGCTGCAATCTTTTTTTCAATAAGGTAAATTTTCCAATAAATTTCATATCATGCATATTGCGACACCGATACAATATTTATATTTAAAATCTACAATTATATTTTTTTGCAAAATAAATACATAATTTTATAATAAAAGCATTATTTAATGCAGATTTACGTCATTTAACAATATTTAACACTACAATAAGAGCGTTACTATATTATCATATAAATATTATAAAAAACGCTACCGAATCAAATTATTTTTATAACTTTACAAAAACCTTAAAATTTACCTCAAAATCTATTAAAATTATGGGTGATATATCGAGAAGAGACTTTATCAAGAGCGGCATAGGCGCGGCTGCATTTATGGTCGTGCCTAACATTGTTCTCGGCAAGAGCCACGGACATGTCGCTCCGAGTGACAAACTTAACATTGCCGGAATCGGTGTCGGCGGCATGGGACGCCGCAACCTTCGCAACATGAATACCGAAAATATTGTTGCGCTTTGTGACGTTGACTGGAGATATGCCAACAAAACATTTGAAGACTATCCAAAGGCCAAACGCTACAAAGACTGGCGCAAAATGTTTGACGAAATGGGCAAGGAGATCGATGCAATCATGGTTGCTACTCCGGATCACACACATGCCGGCGTAGCTGCTCACGCCATCACACTCGGCAAACACACATATGTGCAGAAACCGCTTACCCATTCTGTCTATGAATCACGTCTTTTGGCAAAACTTGCTAAAAAATATAAGGTAGCTACCCAGATGGGCAACCAGGGCAACTCTTTCGACTGGTGCCGCCGGATATCGGAATGGATCTGGGACGGAGCTATCGGCGACGTTACCGAGGTGCATTGCTGGACAGACCGTCCTATCTGGCCGCAGGGCCTGATGAAGCCTGCCGAGTCACATGAATGCCCGTCATCGCTTGACTGGGATCTGTTTATCGGTCCGGCCGAAATGCGTCCTTATAACTCCGCTTACACTCCGTGGAACTGGCGAGGATGGTATGACTTCGGAACCGGAGCTCTCGGTGACATGGCCTGCCACATCATGGACCCCGTATGCTGGGCTCTCGGTCTCAAATATCCGAAGAGCGTGATTGCAAGCTCAACTCTCAGCAACCTCTACTCTCCCCCTCACGCAGAGGTAATCACCTATACTTTCCCTGCGCGCCCGAAAAAAGGAAAAGTCAATATGCCTGAAGTCAAAATCACATGGTATGACGGCGGCCTGATGCCCCCTCGTCCTGAAGAACTGAAAGACGGCGAAATGATGGGTGATGAAAACGGCGGTATCATATTCATCGGAACCAAAGGAAAAATCATGACGGGATGCTACGGCATGAATCCGACGCTGCTGCCCAAAGAACGTATGCAGGACTTCAAGGAGCCGGCTCCTACTCTCCCCCGCATAAAAGGCGGTAACGGCGACATCTGGAATACGAACGCTCACGAGCAGGACTGGATCCGCGCCTGCAAGGAATCACCGGAAAACCGCACCGAGGCATCATCCAACTTCCAGTTCTCGGGTCCGTTCACCGAAATGGTCGACATGGGTGTACTCGCTGTCCGCCTCGCGGGTCTCTATGGCGTTCACCGCGAACTGCAGTGGGACGGTGAAAATATGAGATTTACCAATCTGTCGCCCAACGACAAGATCAAGATCGTCAACTATGACGATTTCAAGGTGATCGACGGCGACCCGCGCTTTGACAGACGCTTCGGCGAATTCAACGCTCTCGATGCAGCCAATGAATGGATCAAGCATACATATCACAACGGCTTCACTTTGCCTGATATGCCTAATGTTTAATAGAATTTGTAAATCAAGAGCTAAATCACTTAATCACATGTTTAAGAAAATATTAAGCATAGCAGCCATGACTATTTTCGGTCTCTCACTCTGTTCGTGCAGCAAACAGACCAAAGCTGAAAAAGCCGGATGGGATCTGTCCGTCCAGTCATTCACTTTCCATAAGTTTCCCCTGATGGAAGCACTTGACAAGACTCATGAACTTGGCGTTAAGTACATCGAAGTGTATCCCGGCCACAAACTGGGCGGCAAATGGGGCGACAAAGTTTTTGACTTCAATCTGGATGAGGAAACTCAGAAAGAACTCCGCCAAATCGCTAAGGACAAAGGCGTCAAAATTGTCGGATCAGGCGTTTTTGTAAGCGACAACAAAGAGGACTGGGAAAAGATGTTCAAGTTTGCAAAGTCAATGGATCTGGAGTTCATCACATGCGAACCGCCTCTGGAACTTTGGGACTACGTTGAAGAACTCTCTGATAAGTACGACATCAAAGTATCGGTTCACAACCATCCGCAGCCCTCTGACTACTGGAACCCGCAGAATCTGCTCAATGCGATTTCAGAACGCAGCGACAAAATCGGCTCTTGCTCCGATGTAGGTCACTGGAACCGTGAAGGACTGAACCATCTTGATTGTCTCCGCATGCTCAATGGTCGCATCATATCACTTCACTTCAAGGATATCAAACCGAAAGAAGAAGGCGTCGAGTGGCAGGATGATACCATCTGGGGACAAGGCTGTCTCGGCATCAAAGATATGCTCGAAATTCTTAAAGAACAAGGTTTCAAGGGCTATCTCTCTATTGAATATGAATACAATTGGGACAACTCGGTTCCTGATATAAAAAAGTGTATTGAAGAATTCAATAAAGTCACCGACGAAATCCTTTAAGTAGAAAAATCAGATAAAATAACCAACTGCCCCCGGAAGTTTAATTTGCTTCCGGGGGCAGTCTTGTTTTGGCGCAGCCTTATAGACTCAGGCTGCATAAATTTTCTTTATCAGAATGTGTAGTAAAAGCCAAGATTTAAGTTTGCGCTACTGAAATCAAATCCGAAGCGCTCGGGATTTCCGGCGTCCTGAGCTGCATGATTTCCTCCATAGTAACCGAGAAAACCGAAGTGAGCCACGAGACTGAAATTCTCGGTGAGATTAAATGACACACCCGGTTTCACACCGATGCCGAACAGAACGACCGTTTTGCTGTGGTCATCTTCATAAGAAGCCTTTCCGAAACCGAGATCAACACCTCCGTCGAGAAAAAGACTCACCAGATTGTTATCGGTGCGGAAGTAAGTGTATCTTGCATATGGATTAACCTGAAAAACGTTGGACTTAAAGCCCGAATCATATTTATAGGTATAACCGAGACCGGTGGCAAAAGCCCACTTCGGACTTACGTTATAACCAATTTCAGGAGCGATTGTGAACTCAGTAACATTATCGGTCGTGTTACGGTTAAGGCCGACAGTACCGCCTACATAAAGCTGGGCGGATGCAGCGATTGTGGCTAACATGAGTCCGGCTGCGAGTAGAAATTTCTTCATAAAAATGATTGTTAAGTTGATAAGATTTATTTTATATAAATGAACACTACTGTCCACTAAAAATGGACGGGGTTAAAAATTAAATAAATTCGGTTCAC
>CANPDU010000006.1 GCA_947573135.1 uncultured Bacteroidales bacterium | reverse complement strand
TCAGTTTTTCATGGTATTAGATTTAAGGTAAGAAGATTATTCGTCGTGATGACGGATAATTTTTTTGTTGCCCTAAATTTTACAAGTAAGAATAAGGGAAAGACGCTCGCCGATTAATCATTAACCGGCGAGCGTCCTTATTTATGCGATACGAAATTTAAGTTTGCCTGCGATAGTCAGGCGAGAGTCTTGATCAGTTCGTCGACCGTTAGCTGCTGCTGATCGCCGCTGGCAAGATTTTTGAGGGTGATCTTACCTTCAGCCATTTCACTTTCACCGATAATCCCGACATAAGGTATATGCATCGCATCGGCATAACCGATCTGTTTCTTCATTTTCGCATTGTCTGGATAAAGTTCGGCAGGAATGCCAGCTGCGCGCAGTGACCTGATGACTTTCAGCGACGCGGAGGCCTCTGCATCGCCGAAATTCGCAAATATGATTTTGGATGCCGCGCTTGTGTCGGCAGGGTAGAGGCTGAGTGTGTTGAGCACATCGTAGATTCTGTCTGCTCCGAACGATATGCCTACGCCCGACAGCCCCGGCATGCCGAAAACGCCCGTCAGATTGTCGTAGCGGCCGCCTCCGGTGATGCTTCCTATTTCCACATCAAGAGCTTTCACCTCTATTATTGTACCTGTATAGTAGTTGAGTCCGCGCGCGAGCGATACATCGAGATCAAGCGTGGCGCGAAGGCCGAGACCGACAGTCGTGCGCGTGACGAATTTCAGTTCTTCGATGCCCTTTTGTCCGGTCTCATTTGTTGCAAGAGCTTTTCCGAGTGCTTCAAGACGCTCGTCGAGAGTGCCGCCTATTGACAGGAACGGCTGCAGCGCTTCGATGGCAGATGGCGCGAGTCCGCGGTCAGCGAGCTCTTCGTTGACCTTGTCAAGACCTATTTTGTCTATTTTGTCTATCGCGACGGTGATATCGGTAAGTTTGTCGGGGGCGCCTATGATTTCCGCAATGCCGGCGAGCACTTTGCGGTTGTTGACCTTGATGGCGATGCGGATGCCCAGCCTTGAGAATACTTCGTCGATAAGCTGGAGAAGCTCGACTTCGTTATAAAGAGATTCCGATCCCACGATATCAGCGTCACACTGATAGAATTCGCGGTAACGTCCTTTCTGTGGACGGTCGGCGCGCCACACCGGCTGGATCTGGAAGCGCTTGAACGGCATCTGCAGGTCGTTGCGGTGCTGCACGACAAAACGTGCAAACGGCACGGTCAGATCGTAGCGCAGTCCTTTTTCGCAGATTTTTGCGGCAAGTTTTGTCGTTTCGTTGTTGTCGATCAGCGAACGGTCGACGCCGCTGAGATAGTCGCCCGAGTTCAGGATCTTGAACAGCAGACGGTCACCTTCCTCGCCGTATTTGCCCATCAGAGTTGACAGATTTTCCATCGCCGGTGTCTCGATCTGCCGGAAACCGAACAGTCGGAATACATCGCGGATTGTGTCGAATATATAATTGCGCCGGGCCATTTCTTCGGCTGTGAAGTCGCGGGTTCCCTTAGGTATTGACGGTTTTTGTGCCATTTTGCTATTGTTTGTTTTAACGCGGCAAAATTACGCAAAAATTACTAATTTTGCGATATGGAAGCTATAGAAACATCGTTCAACGACATGCAGACCGTCAAGCGCGATTTTTTTGCTATGCGCAACGGTGTGATCGCCGACACGCTTCGTCGTGCCGGAAGTCCGTTCAAAATAATTTTCGGTCTTAACCTGCCGCAGATTTCTGAAATCGCGGCACGCACTCCGCATACGGCCGGTCTTGCCGAACGTCTCTGGGCCAATACGACGACCCGTGAAAGCATGCTGCTGGCTCCTATGCTTGTAGACAGGAATAATTTTACTGTTGACGACGCCCGTCGCTGGCTGAAATCCGTTCCCGCGTGCGAAGTGGCCGATGTATTGTGTCTCAAGTTATTGCGCCATATGTCTTACGCGCCTGATCTGGCCGAGGAACTTGCCTTGTCTGACGGCGTCATGCAGCGTTATGCCGGTGTGAGACTGATGTTCAATCTTGTGTCTGATGATCCGCGCCGGGCGCTTGATTATGCTGACAGGTTGCTTTCGTCCGACGGCCTTGACAAGGCCTGTCGTAATGTAGCGTCTCAGCTTGCCGACGAATGCCGTTTCCTACTCGGTGAGGATGAGTGACGTGTGTGTGACGCTGACGGAGAGATCAGTCTTTTTTGCGCCATGACTGCGACAGCCGGTCGCCGATCCACAGGCCTCCGAGTATCATGCAGCACCCGAATATGCCGACGATCGAGATGCGTTCGTGGATAGCGATCGCCGAAATGATCAGTGTGAAAATTGACTGGAGATACATGTAGTTGTTGGCTTTTACGGCGCCGACCTGTTTGATGATCTTGGCCCACAGGTAATAGGCTATCATCGATGCGCCGATGCCGAGGAATAAAAGATTGACCAGCACGCTTGTATTGCCCAGCAGTTCTACAGGATTGTTGAGCGGCTTGCTTAAAACAAACGGCAGAGCTGTCAGAACCCCGTAGAAGAATGTTTTGCGTGTTATGAACCACAGATCATAGACTACATTGAGCTTGCGCAGCACAAGGCTGTAGATCGACCAGCTGAACGCTGCCAGAATTGAAAGCACGTCGCCGAGCGGACGTATCTGGAGATTGAAACTGCTGTTGAAGATGACACATCCCACGCCCATAAATGCTATCAGCGATCCGGTCAGCATCCCTCTGTTGGGACGTTCGCTCTTGTAAATCATGCCGACGATCAGCGATGTGATGAGAGGAGAGGTCGAAGTCAGCAGAGAAACATTGGTTGTGAGCGTATATTCAAGAGCGGTGTTTTCTGCGAGAAAATAGATCGATCCGCCTGTGATGCCGCAGAGTGCGAAAAGGAGTTCGTCGCGAAGCGAGTTTGACCATAGTCGGGCGTGGCTCATGAATAGTACGAGCAGATAGGCCAGGGCAAAACGATATACATATATTTCGGCCGGGTTCATGCCGTGGTCGAGGAGCACTTTGGTCGATACAAACGATCCGCCCCATATGGCAACGGTGATTATGGCGCCCAAATGGCCTAAAAATACTGAATTACGTTTTTTTTGCGTTATAATGTCGAGCATAAAGCTTCAGAATAAGCTATGGATTATGCACAAAATTAGTTAATTTTTTTCTTTCAGTGCAAACTTCTATGCCCTATAATTTGTACTTTTGTAAAAGTTACCTGAGTTTGGTAACACTGTTATTATATAACGTTCAAAACATAAAACTCATGAAACTATTGAAATTTGCAGGAATAGCACTTATCAGTGCTTCATTACTCGTCGGAGAAACTTCGTGTTCGTCAATGACAAATACCGGTAAAGGTGCTTTGATTGGCGGTGGCGGCGGTGCTGCAGTCGGTGCCGGCCTCGGTGCGCTTATCGGTGGAGGCAAGGGCGCGGGCATTGGCAGTGCAATCGGTGCTGCAGTCGGTGCCGGTGCGGGTGCTCTTATCGGCAAGAAGATGGACAAGCAGCAGAAAGAGCTGCAGCAGCAGCTTGCCAATCAGGCCAAGGTTGAGGAAACAACCGACCAGAACGGTCTTCAGGCCATCAAGGTTACTTTTGACGGCGGAATTCTTTTCCCGACCAACAAATATACCCTTAACTCTCAGGCTCAGGCCGATCTCTCACGTTTTGCCCAGTCGCTTATCCAAAATCCCGGCACAAATGTCGAAATTCTCGGTTTCACCGACAATACAGGCACATTTGCAATCAACCAGAAACTTTCAACCGAGCGTGCTGACGCTGTGTTGAGCTATCTTGCCAACAGCGGTGTTTCCCCGACTCGTCTGACTGCTAAGGGTGTGCCTATGGCTGATTATGTTGCATCCAACGATACTGCCGCAGGTCGCGCTCAGAACCGTCGCGTTGAGATCTATATTACCGCCGGTAAGGAAATGATCCAGCAGGCTGAAGCAGGTACACTCCAGTAATCTTTAAATCATACTACACAATCGGTCCCGACAGCTCGTCTGCCGGGACTTTTTTTGAAACTGAAGGACTGAGTACCCCTGCTAAAATATTTCTGCTTCAGGTATGTATTCGCGGATCTTAGGGAAGGATAGCCAATACATTATCAGACTTAGTCTATTGAATTTTTGATTGAAATTTATGCTGTCAGGGCCGGAAAATGCTACCGCGTCATTTGAATTGAATACATTATTGCCTTCTGAATTAAATATTGAAAGGTCGGTATAAAAGGTAATATAGTGTTCGCGGTCGACCTTTCTCATAACGCCCGATTTGGTTGGGATCGTATCGAATCCCCATGAAAACAGAGCGCGATTTTTTGAAAATAACAGGGTGGAATCAAATCGGTCGTCTTCTGTCGATTCGTTAAGATAACGGCTGTCGTAACCTATTCTTCCGCTGAATGCCCGGAGATTACCGTCTATATTTGCAATCATAGCCCAGGTGTATCCATGGTGTCCGTATGAATAAAAAATTACCGGTCTGTTCTTCACCAAAGAATATATCGAATCAGGCAACGACCGGCATAAAATATTTTCAGATTCATCATTATCCGAATTTGATATTGGCTTCTCTGAAGCCAACAACAGAGTTATGCAAAATATAGCAATCGCTAAAAATAATAATTTTTTCATTTTATACAGTTAGAATACCAAAATTCGATCATAAAGGTTTTAAGCATCTCTAATCTGTCCTTAAGTATATCGTTACCTTCGATTTCCGAAGTCGAAGATGCTGCGACTATTCGGCAACTGTCCTGTTGGAGTGATAACTTGTAATAATATGGTTTGTATTTGTCATCAAACTTATATCGACTCTTTTTCAGTTCAATCGCCATCTCAGCAAAAGCCCATTGTAGGAGAGAAGTTTTCTTACATGTTGTCGAAACACACGGATTGTTATCGTCACAAATGACAACATCGCAGATTGTATCACCTTCAGCAATATAAATCTGTATTGATTTGCAAAAGCCAAACTCATAGCATATATATTTCCGCCCGTCTGCAAATCTCTCAACCTCAGTATGCTGTTTGTTTTCGATATTATGATCGGAAGAATGTATACTTTGTGTAAAGCAGATATATAATAATGCCGTTATAATTGCGTACCTCATCACCTAAAGGCCCGAATAGACGTATATTAGTTCTTGTGTATTAATTATTCTCCACCAATACATCACTCGCTGTTATGCATATTAACATGAAAAAAGTTAGCAAATCAAAAATCAGGAGTGTCTTATGTGAGATCACAAATCTAATAAATATATGATTGACTATGACATAGAATATATATGCACATAGTGTTGTCAGTAAAATAGCAAAATAACTTAATGGTTTTACAGCAATTCTGACATTGTAGGAGAATAATAAGCACATAAAACAAAATCCCCCAAACATATAGGCATATGTCATGAATCTAATAGACAAAATACGCCAGTTCTTTTTTAGGTAGTGTTGGTATATATTAATAAGTCGTTTTATGTTAGAAGAATCTAATTCCATATTATTTGTGATAATAAATTCCTCCAGGATTTAATTTCATAATTGATTTGAATGCTGAGCTTGGCCAAGGATTGATATTTGGTCTTACAATATGATATTCAATATCTCCTAAAGATCTATTTGCAGGAATATGTATTACCTCATATTTTGGTGATGAGACGGGTAAGTCTGCCTCAAACATAACACTTTGAACAGTCGTAGCGCAATTGTTGCCAAGAGGTGTATAGGATGTTTGTTCCATTTCTTTGAATTTTTCGCGCATGATAGCATCTTGTTCTGGAGTTGTGGAAATCTGATACCCTTCTGAGAAACCAAAATGATTCATGGATTTGTTATCCTTGCTATCATCGTTTCGTACATTATATGATGAATTAAAGAATTCCTGAGGCGTATCCCAGCTTCCAACGGCTATATCATTGAATTCCCTTCCGCCTTTATGAGTCCCCGATACATAAACATTATCACCGTTTATCGAATAATATTGCCATTTGCCTTTTTCATTTTGAATCAACATCGCCAAATGTTCGCCCTCTGTATAATTTAATATTACAATGTCCGTTCCGGTCGGATCGACACAATTTATAGGATCTCCGCCACAATACGAATATGGCGATAGAGGATGAAATGCATAGCTACTGAGTGGATAGAATAGCAGTGTGATAAATATTAAATAGAATTGTTTCATTTTGATAATAATTTTTCTTGTGTAGATTTCTGGGCTTCTATGGTTTGCCGCTTTCGCCTTACTCTGAACCCCTCGCTTTCCTCAGTCATGTAAGTTTTGTTAAGACTACGTTTTGTTTCATCCATCAAATGTATTAGATATGCGGCATAATCGTCTATGAGATTCCCGGTACTCATTAGATAATCATGAATTATTCTCTCGAGTGACTTACCTCGTATTATCCAGGCATTTGGATTCATAGGATAAAATTCCAAAGAGCGACTTGTACAGTAATAGGTAAATTCATCATAACGATTGAATTTTTTCCAATATCCAAATGCAAGATCGGACATTTGACAGGCAACTGTCTGAAGATCTGTCAACGGAGTCATATATGTGCCGACGTGGACGGCGGAATCAGATATTTCAAAATCTTGTTTAATCCACCATGATGGGTTCATTTGATTGGCCGTCAATTCGAGGTTTATCCATTCTTCAGGAGTAATTTTATCCTCATCTTTATACATAATATAACAATGTCGTGGAGCGTGAGCTATTGACACATCGACATTTAATTCATTTGCAAGGATTTTATACATCCAAGGAAGGGAGCGACACTGTCCTTTATGTGTTTTTAGCGTTCTGCTGATAAATTGCCGTTCCCATGGCTCATCGTCCATTGAAAAAGTTTCAAAGTCATAGGTGTACGGCGTATATCCATTCCCGGAATATGGTCTGACTATATATGAAGTGATAGCCATCTGCATACCTGTTTTGTATTTATGGAGCTTATTTGCAGCATAAAATGAACGGATAAAAGTCTTTATTCTATCTATCTCATCGCAAAAATCGGTTTCATAATTCAGGTTTCCCTCGTAATATGCCCATTCTGCAAGATATACAGCTCTTTTTATAGATAGCGTATCTCTTCCGGCAAGCATGTCTGACATTTCATTAAAAGCAGAAACGTAGTAATCCTCAGCTATCATATTCTGTGCATAGACTGGTAGCTGAGATAGCAAAAACAGAAGGTATGCCAAAGACTTCCTCATATCCACAAAATTAATGATATGCTTTGTATTTAGCAATATGTAATAATATGTTTTACAACATATTATTGTTATGAGATGCTCTTGAAATATATTTGCAAGTCGGATTTACGATATCCCCAGATATCTGTGCCTCAGATATTTTACCCAGTCCGAGATACCGTCTGCATCGCTGTGCTGAGCAAGTTTGGCGAAATATTCTTCGTATGTAACCGGTTTGAATGTGCTGTTCCCTTTGTCGGTGAGCAGTTTGAGGTATTATATCTTCACGATAAGCGAATTGCAGAGCTCTCGCCTGTCTTTTGAAATCGTAGTCGGGCTTATATTCCTTTCTCATGATCAGACTATCAGTTCTCTGAGTATTGCGTCGGAGCGGAACCAGGCCGGTTCGCTGATGCGCAAATTTTGGCCGGTTTTAATCATCGATCTGTCGGTGACGAACGGTGAGGCGGTTTTTATAAGATAATTCCGGCGCTTTTCGGTCAGCTTCCCGAGATCAAGACCGTCGGATGTGCGCAGCGATGTGATTATCACGTCGTTGAAACGATCGTCGTCGTTTTCGTTGTCAATCACGGTGATGTCGGCCGCCGTGATGTAGGTCTTAAGATCTCCCGGATTGTAGCGCCTTACGCTTCCGTCAAAACTGTGTGCTCCCGGTCCGAGTCCGAGATAGGGCGTTGATGTCCAGTATGACGAATTATGCCGCGAGCGCATTCCTGGTAATGCGAAATTGGAGATCTCGTAATGCTCATAGCCGTGTTCGGCTGCTCGCCGGCATAGCAGAGCATACATTTCTTCGAGTGCCTCGTCGTCTGTCGGCCTTATCTTTCCGGCTGTCATTCTTGCATATAGAGCCGTCCCGGGTTCATACGAGAGACAGTAAGCCGACAGGTGCGGCAGTCTGTAGGCCAGCAGTCTGTCGAGCGACCGTCGCCACGACGCTGCATCCTGACCGGGCAGACCGTAGATAAGATCACATGATATGTTAGTGATGCCGTGACCTATGATAGTTTCGATGGCGCGGGCCGCGTCATCGGCGCTGTGACGCCGGCCTATCGCTTTCAGCTCGATGTCGTCAAACGACTGTATGCCCATGCTTATGCGGTTGATGCCCATGTCGCGCCATGCTTTGACGGCTTCGGAGGTGATATCTTCAGGATTGGCCTCGATGGTGAATTCTTTCGCGTCACCTACCGGCAATGAACGTAACAGCTGCGCGAGTTTGTCAGTAGGGATTATCGATGGTGTTCCTCCGCCGATATAGACTGTGCTGAACGTTTCGCTTATTTCATCGTGTCGTCTCTGATATTCTCTGAGCAGCGCATCAAGCAACTGATCGAGACTGTCGATACGCGGAGTCGAATAGAAGTCGCAGTAGATGCACTTGCTGTGGCAGAATGGTATGTGGATATATAGCCCGGCCATGTGTTGTTCAGCGTTCGGGAAGTGTTCTGCCGCAGAGGTCGAGGAAGGGACAGAATGTGCATGATTCGTCGCTCTCGGCCTGATCAAACGGTACTGACGGATCAAAAATCTCGCTGATCATTGCAAAGAGGGATTTGCGGAATTCTTCTTCGACAGCGTGATAGTCTTCTGTTTTGGTTCCGTCGATTTCTATTTCGGGAACAGTTCCGGTCGATGCGAGTATGCGGAACGGGTACACCACCGGTTTTATGGCATGATCAAGTCCGAGCATATCATTGTAGGCCAGACAGTAAGTCAGCAGCTGGAAAGCGGCGTTATCATCATGGCGCTCGCGTCTGAACATCTTTTCGATTGTAGTCGGCGTGACTTTGTCGGCTCCCGTCTTGTAGTCGATAAACCGCAGATGTCCCGGTGAGAGTTCGTCGACGCGGTCGATCGACATTTTGAAATTGACCGACAGACTGTCGCTGATCTTCCATTCCGGCGGACTCTTGACTTCCAGTTCGCCTTTTATGTATCGGAAAGGCGCGATGCGGCACTCTTCGCGCTCGATCTCAAGCATCTTGCGCACATAAAGCCCTATGACCGAGCAGGTGACGGCGCCTTCGGCAGGCATCGATTCAGAAGTAGTGTATTTTGCGTTACGGTAATACAGACTGAACACTATCTCGGCAATTACCTTGTCGAGATATGCGGGGGTGTTGAGTATATCGTTTATGATATCGGCCGTTATCTCTTTGCCTTCATAGTTGCTGTAAAGGGTTTCGACGACTTTGTGAACTATTGTGCCATAGACCGACGGTGAAATATAGTCGGTTATATCGTTTTCGCCGCGGAGATTTCTGACATAGCGCAGATAGAAGCGCAGACGGCAGCTTTTATACTCTTTGAGCGCGCTGGCCGACAGATTGGCGTTGCCCCCGGGCATGAATCGAGCCAGATGGTTCATCACTTCTGTGTCTTTGTCAATGCTGATAGCATTGGGCGTATTGAACTCTGACGGGAATTGCAATGCGCTGTGCCGCAGAATTCCGGCCGGAGTGATATAATTGAGTTGGGCGATATAGCGCGACGCTTCGCCCGATCCGAACGATCCTGTGCGTGAGTCATACAGGAGCTTGACGTGCCGGGCGCGTGAGAGCAGACGGTAGAAATAGTATGTATAGAGTTCGTCCTGACGGTCAATGGTGTTCATGCCGTAGCCTACTCGCAGATTGTTGGGTATCATCGTGCGCATATAGCTTTTGCGCGGAAAACTGTTCTCGTTCATCGACAGTATAATTATATTGTCGAAGTCGAGAGACCGGGTTTCAAGCACTCCCATGATCTGTATTCCCATCAGCGGCGTTCCCTGCAGGTCGATGCGGCGTGATTGCATCAGCCGTTCAAACAGGGAGAAATAAGTGTTCTCGCCCATCGTGATGTTATATTTCATGATCAGTGTCCGCAGTTCATCGACGCCATTGCGGAAATATTCGAGCATTTCGATTTCGGGAAGTCCGCCCTGCGATGGCCGGGCGTTGGCTTTGAGTGCCGATGTAAGACCGTCGATAAGTCCGGTCATGTAGTCACAGATGTCATTGGCATTATCGAGCCCTTTTACCGGAACAAAGATATACGCAAGATCGGGATATTCTTCACAGATCAGCGCCGCATCGAGGTTGAAAAGATTGTTTTTTGCGATGTGGCGCTTTAGAGATTCGGCGCTTTGGGCGGCTATAACCTGAATGTGGGGATGCGATAGCAGTTCGATTACGTCGGCATAATAGTAATGGATGCGACCGTGGATTTCTCTCGCTCTCAGCTGCATGGCTATCACTGAGTGAAGCATTGTTGCGAATGCCGTGGTGCTGAACGGCACTCCCATCGTGATGTTGACCGAAGGTATGCTTTGTGGGATCGACAGCAGAAGGGGTGTGAGCAGATTTTCATCGGGAAGCACGATTGCGGTTTCGATGGCGTCGGCTGGATTGATCATTGACTTTGATTCCCATTGTTCGAGAATGTCTGTCGCGGCTTTGGCCTGCGCTATGCCCGACGGGACGGCTATCACCTCGATCTCCGGCAGTGTCCCGCAAACGGGGACGTTAAAGTTTTCGGGCATTGGAAATGATTCTTTCAGCTTTTTTAGTCTTGAGCCGAGCCGACCTTCCAGTGCGAGTCTGAGCATGGCGCTGTCAAAATCCCAGAAAAAATCAGCTGCCCCGGCGTCTTTCAGCCGTTTCATCATAAGCAGTTCGGAGTGTGATAGGTCGTTGAAGCCGATAAAGGCGTAGCGTCGCGCGGCCAGTAGCGACGGACCGCTGTCGGAAATCGCGTTCACGGCGTCGCGGTATTGTCCGCCGGCCGTGTCGAACCCGCCTTTGTGAAGTTCAGAGACAAAAGATGTGTAGAGGTCGCCTAAAAGCTGCCACAGTGTTACGAAGCGCGCTTCGGCGCTTTCGCCCTCCTGATTGTTGACGTGAGTCCAGAATTCGGTGACGGCTGTTGTGCGCGCGCTGTCGCCCCATATCTGCCGCACGATGCGTTTCTGTTCGTCGTCAAGATAGTCGGCGTTGATCTCTTTGAGATCCTTTAGGTTTTTGAACAGTTTCGCCGCATCGACGAGCTGGCGGTCAACATCATCGAAATCGTCGAGAATCATTCCTCCCCAGAAAATGAATTTGTCAAAATCGCGCAGCTGTTCTTCTCGGCCGCGTTCGGTCAGCAGGCGGCGGTAGCAGTCGTAGAGCAGAAACAGCTGTTCGAGGCGCGGCATTTCCGGACGCGAGGCAAAGCGTGACACAAAGTTGCCCATCGTGGCGAAACGCGGCATGAAGCGCGGACGATGCGATGTCTTGACGAGCTTTTCCTGCATATATTTTTTCAGGAACATTGCGCTTCGCTTGTTTGGGAAAACAAGTGTCAGGCGGCTCATGTCCTGGTATTGGTCGAGAATATAGCCTGCGACGCTCTCGAGAAATTTACGGTCGCCGGTCATTTTTTTAGCAGTAGGATAGTTTTGATGGCAACGTCGAAAAATACGATTTTAGCGTTGGCATTGCCGGCTATGTCGTTGCGCGCATCGTTTATGACCTCAAACAGTTTCAGCACATTACGTTCATTGATAAAACGCGAGAAATTTACACTGAACGCATTTTCTTCGGCTGTCAGATAATTGAGCTCCGACACACGCAGATTGAGGATGAAATTTTCGCGCATCATCCTGGCGCAGTAGTCGAGAAAAGCAAGCGACTGTTCGCGGCCAAGAGACGCTACGTCGACACTCCACTGTCTCAAAAGTCCGATTTTGCGCTGATAGGCTTTGCGCATCAGTTCGATGAACAGATCAAGAAATATTTTGCGGGTTTTCGATATCCTGATCAGCGAGATGGCTTCGTTGATGTTGCCTGATGATATGCGTGCGATAGATTCTGCGGCTTCGGGCGCTACGGCCATATTGTCGCGCAGGTAGGCGGCTGTCTCGCGGTCGTCATAGCGGTTGACAGCGATGCGCTGTGTCCTGGAATAAATGGTCGGAAGTATCTGACGCGGATTATTGCTGACAAGCAGGAAAAGAGTGTCGTCGTGAGGCTCCTCGATGAGTTTCAGCATCTTGTTGGCCGTGTCTTCGTTCATCTTTTCAGGTTGCCACAGCAACACGATTTTATATCGTGACTGATGTGCGCGGAAATTAAGACGGCGCATGAGTTCGGCTCCTTCGTCAACATAGATTTTAGGCTGTGTGTTGCCGGCTTCGAGCAGTGAGGTCCAGCGTTCGGGATCCATAAACGGATATTCGGTCATCAGACTCCTGAATTCCGGCTGATAGTCAGCCGACACAGTCGGTTTGCCGGCTTTCTTTATGACCGGATATGAAAAGACTGTGTCGATGTGGTTGAAAGACTCATGCTGACGGCATGACGGACAAACACCGCAGCTGTCGCCGCCAGACGGATGCTCGCAGTGGATATATTGGGCCAGTGCGCGCGCAAGCATGAACTTGCCGGTTCCTGACGGGCCTTCGAGCAGAAGCGCGTGCGGCAGACGCGAACGGTCGGCCATTTCGACAAGACGGGCCTTTATGTCGTCATGTCCGGGTATGTCGGCAAATTTCATTTCTGATCCTGGTGTTTGACGGTGCCATTGGCTTTAACGTAATTTCTTACCTGCTGGAAGAGTTCGGTGGCGAAGACAAAATCGTTGAGCGCCTCGTTGGCTGTGGTGTAGATCTGTGTCATGTCGCCGACCCATTCGCGCCGGCCTTTGTTGATGAAGATGATGTTCTCGCCTATACCGAGCACCGAGTTCATGTCGTGAGTGTTGATTACGGTCGTGATGCCGTATTCGTGGGTGATGTCGCTGAGCAGTTCGTCGATAAGAATCGATGTTTTTGGATCGAGACCCGAGTTTGGCTCGTCGCAGAAGAGATATTTGGGATTGAGGGCAATCGCGCGGGCGATTGCGACGCGTTTCTGCATACCGCCCGAAATTTCCGACGGATATTTGTTCTCTGCGCCTGTCAGATTGACGCGCCTGATGCAGAAGTGGGCGCGGTCGAGCATTTCCTCGCGGCTCTTGTCGGTGAACATCACCAGCGGGAACATCACGTTGCCGAGCACTGTCTCGGAGTCGAAAAGCGCGGAGCCCTGAAACAGCATTCCGATTTCTTTGCGCAGCTCCTTGACTTCGTGGGCGGGCATGGTGACTATGTCGCGGCCGTCAAAAAGGATGCTGCCGCTGTCGGGCTGAAGCAGGCCGACAAGCGATTTCATCAGAACGGTTTTGCCCGAGCCGCTTTGGCCGATTATAAGGTTGGTCTTGCCGGTGTAGAATGTCGCACTCACGTCGTGGAGCACAGTGCGGCCGTCAAATGATTTGACTATGTCCTTGACTTCGATCATTGCAGCAACAGTTTTGTAAGTATGACATCAAATAATAGAATTAGAATACTGCTCGAGACAACACCGTTGGTGCTTGCCTTGCCGACATCGAGCGCTCCGCCTTTGACGTAGTATCCGAAAAACGATGCGACCGATGCGATTATGAAAGCGAAGAACAGCGATTTGATCAGGCCATACCAGACATACCACTCGTTGAAAAGCGCCTGAAGGCCGTAGACATATCTCGAAACCGAGATTATGTCGGTGAAGACGGCGACAAGGTAACCTCCTATCAGAGATGTGCCTATGCAGATTATCACCAGAAAAGGCATGAACAGGACAAAGGCTATGATCTTCGGGAGAACAAGAAAATTGGACGAGTTGACGCCCATGATCTCAAGGGCATCGATCTGCTCGGTGACTCTCATCGTACCGATTTCGGAGGCTATGTTGGATCCGACCTTGCCGGCCAGAATCAGACATAGAATCGAGTTGGAGAATTCGAGCAGCACAATGTCGCGGGTTGCCAGACCGACAGAATATGCCGGAATCAGAGGCGACGTGATATTGAGTTGCATCTGTATGGCAATCACCGCGCCGATAAACAGCGATATGACTATCACAAGCGGAATTGAGTCAATGCCGAGTTTCGATACTTCGGCAACCGTGCGCCGACCGAATACACCCCATCTGTCGGGCAACGCGAATACGCGCTTCATAAACAGACAGTAACGGCCGAATGTCGCAAGCGAGTTGGATATCAACATGTGTAGATTTCTATGTTATTTTATTCGTTTTTTTGTTATATTTTGACAAAGATACAACAAAAAACGCACATAACGTTTGTCAGAAACTACGCAGTTTTATTCCAAAGGGAGTTATTTGACAAATGTGTCAGGGTTGTATCACAGACGTGATTTCTCGGCAGCACCGGCCCCACGTCCTTTGTACCGGCTTGATGCGGTGTTGAATGAGTATCTGACAGAAAGCCTGAAAGATCGGCTCGGCCATGTGTCAAGACAGTTTATCTGACCGATTTCGTTATATATCGAATAGCGCAGATATGAGCGGTCGAGCAAGTCAGTGGCTACGGCACTGACGATTACGTCGCCGTCGAGAAATGGCTTTGAAACGCTTGCATCGAGTGAATGGCGGCTTTTGTAACCGTGATTGTGATTGTCGCCTCCGCTTGTGAAATCGAAGCTAAGCATGGCCTGCAGTCCCTCCGGCAGATTGAAGGTGTTGTCATATCTTATGCGCCCGATTGGTGAGCTGAGATCGCGGCGGCCGTCAGCAGTTGTCAGGTGATGCCATTGCTTTGCGAGCGACATGGTCACGGCCGGCGTCCAGAATGCAATGGTGTGCCTATAACCGAGAGTGAGGTTGACGGTGTTGAGTGTCGGAATGTTGCGGTAAGTGATAAGGCTGACATCGCTGTCGGGAGCATATGGTTCGTAGGTCTGGAAAATGGCATCGCGAATGTGTGAGTACATGAATTGACCAAACAGATTTTTCCAAGAAGCCGAGATCTGGAAATTATGGTGTATTTCCGAGGTGAGTTCCGGATTGCCTCTCCAGTATTTTGTGCGGGTGCTGTATTCGAGAATATCACTCAGCTGGGAATAAGTAGGACGAACGCTTTTGTTTGTATATGAAAAAGAGATATTAGTCTGACCGTCGGACCATGCCGCCGACATCGACGGAAAAAGTCTGGAATATCTGACGCGTCTGTTGCGTTCGTCAGCGCCGTACTCCTCAAAATCATTGATAGTGTTTTCGTATCTTAGGCCAATGCCGGCCTTCACGTTGTGCCATGATCCGTGTGCTTCTGCAAACGGGGCTATATTGCGCTCGGAGACTTTTGTGGCTGTGCCGGCAAATGGAGCTCCTGTATTGCGACTATCGGAAGTGAGCCGTGAATGAGTGAACTCCTCACCGGCCTCGACTGATATGTCTCCGAAATGATATGAAAGGACAAGTTTTTCGGCAAACATGCGGCAGTGCCCTGAATTGTTGATATAGATGTCGTTATGTGTGCCGGTCGAATTCCTTTCGTTGAAAAAGAAGTTGTGAGTGTTGTCGCGGTCGAAGAAATCAGCGTTGAGATCGACAGTAAATTTTTGTATCTCACCGGTATAATAGAGGTTGACGTTGTGGGTCGGGGCCGAAATAGTAGTGTCAGTGCCGTTCATCAGCCAACGGTCGGTGGCTACGCCGTTGACTGAGATATCCTGAATGTTATCAAGAGATTCGTATTTACGCCAGTAACTATAGTTATAGAATGTTCCCAGTGAATGGTTCGAACTGACATCATAACTGAAGCCGGTTTTCACGGCGGCCCATGCCATGTCGGCAACGCGGTCGGAGATTGCGTCCTGACGCAGTGTTCCGTTTTTGTCGGCTGACCATTGGTCGTTGCCTGTCGTGTAGGCGTGTTTGCCGATAGAATAGCTTCCCTCAGCAAACAGTTCAAGGCTGTTTTTGCGATAACGCACAGTCAGATCGCCTGAGTTCGAGAATCGGTTGTCATAGGTTTCAGACAGCCCGAGTGATGTGCTTAGCCCTTCGCCGCGTTGTCTGATAGTGCGGATGCGGACAACCGACATTACATCGGCGCTGTATTTCGCCCCGGGGTTGGTGATTACTTCGATACTTTTGATGTTTTCTGATTTCAGCTGTCTGAGCTCGCGCTGATCTGAAACTTTACGGCCGTTGATATAGACAGCCGGTGTGCCGCGGCCGAACACTTCGATCTGATCTTCGCTTCCCATAGAAATCAACGGAACATGACGCAGGACATCGTTGGCCGATCCGAGATGGCGGAGTGCGCTGCCGCTTACGTCTGTCACAAGCACATCGCCTTTCATCATTACCGTCGGGACTGAATGTATCACTTCGATTTCGTCAAGGGCTAAAGATGAATCGCCGAGACGGATTACTATTTCGTCTGCAGGGCCTGTAATGACAGTGTCAACGGTTTCATAACCGATCATGCCGACTCTCAGACGCGGAGATTTTATCTCGGCAATTTTTGTTGAAAACATACCGCATGAATCGGCGGCAAAAGCCGAGATGAATGTCGAATCGTTGAATATTGCGATATTTGCATAGGCTACCGCGTTGCCATTATTGTCTGTAACAGATCCTTTGAACGATCGGCCGCAGACTACAGGAGAGAATATTGAAAATATTAGGATTGTCAGGATCAGCCGGGTATATGATTTCATGTAGGAATGGTTTTAAGCGCATTATGTAATTGCAAAGTTAGCTAAGTGTTTTTGGAGAACTATAATAATGACACGTAGCGAGGCAAAAAACTAACCTCGTAGACCGGAATTTTATGATTTGAAAAATAATGAGAGAAGTAAGATGTTGGTTTATACTGAAATAAATGACGGATTCATCTTTTTGTGATGAAAAAAGTCTGAGAAAAGTTGCATCTTTTGAGAATTAGCTGTACCTTTGCAGTGCTTTTAGAAAAATGGTGCCTTTAGCTCAGTTGGTTAGAGCGTCGGATTGTGGTTCCGAAGGTCAAGGGTTCGAGGCCCCTAAGGCACCCCACTCAAGCGTCTTTGCTTTTATAGTGAAGACGCTTTTTTGATTTTTTTTGAACAAAATGAAGATGTTATGACGGATAATGATCTTAAAGAATTGCTGGATTTCGAAGCCCGGCGCATAAACAATATCGATTTTGTGAAGGAAGATCCTGTGCAGTTCCCGCGTCGGTTCTCCGATCAGAGAGATATAGAGATCGCAGCATTGCTGAGTTCGACGATCGCGTGGGGCAAACGGTCGATGATATGCCGCAATGCCGACAGAATGCTCGCTCTGATGGACAATCAGCCTTATCGTTATGTGATGGACGAAGGCTATGAGGACTTGCCCGACTGCAATATACACCGCACGTTTTTTGCGCGCAATATGCGTCATTATCTCCGCGGACTACATTCGATCTACAGCCGTTATGCGACGCTCGAGGATTTTGCCGGCGACGTGCTGAAAGGAATCACTGATCATGCCGCATGGCATCTTGCCGGGGCAGTCAACCGAGAGCTCGCCGCAGCCAACGGCGGTGAGGACGATTGCCGCTGTCTGCCTTTAGGACTTGACAAATCAGCGCTAAAACGTTTCAACATGGCGCTTCGCTGGCTTGTAAGAGACGACGGGATCGTGGACCTCGGAGTATGGAAAGTCATCCGTCCGAGCCAGCTTTATGTGCCGCTTGATGTCCATGTAGGCAATATTTCGCGTCAGCTTGGTCTGCTCAGCCGTAAGGCCAACGACCGTGCGGCAGTCGACGAACTGACCGACAGGCTGCGTATGTTTAATCCCGAAGATCCGACGCTTTACGATTATGCACTGTTCGGTATCGGAGTGAGCGGTCGCGGGGGCGAACTTGCCGGATCGGAGTAAAGTTATTATATTTGCCGGCAATGTTTTCTGCCCGGTCAAACAATTGTGCGATCCGGAGCATTATAAATTTATATTATCATTCGTCCGTTATGTCATCACGTCCGTTCACATTCGACAGAGTAGTGCGTATGTTTCTCGGCCTGGTCGCGCTTGCCGGCGTGATATGGCTGATCGACACGCTTGAATATGTGCTTTTGCCATTCTGTCTCGCTTGTCTGATTGCCTATATTCTCGATCCGTTCGTAGAGTTCAACCGGCGTATAAATCATCTCAGAGGCAGGGCGCTCGCTACGATGCTGACTCTTATCGAGGTAAGCCTTGTGATCGGGGTGATATGCTATTTCTGCGTGCCTTCGATAATTGAAGAGATAGATCAGATGAAAGCGCTGATCAAAGGTTATTCGCCTGATCATGTGTCTGTTCCCTATATCCCGTCACAGGTTCACGAATATATCGACCGTTTTTTGTCGTCGGGCAACATCAAGGCTTTGCTCGACAGTGATAATATCGAGTCGCTTCTTGACAAGAGTTCGACATTGCTGTCAGCGTCGATCGATTTCCTTAAGCGGACGGTGCAGTGGCTTATGACGTTTATTTATGTCATATTCATTCTGCTCGACTATGAACAACTGATGAAGGGTTTCCGTCAGCTTGTGCCGCCGAAATACCGCAAGATCGCATATAAGATCGAAGACGACGTGAAGACAAGCATGAATCATTATTTCCGCGGCCAGGCACTGATCGCTCTGTTTGCGGCGGTGTTTTATTGCATCGGATTTTCTGTAGTCGGTATCCCGCTGTCGATAGTTCTGGGTATTCTGGTCGGTGTGCTGTATCTGATACCTTATTTCCAGTATATCACGCTTGTGCCTGTCGCTGTGGTCTGTCTCATCTATTCGATGGGCGGCGAGGTCGAATTCTGGCCTGTGTTCGGACAGTGTCTTCTTGTTTATGTGATCAGCCAGTGTATTTGTGATTATGTGCTTACACCCAAGATCATGGGCAAGGCAATGGGTCTTAACCCGGCGATAATACTTTTTTCGCTGTCGGTGTGGGGTACGCTGCTTGGCCTGATCGGCATGATAATAGCGTTGCCTCTGACGACGTTATTGCTCGCATATTACCAGCAATATGTGATCGACCGTCCCGACGCAGTCACTTCGAAGCCTAAAGGTCAGTCGGCCGGAGACCAGACATAAGCCCCGATGTCAGGACGGCTGCCGCGCGTCAGTCCATATGAGTCGAGAGCGGCGCGAGGCGACGTCAGAGCCGGATCGGCAGCTCCGATCGCCGGCGACTCGTCGCGCAGACGATAGTCAAACAGATATTCGCTGCGCACAGTATAGTAGAGCGGATCTTCGTCCCATATACAGCTGATAAAATTGTCGTCATCACTGCCTTTGCTTTTCAGCAGGCAGTGGCGCATGGTGACATCCGTCCCTGTCAGATCGCCGTGGGAAAGGTCGGCTCCCAGCCCGTATATTATAGAGTTGTCGATTACGGCATTAAGATATGGCTTGTCGCTCATATCGTCGCTCTCGCCGTCAAGATGGTTGAATGCAATAGCCGGGCCTCCGATGGCAGAGAAGAGATAATAATTGGCGAACGTACAGTGGTTGAACGAATGAGAGCCGCCATGGAGATAGACAAGTCCGCCTCCGGCTTCGGCGAACTCGCAGCCTACGGCATCGATATCGGCGTGGATCGCCGAGAGAACTGTGTTGCCCGAGTTGCGCAGACGGCAGTTGAGGAGCGAGAGGGTGGTTTCGCCCGGTGCCGCATCCGTGCCGTCGACAGTCACTCCGTAAGTAGTGTTTTTGATCACAGTGTGGCTGAGATTACTGCCTTTCGATCCGGCTCCGAATATGACACCTTCCCACTGGCGCGACATCAGGTCGAATGATATGTCGGAGACAACGTTACCCGTCCGGTCACCGGCCAGAGTTACCGGGGCTTCGGATGTGCCTTCGGTCAGAAGACGTCCGTCGACAGCCAGATATGTTCCGTCATGGAAGAGCAGGCGTGTGCCCGGGCCGATTGTGAGAGTCGCTCCGTGTGCTACCACGAGTGAGTCGAAAATCTGATAGGGCTTTGCCGCATCGAAACGGGTGTCTGAGTCGATGATCTGCCCGCGGAGACGGATCACGTCCTGACCGCAGGCCGAAAGAACCACGCTGCGCGACACTCCGTTGGTGATGAAGTCGATATAAGCGTTGATCTCAACAGGGATATCAGCCTGTGACGGCGGAAGAGTGGCCTCGACAAATACAAATATGGAGTCTTTGCCGCGGATCTCGACATTGTTGAACTCGCGTCCGCTAAATCCGTCGACATTGAGCCGGAAATAATCAGCTCCGTCGCCCGACAGGGCAATGCGGCTGATGGATAGTGATTTTGATGCCGGATTGGAGACTGTGAACCGGTAGGTGGTAGTCATCTGTTCGGTGAAAACCACACCCATGTCGAGTGTGTCTACAGAGAAACGCGGCTGATCGGACGGCGACTCTGTGAAACTGTCGTCAATACAGGCGGTAAAGATAAGCGTCATCGACAGGACGCAAATTATATATAGAAGGAGTCGCTTCATAGGAGATTGCTTATCGTCGTTTTACAACAATAATTTAACGCGCAAAAAGCGTGAATATTGTTAGTGCAGATTTTTGCGTGTGAGGTTTGTATCACGCATAGGTCGCGGAGGTCGCAGAGTTTTATATTTTTGTGGACTTATCGTCTTTGTGTGAGGTTTGTATCACGCAGAGCTCGCGGAGGGCGCAAAGTTTTATATTTTTGTGGACTTATCGTCTTTGCGTGAGGTTTGTATCACGCAGAGTTCGCGGAGGTCGCAAAGTTTTATATTTTTCCTTTGCGTTTTTTGCGTGTGAGGTTTGTATCACGCATAGGTCGCGGAGGTCGCAGAGTTTTATATTTTTGTGGACTTATCGTCTTTGTGTGAGGTTTGTATCACGCAGAGCTCGCGGAGGGCGCAAAGTTATTATTTAATTATTGCATTTTGAAGGGCTTTTGCGGAATATTTTTATGGTTTAAAGGTTGTTTACGACTCGAGTAATGCCATTTTTAAGAAGTTCTCGGTTGAAATTAATGAGTAAGCCAAGCCTTTTGCTTGATAGACGAAGATATGTGAGCAATTGTTTAGCGTATAGAGGATTGTCATACTCGGTTGCTTTCAGCTCTACGATAATTTCATTTTCTATTAATATATCGATTCGATAGTTGGTGTTTAGTATATGGCCTTTATATTGTGCCGGTAACTCTACTTCGCTACGAGCCTGTATTTTCCTCAATTTTAATTCAAACATCAAGGCTTCCTGATAAGTATGCTCAAGTAGCCCCGGGCCAAGAAGTTTGTGTACTTCTATAGCTGCGCCAATTATCTCCAAACTTAATTGGTTTATTCTTATTTCGTCCATGGAGACAAATTTAGTAATAAATCCCGTAAAATGCTGATTATATGTGAATATTTTAATTAATAAATATTCTTAGCGTGAGAAATTTCACGCAGAGGTTGCGGAGGTCGCAAAGTTTTATATTTTTCTTTGCGTTTTTTGCGTCTTTGCGTGAGGTTTATATCACGCAGAGGTCGCGGAGGTCGCAAAGTTTTATATTTTCCTTTGCGTTTTTTGCGTCTTTGCGTGAGGTTTATATCACGCAGAGCTCGCGGAGGTCGCAGAGTTTTATATTTTTCCTTTGCGTTTTTTGCGTCTTTGCGTGATTTTTTGACGTATGGGTAGAGAAACCGCACGATTTGGAGCGCGAGGGAGACAGGGGCTGTGGGATTGCTGAAGCATTATTTTTTCTGATGAGCCGGCTACCGCGTGAAGCGCTTTCAGAAGCAGAACGCTGACGAACGGTGCACCTGCCGTCGTTCCGGACCGACGGAAATATTCGTCAGAAATCTGAGTGAAAATGCGCAACGCGCGGCGGTCGCGTACGAGCACAGGCTCAAAACCGATAAAAGCAAGACGCCTCACG
This sequence comes from uncultured Bacteroidales bacterium, assembly GCA_947573135.1. Taxonomy (GTDB): domain Bacteria; phylum Bacteroidota; class Bacteroidia; order Bacteroidales; family Muribaculaceae; genus CAG-873. The sequence continues at coordinate 81,751 of CANPDU010000006.1, read as the reverse complement.
ATTGTAGCTGCTGCGTTAATGAAACTGATCGGCTCACGGCTTATGATATCGGAGATCTCTATTGCAATATCACGGAAACCGTAATCGTAGTGTTTCAGAAAGCGCAGCAGGGCGCGACGCGTCGAGCGTGATTTTTTGTCTGTGATATGTAGCTTACCTGCGGTCATCTGTCTGTAATTTTTTCTGATGCAAAATTACGGCGGCAAACGACGCGTTTTTTAGCATTTTAGGATAAGAGTCCGCTTTAACACAGGTTAAATGGTCTGATGCAGGAGTTAATTGTTTGCACGTCAGGGTAATTGCTGCTGTTTTTTGTGCCTTACGCCGAGGGCGCAAAGAGCGCGGGGGATCGGGGGCGGATATCTACGCAGGGATGTCGCGCATCGCCGATGCGCCTGTGGGAGGGGAGCTTGACAGGGCCCCCACAAACCGCTTCGCTCATTGTAGGGTTTCGCATGTTTTGCGTCTCCGACGCAAGAATGCCTTTGTATGCATGTTTATTTTTACATGAAACAAATTTTAATCAAGATTTCCCTGGAAATCAAATAATTTCATTATTTTTGCGAAAAGTGTATTTTACCGGCTCAATTAAATTTAACTCCGCAAATGTATAGGTACATAGAGGCTTTCAAAATGCCAATAGAGATAATAAAGCCAAGAGTAGGAATGCCTTATTTATAATTAATGTTATGGTTGGTATTCGAACGATAGTCAAAGACTGGAACCCATATTTTCCAATATTGAAAAGTTATACTCCTTCAACGCTTTTCATGAGAGCAGATTTATTGTTGATCGGTCTACGATTCTGCTCTCAGGGGGGAGAATCGTATACAATTCATATTAACTGGATACCATTGTGGAGTGATACTGATTTAAAGAAACGAATGCCCATCCTGGATGATGAGGTAAAGAGCAATAATAATTCATATAACTTTATTTTTTTTAGTGCCCATGAACGGACTTTACCAAACGCTGTTGAGTTGACTTTAAAACAATTCGGATCATTTATAAGGCCGACTATTTCAATGACTGAGATGTTCTCATATATTGATCGAAAGAGAAAACACATTGAACGCTTTAAATGCATAAAACACAATCCGATATTTTATGGTGACATTTTAACGCTCAAATTGGCTTTGTCAACATTTTTCGATGATCCACTTCTCATTAATATTGTAAAAGATGAAATAGATAAAGAGAGCAGTTATTGGGATGAAGGTCATTTTTTCTCGTGTTTCAACAGAACAATCAGTCAATGGAAAGAGGATCTTTACCGACGCTTTGATGATCGGGAGGCTTTTATGGAACGGATAAGGCGCAATTCGGAGCTGCCTAAGGTGGCTGCGCTCAATGAGGCTCATATAGTCTACGATCTCGCGCCTGACTCTAAGTTTCTCAGACCGACATCTCAGCCGGGCTCTATAGCCGGACTATTGGCTAAGATATTCAGACGCAAATAGTTTTGGCGTGTACGTCGCGCCTCGGCGAGGCGCCTTTGTATGGAGGAGTTTGGCCGGGCCCTACAAACCGCTTCGCTTATTGTAGGGTTTAACATGTTATGCGTCTCCGATGCATTTTTGATTTGGGTTCTGAATTGGTATATTTTGCCGGGAGTGTGGAGGAATTGGCGGAAAATGAGTATTTTTGTGGGTATTTATTTTATTGCTGATGATACGACAGATGAAAATTGACCGTACGGCCTGGCTTTTGCTGGTAGTATGTGTATTTGTGATGCTTCCTTTTTTAGGGTTGGCTGATTTTAATACAAAAGGAGAACCGCGCGAAGCGGTCGTGGCATATTCAATACTCGACAGCGGCAACTGGATACTGCCGACCAATAACGGCGGAGAGATGCCCTATAAGCCTCCGTTTTTTCACTGGTGTATAGCTGCACTGTCGCTGCTCAACGGCGGAACGGTCAATGAATTCACGTCGCGCTTGCCGTCGGCGATCGCCCTTGTGGCGATGACGGTTTGGACGTTTGTGTTTTTCGCACGACGCAAGAGCCAGGCTACCGGACTGGCAGCGGCGCTGATAGCGTTTACGACGTTTGAACTACACCGCGCCGGAGCCAACTGCCGTGTCGACATGGTGCTGACGGCGGCTACTGTCGGAGCGATATACTCGCTGTTCACATGGTCGGAGCGCGACATGAAGGGTGTGCCGTGGCTCGCAATTCTGATGATGAGCATCGGCACTCTGACCAAAGGTCCGGTCGGGACGATCATACCGTGCCTTGTCGCCGGGGTGTATCTGCTGCTCCGCGGAGTCAATTTCTTCAGGGCGTTTCTGACGCTTGCTGCCTGGGCACTGTTGTCGCTCGTGCTTCCGTTAGCATGGTATGTGGCTGCGTATCATCAGGGCGGACAGGAGTTTCTCGACCTTGTGATGGAGGAAAATTTCGGCCGAATGACCAGCACGATGAGCTATGACTCATGTGTCAATCCGTGGCCGTACAATATACTGACGCTTGTTGCCGGTTTTGTCCCCTGGACATTAGCTGTACTTATGGTGCTCTTCGTGCTGCCGTACAGAAGCTACAGGCGCAGTCCGGCAGCAGACTCGTGGAAGGCGCTGTTCGGAATGTGCCGCACGATGCCGGCAGTCAATCTGCTGTCGACGGTTGCGGCAGCGGTGATATTTGTGTTTTACTGCATACCTCAGAGCAAACGTAGCGTCTATCTGATGCCGATGTATCCGTTTGTGGCATTCTATGTCGCACAACTGCTGATTTATGTGTCGCGCCGGCGCATATCGGCGGTCAGGATATTCGGCGACGTAATGGCTGCCATAGCCGCCGCATTGTTTGTATGCTTCATTGCCGTCAAGCTTGGTCTTGTGCCAGACAGTTTATTCGGCAACGGACGTCATGCGGCCCAGAATGTCGCTATGATGGCGGCTATCGGCTCGCTTAGCGGCGTGATGACCTGGGTATGGGTGCTGTTTTCGCCGGCAGCGGCAGTGGCGTGGTGGGCGAAGATCAGACGGCGCACAGACGAAAAATCGATCGTCCCGGCGATTTCGGCAGTAGTACTGGCGATTTATATATCTATGTCAGGGGCTTATCAGCCGGCAGTGCTCAATGTGAAGTCAGTCAAAGATATCGCGGCTGAAATTGACATGGCAACTCCGGAGTCTGAGGGCGCGATCTATGAGTTTATCGAGGGCGGTGAGTTTGCCGACGGAGATCCTGTGCACTATTTCGAGATCAATTTCTATATCGGCGACCGTATGTCGAGTTTTTATAAGCGTCGCCCGGAGAGAGGCTTCCTGCTTATAGGCGACAATGACGCCGCAAAATATCTTCCCATGTTCGAGGACGAAGGTTACAGTTTCGAGGAGCGGTATGTGAGTCCGCGTCCGCTGCTCGGTCAGCCGTCGAGAGTCTATAAGTTCACGAAATAAGTGTCAGGTGCCGGTATAGGTTCCATAACATAAACGGCGCCCTGATTTCGACAGTGAAATCAGGGCGCCGGCATATTGTTGGCAGCGGTAACTTATTTGATAAGATACTGCGACGAGATTGATTCGTTGTCGTGGACGCGACGGATCGTGTCGGCAAACAGTTTTGCGACGGAAATGATAGTGCATTTGTCGCAGTGCTTGCGGTATGGGATCGAGTTTGTGAATATCATTTCAGAGAGCGGGCTTTCCTCGACCCGTTGTGTGGCGGGGTCGCTCATGATTGCGTGAGAGCAAAGCGCACGGACCGATTTCGCACCGTTTTCCATCATCAGGGCGGCAGCCTTGACAATAGTGCCTGCAGTATCACACATATCATCGATCAGGATAACATTTTTGTCTTTCACGTCACCGATGACAGTCATGTTGGCAACAACGTTGGCTTTGGCGCGCTGTTTGTGGCAGAGCACGAGTGGCAGGTCAAGATACTTGGCGTAGCTGTTTGCACGCTTTGCACCGCCTACGTCGGGAGTAGCGATCACCATGTTCTCAAGGTCAAGCGACTGGATGTAGGGTATGAACACCGACGAAGCGTAGAGGTGGTCGACCGGAACATTGAAGAAACCCTGGATCTGGTCTGCATGGAGATCCATCGTGATGACGCGGTTGACACCTGCGGTCATGAGCAGATCGGCCACAAGCTTTGCGGCAATCGACACACGGGGTTTGTCCTTGCGGTCCTGACGTGCCCATCCGAAGTAAGGCATCACGGCGATGATTGACTTTGCCGAAGCACGCTTTGCGGCATCGATCATTAACAGGAGCTCCATGAGGTTGTCGCTGTTGGGGAATGTCGACTGGACGAGATATACCTCGCAACCGCGAATTGACTCTTCGAACGATACTTCGAATTCACCGTCGGCGAAGTGCTGGATGTTCATCTTGCCGAGTTCGACACCAAGGTGCTGACAGATCTCTTCGGCCATGTACTGAGAGTTCGTGCCTGCGAAGATCTTGAAAGGGGGTAGGGAGTTATTCATGATTAATGAAATGATGAAGATACTTTTTCCGCGTGCAAAGTTAGCCTTTTTTTGTCGTTCGTAACGACGGTCGGCAAAGATTTTTTAACCGGAAGATGAAAAAATGTTTATTCATGCAATATCGGATCGTCTGACTTTCCATATTGCGGCGCCATGGGCAGTGAGTGTGAGACGGAACGGCACGTCGGAGCGCAGATCTTTGACCACGCTGCGTCCGCCGTGCAGCAGCTCCTTCATGCGTGCACGTCCCTCGGGAAATCCGAGTATGTCGAAAGCATGACGCGGAATGTTGACTGCGAGTTCTTTGTCTTCGCCGCCGAAGTTGACAGCAATCAGCAGCAGATCGTCGGCGTCAGCACGCATGAACACATAGTCACGGTGAGGATCGAGGCAGGGATTATCGTAATTGGCGTACATAAGGTCGAAAAAGCGGCCGCAGCTTATGGCCGGTTCCTCGTTGCAAAGTTTCAGTACGCGGGCATAGCTGTCGCGCAGGCGTACTATATCGTCGGGAAGCACACCGTTGCATTTGCCGCCGTTGAGATGTGCGCGGACACTCGGTATGCTCCAGTAATCGAAAATCGTCGTGCGGCCGTCGTAACCGCTGTAGCCCTCGGAGTCGAGAGCCGGCTCGCCGAGTTCCTGACCGCCGTAGATCATCATAGGCCCGGTATTGATCATGGAGCTGACCACAAGCGACGGCATAACACGGCGGGCGTCGCCGGCATACTGCGGCGATGCGAAACGCTGTTCGTCGTGATTCTCAAGGAAATTGAGCATCTTGTCGGCTATGCCTTCGACAGTCTGCCAGCAGGAAGTGATGCGTGCGGCCGAAACATCGTCGCACTCTACGGCACGGAGAGTGTCGTAGAGGTTGACTTTGTCGTAGAGATAATCGAAGCCGGCGTCGATATATGGCCGATAGAGGCCGACATCGTAGATCTCGGCGATGAAGATTATGCCCGGGAAAGAAGCCTTTACGTTGGCTATCGCCCAGCGCCAGAACTCGACAGGCACCATGTGGACCATGTCGCAGCGGAAGCCGTCGATGCCTTTGGCAGCCCAGAAGCGCAGTATGTGGAGCATCTTGAGCCATGTCGGCGGTATTGGATCAAAATGTCGGCTGCCGTTCCACGGATCGACACCATAGTTGAGCTTGACAGTGTCATACCAGTCGTTGACGCCCGGAAAGGCGTTGAAACAGTCGTTGCCTGAAGCTTTTGCCGGGAATTCGATATAGGCGTCGTCGCCGTGTCCCATGTCGACATGAGGCGCGAACTGCTGTCGCGGTATATAATAGAAGTTATTGGTCGGCGAGAAGAACATGTCGCGGTTGTCGCCGTGACCGAGATCCTCGATGCCGACAGGTTTGGCATCGGACGCGTACTGGCGTGCGACATGATTGGGAACAAAGTCGATTATCACTTTCATTCCGGCTTTGTGAGTACGCGCAACGAGGGCCTCGAACTCATCCATGCGGTGAGGCACGTCCTCGGCGAGGTCGGGATCGATATCGTAGTAATCTGTGATGGCATACGGGCTGCCGGCATGTCCTTTGATGACATGCGGATTGTGGCGCGGAATGCCGTAGGCTGTATAGTCAGCGTCGTGGGCGTGCTCGATGACGCCGGTGTACCAGACGTGGGTCGTGCCGAGCGACCTGATGTCGCGCAGCACACGGTCGGTGATCGCATTGAGTTTGCCCGACCCGTTCTGCCGGAGGGTGCCGTTATGGACGGGAGCCGGACAATAGTTTGTGTAAAGCCGGGGCAGAAGCTGATATATGATGGGTTTGAGTGGCATGTTTAAAGAAATTGTGATAAGATTATGAATTTGATTTCCAGAGACCGGCGTCTTTGAGCGCGCGGCGTGTGTGAATATATCCGCTTGTGATCACGGCTTTTATGTTTTTGAGATCGAATACTTTATGACTTGACAGCTCAGGAGTCTGCACCGAAAGATCACACATAGCCATGTCGATGGCCTGATTCGACTTGGCCATGAGATTATAGGTGCACATGGCAACATCGATCAGCGACAGCTTTTTGCCGGGATGGCGCATCGGGCTGACATTGACGCCTATCAGCAACTCGCACTTGTCGCGGATTATCCATGCCGGATGATTGCGCAGCACTCCGCCGTCGACGTAGTTGATGCCGTCGATCCTTACTGGTTTGAATATTATCGGGATAGAGCAAGAGGCGGCCATGCGCTCGCCGATAGGCCCGGAGTGAAACTCGGCGGCGATGCCGTTGTCGATGTCGGTCGCGCCGATATAGGTCGGAATGTTCAGATCCTCGAGATTTTTGAATGATCCGTAGCGGCTGATCGACTGCAGAATGAACTTCTTGAATTTGTCGATGCTCATCAGACCGCCGTTGCCCATGCTCATGTTGACGAAATCACTGAAACCTTTATTGTCGAAGAGGGTCGCAATTTCTGGCAGAGGCATTCCTGAGGCGTAGAGAACCGCAACGACCGATCCTGCGCTGACGCCGGCAATGATATCCGGCTTAAGACCGGCCTCCTCAATTGCCATGAGTGCGCCGACGTGGGCGAAGCCTCTGGCTCCCCCGCCGCTCAGCGCCACTCCGAGTTTATATTTTTTGTGCTCTGACATTTGAATGAAATTTGTAATGCAAAAATAAGAATAATTTATCGGCCTGATATCTTTTCATTACAAGAATATGCCTCAATGAGTGAAAAATTGTGGCGGCAAATGTCGCTATTGGATAAATATTGCTTACCTTTGTGATGATGTAAATCTAAATACTTTACCTTAAAGACATAATTCATGAATTCTAAATCAGGAAATAAAATAGTAGTGGTCGGCAGCAGCAACACGGATATGGTTGTGCGTTGCGACCGTTTACCGCGCCCGGGTGAAACGGTGCTCGGCGGTGAGTTTATGATGAATCCCGGCGGTAAAGGCGCCAACCAGGCTGTGGCCGTTGCGCGTCTTGACGGCGAGGCTGTCTTTGTCGGAAAAGTCGGTGACGATGTTTTCGGACGTCAGACCCGTATTCAACTCGATAGCGAGGGCATTGACACTTCGAGTCTGTCGACGGCTGAGAACTGTGCGTCGGGTGTGGCGCTTATCAATGTTGACGCGGCCGGAGAAAATTCGATTACGGTAGCGTCGGGCGCTAACGGGCGCCTTTCGCCTGCAGATATCGACGCCGCAGCCGATGTGATAGCCGGTGCGTCGATACTCCTGATGCAGCTCGAAGTTCCGGTCGAAACTGTCACTTATGCCGCCCGACTGGCAAAGAACAGCGGAGTGACCGTAGTACTTAATCCCGCTCCTGCTCCGGCAACACCTCTTCCTGTCGATCTGCTCGAAAATGTCGATATTCTGATACCGAACCGCACCGAACTCGAAATGCTGTCGGGCTGTGACTGCTCGGAGTCTGTGACGGATGCTGTCGCCGCTATGTCGGATATTGGTGTGGGGGCGCTGGTGGTGACTCTCGGATCGAAGGGCGCGCTTATATGCCGCGATGGTCAGAGCCGTCTTGTACCGGCCTTCAAAGTAAAACCTGTCGACACTACGGCAGCGGGCGACACATTCTGCGGTGCGCTGTGTGTGGCTCTTGCCGAGGGCCGGACTCTTGACGAAGCCGTTATATTCGGCAATCGCGCGGCATCGATCACCGTGACCCGTGCAGGAGCGCAGAATGCGATTCCTAACAGAACTGAGGCAGATAATGTCTGAACAGAAAATTTTTATTCATTACTAACATATATAGCTTAAAATCATGTTTATCGTCGAAAATTACACCATGGCCGTAGTGCTGTGTTTCATTACGATGATGTGCTGGGGCTCGTGGGGCAACACTCAGAAACTTGCTGCAAAAACCTGGCGCTATGAACTATTCTATTGGGACTATGTGATCGGCATGTTCCTTTTCTCGCTGGTGATCGGCTTCACGCTTGGCAGCATCGGTACTGAAGGGCGGCATTTTGTCGATGATCTGGCCCAGGCATCATGGGCGTCGGTCGGCAGTGTGCTGATCGGTGGCGTTGTGTTCAACGCATCCAACATTCTGCTTTCGGCCTCTGTTTCGCTCGCCGGCATGTCGGTGGCTTTTCCGCTCGGAGTGGGCATCGCGCTTGTGCTTGGTGTGATAATCAATTATATCGGCGAACCTAAGGGTAACGCTCTCCTGCTGGCCATAGGCGTGGCGTTTGTCGTGGCCGCCATTATCTGTAACGGAGTGGCGTCGGGACGCGTGGCCAAGTCTTCTGACGAGTCATCGAGCCGTCATCGCAAAGGTATCATTCTGGCGGTCTGCGCCGGTGTGCTGATGTCGTTCTTCTATCGTTTTGTCGCAGCGGCAATGGATCTCAATGATTTCGAACATCCGGCAGCCGGCATGTTCACACCCTACGGCGCTTTGTTCGTATTCTCGACCGGTGTGCTGCTGAGTAATTTTGTGTTCACCACGTGGGCTATGCGCCGTCCGTTTGTCGGCGAGCCTGTCACCTACCGTCAGTATTTCGCCGGATCGATGTCAACCCACATGGTCGGCGCTCTCGGAGGCGCGATTTGGTGTCTCGGCACAGCATGCAGTTACATAGCGGCCGGTAAAGCCGGCGGCGCGATCTCTTATGCTCTCGGTCAGGGCGCTCCGATGATCGCAGCCATCTGGGGTGTGTTTATATGGAAAGAGTTCAAAGGAGCAGACCGCCGTACGGACTGGCTTCTCGCACTGATGTTTATACTGTTCATTGCCGGCCTGTCGTGGATTATAGCCGCCGGCGGAAACTGAAACATACAAACTATATTAAATATTAAAAAAACGCTCCGACGCAGTATGGCTGTTGTTCGGGCGTTTTTTTGTAACTTTGCAGTCTTGAAATTACAAACCACTTTGAGTAAATGAAAGTTCTTAAATTCGGAGGCACATCTGTAGGGTCGGCCGAACGCATAAAACACGTCGCCGGTCTGATTAAGTCGAGAGGTCGTAATATAGTTGTTCTCTCTGCTATGGCAGGAACGACTAACACGCTTGTCGACATTGCCGATTATATGTCGAAAGGCAATGTGCCGGGAGCACAGGAGACGCTCAATAATCTATATCTCAGGTATCTGAATGTGATCGATGAGCTTTTTGACAGCGAGTCGTCGCGTAGCAGAGCCAAAGCCGTGATCGGGGAGCGTTTTTCTTATGTCAGGGCGCTGACCGACGGTGACTATTCGGTGGCCGACGGAAAAGAGATCCTCGCGCAGGGCGAACTGATGTCGACTGCGATGATGGATATCTATCTGAATGAGAACGGAGCCAGATCTGTGCTGTTGCCTGCTCTTGAATATATGAGGACTGACCGCAACGGCGAACCTGACATGAAGTATGTCGCTACGCGTCTTCGGCGTATGCTTGATCTTAACCGCGACGCCGACGTATATCTTACGCAAGGCTATATCTGTCTGAATGCGCGCGGCGAAGTAGATAATCTGAAGCGAGGCGGCAGTGACTACTCGGCCTCGATCATCGGTGCTGTCGTCGATGCAGATGAGATAGAGATATGGACGGATATTGACGGGATGCACAATAATGATCCGCGTTTTGTCGAAAACACATCACCTGTCGGAGAACTGAATTTTGAAGAAGCGGCAGAACTGGCCTATTTCGGGGCTAAGATACTTCATCCGAACTGTGTGCTGCCGGCAAAACTTGCCAATATACCCGTGAGGCTGCTCAACACACTCGATCCGAAAGCCGCCGGAACAGTGATCTATCACATGCCCCCGGACGGAAAAATCAAGGCTGTGGCAGCCAAGGACAACATCACGGCAATAAAGATCAAATCGGGACGGATGCTGTTGGCCTACGGATTTTTACACAAAGTGTTCGAGACTTTTGAAAAGTATCAGACGAGTATCGATATGATGGCGACTTCGGAGGTCGGCGTTACGGTGACGGTTGATGATGAAAGCCATCTCGCTGCATTGGTCGACGAACTGAAAAATTTCGGCACGGTGACCGTTGACCGAGACATGACAATAGTCTGCGTCGTCGGTGATCTCGAGTGGCACAATCGCGGATATGCGGCCCGTGCAGTGGCGGCGCTGAGCGATATACCGGTGCGCATGATATCGTATGGCGGCAGCAACTACAATGTGTCGATGCTTATTTGCAAGGATGACAAGGTCAAAGCGCTCAAGCGTCTGAGCGAGGCTCTTTTCGAATAAAAAAGGTACAATAAACATATGATAGCGGTAAACAATTTAGGTATTCAATTCGGTAAAAAAGTATTATTTCAGGACGTAAATCTCAAATTCACACCGGGCAACTGCTACGGAATTATCGGTGCGAACGGCGCGGGAAAGTCGACGCTGATGCGTATGCTCAGCGGACAGCTTTCGCCGACCCACGGCACGATCAGCCAGGGGCAGGGCGAGCGAATGAGCGTTCTGGAACAGGATCACTTCAAGTTTGACGAGTTCACGGTGCTTGACACAGTGATCCAAGGTCACACGGTGCTGTGGGACATAATGAAGGAAAAGGATGCTCTCTATGCCAAACCCGATTTTTCGGACGAGGACGGCATACGTGCGTCGGAACTCGAGGAGAAGTTTGCGGAACTCGAGGGTTGGAATGCCGAAAGCGATGCGGCAACGCTGCTGAGCGGTCTCGGCATCAAGGAAGACAAACACTATATGCTGATGCGCGATCTGAGCGGTAATGAAAAAGTGCGTGTCCTTTTGGCTAAGGCTCTTTTCGGCAATCCCGACAACCTTCTGCTCGACGAACCTACCAACGATCTCGATCTGGAGACAGTGTCGTGGCTTGAAGATTATCTGTCGAAATTTGAGAACACGGTGCTCGTCGTGAGCCACGACCGTCACTTCCTTGACTCTGTCTGCACCCATACGCTTGATATCGATTACAGCAAGGTGCAGCTGTTTGCAGGTAACTACAGTTTCTGGTATCAGTCGAGTCAGCTTGCACTCCGTCAGCAACAGCAGCAGAACAAAAAAGCCGAGGAGCGCCGCAAAGAACTGCTTGAGTTTATCCAGCGTTTCAGCGCTAACGTAGCCAAGAGCAAACAGACCACATCGCGTAAGAAAATGCTCGAAAAGCTCAATGTCGAGGAGATTCAGCCGTCGTCGCGCCGCTATCCCGGCATAATATTCACTCCGGCGCGTGAACCGGGCAACAAGATACTCGAGGTGAAGGGCCTGAGTGCGTCGGTCGACGGCGAAGTGCTTTTCAGTGACGTCAATTTCCAGATAGAGAAGGGTGACAAGGTGGCATTCCTCAGCCATGATCCCAGAGCGATGACCGCGCTGTTTGAGATTGTCTGCGGTAACCGCAAACCTGACAGCGGAACATTCGAATGGGGACAGACGATTACGACCGCTTATCTGCCGCTCGACAACAGCGCATTTTTCAATACGGATCTCAACCTCGTCGACTGGCTCTGCCAGTTCAGCGAAGACTCCAGCGAGATATATCTTAAGGGCTTCCTCGGCAAGATGCTTTTCTCAGGCGAGGATGTGCTGAAAAAAGCATCAGTGCTTTCCGGCGGAGAAAAAATGAGATGTATGATTGCGAGAATGATGCTTCGCGACGCCAATACGATGGTGCTTGATTCTCCGACGAACCATCTCGATCTGGAGTCGATTCAGGCGTTCAACAACACGCTTCAGGCGTTCAAAGGCAATCTACTGCTGGCGTCGCATGACCATGAGTTCATTCAGACTGTCTGCAACCGTATAATAGAACTGACGCCCAACGGCATCATTGACAAGATGATGGACTATGACGACTATATTACTGACGAGAAAGTCGCCGCAGCCCGTGAAAGACTTTACAGCAAATAAATCATAACTCTAAAAAGATGGTAAAACATATCGTAAGTTTCAAACTTAGCGGAAGCGACGCAGAGCGTCTGGCAGTAGCACGTAGTTTCAAGGCAGCTCTGGAGAAATTGCCCGAACAGATTGACGTGCTGCGTTCGATTGAGGTAGGCATCAACCAAAATCCGGCCGAGAGCTGGGACGTAGTTCTGACGGCAGTTGTTGACAAGATGGCCGACGTCGAGGTCTATGCCAAGCATCCGGCTCACGTCGCCGCCGCCGGCTTGCTCGCCGGCCACAAGGCCGACCGCGCCTGTGTTGATTATGAGTTTTAATTGAATCTTTTAAAGAAATTTTTGAAACCTTTCGAGGGGCCGATGACTGTTATGATGTCGTCGGCCTCTGCTGTAAGTCCCGGTTGCGACAAGTCGATGAGCGAAGGCTCGTCGTGGCTGATGCCTATGATGTTTGTCCGTGGTTTCGGACGCGTTACGGCGATAATCTTAATATCCGGCTCATCAGAGGCGATGCGCGCGTAGGGCTCGCCTTCGAAGGCCGCCGGAATTTTGAATTTCGCAATTATATGATCTGAGTCGATTTTCATTGAAGTGACGTGAGTGCCGAGTCCCATTTCCCGAGTAAGGTCGGCGGCGGCGCGCTGTTCGGGCGTCAGAATCCGATCTATGTCGAAACCTTCAAGTATCGATTCGTGGAGACGGTCGATTGCGCGGGCATAGATATGGCGCACACCAAGTTTTTTCAACAGTGCTACTGTTTTGACGCTCGCTCCGAAATTCTCGCCAATCGCAACGATGACGAGATCGACATTTTTAAGAGGAAGTACGCTCAATGCGCTTTCCTCCGTCGAATCTACCTGATAGACAGTGGTGATAAAATCTTTTATTGCCTCGATATTGGCCGATTTGTTGTCGGCACCGATTACTTCATGACCGAGAGCCGCGAGGTCGAGAGCGAGGTTAGAACCGTAGATGCCGAGTCCGATGATAAGATATTTCATGATGATGTAACGTGTTAGCTTATGATTATGTTTTCAGTCGGGTAGTGGACTGATTTGTCGCGGGTGTGAGCCCCGAAGCCTATCAGCAGCGACAAAATACCGACACGTCCTGCGAACATGGCCGTCGAAAGTATTATTTTTGATGCAGGGCACAGCTGATCGGTTATTCCGAGAGATGTTCCGACTGTGAATAATGCCGAGATGACCTCAAAAACAACACTCTTGACCGGAATATGCGGTTCAAGCAACAGAATGCAGGCCGAATATATTATAAACGCAATGATCGAGGCAGCCAGAACGGCGTTGGCACGGCGGACAGATCCTACAGATATGCGTCGTCCGAAAGCTGAGGCCGATGTGTTTCCACGTATAATGCCTCTAAGATTGAGAATGATGGCGGCAAACGAGTTGACTTTGATACCGCCTGCGAGAGACTGCGATGCACCTCCGATCCACATCTGTATAACGACAAGGAGCATCGTGACGGGCAGGAATGCGGCCGGATTGACAGATGCGAAACCTGCGCTTCGAGGAGTCAGCGAATTGAAAACCGACTGAGTTATCTTTTTCCCGGTGTCCATGCCGGCGAGTGTATTGTTGTATTCGAGTATGAAGAAAGTGACGCTTGCAACGGCGAGAATGGTGAGTGTCGTGATAAGTACGAGCTTTGTGTTGAGATCATAAAGATGAATCCTGACTCCGGATGACCGGCGTTTGTTTTTTGACGAGAATATGCGGTTCAGCCACACAGCGAATATCTCTTTGAAGTTGACAAGAATCGGGAAACCTATCGCTCCGGCAAAAATCAGGGCGGAAGTGACGACATAGATCGATTGCGAACCATTGAGAAGCGCAGGATTTGACATGCCGCCCGGCAGACACGAAAAACCGGCGTTGCAGAATGAGCACAACGAATGGAAACCGGCGAATATGATTTTATCAGTGACTGTCAGCCCGAGCGACGCAGGTATGGTGAAATATACAGCTACGGCTCCGATCAGCTCGACGGTCAGCGTGAACGTGAGAATGTAAAGCAGGGTAGGGATGAGGTTGTTGATGGTCTTGGAATAAATTACGTCTTTTATGAGGAGCTGGCTGTAGATTGACGGTGTGCCGCTGAAAAAGATTGCGAAGAAACTTGTGAATGTTATTACTCCGAGTCCGCCTATCTGAACGAGGATACTCAGCACGAGCAACCCCAGAGGAGTAAATGCCGTGGCAACATCTACGGGCGTCAGTCCTGTGATGCTGACGGCACTTGTGGCTATGAAAAGAGAATCATAATATGAGATTTGAGTGTGTGTGCATTTGGGCAGCATCAGCAGAAATGAACCGATCAATATGAAGATTATGAAACTTCCGGAGAGTATAAGAGCCGGATTGGTGCGACGACCGATGAGCCGCATGGTGCTTTGGCAGAGTTTAAGGATAGAATATGTTGCCAGTACGGCGAAGAGATAAGCGTCGCTGTAGAGTATGTTTTTCAGGAAGGGTAGCCAGGGGGCGTCAGGACGAGGATAAATCCACGATAAGGCCGATAAAACCAGAGCAGTGCCGACAATCCATTTGAGAATGTGCCCGTTGCGGCTTCCACGCCGGGATTTCAGAAATATTCCGAGAGTCAGGTCGCATAAGAAAATACCCTGTGGAATGCGGAAAAGATGCTTCAATGCGATATCGTCTTCGGGTTTTCGGTCGAATCCCAGATAGAGAGTCAGTTCAATCAGGCAGAATAGCGAAGCGAGCACTGCTGCAATCCCGACAGCAATGCGCAGAACTGAAATAAATCGTGTGAAGTGACTGACAAAACGTATGCGGCGCTTTTCCCAATCACTTATACAGCGGTCTACGGCACAGCGGCTTTTATAGAAAAAACTCCTGATCATTCATTATAAACAATCAGGAGCCGAGAATGTCGCAGTATATTTGTAAAATAAATCAGTTGACGCGGTTTAGTTTAAAGCCGGCATATATGCCGTCGTAGGATGACAGCAGCGAACTGATGGTGTTCAGGCTAGAAATGCCCGAAACAGAAGACACTGATTTTACGATTGAAATCAACTTTGAGACATCGAATGTCAGATTGAGTGTGTTGCCGGATTTCGTGGCAAACGCGCTGACTTTGCCAAGTTTTATCTTGCCGAAGGCGCTGAAATTGAATTCGAGGTTGCCTTGCTCGTCTTTAGAGACAGTTCCTTTAAGAGACCCGCGTTTGAGTTTCATTGTGAAGTTGTTTTCGGCGTCGACAGTAAGCTGTAGAGAGGTGATGCCGGCTTTTTCATAGTAAGGCGCCATCTTGCCTTCGATAGTAGAGGCTGCTGCAGCTCCGCCTGCTTTCTGGATGACATTATCGCTCTGGAAAGTAACAGCCGGGGACTGATAGTCCCAAGTGCCCTGCAGATCTGCGAGTTCAAAACTTGATGAGGCAGTGAGATTTGAAATCACGCTGCCGAGCGATCCGAGCGGGTTGGAATTGTTATCAGACGATGATTTTCCCGAAGTCACGGAGTTCAGGAGGTCTTTGAGATCGCCCGATGCCATGGCCGGAAGTGCGGTCAGCAATGCTAAGACGATAATAATATTTTTTGTTAGCTTCATTGTCGTTGTTTTTAGTCAGATAATATAATAACTGATCCGGTTTTCTAAGTTTATAATACAAGGAAGAGACCGGGGCTTAAAGCGGCCGCACAGTCTCTTCCTGAAAGTCGTATTTTGTCGTCAGAGTTTATTCAGCTTTGCCTGCGCTGCCGAGAACGTTGACGATTTTGTGACGATAGAGTTTCTCCATGTTGTCGCGAGCTGGGCCGAGATATTTGCGGGGATCGAATTCAGCGGGCTTTTCAGCGAAAACGCGACGGATAGCAGCAGTCATAGCAAGGCGGCTGTCAGAGTCGATGTTGATTTTGCAGACAGCGCTCTTGGCAGCTTTGCGGAGCTGTTCTTCGGGGATGCCGATAGCGTCGGGGAGCTTGCCGCCGAACATGTTGATTGTGTCAACTTCATCCTGGGGAACAGAAGAAGAACCGTGAAGCACGATGGGGAAGCCGGGGAGTTTTTCCATAACGGCGTCGAGAACTTCGAATGCCAGAGGCGGGGGAACGAGTTTGCCTTCGGCGTTGCGTGTGCACTGTGCGGGAGTAAATTTATATGCACCGTGAGAAGTACCGATCGAGATAGCGAGTGAGTCGCAGCCTGTGCGAGTAGCGAAGTCGATCACTTCTTCGGGATCGGTGTAGGTGTGGTGGTCGGCAGAAACTTCGTCTTCAACGCCGGCGAGCACTCCGAGTTCGCCTTCGACAGTTACGTCGAACTGGTGAGCGTAGTCACAAACTTTCTTTGTGAGGGCGACATTTTCCTCGTAGGGAAGGTGAGAACCGTCGATCATAACAGAAGAGAAACCGCAGTCGATGCAGCTCTTGCAGAGTTCGAATGTGTCACCGTGGTCGAGGTGAAGCACGATCTGGGGATGCTCCCATCCGAGTTCTTTAGCATATTCAACAGCGCCTTCGGCCATGTAACGGAGAAGGGTTGCGTTAGCATAGTTGCGAGCGCCCTTCGAAACCTGAAGGATAACGGGAGATTTTTCTTCAGATGCGGCTTTGATGATTGCCTGAAGCTGCTCCATGTTGTTGAAGTTGAACGCGGGGATTGCATATCCGCCCTTGATGGCCTTGGCAAACATTTCGCGAGTGTTCACGAGGCCTAAGTCTTTGTAACTTACCATTTTGAAGTTCGGGTTATGTTAGTGAAAATTATTGTTTAAATTTCGCAGAGACCGTGTGTTACAATCTCGCTGCAAAATTAAGAATAATTTTTCAATTAGCGATTACTCACTCTGTTATAATTCATGAAATTTTTCTGTAATTTCAAGATAATTCCACAAGTTAAATCATGTTCGGATTTGGTGACGTGTGTAATGTTATTTGGTGTGTATATTTAAGCTCGGATATTTCTCAGCTCTGTCATGTAATTATGCCACATGTCAGCAACTACAGAATTGAACAGAGCCAGTATAATAAAAGCGAGTATAAAGGAGTAAGAACGTTTGTCTTTAAAGCATATTACAGCTAACAGGATGGCGACTACACATGATACGCCTATCATCAAAGAACCATATGTGCTTGGGAAATCATATATTCTCACCGGAGCCTCAATAATCATCAGGCCAAGTAGGGATGCAAAACCGATCATCCAGGCGTTCAGATCAGGAAGCTTTTTACTGAATTCATCGAGGCAGATATAGGTGAGCATAAAGTAACCTATACTTTGTATCCAGTAAGGTGTCGTGTCTTGGAAAACCATCGACCAGCATGTAATCATAAAGAAAAGCAGAGAAAATAAAGTCGTAAGCCAGAATGCTTTTGCGTTAGTCAGTTTTTTCATAATTTTTTGTTTAGAAGGTAATACATATTATCAGAGCGTGTTCCAATTATTTTTTCGATGCAAATTTAGTCTAAGATTCGTGAAAATAGCTAATTTTGAGACGTTATTCGGCGTTATTGCCTATTTTGCAATTCGTTTATCGTCAGGTGAATACGAGCGTAAATTTGCCGAATTGCGTTATTTCGCCGTTATTTGCCTTGATCGGTTCCGAAATATGTAAGAAATCGTTCGCTATATTCCGAAGGATTTGCAATAATTCTGCTTTTTATTTTATAACGGAGCTGGCGGACATTGACCGATGATTTATATTGCATGATGGCAGCGACAGATAGGTTTGAAAAACCTAAGAATATAAATATTGCGGCTGTGCGTTCTTTTAGGGTCAGGTTTGGAACATTATTAACGAAATGCTGCATCAGATTGTCATAATTGCTGTTGATCAGAGTCTCCATTGCAGCAAGATTCCTGTCGGATGTAAGATCGCATATAATTTGAGAAATATTCTTGCCGAAACGGTGTAATCCGTCGGGGGTCGAAAGCATAGCGTTTCGAGCCTCGCAGATCGAATTGAGCAAAGACATGGCAAACGTCCGTTCGACGGGCGCTGACTTCTTGTTTTGTGAAATCTGACTTACTTCCGCTTCAAGGCGATTGATTGTCTCATATAAAACTGTAATCTCAGATTCTTTCAGTTTCAGTCTGCGCCGATATATAAAAATCAAAAGAAAAATTATAACGATCAGCCCTGACGAAATTGAAGTCCATATTGCAATTTTAGTCTCTGCTTCGTCAAGCAAGACTGTCTTTCTGTTCATTTCCCCGCGAAAGTAATCTTCCATTGCGCTTTTGTAAGAGCCGACAATAGAAATAGACCTGTTGGCGGTGTCCGTATTTTCCTGCGCGGTAGATGCAGAAATATCGGCCGACGGTGATATGTCGGTGTCGCGGTTGTCTTTGCGGCATGAGCCGGCAAGTAGTCCGAGCAGCAAGATCAGCGGAAAAATCTTCATAGTACAAATATAGCGAAAATAATTCGATTAATGCGCTAATACAAAGAGTATTTGACCGCCCAGGGATATTATTTTGCAATCGTCAGGAATTATATCAGGATCTATAATTGTGAAACAGCGTCATAATCGTTATTAAAGCCAACATTGATGCTACATATTGTTCACGTATACTAAGAATGTCACAGATGCGAGAGCTATTATTTCAATGATTGCAAAAGCGGTTATAAGGAAAGAAACAGTTTTGTTTCTCATTTCTCTAAATGGGAAGATCCAATAGACGATAGCAGACACAGGTAATGTAAGCAGAGCAATCAACTTCTCTGGATGTACGGTCTCAAAATTAGTCAGCAATATAACTAAATTTACTATCCAAAGTATTGAAAAATCGCATAATACATATGAAACGTATTTATTCTTTTCGCCGGTTATTCCTGCAGGCAAGAACATGTAAAGCAATGTTGTGATAAAGATAATTGCTCCAATAAAAATAAAGTTATCTAATATCATATTTTAGTTGATTAAAGGGTTACATTAATTTCAGCATGATCCGAGTGTCAGGCAGATGAGTGATATGAGTGCTAACCGGTAAATAATGCAAAGATAAGAATATTTCCGATATAAGGCGGTGACAGTGAATAAAAAATCCTGCCCAGAGCATTATTGCTCCCCGGGGCAGGATTACAAGCTGTGATTCGGGTAATGTTGTATCGCTTGAGCGGCGGCGTTATTTGGCCTGATGCTCGTAGCGGAGTGTCATTGTCGGCTGGTCGCAGACTTCAGACGGACCGAAGTACTGGATGGGGCCGGGATAAACGTAGCAAGTGTTGACAGCCCACTCGTCGCGCTGAGAAGCGAATTTGAGGAAGGGCGCTCCGTCAAGACGTACGAGAGCTTTCTGGATAACGGGTTTCATTTCACCGTGACGGCGTTCCATATTCATCATCATGGTGATAGGAATACCGCCTGCGATCCACTGTACGGCCGGTTTCACAAGGTTGCGTACCGACGACATGTAGCCTGTTACGCCTGAGTTGACGAGGCAGGCAGCATTGAAACCGAGAGCATAGCAGTAGTCGGCGTCGAAGTTCGACGGATCGGCGCAGCGGCCTTCGTAGCCGAAGAAGTGATGCTGAGCCGAGAACTTGCCGTCGTATTTTCCTTCGGCCTTGAGTTCTTTAAGACGTTTGCCGACCATTTCGCTGAGAAGTTTTTCGGTCTCGATGAGCGATACCTGTACGTTGCCGTGGGGGTCGCGGTCAAGAGTGAGCTGGCGGGCAACGCCTTCGGGCAGAGATGCGTATGTCTCAGAGTTGGCCGGAGACAGTTTCTCGAGCACGAAGTTGCGCTGTGCGGCGTGATCGAGGGCAGCGAATTTTTCGCCTTCGGCGGCGAGAAGATCGTTGAGCTCGGCGATCAGAGCCTTCATAGCCGGAATAAACTCGATCAGACCTTCGGGGATGAGGACAGTACCGAAGTTGTTACCGTCGGCAGCACGACGGGCGACGATGTCGGCGATGTCGTTGACGAGCTGACGGAGAGTCATGTTCTTGGCTTCGACTTCTTCGGAGATGATACAGATGTTGGGCTGTGTCTGGAGTCCGCACTCAAGGGCGATGTGGCTTGCCGAACGGCCCATGAGCTTGATGAAGTGCCAGTATTTCTTGGCCGAGTTGCAGTCACGCTGGATGTTGCCGATGACTTCAGAGTAAACCTTAGTTGCGGTGTCGAAACCAAAAGATGTTTCGATGAGATCGTTCTTGAGGTCACCGTCGATAGTCTTGGGGCAACCGATCACCTGAACGCCGGCGTTGATGCTCTTGTAATATTCGGCAAGGATAGCTGCGTTGGTGTTGGAGTCGTCACCGCCGATGATCACAAGAGCCGAAATATTGAGTTCGCGGAGAATTTCGAGGCCTTTGTCAAACTGCTCTTTCTTTTCGAGTTTGGTACGGCCGGAACCGATGATGTCGAACCCACCGGTATTGCGGTATTCGTCGATGATCGGGGCTGTGAGCTCGATGTATTTGTGATCAACGAAACCGCCGGGGCCCATAGTGAATCCGAAAAGGCGGCTGTCGCGGTGAATCTTCTTGATTCCGTCGAAGAGACCGCAGATGACATTATGTCCGCCCGGGGCCTGACCGCCGGAGAGGATCACACCGACGTTGAGGGGTTTACCCTGAGCGGGCGTCGGATTCTTTTCAAACTTGAGTTCGGGGAGACCGTAAGTGTTAGGAAACAGTTGTTTGATTGCTTCCTGATCAGCCACTGATTCAGTCGGCTTGCCTTCAACAGCTTTTACAGCTCCGGTCAGGACGATCGGGAGCTTGGGCTGGTAAGCTGCACGGGCTTTCTGCAAAGCGCTTTTTTTCATTTATGCGATGATTATGTGTAATGTTAATGATAGTCTTTTGCGAAGTTGTGCAAATTATATGGCAAAGTAACGAAATTTTTTTGAGTCAGTCAAATTTTAGGCGTATTGTCAGATGCTTTTTTCTACATCCCAGACAAATGCGCGCAGTCCGAGTTTCGGGCGTTCGTCATCGAGGGCTTTCAGACGGCCGAGTACGGTGTCGACACGGTGGTCATCGACCATCGTAATGATTGCAGACGCGAGCGACGGCCACGCATGTGAGCCGTAGTGAGGTTCGCCGTCGTTGCTGCCGCGTCCGGAGACCTGAGCCCAGGAAGTAAAACCACGGCAGTTGTTGCGGTCGAGTATTTCTATTATATGATCGTAGTGAGCCTGATCGAACGTTATAAGTATTGCTTTCATTTTTTAGATCTTAATGATTTATGGAACTTGCGCCGTGCATTTCTGATGCCGTTGTGAGCGAATACGCAATAGAGAACGGGCACGAAGAGCAGAGTCAGAATGGTCGAGAATGTGAGACCACCGATCACAGCCGTACCCATAGGCCGCCACATCTCGGCTCCCTGACCGGTGCCAACGGCCATAGGCACCATGCCAAGAATTGTAGTAAGGGTTGTCATGACGACAGGACGCAGACGCGATTTGCCGCCGTCGATGACCGACCGTCGGATCGAGAGGCCGCGCTCTCGGTTAAGCGATATATAGTCTATCAGCACGATACCGTTCTTGACCACGATGCCTATAAGCATGATCGCTCCGATCATCGACATGACGTTGAGAGAATGGCCTGAAAGATAGAGTATGATAAACACACCTGAGAACGCGAAAAGCAGCGAAGTCATGATGATGGCGGGATAGGTGTAGCTCTCGAACTGAGCGGCCATCACAATATAAACAAGAATAATGATCAGCACGGCAAGCATCAAGAGGTCGCGGAACGAGTCCTGCTGGTCCTCATAGTTGCCGGCAAGCTGAATCGACACTCCCTGCGGTATATCCATCTTGTCGATTGCCTCCTGCGCTGCTGCGACGACCTCACTCATCGGCACATCCTGAACGACAGTGTTGACCGTAATGATGCGCTCGCGGTCCTTGCGCTCGATGGTCGGGGGGGTGAAGCGTTCGACTACCTTGCCGACATCGCGTACTCTGACGCCCTTTCCGGCCGAATTGTAGATCAGAATATTCTCGATGTCGTCGAGCGATGTGCGGTGCTCGGGATCGTAAAGGACCTTAATATCGTATTCTTCGCCGTCCTCACGGAAACGTGAAGCCGTCGATCCGTTGATGCGGTTGCGCAGATATGTCGCCGCAGTCTGGAGATTGAGTCCGTAGATTGCAAGCTTTTCACGGTCGAAATCAACCTGATATTCCGGCTGATAGTCTGAACGAGAAATGTTGACGTCGGCAGTGCCCGGAATAGCTTCGAGAGCGCGTTTGAGCCGCTGGGCCACAGAGTCAGTCTCGCTGAAGTTGTAGCCGTAGATCTCAAAGTCGACCGAGGCCTGACCGCCCATGGCACCCATGTTGCCGCCTACACGTACCTGAGCTTTCTTGTACTGGGGATAATGTTTGAGATCCTCGCGCATCAGTCCGGCGATCTCGACGATGCCTCGGTCGCGCAGACCGGGATCGGAGAGTTTGACATTCATAGACACGATGTGAGGGCCGTTGTCACTAAGAGAAGCGAACGTGTTGTCGCTTGATGCTGTTCCGACGGTAAAGTTTATGACTTTGATTTCGGGATATTCTTCCTGCCACTGTCTGACAAGTCGTTCGGTCACTTCCTGGGCGATTTCTACGCGTGTGCCGATAGGCAGTTCGAGGTTGACACTGAGTCGGCCGTCATCGGCTGTCGGGAAAAATTCGGTACCTACATGCTTCATCAGGAAAAGCGATCCGACGAATGTGGCGATACATATAATAATTGTTATCAGCTTATGGCCGACAACCCATGTCAGCAGACGGCCGTAACCGTTGTCAAAGGCGTCCAGACCGCGGTTGACGGGTCCGAAGAGAGCATTGTAGACTTTGCCGTGGTGAGTTGCGCGGCGCAACAGAAGCGAGCATAGCATCGGGGTAAGCGAAAGCGCGCAGACCGTTGAAATGATCATCATTATGGTCACCATCCAACCGAGCTGGCGGAAAAGTACGCCCGTCATTCCTGTCACGAGAGTCAGCGGGAAGAACACGGCGATAAGAGTAAGCGTCGAGGCTATAACTGACACGGCGACTTCGTTGGTGCCGTGGACTGCGGCCTGCTTCGGATCAGAACCTCGTTCGATGTGCGTCGTTACATTCTCAAGAACCACAATCGCGTCGTCGACAACCATACCGATTGAGATCGATAGAGCCGAAAGAGAAACTATGTTGAGCGAATTGCCGGTTATGGCAAGATAGATGAACGATGCAATAAGCGAGATCGGGATTGTGATAGTAATGATAAGAGTCGCGCGCCAGCGTCCGAGGAAGAAGAACACGACTATGACCACGAATAACAATGCGTAGAGCACAGTCTCGACAAGCGAGGCGATTGTGTTGCGGATATTGTCGGACGTATCGACGATTATGCCGAGTTTGACGTCTGACGGCAGTCTTTTCTGGAGCGACGGCAGCATCTTGAGTACTTTATCAGAGATCTCGACGGAGTTTGCGCCGCTTTGTTTCTGAATGACTATCATCGCGCCTTTGACGCCGTTGTTGAATGTCTGCTGGGCGCGTTCTTCGAGCGAGTCATCTATGCGCGCTACGTCGCGTAAAAATACGTTGCGTCCGTCATACGATCCGACAACGATGTCGCGCATTTCGTCGGACGAAGCAAACTCACCCTGAACACGAAGCGAATAAGTGTCAGAGCCGATATCGAACGCACCGCCCGGAATATTGCGGTTTTCGGAGGCGACGATCGAAGCGATCTGCTCGATCGTCAGATTGTAGGCTTCGAGACGGACAGGATCGACATAAATATGTATCTCGCGTTTGGGCGCGCCCGAGATCGATACAGAGCCGACACCGTTGACACGCGCCAGCGGGTTGGCCACGGCTTCGTCGAGAATTTTATAGAGACCGGGCATGCTCTCGTCGGCCTGAACCGAGAGAAGGATGATAGGAATCATATCAGTCGAGAACTTGAAGATGATCGGAGTCTCGGCGTCGTCAGGCAGCGACGATGACACAAGGTCGAGCTTGTCGCGGACATCGTTGGTGAGCACGTCGATATCCTTGCCGTATTCGAATTCGAGCGTGATTACCGAAATATTCTCCCTTGATTTTGAAGTGATATGCTTGAGATCGTTGACCGAGTTGAGTACATTTTCAAGCGGACGTGTCACGTTTTGTTCGATATCCTGGGCGCTCGCACCCTGATAGGTAGTCATGACCATCAGGGTATTGGTGTCGATATCGGGATACAAGTCGATAGGAAGAGTCTTGAGCGAAAATAGACCGAGAATGACGACTGCCACAAAGCAGAGTGTCGTCATGATTGGGCGCTTGACAGCGCTGCCGTATAAACTCATAATGATTGCCGGTTATCGTGTTAATCCTTATTTGTTGATCACTTCGACTTCAACTCCGTCGGCGAGACGTGACTGTCCCGATATAACGACAGTGTCGCCCGAATTGACGCCTGACAGCAGCTCATATGCGTCGCCGAGCCGGCGGCCGAGTTCTACGCGCTCGAAACTAACCGTGCCGTTATGGAGAATGTAGACGTAGCGGTTGCCCGAACCTGTCTGTTTGACGATGGCTCGGTCAGGAACAACCACATTGCTGCGTTCGCCGAGGTTGACGCTGACACGGGCAAACATGCCCGGAATTATGCGCTCGCTGTTGTTGGCGATGGCAATCTCTGTGCGGAAGGTGCGGGTGGCGGTGTCGACTGTCGGGTGGATGCGTGATATCCGGCCTTCGAACGTTTCATCGGGGAACGCATCAAAAGCCACGCTGACAGGCATACCGGCTTTCAGTTTGGAAAGATCGCTCTCTGTGACGTTGATCATCACTTTGACCACGGGAGAGAGCTGGCCTACGGTCAGCACCGGCTGATTGCCGGTCATGTCGCCCGGGTCGTAATTGCGTTCGGTCACAACACCAGTAATGGGAGATGTAAGCACCGTATTTTCAAGAAGATTGTCGTATTGAGATTTGGCGGCGTCGAGCTGGGACTTCAGCTGATCGACACTCTGCTGTGTGCCGGCGCCGATCTCGAGAAGCTGCACAGCGCGGTTGTATTCGCGTCTGATCTGTTCGAGATTGATTTTCATCTGGTCGCTGGCGGCGCGGTCGAGGGTCACGAGTGTCTGGCCTTTTCTGACATGATCGCCGACTTCGACCGAGATGGATTTGATGCGGTTAGGTGATGCCGGCGCAATGTTGTTGATGTTGTCGGCCTCGACTGTCGCAGTGTATTCGTTTATCTGCGGCACATCGCGCGCGGTCACTACGCTGGTCTCTACAATGGGAAGCTCGACGACGGCCTCGGCAGGATTGGAGTCATCCTTTTTCTGACATGAAATGATGGCTGCGCTTGCAGCGAGAGAAATTATCGTTAAGGCGTAACGTGAAGTCATGATCAATTGATTATGGTTGTTTAGTGAGATGAAACGTGTTTAATTGAGTGAATTAAGTGAAGCTGTATAGCTGTCGACCGGAGCGTTGCCGAGAAGCAGTTCGAGCTCGCTTTGGGCTATAAGAAAATTATAGATGGCCTGAAAGCGTGTGAGACGGGCTCTTGTCAAAGATAATTCCGAGTCACGCAGGTCGAGGTATGAGGCGGCTCCGATTTCAAAACTGCGCTGCATGATGTCGTGGGCGCGTTCGGCTTCCCTGACGCTTTCAGAGCATGATGCGATCTGCTTGATGTTGACGTTGATGTTGTCAATAGCAAGCGTGACCTGGGAGTCAATGCTGCGGCGCAGATTTTCGCGCTGTACGACGAGTTCGGCGGCCTGAAGTTTGGCCTGTTTAAGTCTGGAGTAGCGTTGTCCGCCTTCGAAAATGGGAAACGATAGCGAGAGTCCGATGCTCGAATAGGGTGTCCAGCGGAAATTGCGGAGCGGGGAACCGTTTGACATAGAGGTCCAGTTGTAGTTGGCCGACAGTGCGAGAGTAGGGAACCACGCGGCCTTTTGGATATTGACATTGCGTCGGGCGATTGAACTGTCGATGCTGTTGAGCACAAGTGAAGAGTTCCGGCTGTAGTCGCGGCTTTGGTTCAGCGCGCTTTCATACATTGTCTCCTCGTAGGCTGAAAGACCGTTTTCGGTCGAAAAACTGAAATCGGCATCAAGCCCCATCAGGATCAGAAGCTGCAGACGGGCCTGCTTGATAGAAATCTCGGCCTGCATCAGCTCAGGTTCAATATTTTTCATGGCTACTGAAGTGCGCAGCACGTCATAGTCTGATGCGGCACCGGCCTCATGCTTTTTTGTGTAAATGTCGAAATTGAGTTTGGCCATGTCATAGCTCTCGTTTATCACGCGGCGTGAGTCTTCAGCCAGAAGAAGCGTGTAATATGCGCTTTTAACTTGGTTTATAAGCTCAAGCCGTGATGAGCGGGCTTGCTCGACACTGCGCAGTATCTGACTGTCGGACAGTTTCATGGATTGCCATAGCTGGGGCGCTATCAGAGGCATCGAGGCCGTGAAGCCGGCATTGTATGAGTTGTCGAGACCGACTTTGATACCGCCGTCAGAAGCTTTGCGGTCTAATCCGGCGCGGGATTGCTGATCTTCGTCGTCAGGTGAGTCCATGCCGCCGAAGCCGTCCATGTTCATATACATCACCTGTTTGGCGAGCGTGCGGTTATACGACGCGCCAAAACTGATCGACGGCAGGAGTTGTCCGAGAGTTTCTTTACGTGAATAGTCGACTCTTGATACTTCCATGTCCGCGACTTTGATAGTCGGGCTTTCGCTGAGTGCGATACCTATGCATTGATCAAGCGAGAGTACAGGAACGGAGTCGGACTGGGCCGAAACCACCGACACTGATCCCAGAGCGCACACAAGCGCTAAAAAAACGTTTGAGCAGTTCATTTATGTGTTTGTACAAAATATATATATTTACAAAGTTAGCAAAAACTGATATAACAGCCTATATATTTGACAAAATTGCCAATCTGATGGTATTATAAGCGAATATCAAGCTCTTATATTTGTGTATGTCGTATTTAACATCTATCTTTGACATGAAAACGCCTAAAATATGGAATAATCATGCTTGTTGTAAATCGTGACGTGTCATTACGGCCGCTCAATACTATGGATGTTGACGGAACGCTCCGCTATCTCGTGGAATGGGAAACGGCCGAAGACCTCGGGCGTCTGTTCACTGACAGCACGTATGCTGATGTGGTGGACGGTGGCGTAAAGTTTATTGGACAAGGGAGCAATCTTTTGTTTGTCAGCCGGGATTACCGCGGCGCGCTTGCAAAATGCGCGTCTCGGGCGATCAGACTTGTCGGTGAGAATGATAAGTATGCCGATCTGGAAGTATCGGCCGGTGTGGCGCTGGATGATGTGGTCGCATATTGTTGCCGGCATTGTTTGTGGGGACTTGAAAATCTGTCGCTCATACCGGGCACGGCCGGAGGTGCGGCGGTTCAGAATGTCGGCGCATATGGTGTCGAATTCAAGGATGTGGTCGTAAAAGTGAATTGTTACGATCGGGAAACTCATCGCATTGTGAGCTTTGACGTCGGCGATATAGGTTATGCTTATCGTGACTCGTTGTTCAAGCATTCTCCGGCAAAAGAGCGTTATATCGTTGTGTCGACTATCTTGAGACTCTCACGGTCTCCGCAGCCTCGTTTGAATTATGGAAAGCTCGACGCTCTTGTCGCGGATAAAAATGATATAGTGTCCGTAAGAGAAGCTGTGATTGCCGTGCGTCGCAGCAAATTGCCCGAAGTGGGCAAGACCGGGAGTGCCGGCAGCTTTTTTAAAAATCCTATATTGACAGATCAGCAGATGGAGCTGATGCTTGCGCAGGCGTCGCGGAGTGGCATCGATGTTACCGGTATGCCGGTTTTTGATGTTGCCGGTGGACGTAAGCTTTCTGCAGCGTGGCTGATCGATCGTGCCGGATGGAAGGGCGTTGAGTCGGGACATGCCCGTGTGTGGCCGACGCAGCCGCTGGTACTTGTCAACGCCGACGGTTTTGCGACAGGCAGAGAAATCGCAGATCTGGCAGCGCGGATTATGGATGACATATCTATGAAATTTAATGTCAGACTTGAAACTGAAGTGGAATATTTATAAAGGGAGCCTATGAGCAAATTTATTATTGAAGGAGGTCATCGTCTGAGCGGCGAGATAGCTCCACAGGGAGCGAAAAACGAAGCGTTACAGATACTTAGCGCTACATTGCTGACCGACGAGGAGGTCATCGTTCATAATGTGCCGGATATCCTTGACATAAGAAATCTTATCGCACTGCTCGCGGATATGGGAGTGAAGATCCGTTGTCTCGGTGCCGGAAGTTACAGCTTTCAGGCTGATAAAATTAATGCCGCATATCTTTCGAGCGATGAATTTGTAAACCGCTGTGCTTCATTACGCGGATCGTTGCTGGTCGTCGGGCCGCTTTTGGCGCGTTTCGGCAGAGCTTGTTTCCCGAAACCGGGCGGCGACAAAATAGGGCGCAGAAAGGTCGACACACATATCACGGGACTTCTGAATCTCGGCGCGGAACTTTCGGTCAGAGGCCGCGACAGCAGTTATGTGCTCGAATGCAGCGGCAGAAGATTGTCGGGCGCGTATATGCTTCTCGACGAGGCTTCAGTGACCGGTACGGCCAATATAATCATGGCTGCAAGTCTGGCCAAGGGGGTGACGACAGTCTACAATGCGGCGTGCGAGCCGTATATACAGCAATTGTGTCGTATGCTTGTCGGCATGGGCGCGGAGATTGAGGGTATAGGCTCCAATCTGCTCACAATTCATGGAAAGGATAGCCTCGGAGGTGTAGTGCATAAGGTGTTGCCGGATATGATCGAGGTCGGAAGTTTTATCGGCATGGCAGCCATGACCAGAAGTTCGTTGTTGATAAAAAATGTATCGCGTAAGAATCTTGGCATGATCCCGGAATGCTTCAGACGTCTCGGCATCGGCATCGAGGAGCGTGGCGATGATCTTTTTGTCGAGGCCAGGTCGAGTTATGAGATAGAAAGTAATCTTGACGGATCGGTGCTTACTGTAGCCGACGCACCGTGGCCCGGTCTGACGCCTGATCTCCTTTCTGTAATGCTCGTGGTTGCCACGCAATGCCGTGGAGAAGTCCTTATTCATCAGAAAATGTTCGAATCAAGACTGTTTTTTGTCGACCGTCTGATCGATATGGGTGCGAAGATTATTTTATGCGATCCTCACAGAGCTGTGGTTATCGGGCTTGACCATCATTCCGAGCTGAGGGCAAATCATATGCATTCGCCTGATATCAGAGCCGGAATTGCCATGCTTATCGCGGCCATGTCTGCCAAAGGCACGAGTGTGATCGACAATATCGAACAGATCGACCGCGGATATGAGCATATCGACGAGCGCCTCAACGCTCTCGGCGCCAAAATCACCAGAGTCTGAGCGGGCGGGTTATTTGTATTGAAAAAATATTGATAACTTGGCGCAACCGGAGAGGACAATGATATTATTATGGTGTAACTTTGCATTTGTAAACTAATCGACATGGCAGAATCGACAAACAAGACATATAATAATTACAAGAAACGTCAGCCGTCGGCTCCGACAACCGACGCTCTCGGCCGTCTTTCGCCGCGCGACACTGACGTCGAGGCGGCCGTGCTGGGTGCGCTGATGATAGAAAAGGATGCATATACGGTTGTCTGCGATATATTGAAGCCTGAAAGTTTCTATGAACCGTCTCATCAGAAAGTATATGAGGCTATACAGACTCTCGGCGCTTCGCAGCGTCCTATCGACCTTTTCACTGTCACTGAGCAGCTCCGTCTCAACGGCACTCTTGATGAAGTAGGGGGCCCGGCGTTTGTCGTACAGCTGACGTCAAACGTCACTTCTGCCGCCCACGTGGAATTCCACGCACGCATAGTGGCGCAGAAATATCTGGCACGCGAGCTGATATCGTTTGCCGCCAATATCGAAAATAATGCGTTTGATGAGAGCATTGATGTAGATGATTTGTTACAGGAGGCAGAGGGCAAACTGTTTGAGATATCTCAGCGCAATGTAAAAAAAGACGTGACGCAGATCGATCCGGTGATCACGGCTGCTTTGGATCAGATACAGGCTGCTGCCAATCGGACGTCGGGCTTGAGCGGTCTTCAGACCGGTTTTCATGAACTTGACAAGGTGACTTCCGGATGGCAGAATTCTGATCTGATAATTATCGCAGCCCGTCCGGCTATGGGTAAGACGGCCTTT
Source organism: uncultured Bacteroidales bacterium (assembly GCA_947573135.1). Classification (GTDB taxonomy): domain Bacteria; phylum Bacteroidota; class Bacteroidia; order Bacteroidales; family Muribaculaceae; genus CAG-873. Next base: position 51,319 of record CANPDU010000006.1, on the reverse strand, counting down.
GTGTTGTCTATGGCCAAGAATATGGCTGTCAACTATAACATTCCGATTGCTGTGTTTTCACTTGAAATGAGTAATCTTCAGCTTGTCAACCGTCTGATATCAAATGTCTGCGAGTTGCCCGGTGAAAAAATCAAGAGCGGTCAGCTGACGTCGTTGGAATGGGATCAGCTGATGGCGCGCATAAAGCATCTTAACGGAGCGCAGCTTTATATCGACGATACGGCGTCGCTGTCGGTGTTCGAGCTTCGTACCAAGGCGCGCCGACTTGTAAGAGAGCACAATATCAAGATGATTATCATTGACTACCTGCAGCTTATGAACGCTTCCGGCATGAAATTCGGATCGCGTGAGCAAGAGGTAAGTATGATATCGCGTTCGTTGAAACAGTTGGCAAAGGAACTGAATATTCCGATTGTGGCGCTTTCGCAGTTGAGCCGTCAGGTCGAGAACCGAAGCGACAACAAGCGTCCGCAGCTGTCTGACCTTCGAGAGTCGGGTGCGATAGAGCAGGATGCCGATATTGTATGTTTCATACATCGTCCGGAATATTATTATCATAGCGACACTGACCCGAGCGGAAAAGATATCAGAGGTCTTGCCGAGTTTATCATCGCAAAGCACCGTAGCGGTTCAGTTAAGGATGTGAACATGCGTTTCCGGGCTCAGTTCGCACGTTTCGAAAACTGGATTGAGGAGGGCGGAGAGTCCATTGTAGAGTCGATTCCGTCGCGCCTTAATATGCCGGCCGGTGATGGCTCCGCGGCGTCTTCGAAGCTTGTCGGAGGCTCTGCCGATTTCTTGTCGTCGAGTGACGAACCTACTCCATTTTAGGGAGTTATACGCTGTGATGAAAATTTTATAAGTTTTTTCGAACACTATCAAACCTTTTTAATAGCTGTGATGTTAGAATAGTACAATCGCCCGAAAAGCGGTTGTAAAATGCAGAATTAAATTAATCACAACTATTATTTATGTTTGATATGAAAAAAGTCGCTTTATTGTTTGCTGTCGCACTAAGTAGTCTGGCAGTTAACGCACAGAAAATTGACAAGAACGAGTTGAAACAGCTCCAGGCTTTCCTCGCTGCCCCTGCTGAAAAAGAAGCTACCAATGCTCAGGCACTTAAAATTACCGATGTGAAATCTCCCGCTACGTGGGAGGGTGTGACCATTGAAAACGGCCATGTGACCAAAATTGACTGGAAGGGCAAAAAGATTGCCGGGGATCTCGATCTCAGCGGTTTTGACGCTCTTATGAGTGTTGACGTTTCTCGTAATGCTCTTACTTCGGTATCATTTGCCGGAGACGTTGCTCTTACAGATGTTAATATTTCGCGCAACAAGATCACCGATGCAAATCTCACCGGATGTACAAATGTTGTGAAAGTCTCAGCTAACAATAACCGTATCACTGAATTCGAGCTCAGTGGTGTCACAGCGTTGGAGAACCTCAATATAGCGTCAAATTATCTTGTTGCTCTCGATCTTTCGTTCGCGCCTACATTGAAGACTGTCAACTGCCAGTCTAACCATCTTGAGGCTCTCAATGTCGAGAATTGCAAGGCTCTTAAAAACCTATATTGCGGATATAACAAGCTTACCACTCTCAACCTTGTCGGTGTCGAAAGTCTTCAGAACCTCAATATCGACGACAACCAGATCTCCAATCTGATCGTTTCGGGTCTTCCTTCGCTCTCCACATTTGTTTGCTCTGACAATAATATGAAGACTCTCGGCATGCGTGACTGCAATGCTCTTCTCGATATCGTCTGCTCTTACAATGATCTGACTACTTTCAATGTCACCAATTGCCCGCAGCTCCAGTTTGTGGATTGCTCTTACAATGACCTCACAACTCTTACTCTCAGCAATCAGACTTTCCTCCAGCGTCTTATCTGCAGCAACAACGAACTTACAATGCTCGACGTATCGTTTGATCAGGCACTTACCTATATCAACTGCCGCTATAACATGATCACCGATCTCCGCACGGTAGCTTGCCCCAACCTGCATATGATCGCATGCCAATGGAACTTCTAAACAACTTCAGAACTTACACATAACTGACATAACACACAACAATGGTGCATCGGATCTGACTCCGGTGCACCATTGCTTTTCTTTTAAGCTCTTAATTATTCTTAATTGGCAACGGGTTTGTTTGTAAAATAGCTTGTATTGTATATTTTTGTCCGAAAATGTAATAAATGGGAAAAGATCCCATAGTAAATAATCGATTAATAATCTTAATTATTCCGGATGAAAAAATTTCTACTTCTTCCCGCACTCCTGATTTCTGCCTCTCTAATGGCTCAGGAAAGTTCTGTAAAACATCAGATTGACCTGACTGAGAATTGTCCTCTGCAGGCTCGGACTCTCAGCGCTTCTGCGCCGGTACGCGTGCCCGGAGTCGACGGTATAATCGAGACTCCCGCCGGTAAGCTTATCGACAATATGACGCTCTCGGCTTTTGCTCTTTATCCGCGTAGCTTTGAGATTTTTCAGCGACAGGTATCAGGCAGGGTCTCGGCGATAGTCGAAGGTGATGACGGCTGTCTGTATGTCAAGAATCCTATAGCTGTCTATGATACTGACTGCTGGCTGAAACTCGATCATAAGGAAGGCACTACTTATGTGGCCAAGTTACCTCAGACCGCCACCGAGGCATGGGAATATGAGGGCGAGACAATCCGTATGAATTTCGACCGTCTTGATTATGATGAAGACGAGGGCTACTATTTCCCTTCGTTCGGCGAAAGCGAATTGCTGTTCAACTATGCAGACGGTGTACTTACTTCTGTAGGTGAACTTGGCGAGAATGAGGATGTCCCCGTGATGCTCGGACTTACTTACGATATATACGGTGAGGAAAATGCCGATGAAGCATGGGCCTGGTTTGGCGAGAACAATATAATTGTGGCGCCAATGACCGCGACCCCTCTCGCATTGCCTGACAACGTTGTGGCATCAAAGAAAGTGATGTCTACGGCTGAAGGCGACTATAACGTCTGGATGGCGGAGAATGACAATGATGTCTATCTGAAGTTTGCCGATAATTTCGGATACGCTGTCGGCAGACTTGCCGATGGCAAAGTCACGTTTGACAACAACCAGTATCTCGGCGTATCAGGCGGTTCGTTCTGCTATCTGTTAGGCGGAGTCGGTGTGTTTGTCGAAGACGAGGACTATTATGACGGGGGCTATACCGTTTATCGTCCCGCCGACAACTTAGTTTTCGATTACAAGACCGACGGCACTTTGCTTAAGAGCGACGGTGCTGTGCTCATCAACGAAGGCACGGAATCTTTCCATGCTCTGGCCGCATACAATAAACCGGTCATCAATGAATATGCTTTTGTTGAAAGCGCTCCTCAGAACCCCGTCATCGAACGTTACTCCGAATATGACGATTTCGACGAATACGGTGTTATTGCCGTCACTCTGCCGACTACCGCGCTCAACGGTCAGTCGATCAGCAAGGCTGACATGTACTATAATATCTTTGTCAAAGGCGACGACAGCCCATATGTGTTTAAAAAAGATATGTATGAGCTTTTAGGCGCAGACATGACCGACGTTCCTTATAGTTTCACCGACGGCGGTTATGATTTCTCGGTTAAAGATACACGCCATACGGTAGTCATATATGAGGATCTGGGTGTGATCGGTGTACAGAGTGTAAATGTCGCAAACGGCACAGCCTATAAATCGGATATTGTCTGGAGCGATGGTTCGACGAGCCTGATCGAAGACATCATCGCCGATGATAGTGCCGAATGCGAGATCTACGACGTTCAGGGTCGTCGAGTCAAGGATCCTGCTCCCGGTATCTACGTCGTCCGTCAAGGATCTGATGTCAGAAAAATGATAATACGCTGAAATCCGCGATAACACGCATTTTTGTAGAACCAAAACAGATAGCGCCGATTACCTCGCAAGGAAATCGGCGCTATTTCTTTTACAGCTTTCTTTGTGATTTTATAGTTCGATAGCCTGGATTTTTGTGTCGTCGACGCAGGTCATCTGCGTTCCGACGCCGGCAACGATGTATGTAGGATCGCAGATTACGAATTTGCGGCCGTCGATGTTGATATAGGCTCCGCTGACCGGTTCGTCGTCAAAGCATACGGCAGCCGCGAGGTGACCGGGGTAATAGACAAGTGCGGCTTTAAGCCCCAAGAGATCGCGGACGAGCTTTGAATAGAGTATCGCGCGGTCCTCGCAGTCGCAGAAAGGATAGAAAAGGGTCTCTTCGGCAAAAAACACTCTGTCGCCGCCCCATACTTTGTTGTCGAACTCATAGACAAAGCCGGTCTGGAGCCAGTTGAGCAGCGCTCCGGCGGCCTCAACTTTTGACATGTCCCTGATCTTCTCGCTGAGAGCCGGATACAGACTCGCCTTGACGCATGAGTCAAGCGGTATGTCGGCATGGAAGGCAAAACGCGTCAGGAAGTTGCCTCCCAGAACTCCGTCAGGATAGGAATTATAGAAATCGATAAGATTTTCATTGACACTGACTTCCATGTCGAGATCGGGGTAATGGATCGACCTGATGCGGCGCGGCGTGCTTTTCTTCACGTCGAGTTTCGGGCTGTCGGCATAGAGAAGACGTATCCGAGACTCGTTGTCGAACGCCCGCGGCACGATCTCGAACTGAGCTCCTTCGCCGCAGTTGAAGAGATAGTAGGCCGTTCCGTCGACAGTCAGATATGACAGTGAGTAGAGAGTGTCCTGACTGGGAAACATCATGCCGAGGCGCTTGCGGTCGGGCGTCCGCGTCAGGCGCATCGCATAGCCCGACTGACAGAACATGTAGGCGGTGAACAAGCGTCCCTCATTGCTGTCGCCGTAGATTGACTGACTCAGCGCTTCGAGCATTTTAAGGTAACACCAGTCGTTGAGATTCATCGAGCTGCGCAGATCGAGACAGTCTTTCAGCAGCGGATCGAAATCTTTTTCGCTCAGACGCAGCCATGCGTTTGCGATGGTGTTGTTATTTAGGTTTTTAAGGTTTAGTTCATGATCGGTCGGCAGCCTCACTTCGCGTTCGGTTCCGAAAAATGTAAAACTATGTGCTGCAGGGACGTCGATTGTGAGGCTGTTGTCTGCATCCTCGCCGACCGGGGCAATCGGTTGTGGCACCGGCGCCGCATCGGGCTTGTCGACGACGGTTGCCGCCAGCCGCCGGTTCTCTTTGTTGTCGCGGTGTGTGATTTTCCTGACTCCCCGCTTTATCTTGTTGAACAGTCCGGCTACGCTTTCCTGCAGACCGTCGGTCTCGTCAGAAGCTTTCAGTGCTTCCATCGAGACGATGACAACACTGTCGCCCTCTTCATATCGGACTTCGGGCACGACGTAGTCGATATCAGGTTTCTCGACGGGCGAGTTTACGTCATAGCTTTCCCACGCTGCGCGTATAAAATCGGCGTATCGCTTGTTTGCCTCCTTGCGGAAATCGGTATAGTTTTTAGTGGCATTCTCTTTGAACGCCTTATATCTATCCTGCGGAGCCTGAGCCGAGGCTGCTATCACCGAGACGGTTACGGCTGCGAGAAGTGATAAAGACCGGAAAATTGTCATGTTATTTCATAAGATTGACAGGCAGAGTCTTCCAGTCACCGGCGAAAGTCGACGACACCAACATCGACGGCACCTGACGTTTCTTGCCTTTGCTGATTGACTGGGATTTTACCTTTGTAATGAGATACTGCGACAGATCGCCGAGAGTGATGTTGCCCTTTGTCGAGCGCAGTTTGTCGAGCAGATAATATGTGAATATGCCGTGTCCGGCTTCGTCATACGGCTGGGCGGTCTCATCGGCCGACGTGGCGGCGAAGACGACGGTGTTGCCGCGGGGTTCGACCTGCGAGCGCTCGAACGACACTCCGGCGCGTGAAGCGACCAGTGCGCTGCCGTTGCGCGAAGATCCCGTGAAACAGGCATCGAGATAGACGACAACCGATTTGGCCGGCAGTTCGCCGAGCTGATTGTAGAATTCCTGTAGCGAATAGCACGATTCGATATCGTTGGCCGAGGCGTCGACGGGAAGGATGTAGGAGTCGATATTGTCTTTGTCGGGTATGCCGTGTCCGGCGTAATAGACGATGAGATTCTTGCTGTCGCCTTCGTCTTCGAAGAGCGACTGCACTTCGCGTATCGTGCGTCGGAGCTCGCCTTTGGTGACATCCTGCACGGCGATAATGTTGCTTGTCGGCACACCCAGTGTGTTGCGGCAGTAGCGGGCGAAAGTCGTCGCATCGGCGATGGCATAGCTGACAGGATCGTTGTATTTATAATTCTCGTTACCGATTATCAGGGCATAAGTGCCGGTGTTGTTGTAGCCGGTTGTCGGCGCCATGTTTACAGCGCCGAGCGACTGATTTGCCGAAGCCTTGCTGCGGTTGGCCTTAGCCTGCTGAGCCTGTTGTTTCTGAGCTGTTTCCTGAGCGAGAAGATCGTCGATGTCGATCTTGCGGGCCTCGAAGTCGATGCTTGAGAAGTCGTCGGCAACGCCGTCGAAAATTTCGGGCGACACATATGTCTTGTCGCCGATCTCAAACTTGCAGTCGACAATGGTCAGCTCGTTGTTGACGATATTGTATGTCGGACGGATAGTCACACCGGCGAAATTGTCCTCGAAGAAAGTTTTGTCGCTCTGAGGCACCTGAGCGAAGACCTGGTTACCGTCGGCCGTATTGATTATGAACACCTTATAATCATTGTCATATTCGGCAAGTGTACCGGCTATTTCCGACGATGTGTAAAGGTTGATATATTCGTTGCGTGCGTTGTCGAAAAGCTCGCGCTTGCGGGCCTCGCATTCTTCGTCTGAGTATTGTACGACACTCTCATAGGGCTTTTTCTTCACCCACTTGTTGTAGACGTCAGATACTTTTTCGGCGGCGAAGTCGGCAAACTTCGGACGGTCGGCAGTAGCGGCACGCTGTGCCGACGGATCGATATTGGCTGCTTTCTGGGCAATCTCGGCAGCGTTGCGCTCAAGCATTTTGGCGTAGGGCGAACTGTTGCCGACAAAGGCATCGAAAGCGCAGATCGGAGTGTCGGCGGTCGCCCAGGTGACGGTCTCGACTTTATTTGAATTGAAAAATGGTCCCAGATTTTTCATCCATTTGCTGTCGGAACTGATAAACTCGATGTTGTTTGACAGAAAGGAGACACTTTTCAGATGCTTGTTGTTGGCGAAGGCCAGTTCGTCGACTGTTCGGATCGTTGCAGGAATTATGACATGAACCAGTTTCTTGCAGTTTGCGAAACCTTCTTTTGCTATTGTAGTCACTGCCAGACTGTTGCCTCCGATCAGCACTTTGGGCTGAATAGTGACTTGAGTCAGAGCGTCTTTTTTCTCCGGATCGGCCATACAGGCAGCATAGTTGTTGTCGATCCTGAAATATGTCACGCCATCGATAGTTGCCTGATCTTTGAGCGCTTTGGCCGATTTCAGCACATCTTTCGATCCGCTGTTGATGATTGTTTCGCCGTTGCCGGACGCATTATTCTGATTATTCCACTTCACGCGGGCATCAGCCGACGCTATAGTGCCGACGGTCAATAAAACTAAAGAAAGAAACCTGAGGATCATGTTTTTATATTGTGAATTGATTGCTAAAATTCAATACCGAAAGTCAGAGCGGGGATTATTGTTATATATCTCTCATGTTCAGTCCAACCTGAATAATAGTAATCTTCATATTCCGGATTTTGTATTGTAAGGTTCAGACCTAAATTTACAGCAGTTATATGGCTGTTATTCAGTGAAAAACGGATGCCTCCTCCAACTCCGGCAAAAATACCACCGTCAATGACTACATAGCCGAGACGTGCTTTGCCGTAAAAACTATGCTTGGAGACAAGAGAGTAGTCATATCGATATTGGGCGAAGACAGGCACCATAATTGTATGATTAATATCAGTTATTGGTAAAGCGTTAATTCCAATTCCGGCACCGAAGAATGAGTGACCGGATTGATAGCCGTGGATTGTAGATACTCCACCCACGAAACCGCTTTCTGAGTAGTCAGTCTCAATTCCGGCACCCAACTCGACATCGACAAATCCGCGATAGCCTTTTTGGGCAGAGGCCTGGGTTGAAGAGAGTAGGGCAACGACTGCGATAACAGCAAAAAGAATGATTTTTTTCATAAAAGAATTATTTTTGTGATGAATGATCAAATTAGAATTCAATGCCGAAAGTCAGAGCAGGCATAATTGTCAGGTTGTCTTTTATGCAATATGACGCTTTATAATCTCTATATCCGGCTTTCTCAAATGATAAATTTAACCCTAAGTTGAATGCTGTAATATAATTGTTATTCAGAGAAAAGCGTATGCCGCACCCTACGCCATAGAATATAGTATTTTCAATGACCGCATAACCAACTTTGGCTTTTCCGTAAAAACTGTGGTTTGATATAAGGGAGTAATCATATCGATACTGTACAAACATTGGAATTGAAACTGTATTTTCAATCTCAGTGACTATTAATGTCTTAATGCCAATTCCGGCTCCAAAGAATGAGTTCCCTGCTTGAAAACCATGAATTGTCGATATTTCACCAGCGAAGCCTGTTCGACTATCTAAAGTCTCAGTACAAAGACCCAATCTCAACGTCGACGAAGCCGCGATAGCCTTTTTGGGCAGAGGCCTGGGTTGATGAAAGTAGGGCAACGACTGCGATAACAGCAAAAAGAATAATTTTTTTCATATTGGCGAGTTGGCTTTGAATGTGTAATGAATGGAATTGTTGATATTTCAGCGAGTTATGGAGACAAACAGATCGCGGCGCTGAGTGGCGCTGTCGTTGAGCATCTTTGACAGCCATGACCGGTAGCGTTCCTGAGAGACGAGCCACGCATTGACATCGCCTTGTTTCGATAGCCGCGACTCGTCAACCGGCAGGGTGAAGGCTTTTTTCTTAGGGGTAAAAATCACAGAAATGCGTAGCATTGCGCTGTTCTCGCCCGGATCGAGAGTCATGACAGGATTTGAATTTTCAAAAAAGTGATATTCGACACCACGGCTCACACGCACCGGTTCGGCAACGTTAGCCGAGGCGTCGGGCAGCAGGCGGAAGGCATTGTTTATGCCGTCGGAAGCGTAGATAGCGACGTAGCCGTCGACCGGACTGATGAACGATATGTCGAAACGTTCGCGATGCTTGAACTCGTCGGACGGCGACAGCGAACCGTCGTGCATATAGCGCATGGTCTGCACCTCGAATTCGGGAGCCGAGACGTCTCTCGCGCGGGCTTTGCCCCGGACAGTGGCACGGATCACAAGACGGCCGTCGACGATCTCGGGGGCGGCGTTCTCGTAGATTGTCTCAAGCCACACTCCGGCAATATCGCTTGATCCGAGTCCGGCTATCGAGACCGCCGAAACTCCGTCGACATTAGCGGCAACGGTCGAAGTGCTGTGGCTCACAAAAGTCCCGAATTCGTCGGCAAGAGCTTTCAGACGGGCGCATTCGAGAGCCTTGGCCGATGCCTGACGGTCAGTTTCGTCGGAAGGCACTACATAAACGTACTCGGCCTTGACTTTGACAACTGATAATGCCGACAGTAGCGACGCAGCTATAAAGATGAAGACAAGAGATAATATTATTCGCCGTGACTGCGTCATAGTGCCGATCTGTAGCCGATGGGGTTATTTCATCTGTCCGGCTTCGTCTTTAAGATCACCGAGGGCGGCCTTGCGGGCGATCTCGCGTGCCGAGGCGCCGTCGTAGAAGATTCGGATCATCACTTCCTTATTGCCGTTTGGCAGATCGCGGTAAAGCTCGACCACGGGAATAATACGGCCGAGAGACTGCGATGACAGGGTTTTGCCCGACATTATACTTTTGGTGATAGATTCGGCCTCGGCCGCCGTCAGCTGATTGTTGGCTACCGAATTGTCGACAATCGCCGTCGCTTCGGACTGTATCTGTCCGATCTGTCCCAGTCGCGCCAGTTCGGATGCCTGCATCTTGGCGGCATTGAAAGTAGTGCCGACGGCCATTGACTGCTCAGTGAAGTATTTCTGCTGATAATCAGTATCGAGTTCATAGAACATGGCGAATGAACGATCGAGCTGTTTTTCCATGGGCAGACTGCCGGGAGCTGCTTTCCAGCCCTCTTTTTTCAGACGTTTGGCCTCGTTACGGGCATCTTTGGAAGCCTTTTTATTGGCCTGCTCTTTAGTCATTTTTGAGAGTTCCTGATGTTCTTTGATCTGCTCTTTAGTAAGCTGACCATAAGAGCAAGGCGTGGCAACCATAAAGCAGGCTGCAAGCAATAGTTGATTGACAAGTTTCATTTGTCTATGATTATAAGGTTTATAGGCACAAATTTACACAAAACTTAACAAATTACCCCCCCCAATCGTTAAAGATGCTTAAATTATATAATAATGCAGGCGGCCTCGATAAGAGGTCGCCTGCAGCGAATGTGTGATATGTTAGTGTCTGTTATGCGGGGGCGGGGATCAGCCGCCGAAGTTGTCGTAGTGGATCGACGACGGTTCTACTCCGAGGCTGTCGAGCATGCCGTTGACGGCGTTGCTCATCGGGCCGGGTCCGCACATATAGTATTCGATATCCTCGGGATTGGGATGATCTTTGAGATAGGTGTCGTAGATCACCTGATGGACGAAGCCCGGGGTATAGGCAACTCCGATTTCATCGGCGACAGGATCGGGACGGTCGAGCGCAAGATGGAACTTGAAGTTGGGGAATTCTTTTTCGAGAGCGAGGAAGTCGTCGAGATAGAACACTTCGTTGAGCGCACGGGCGCCGTAGAAGTAATTCATTACGCGGTCGGTGCATCTGAGCGTCTTGGTCATGTACATGATCTGAGAGCGCAGGGGTGCCATGCCGGCGCCACCTCCGATCCACATCATTTCGGCCTTTGACTCGGTGTTGACGTGGAAGTCGCCGTAGGGACCGCTCATCATAACTTTGTCGCCTGGCTTGAGGGTGAAAATGTAGCTCGACGCTATGCCCGGGTTGACGTCCATGAATCCGACGGCTGGTTTCGGCTTGAAGGGAGGAGTGGCGATGCGGACGGTCAGCATGATGCGGTCGCCTTCGGCCGGATAGTTGGCCATCGAGTAGGCGCGGATAGTAGTGTCGTCGTTCTTGCAATGCAGACCGAAGAGACCGAATTTTTCCCATGCCGGCAGATATTCCTTGCCGATAAGCTCGCGGTCGATGTCAGTGGCATAGTCCATCATGAATGGCGGAATTTTGATCTGGGCATAGGATCCGGGCAGGAAGTTCATGTGCTCGCCCTCGGGGAGTTTTACGATGAATTCCTTGATAAATGTTGCGACGTTGCGGTTGGAGATAACTTCGCATTCCCATTCCTTGACGTCGAGAACCGAAGCGGGAACGTCGATCTTAAGATCGTCCTTGACCTTGAGCTGACAGCCGAGGCGCCAGCCTTCGCGTATCTCGCGCCGGGTGAAATGGACAGCCTCGGTAGGCAGGATTTCGCCGCCGCCTTCGAGCACACGGACCTTGCACTGTCCGCAGCTGCCCTTGCCGCCGCATGCCGACGGCAGGAAGATATTCTGATCGGCTAAGGTCGAGAGCAGACTTTTGCCTGACTCGGCTTCGACATTCTTGTCATTGTTGATATTGATATTTACGGCTCCGGAGTTGACGAGGCATTTTTTAGCGATGAGGAGTATGATCACCAACAGGAGCGTGATCAGCAGGAAGATGCCGACGCCGGCTATAAGGGTCAGCGAAGTGACCGATGAAGCGCTGAGTAGAATGTTTGTTGTCATGGCGCGTCAGAGTTTAATGCCAAGGAAGCTCATAAAAGCTATACCCATCAAAGCGGTTAATATGAAAGTGATGCCTATGCCGCGGAGAGGACGGGGTATGTTGGAGTAGGCGGCGATGCGCTCGCGGATTGCTGCGATAGCAGTGATCGCGAGGAGCCATCCGAGACCCCAGCCGCCGCCGGCGCATACGGCCGTCCATACACTGCCGAAATCGCGCTGCTGCATGAACAGCGAACCGCCGAGGATGGCACAGTTGACTGCAATTAGCGGCAGGAAGATGCCGAGCGACGCGTAGAGCGCCGGACTGTATTTCTCGACTGCCATCTCGACAAGCTGGGTCATCGATGCGATGACGGCGATGAAGAGGATAAGCGACAGGAAGCTAAGATCGACATCGGCATATTCAGGCCCGAGCCACGCCAGCGCACCGGCGCGGAGCACGTATGTTTCGAGAAGATAGTTGACAGGCAGACTGACTACGAGCATGAAGGTGACTGCGATGCCCAGACCGAAAGCTGTCTTGACATTCTTGCTCACGGCAAGAAACGAACACATACCCAGAAAGTATGCGAAAATCATATTGTCGACGAAAATCGACCGGATGAATATATTCAGATTTTCCATTGTTGTTATCTTGAAGCTATGGGATGGTGGAGATTAGTCTTCCTGTAAATCTTTGTTTCTCGAACGGTGAACCCATATAATGCAGGCCACGACGATCAGAGCCATCGGCGGAAGGATCATAAGACCGTTGTTGACATAGCCGGCGTCATAGAAGGCCTGTGGCACGACCTGATAGCCGAGCAGTGTGCCGCTGCCGAGGAGTTCGCGGAAGAAACCCACGATCACGAGTATGATCGCATAGCCGACGCCGTTGCCGATGCCGTCGAGAAACGACGGCCAGGGGCGGTTGGCCATGGCGAAGGCCTCGAGACGTCCCATCAGAATACAGTTGGTGATGATAAGACCGATAAAGACCGAAAGCTGTTTGCTGACGTCGTAGGCATAGGCCTGGAGCAGCTGGCTGACGATAACTACGAGACCGGCGACAACCACGAGCTGGACGATGATGCGGATATTGGTCGGGATGGTGTTTCTGAGCAGCGAAATGATGACGTTTGAGAACGCGAGGACAGCGATGACCGAGAGTCCCATCACAATCGACGGCTCGAGTTTCGCAGTGACTGCAAGCACCGAGCAGATGCCGAGCACCTGAACAATTACCGGGTTGTTTTTCGAAAACGGATTGAACAAAACACTTTTGTTGGATACTTTTTCTGCCATGGCTTATTTGTTTCTAAGTGTTTCTAAAAAGTTCTTGTAGGGCGACAGGCAGTCGGAAAGCATTGCCGCAACGCCCTTACTTGTGATGGTGCCTCCCGACACGGCGTCGACATAATCTTCATCGCCGAGCGGCTTCTGGCCGGCCTTGACAACCGTCACCGGGAGAAAGCGTCCGTCCTTGAACATCTGTTTGCCTTCAAACTGGTCAGAGAATGCGGGCTTCTCGATTTCGGCTCCAAGTCCCGGTGTCTCGCCCTGATGAGCGAAATATGCGCCAAAGACAGTCGAGCCGTCGGCGTCAAGAGCGACATAGCCCCATATCGGCCCCCAAAGGCCGGCGCCATAGACGGGAAGGATGTATTTCGTAGCTCCGTCGCCGGGCATTGTGCATACATAGACCGGGAGCTGACGCTCTGCGGCTGATTCCTTCGACTGATTGGCAACGTTGACCGCAAAAGCGTTGTCGCCTATGCGCTCGCCTTTTTCGTTGACAATGAACTGGTCGGTCACATACTTGTCGAAAGTCGAGGCGATTTCCGAAGCCTCGGCTACGACATGAACCGAAGCGAGTATCTGGCGTTTCTTGTCTGCGTCGGCGTTTTCCTGCTGGCGAGGTTTGAGCGCCATCGCCGTGAGTGCGAGTGCCGATCCGACGACAAGCACGAGCACTATTATATATAATATTGTATAGCTGTTGCTTTGCTTGTTCATGATCATGCGTTTTTAGAGGTTAGATTTGCACGGCGCATGCGGCGGCTGATGTTGGCCTGTACGACACACCAGTCGATGAGCGGAGCGAAGCAGTTCATCAGAAGGACTGCAAGCATCGCGCCTTCGGGATAGCCGTTGTTGTAGGTGCGGATCAGCACGGCGATTACGCCGATGAGCAGACCGTAGATATATTTTCCTGTCCGTGTGCGAGCCGCGGTGACAGGATCTGTTGCCATGAAGACGGCCGCAAAAGCGAAACCGCCGTAGAGCAGCTGGTCGAGCGGAGAAAGATAAGATGCGGGATATGTAGGCGTAGCGCACATGTTGGCGATCCATCCCATGATCAGGCCGCCGGCAAAAACTGAGAACATCACTCTCCAGTCGGCAATGCGGCTCAGGAGGAGAATTACCGCGCCGATCAGAATGCAGATCATGGAAGTCTCGCCGAATGATCCCGGGATAAGGCCTACGAAGGCGTCCCAGGTTGTGAGCACTTTACCGTCGATGCCGGTGAGCGTGAGCTGATCGCTCGTCTGGGTAGCGATCTGTCCGAGCGGAGTAGCGCAAGTGAAGCCGTCGGCGACGGGCTGTCCGTAGCCGAGAGCGGTGCCTGTGGCGACAAACACTTTGTCGCCCGACATCTGGGCGGGGTAGGCGAAGAAGAGGAATGCGCGCGTGACAAGAGCGACATTAAGGACATTGTAGCCTGTGCCGCCGAAGACTTCTTTGACAAAGATGACGGAGAACGCCGTAGCGACGGCGATCATACACAGCGGCGTCTCGATCGGCAAAATCATCGGGATGAGAATGCCGGTGACAAGGAAACCTTCCTGAATCTCCTCTTTACGCCATTGGGCGACGATGAATTCGATGCCGAGGCCGACGACGTAAGCGACCACGACGCGAGGCAGCACGGCCAGAAAACCGTAGAGCATCATCTCCCAGAACGGGAATTTGTCGAGCCCGAGAGCAAGCTGGTGCTGATAGCCGGTATTGTACATTCCGAAGAAGAAGCATGGCATAAGGGCAGCCACGACAATGATCATCGTGCGTTTGGAGTCGATCGAATCGTGGATATGCGCCCCACGTGTTCCGGAGGTCGTCGACGGAGTGAAAAGGAAGGTGTCGAAACCGTCGAACACCGAGTGAAAAGCATGGAGCTTACCGCCCTCTTCGAAATTCGGACGGACCCGGTCAAGATATTTTTTCAGAAAATTCATCTCACAGATATATTTCTTGTTGGTTATTATTCGAGAGCTTCACGCATATAGTCGAGACCCTCTCTGACTATCTGCTGGAGAGGAAGTTTGGAAGTGTCGACATATTCGGCCGCACCGAAATCCTCGGGAGCCACTTCATAAATGCCGAGTTTCTCCATAGAGTCGATGTTACGTCCGATTATAGCCTTGATGAGGTATTCGGGCAGAATGTCCATCGGCATCACGCGGTCATATTCGCCGCTCATGATCATTGCTCTGCGGCCGCCGTTAAGACGGGCGTCGGGTGTGATCGGTCGTTTGAAGAAATGTCCGGGGAATGTCGGACTCTCGCTTTGCTTTGCCGGAGAGAGCGACGCCCAGCCCATGAACTCTACCTTGTCGTCGCCTTCGGCTATGACGGTCAGCTGACGGTAGGGGAAGTGCAGGAACGAGTCCTTTGCCGTGACCGTCCCGGTCAGGACGTTGCCTGAAATGATGCGCACATGATGGTCAGACGATTTGAGCGGCGACACAGCGAGGACAGAGGCAACGCTTGCTCCTTCGCAGGTCATCACAACTGAAGGTCGGGCAACTTCAGGCCCGGTCACGGCAACAAGTGTCGTAAAATCACGCTTACCGTTCAGTACGAGTTCGCCGATACGTGCCAACGTCACGATGTCGAGAGTCCAGATGACTTCGCCTTTGTTGACCGGCGCGATATTTGCAGCCTGAACGCCGGCGTTGCCTGCGGGATGAGGTCCGCTTACAGTCACGATTTTTGCGCCGTTAATATTGCCTATCTTTGAGCCCGGGCGGACAGATATGTAGATGGTGCCTCTGCATATTTTGGCAAGCAAAGCGACAGCGGCTTCGATTTCTTTTGTTTTGCCGGCTACCGCCAGCTCGGGAGTCACCGCAAGGGGTGCCGAGTCTATGGCTGTGACGAAAATGTCTCGCGGGGCGACAGCGGGATCAGGCACGATGTCGTAAGGGCGCTGACGCATTTCGGCCAGCAGACCTGACTCGGCCAGCAGACGAGCCGCGCCGTCACCGTCGAGCGACGATGCGACGTCAAACTGCCGGAATGTCTGATTTTCGTCTTTTGCGATCTCTATGCGCATCACCTTCCGTCGCTCGCCTCTGACGACAGCTTTTACAATGCCTCCGACCGGCGACACGAGTTTGACGTCTTCATGATTTTTATCGTGCATTATAGGAGCACCGGCCATAACCGCGTCACCTTCCTTGACATCGACCTTGGGTCTGAATCCCGGAAAGTCGTCGGGCGTTATGGCAAAGACCTTTGTGTCGGCCTGATGGACAGTCAGATCTGTCACAGCACCGGCGATCTTAAGGTCAAGACCTTTTTTGAGTTTTATTTCCATACGGACGGTCCGTTAGTGAGTGATTTTGTATGATTTCAGTATCGGATTGGAATTCCTATGCAAAGTTACGATTTTTTACACAAAATATATTAAAGATGTGTAACAAAAAAGAAGGCTCTTATTCCGCGCTGTCATAATCGACATACAGCGGCGCTCCGAACGGCAGCGTTTCCCATCCTGACTGGCTGGCATAACGGTAGTGGGTGCGGCCGGTCACAGGCTTGCTCTTCATGACAAAGATTTCATTGTTGAAGTTGCGTAAGAATTCAAGTTCAACATAATATTCGCCTTTGTCTAGCATGATTTCAGTCGGGAAGTGATAGATAAAACGTCCGTCACTATCAAGATCCTCTCGCGAATAGTCAAAATATAGCGGCTCTATATTTTCAAGTTCGTATTCATCGCCGTCCTTGCGGTAGACATTGATCCTGAATTTCATCGTCCTCAGAGTGCGCTTGTCGTTGATAATTGAGAACCCCAGCTCTTTCAGCCACGCCCTGTTCTTTACTTTCATAGGTATGGCCAGCCCTTGACCTGCGGCCTTATATCCCTCGACGTTTATATAGATAAATCCTCCTCCATTTTTGCGTCCGGCCGTGCGGCTCTTTATCTTTTGTGGCTTGACGGTAATTTCCTTCAGAGGAACAGATGTCTCCGACAATACTATTGTATCGGGAATTGTCGCAAAATCAGCAAGAGAGTAGCATTTCGAAGCAAATCCGACGCATGATATTTTCAGCGTATCCTGAGTGGACATGTCCGGCACTTTCAAGGTGAAATTTCCGCAACTGTCTGTGACTGTACCCAATGTCTTGTTGATGATACCTACGCTTGCGTATGCTATCGGTTCGCGAGTTGTCGCCGAGATGACTGTGCGGCGTCCGAAAGAAGTGTACGGAATGAGGAGCAGGGCGGCAAGAGTGAGAATTTTACTGAAGTTATGTGATGAATTCATCTATATTGATCATTTGACGCAAAATTAGTCATTCATATAAAAATAAGGGATGTCTGAGTGTTAAAATTCGCGAACAATTTCAATGCGTGTCGGTTTTAAAATATAAAAATTCATTACTATTATGTGTATATACCGGATAGCGTTATTTGCAATATGCGTTCTTATATCGTTCTGTGTTTCAGGTCGTCAGAGTCTTGTTGATGATCATATTGATTCGATTATCGCAATGAACAAAATTGTTGCTCTCGACGGAAATGTTTCAGCGTCTGACAGTTATGTTGATTCGGTAAGAACTCTGATAGAGGATTTCTATTATGATCAGTTCCGCCACTTTCAGGATCCCGACGCTCCGTATTTCTTATTTATGAGTAAGGATGCCAAGCTGGCGATGGGTATTGGCGGTTGCGTGAGAATGCGCGGCTACTTTGACTGGGGTGGCGCGATCCCTGCGAGCGGCTTCGCTCCATATCTTATTCCCATGCATCCCGATCCGACGAAAATGAAACATTTCGACACCACGCCCGCCGGCACTTGTCTGTTTTTTCGCGTGATAGGCCGCAACAAGACTCTCGGTTATTATCAATTATATATCGAAGCCAATTTCAACGGCTATCAGTCGCGCGACTTTCGTCTGAAAAAAGCATATGCGGTGATCAATGATTTTACTATTGGATACGCGTCTTCGACATTCAGCGATCCGGCTGCGACACCGCCGACAGTAGATGCTCAGGGTCCTAATAATAAGATTTCACCGACCGCCGTGCTGGTAAGATGGATGCCTGTCATCAGAGACCGTTGGTTTTTCGCTTTGTCGGCTGAGACTCCTGCACCCCAGATCGATGCCGACAACAGTCTTTCGTCAAAATGCGACAACTGGATGCCTGACTGGGCTGCGTTTGCCCAGTATCAATGGGCGAGGGGACAGCATGTGCGCCTGTCGGGTATCGTCAGAACGCTTTCTTATCGAAATCTGATGACCGAACGAAATCACAACACTTTGGGATGGGGCGTGCAGTTTAGCTCTGTCTCACATCCGGCGCCTGCGCTGACTGTCTATCTGAACACTTCCTATGGACACGGATATCAGAGCCTCGGAGGTGATCTGCTTATAGGTAACTATGATCTTATCGCCGATAAGGATTCTCCCGGACGATTATATGCTCCGGCTTCTTATGGATGGAATATAGGTGTGCAGTATAATTTCACACATGCTCTGTTTGCATCTGTGACGGCGAGTCAGACATGTTATTGTCCTGATGGTGACGTCCGCCCCGATACCTACCGCAGGGGGCAGTTTTATGCAGTCAACGCATTTTGGAATCTGACTCCGAGAATGCAGGTCGGGGCAGAGTTTGATCTCGGCTGCCGCAAGAATTTCAGCGGCGAGTCGCGCTGGGCTCGCAGAGTCGGTGTGATGGCTCAGTTTTCATTCTGACATCAGAAAAAATAAATAATGGCGTGCAACCATTCGCATATCTGTTTGTTTAGTATATAGAAAGATAAATATATATAATATAGGTTTAACTAATTTATTTATGTTATGAAATCAGTAGATTTAAGTAAAATGGGTCAGACGCGATGGTGGTGGCTGGTTCTTGTCGTTGGCATTTTGCTGGTCATAGGAGGCTTTGCTTATTGGTTCTGGCCTGCCGCAGGTTATGCTGTCGCATCTCAGATATTCGGCTGGTTGCTTGTCCTCGCCGGCATTGTCCAGCTATGTGTCGCAGCAGGACCGAATTCACCAAAAGGATGGGGATGGTGGATAGCAGGCGGCGTCATTGATATGTTTGTAGGCTTTATGCTTGTCCGCAGCGTGATTCTTTCTGAGGCCGTATTCCCCTATTTCCTGGCATTTGTGTTCTTGTATTGGGGTATCGAGGCGTTTGCAGGAGCATCTCGCCGCCGCAACCGCTACTGGTGGCTTAATATCATCAACGGCATTCTGCTCGTTGTGATTGGCTTCTTCTTCCTTGAAGCCGGCTGGACAAGTGACATGTATATGGTTTCGTTCCTCGCTTCGATCGCATTTATCTATTGGGGATTCACTGTCGCCATAGCTGCTTATGATCTTAAACCCGAACGATAATCAGGTTTGCATAATAAAGATGTAGCCTCGCAGCAAGGCATACTGAACACTCGCCGGCATGCCGACCGTATTATTTTTAAGGTCAGTCTGCCGGCGGTTTTTTGACAGCGGTATTTGTCTTTAAGACGCTTTTTGATGTCATATTTGCCGATGGCTTTGATTTAAACGATTTATTGATTATCTTTGTTGTTGAATAATAAGGCTTGGCCGTTAAACTATATCGGTCGTTCGGAGTCTAATTATTGAATTTGACAAATTAATTAGAATTAATGACCTTTAAATACTTCTCTCTGATGACAAAGTTATCAAATATCTCAAGACGTTGTCTGGCTTTAGTCGCTCTGGCTTCGCTTACTTCAGCGGCGATAGCTCAGAACTATTATGATGACGATATCTACTATGATGCGTCTAAGGCAAAAAAAGAACAAAAGAAAGAAATCAGCAAACGGCAGTCGGCTGACACCGGCCGCAGATCATATATCGTGTCCGGCAATACGGCTGTAGGTGATTATGCTCCGGCTGATACATATACTGTGCCGGCTTCTTCGGCGCTTAATGTCGATGTTGACGCCTATAACCGGCGCGGACAGTTTCTTGTCCAGGACAGTGTCGGCGCGGCGGCTGACAATGATGCCGATTTCGCTTATACACAGCGCATAGAGCGCTTCCACAATCCTGACATTGTGTCCGGAAGTTCTGACGAAGACCTTAAGGAAGTCTACACATATGCAATGCAGCAGCCACAGAATATCAATATTTATGTCATAGACAACGATCCGTGGAATTTCTACGGTCCTTCGTGGTCATGGCGTTACGGTAGCCCATGGTACTGGAATTCGTGGTATCCATCTTTCAGCTGGGGCTGGAATTCGTGGGCCTGGGATCCGTATTGGTCATGGGGCTGGGGACCTTCCTGGGGCTGGGGCCCGTCGTGGTCGTGGGGGCCGGCATGGAGCTGGGGACCGGGCTGGGGGCCTTCTTGGGGACCTGCTCCCGGATGGGGACCTGCACACGCATGGCGCCCGACAACCCCTTCTGGTTCGTCAAGACCTCATAACTATGTAGGTTCGGGGTCGATGGCAACTCATCGTCCCGGCTCGGCTTATACGCCTGCATCGACTTCGCGTCCGGGAAATATGGGACGAGGCCGTTACGGATCATCGGGTTCTGCTGTGTCAGCTCCGTCCTCACGTCCTGGAAACTATAATCCGGCATCGTCAGGATCTAACAGCAATTCTAATGTCGGCACCTCCCGTCCCGGCAATTCAGGCCGCGGCCGCTCGACATTTAACAACAGCAGCAACAACTATAACACGAACAACCGTAATTCATATAACACAAACAGCAACTCGAATTATCGTTCGTCTTCATCGGGATCTTTCTCCCGTCCCAGCGGTGGCGGTTCAAGAGGATATTCCGGTTCACACGGTACATCGACCGGTGGTGGCGGCAGAGGTCGGCGATAAATGTTGCTACATTTGACGTTTTGGCTAATTTATAACGCAATCAGTAGATTATGAAAAAGATAATCATTCCGGCTATTATGCTCTCATTGCCGGTGCTTGGCTTTGCTCAAAGCACGGTCGACGCATACAGCCTTTCTCAGACTGAGCTCCGTGGCACAGCACGATTTATGTCGATGGGTGGCGCGTTTACAGCTCTTGGCGGTGATCTGTCGACTCTCAGTCAGAACCCGGCCGGCGTAGCCGTTTACCGTGGTAGCGAGATCGGTGCAACGCTTGATCTTAATTTTCGCTCATATAACACACAGACACCTTACGGATCTTCGAAAGACAATCAGACAAAGGTGTTCTGCAACAACTTCGGCTATGTCGGCACTGCCTGGCTTGGTTCGGGCATGCGCTCCATCTCTTGGGGCGTGACTTACGGCCGTGTATCGTCGTTCGATCGCGTGACGAACGGTTATAATAATCCGACCTCGACTTCGCTGACTAACTATGTCGCCGGTTTCAGCGGCGGCCAGTCTCCGTCGGATCTTTCGTTTGAATATGGCAGTAACGGTCAGTGCACTTACAACCCCTATCTTGATTCTGATTGTGATTGGCTGAGTATTCTGGCTTACACAAGCTATATGATCAGTCCGCGCCCGGGAGCTCCCAACCAATACCTGGGACTATACCAGAACGGTACTGTCGGAGATGCGTTATATAATGTCCGCGAACGCGGTTATGTTGATCAGTATAATTTCGATCTTGGCGGTAATGTCAGTGATATGGTCTACTGGGGTCTCGGTATCGGGGTGACAGACATCAGCTATACTCGCGACGCATATTATAGCGAGAGTATGGAGAACGCCCGGATAATGTCTCCTGGCGGATCTTCTCTGACAACCGGAGATGCCGGATTTGATCTGTATAACTCCAAGCATATTACCGGTAACGGATGGAATTTCAAAGCCGGCGTTATTGTAAAACCTGTTCCGGCTCTGAGACTCGGTTTTGCTGTCCATACGCCGACATATTACACTCTGACTCATGGTTATGAAGCTTCGACAAACTTTAGCTATTATGATCCGTCATTAGCCAAGAACCCTGACGATGCAGGTCATCTTGACGAAACTCAGCCCGCCAATCCTCAGCAGGGCGACGAATACACCGAGTGGGCTTCGTTTGACTCGCGTCTCCGCACTCCCTGGCGCATCATGGCCGGTGCGGCTCTCGTTATCGGTAATCAGGCAATCGTCAGTGTAGATTATGAGCATCAGGCTTACAATGCCATGCACGTTAAATATCAGTACGGTTACGGTTACGATGATTTTGCGCCCGATGACAATGTCAACAACAACATAAAAGATGTGTTCAAAGGTTCTGACATAGTCCGTCTTGGCATTGAATACCGTGTCACTCCTCAGTTGAGTCTTCGCGCTGGCTACAATGCTCAGAAATGTAATGTTAAGCAGGCCGCTGTTGACGGTAATGTCGAAGTGCTTACTTCCGGCACCGACCCCAGTTTCTCTCTTGACAGCAAACTGACGCAGTATATTTCGTGCGGTCTCGGCTACAAATATAAAGGATGGTACTTTGATGCTGCTTATGTCCACAAAAACCGTGAAAGCAAATTCCGCGCCTATACCAATTGGGACGGTAACATTGCTCCGTCGGCCGACGTGAAAGAAAATTATAATTCGGTTGTGTTGTCAGTAGGCTACAAATTCTGATTTCATTCCGATATTTTTAGTAACTTTATAGCCTGAAAGGCCACGGCGGTTTTCGCTCTGGCTTTTCAGGCTAATTTTTTGATGATTATGAGTGAGGACAAGAAATCAGGTTCAGGCATAGATCTCGATAATTGCGAGTTCCGCACTGCCTTGTCTCTGATCGAGTCGACCCGTCACTCTGTTTTCCTTACCGGAAAGGCCGGCACAGGTAAATCGACCTTTCTGCGTTATATAACCGAAACCACTTCCAAAAAACATGTGGTTCTCGCTCCGACCGGCATCGCCGCCGTCAATGTCGGAGGTCAGACTCTTCACTCGTTTTTCCATCTTCCGTTCAAACCGCTTTTGCCCGACGATCCTGACTTTGCCACTCCTAAAAGGCTTTTCTCAGTTCTTAAATTAAATTCGGCGAGGCTGCAGCTGATCCGTGAACTTGAGCTTATCATTATCGATGAGATCTCCATGGTCAGGGCTGATATGATTGACTTTGTCGATAAGATATTGCGTTTCGCCACGGGTAATCGGCGTCAGCCTTTCGGAGGCAAGCAACTTTTGTTTGTCGGTGATATATTCCAGCTCGAACCTGTCGTCACGCCCGACATGAAGGAAATATTGAAGCGTTGGTATAAAACAACCTATTTTTTCAACGCCAGGGTATTTGATGAGATGAAGCTCGTCTCTGTCGAGCTGACAAAGGTTTACCGTCAGACCGACCGCTCGTTTGTCGAACTGCTTGACCGCATCCGGCTCGGAGTGCCCACCGTTGATGATATTCATGCGTTGAATGCGAGATTGGCTCCGGCTGATGACAGATATGATGGATCGGAAATGTCCATGACAATAGCCACAAGACGCGACATGGTCGACCATATAAACGAGGAGCATCTGTCTGAACTGAAGACTCCTTTGCGGACATATATCGGATCTGTCACCGGGGAATTTCCGGAGGCTTCATACCCGACTGACCTTGAACTGACGCTAAAGGAGGGGGCGCAGGTCGTATTCGTCAAGAATGACGCCGGCAGCGTGCGCCGTTGGGTCAACGGCACTCTCGGCCGCGTCGTCGAGGCTACCGACGATGAGGTGCGTGTATGTCTTGAAGACGGGAGTGAATACACGGTCGAACCTGAGCGCTGGGGAAATATCCGGTTCAAGTGGGATAAGGAATCTCATCGTGTGATTGAAGAGGAAATAGGATCATTCACTCAGTATCCTCTGAAACTTGCCTGGGCGCTGACGATTCACAAAAGTCAGGGTCTGACGTTTAACCGCATTAATGTCGATGTCGGACGTGGTGCTTTTACTGGCGGACAGAGTTATGTCGCATTGAGCAGATGCAGATCGCTTGAAGGCATCAGTTTGAAAAGTACGCTTAACGAGCGTGATATTTTTGTTAATCCGACTGTCGTACATTTCAGCCGGACTTATAATGACGCTTCGGCTGTTGATTCGGCGATACGGTCAGCTCAGGCCGACGGTCTTTATCACGATGCGACTGAGGCCTTCGGTAAGGGTGATTATCGCCGTGCCGCGCGTTTGTTGTGCTGGGCTTCCGGTTTGAGAAATGATCTCGCTGATAATGCTGTCGGACGGTTGGTTGCTTCGAAAGTCGGCCGCCTTGTCGATGATTACGAGCAGCGATGTCTTGATCTCAGGGCAGAAAATGCAGAACTGACATTGCGTTTGCGGCACTTGGCCGATGAATACGTTGAGCGTGCCGACCGCTTGCGTGCCGACTGGGATGTCGAAAACGCGCTGTGCAATTATGATAAGGCGCTTCATATTCTGCCGGGCTATGTAGAGGCTTGTCTCGGCAAGGCCCAGGCTCTTTTTGCTATGAGCGACGCCGATGGTGCGATTGCTTTGCTCAATCAGGCTTCAGACTCTGATCTCCATGACTATCGTCCGCCTTACGAACTTGGCCGTTTTTTTCAGTCGTGCGAGGATTATACAAACGCTCTCAACTGTTTTCTAAAGGCTCTTGAGCGAAACGATAGAGTGGCGCTTATTCATGATTCTCTGGCCGACCTATATGATGCTGTCGATGACTTGCGCTTGGCGAAACGTCACCGTAAAGCCGCCGCAAAACTGCGTTCGTCGGTAAAGAAAAACGGCTCGAATTGTTAATTGCCCCACGGTTTAGTTAATATTATAACATATTAACGCAATTCTTTTTAAGAAAATATAATTTCAAGGGAATATGTCAATGGCTTTTGTTTTATAATTAAAGTAAGGAATAAATACCTGCATCGCTTCAACGATGAGTGAGAGTGTTATTGATTTTATTTCGTAATTATAAAACATATGCTTTATGGTATCAAAGAATTTTCAGTCCAAGCTTTTGGAGATTCAAAATAACATGCTGAATTTTGCCTATACTTTGACCTCCAATCGTGATGACGCCTATGATTTGCTTCAGGATACAACCCTTAAAGTGCTTGACAACGAAGAAAAATATGTTGACAACGTCAATTTTAAGGGATGGGTTTTCACTATTATGAGAAATCTGTTTATCAATAATTACCGTAAGGCCTCGCGAAAAGCGACGATAACCGACGATAGCGAAGATCTGTATCTGCTTAATCTTCCTCAGGATTCGGGTTATGAGACTCCCGACGGATCGCTCGCTGTACAAGAAATACATCGTGTGATAGATTCTTTCACTGACGATTATCGTGTGCCGTTCTCAATGCATCTTAGTGGTTACAAGTATGCTGAGATAGCAGAGAAAACGGGCCTCCCGCTCGGCACAGTCAAGAGCCGTATATATTTTGCCCGGCAGCGTCTTCAGGCTGAACTCAAGGATTTCCGTCAGGCCTGATCGTTATTGTCTTCCGGATAATGGTATTGGCGTGGTGGCAGCTCGCGAGCTCCTTTAATGCCTTTGTCGCGCATATTTTCTCCGATACTGCGCATCCCGCCACGGCCTTCGAGTTTAGTCATTGCCGCGTCATACGATCGCTTGGCTGCGTCAATACTGTTTTTTATCTTGTTCATGTCTGATAGAAAATTGCTGAGTTTGTCAAGCATCTTGGCTCCGAGATCTGCGATCTCGACTGCGTTACGGTTCTGTTTATCCTGACGCCACATCATTTCTACCAGTTTGACCACAGAGACGAGATGCGTGGGTGATACGATTATCACACGGCTGTCAAATGCCGTCTGCCACAGTGTGTTGTCAAGCTGCATTGCTGCAAGATAGGCTCCTTCGTTAGGAATGAACATCATCACGAAATCTGCGTTGCGTCCGCTCAGCAGGTCCTGATAGTTTTTGCGCTTGAGTTCGGCCACGTGTTTTTTGACCGATGCGACATGTGCTTCTCCCGCAGCTTTCACTGTCGTGCGGTCAGGCGCCTCAAGCATCTTCATGTAGTCTGACATGGAGACCTTGGAGTCAACGACAATATTACGGTCGCCCGGACATGATATTATTATGTCCGGACGCGCTTTTGAGTCCGGCGAGTCGACAGTCTTCTGTACGTAATAGTCATGACCCCTCTGCAAGCCTGATCTTTCGAGGATGTTTTCGAGTACCATCTCGCCCCACTGTCCCTGTACGCTTGGGTTGCCTTTGAGTGTCTCTCCGAGTTTGCGCGTCTCTTCTCCTAACGAGATATTAAGTCTGAAAAGTTCGTTGAGCTGCTGTTCGAGCATCGCGCGTTTTTCGCTTTCCTTGCCGTAGGCGTCGGTGTATGATCTGCGGAAATCCTCGAGGTTGGCCTTCATAGGCGCCAGAAGTTCGGCTATTTGCATACGGCTCTGTTCATTGAGCGCTTTTGAATTCTGTTGGAGCGATTCAGATGCCATAGCTGCAAAGCGCTCACGCATTGTCGTTTCGTTTTTTTCACTTTGTTCGTTTATCACTGCCAGACGTTCGTCGGCTCTGGCCTTGTCAAGTGCGAGACTTCTGTTTTCCTCGGCGAGCGATTTGTTCTTTCGCGCCAGTATCGCAATTACAATAATCAGCCCGACAATTGTTAATCCGGTGATAAATATCATAGTCATGTTCATGCTGCAAATATATACAATAAAAAGAGATATGTCAAATCGGTTTTTGGCATATCTCTTTTTATTGCGGCGCCTATTTCTCTGATAGGCGTTTATTCTTGGGGATCGACAGGTGTGTCGTTAAGATTTCCGCCGTCATACTCTATACTGATATCTTCGTTCCCCATAGGTGTTTCGTCTTCATTCACACCGATGGTGACATCATTTGCTCCGCCTTTGAGATTGACGGTGATACTTGTCATCACATTGCGTTTGACTGTGATACTTTCATTGAAGTATTGCTTATAGCCGTTGGCTCTGGTCCAGGTGAAATAGATTGTAAAGTCTTTCGTGTAGACTTCCTCCGATTTCCAGCAATCGTACACATTCTCAAATGTGAATATTTGAGGATACTCTGATTTATCCGTGCCCGTGCATCCCTCGCAATCAAAGCGCAAGTATCCGTAATTGCCGTCGTTGGTATCTGTCCATGTTAAATTGCCGTCAGGAACTCCGTTGACGATTACCTTGATGCCGAATGCAGTTCGTTTCATGGGTATGCTGGCTGTCGCTCCGTCCGACGGTACGAAATCTTCCAGTTCGCCATAGAAACGGTCCATCCGGGGATATTGTAGATCTGTACCTTCGACTGTAGATTTTCCATTTTTGATATGTCTTAGATAATCAGTTTGTGAAGTGATGAATTTATTGATATCTTTGATGTAATAACAATAGAAATTGTACCTGTAGTAGTAGACTCCAAAAGGATAGAGAAAGCAATCATTGTAATCTTTTTGTATGAATAGGCTGTCCGCTTCGTCCTTGACTGAAGTGCATTCGAACTTGTATTTGTAGCCGCCCAAAAGGGTGATAGTCATGTCGGCTGCATTATCAAACACACCAAAAGCATATTTACTGTAACTGCTTTCGCTCCCGTCTGTTTTCATGCAGTACACATTGACACCGTAATATTTCTTGGGCGCTCCGGCATCTGCGCGGCCGAGCGGTTCCTCGCTGACATCAGTGTATTCTCCCGCAAGACTGAGACTGACTTCATAAGTCGTGTCTTCTGTCTCGCGAGCGGGTTCTGTGGGTGCGTCATCATTGCTTGAACAAGATACAAACATCGTGCCCGTCGCTATCGCAACGAGTGTCATAAGAGATAGAGGTAGTTTTTTCATTACTTTTTGATTGGTGTGTTTCACAATCCCGATGAAACGGTTATTAATATAAAAAAGGTGCGGGATTGTACTTGCTTTATCCAGTGATAGGCTTCTCGCATTGCCCGGAGATTGATAAAACAGTAGCCCCACACCGTTTGAGCTATATAGATACCCGGTAAGAGGTAGGTATAAGCTGACAGTGCAGATGCTATTTGCGTTTATCTTAATCTCTGGTTGCTAAATTTTGCGAGAATTTATCACAGAAGATAATTCAAATAACACCTTTTGATTTATGTAACGAGCCGACTCCTCGGCTCTATGTTCAGTTGCAAAGTTATTAAAAAATCCGTTTTTTTTCATTCTCAAAATCAAATATTTGTTCAGTGAAATGAGATTGTTTACCTTTGTAGAATAATAGAAAGGGTAATTCATGAAAAAATCATTGGTTTCTGCTGCGATTATGGCGGCTTTTGCGGTTTTCGGGGTTTCGGCTCGCGGAACTTGGACTATTTTAGGTCAGACATATAATGTTGACACTCTCTATCATGCCACGGTCGGCCCGGGCACCGTTGAGACTGAGCTCCGTATAGAAGAAGCATCCGGTGGCGGAAATGTAAACAATATTTTCTATACCGTGACTGATCTTTCCGATCCTTATGTTGAGATGCGTGCTGCAAAGGCCGGAAATCATATGCGCATGCTTGAGACCGTACCTGATATCGCCGAACGCATGACGAAACCTGGCGAAAGTTATTTTGCTGGTGTGAATGCCGATTTTTTCAACATGGGTGAGCCGTATAACTCGATCGGCATGTGCGTTGCCGACGGATTTCTGACCAACTATGAGACCGACGGCGCTGATATTGACCCGTATTACATTATTTTTGACGCTGACGGTGTTCCCGCACTTGTGCGTCATATCGACAGATCCTGGACGGGAAATGTCATTTTCCACGATGGCGATTCTTATCCGTTGCTTGTCAATACCCAGCGAGGTGAGGATGAACTTTTGCTCTACACTCCGCAATGGCAGTTCTACAATTGGTGGGAGGACGTTATGTATGAGGTAGGGCATACCGGTACCAATCAATACGGAGTCGAGGTCAGACTGCGTCCCGTAGATAAGAATGTTCTTTATGGATCTTCACTTAGTCTTGAGGTGATCGGCGATCCGGAGGAAGGCGTCGGAAACATGGCCGTTCCCTCCGACGGTTATGTGCTTTCAGCCCATGGAGCGGCCCGTGACTATATCCGTGCGCTTAAAAAAGGCGATATTGTCGTTGCTTCGGTTGATTTCTCTGCCGACGGAAAGAAGACAAGTGTACGTGAGCTCCTCGGTGGTTTCCCGCGTATGCTCGCCAACGGACAAATTCTGTCTACTCCCGCTTATCCCGGCCACTTGTCAAATCCCGAACCACGTACGGCAGTAGGGTACAACTCTGATAAGTCCCTGTTATACATGCTTGTTGTCGACGGCCGCAAAGCAGGCGGTTCGAGTGGGGTTACTCAGCAGCAACTGGCTTGGATTATGCGCAATATCGGCTGTAGTGATGCTATGAATTTCGACGGCGGGGGATCCTCGACTATGTATGTCAACGGTTTCGGCGTTAAGAATGTGCCGTCGAGTTCAAGCCTCGACCAGCGCCCCGAAGGTCAGCCGCGCACTGTCGTCAATGCTCTTTTTGCTGTTGCTGTTGCTCCGGTCGATAATGTCGTGGCAAGAATAGAGATGCGCGATAAAAAAGTCGAACTCAGGACCGGCGAAACTTTCAGGCCGGTAGTGTATGCCTATAATCAGTATGGTGTCATGATTTCGACCGATCTTGCCGGATGCAGTTTTGAGATCCCTTCACAGCTTGCAGAGGTAAAGGGCAATGATATTATTGCATCTGAAGGTTCATTCTCCGGTATGCTTACTGCGACCTACAATGGTCTCGTCCACTCAGTGCCTGTCAACGTCAACGGCGGCGGTGAGTTTGTGACCGCCGGTATTGCAGATCCTGCTGTCGCGGACGAAAGCGATCCTGAATATTATAGATTGGACGGTGTCCGGGCGGCGGCACCGCAGCGCGGCGCTATAACCGTCGTGCGCCGCGGATCAGACGTTGTCAAGGAACTGAATTATTGATCATCCGCTCTCAAACAATAGCCGTGGGTATTTGTTGATAAAATATGCAGACCGGCTGTCTGCAGCTTCAACTATATCCTAATGTTTGAGAGCCGTGAATAATGTGACTGTAAATAAAAAGGCATCTGGGCTGCGGCATATTGTGCTTGCTGTGCTTCGTACGATTGTACTGCTTTCCGCTATACTCCTCATACTTATAATAACGCGTGACATATTCGATAATGTATCGTTTCTTGTCGATCCGCGCTATCTTTCATTTCAGTTCTGGATTTGTGTGATATTTATGTTCGACATCGTCGTCGAGTTCTTTCTCGGCGCGCGCACATGGCGGCGACTGTTGATCGAGGCCGTTTTTTTCTTTTTGTGCATACCGTTCATCAACATCATTGACTATTATCATATCCATGTTTCGGGCGAGGTGATGTTTCTTCTCAGGGCGATGCCTATGCTGCGCGCGACCTATGTGATCGTTCAGGTGACGAGTACGATTAACACAGACAAAGTTACTAATCTGTTCAGGGCTTATATTACACTGTTTATTGTTGTCGTTTATTTCTCGAGCCTTATGTTTTATGTCGAGGAGCATTCAATCAATAAGGATGTAGATTCTTATTGGTCGGCATTGTGGTGGACGGTGATGACACTGACCACAGCCGGATGCTATATAACCGAGGTCACGACGGTCGGCAAGATATTGTCCGTTGTCCTGTCAGGGGGCGGCCTGATATTGTTCCCGGTTTTTACGGTCTACGTCGCCAATGCCGTTTCCGGAAATTCTTCATCCTCTCAGTCAGATGATACTGCTGACGATGACGATAAAAATGGAGCGAAAAAAACTGATCAAGCCGGAAATAATGCTAACTTTGCCGATGATAATTCAAAACAACCGGAAGCTCAACCAGCGGAATGAACATCGGAGTCAAAATAGACAGTTTGCGGAAGCGTGCTGCACAGATGTGGCATTATGGCTCTGTCGGTGTCTGGAGTGAACGCACAAACGGATTGAGAGTCAAAATTATCAAGACTGTAAATCTCTCTGTGCGGTCGTTTATGAGCTCTGACATTCAGACTCAGGCATGCGCCATGACTTACCGAACGGTGCTTGCGATTGTGCCGGCTTTGGCCATGCTTTTTGCGCTCGGACGCGGCTTCGGCCTTCAGGCTGTTCTCGAGAATGAGATATATTCGATTTTCCACGCTCAGCGCGAGGCTATAACCCGTATGCTCGCCTTCGTCGATTCTTACCTTAATCAGGCGAGCGAGGGTGTGTTTGTCGGCATCGGAATTTTGTTTTTGCTGTGGACTCTTATTTCACTCGTCAGCAGCGTTGAAGACAGCTTCAACGGCATTTGGGGCGTGAAAGAGGGACGCAGCATATGGCGCAAGGTGACCGACTACACGGCTATGCTTCTGATCCTGCCGGTATTGATGATCTGTGCCGGAGGTCTTAACATACTTCTGTCGTCGGCACTCAACACAGTGTTCCACTTTAAATTTCTTACACCGCTGATCAGCGTTTTTATCGAGGCAGGTTCTTGGATTTTCACATGGCTTTTCTTTACGGCCGTCTATATGCTTATACCCAATGCAAAGGTGAAGTTTGCCAATGCGTTTATCGCCGGTATCATTGCCGGCACCGGTTTTTTGATACTCCAGTGGGTGTTCGTCACAGGTCAGATGTATGTCGCCAAATATAATGCGATTTACGGCAGTGTGTCATTTATTCCGCTGATGCTCATATGGTTTCAGTTGGTGTGGGTGATAACGTTGTCGGGGGCCGTCCTCTGCTTTGCCTCTCAGAATATCTTCGAATTTGATTTCAAAGATGATGTTGACCGCATCTCATTACGTTATCGCGAGAAGGTCATAATGGCTGTTGCGGTTGTGGTGGCGCGTCGTTTTGCCGCGTCCGAACCGCCACTTACCGAGCGCGATATAATCGTAGGCTATCATCTGCCGTCGCGGCTTGTAGGCGATGCAGTCGGCGCTCTTGTGTCGGCCGGACTGGTCTCGAGAGTTATCATTGACGGCAAAAAGGAGATCTATGGTCTCCAGCCGGCTATCGATGTCGACAGGATCACGGTCTCGATGGTTCGCGACCGTCTTGAGGCAAGTGGCCGTCACGGTTTCATACCGTCGTTCGACAAAATGTTTTCGGGTGTTGTCGAAGTCTATAATCAGATGACCGACCGTCTCAACGAACTTGCCGGTCACATCCGCCTGATAGATCTTGATATCGACGATTTGATATGCGTTGATAATAAATGCCGTCTCTCTACGGTCGATAAAACGAAAAAATCATCCCCAAATAATAAAAACCAAAATAATTCATTATGAAAAAAGTAATCTCAACTTCAGCCGCTCCCGGCGCGATCGGTCCTTACAGCCAGGCTATCGATACCGGGTCATTTGTTTATGCTTCCGGTCAGATCCCCTTGAATCCCGTCACCGGTGAAATCCCCGAAGGCATCACGGCTCAGACCGAGCAGTCTCTTGCCAATGTCAAGGCTATTCTTGCTGAAGCCGGTCTGACTGTCGACAACGTGGTGAAGACTACGGTTTTCCTCGCCGATATGAACGATTTCGCTGCAATGAACGAAGTCTATGGCAAAGTGTTCACCGAGCCTTATCCGGCCCGTTCTGCTGTGGCAGTCAAGACCCTTCCGAAAAACGTACTTGTTGAAATCGAGGTTATTGCCCTTCGATAACAGCCAGCAGATCGGCGACCACAAACGTGCTGCCGCCGACAAAGACCGTATCGCCCTCTTTCGCCTGAGAGAGGGCGTTTTCGTATCCTGACTTGACGTCTGGCCATACAGACCCTTTCTTTCCGGCTTTGGAAGCGACTTCGGCGAGTGAGCCGGAGTCAAGTCCGCGAGGAACAGATGGCCTGACAAAATAATAGTGAGCCTTTGCAGGCATCATCTTCAGAATGCCTGACACATCCTTGTCATTGACGAATCCTATGACCATGTGCAGACGGTCGCCGTACGTTTCGAGCCTCTTTGCGAGATATGTCCATCCTCCGGTGTTGTGACCTGTGTCACATATCACGGTCGGCTTGTCTCCGACTTTCATCCATCGTCCGGCGAGCCCCGTAAGCTCACATACATTGGCGAAGCCTTCGGCGACGGCCTCGTTGCTGATTCTGTAGCCGAGTTCTGACAGCCGGTCGAGTGCGCAGAGAATGGTCGATGCGTTTTTGATCTGGCAGTCGCCGCACAGTTCGCCCCGGATGTCGCCGAAACGTGTGCCACTGAATGTTATATGATCGTCTGACTGCTCGGCCGAAACATAGCCTTTCAGATCGTCGGCATAGCAGATCGGAGCGAGGCAGCCGGCTGCCTTATCGGCGAATACTCGTCGGACAGCGCCTGATGATTCTCCTATTACAACTGGAATGCTGTCTTTGATTATCCCGGCTTTTTCACCGGCTATTTCTTCAGGAGTATCGCCGAGGAGAGCGGTATGATCAAGCGAGATGTTGGTGATGACACAAAGATCGGGAGTAATGATGTTTGTGCTGTCGAGCCGCCCGCCAAGCCCGACTTCAAGCACGGCTATGTCGACATTGTTTTTAGCAAAATACTCAAACGCCATTATCGTTGTCAGTTCGAAAAATGACGGTTTCAAGCTGTCGCTCCCGTTCGAGAGGTAACGGTCAACAAAATCGACGACGTCGTCGCGTCCGATCATGCGGCCGTCGATGCGTATGCGTTCACGGAAGTCCAAAAGGTGAGGTGACGTGAAAAGTCCGACTTTGTAGCCTGCCGACTGAAGGACGGCGGCCAGAGTGTGAGCTGTGGATCCTTTGCCGTTGGTTCCGCCTACATGGATCGTGCGGAGTCCGAGATGCGGATTGCCGAATTTTGCACTAAGTGCCTTAACCGTGTCAAGCCCCGGTTTGTAGGCTCCGGCACCGACTGACTGAAACATCGGTACCTGGGTATATAGAAAATCAAGAGTCTCCTGATAATTCATTTTTGTATGCTTAGAATAATAGGTAGCCTGCGATGCCGGCGCAGACAATGATAAGTATAGGGTGTACTTTCGTAAATAAAGTCACCGCCAGAGCTACGGCTGCCAGACTGACGCTTTTGATGATGTCGGGATCTGTTGTACCGAAATTTTCACTGTTCATCAGTATCAGAGCCGCAGAGGCGATAAGACCGATGACTACCGGCCTCAGACCGTTGAATATGCCTTTGATCATCACGCTGTCGCGATGACGCCGGATATAGTGACTCGCATATCTGACAAGTAGAAACGACGGAATGATTACAACAAGTGTGCATATTATCGAACCTAAAATGCCCAACCAGGGAGCGTTGAGAGCCTCCGACGAGTGCATCGGCGCTACA
Organism: uncultured Bacteroidales bacterium; assembly: GCA_947573135.1. Lineage (GTDB taxonomy): Bacteria > Bacteroidota > Bacteroidia > Bacteroidales > Muribaculaceae > CAG-873. The sequence continues at coordinate 17,095 of CANPDU010000006.1, read as the reverse complement.
TAACCTATGTAAGTTGCGGAGTTTATACCTATCGGACCCGGTGTCATCTGCGATATGGCCACTATGTCGGTAAACATTTTTTCGGTGATCCATCCCGGCGTGACGATCTCGTTCTCGATAAGCGCGAGCATCGCATAGCCGCCTCCGAAACCGAAGAATCCTATCTTCAGGTAGCTCCAGATGAGTTTAAGATATATCATCATAGCGCGTCACCTCCTTCCTTGCGGCGCTTATTGGCTTTTACGCTGCGGTGGAGCAGATACCATCCGCTGAGTCCCCCCAGGATGATAAACAGAATAGGATTTGAGATGTAAGGCAGCTTTGACCATATCAGCAGTGCTACGACAACCGGTATCCATACTGTCTTCCAGTTGATGCCGGCTGATCGGGCCGAGGTGATGACCGGAGCCACGATCAGAGCCACGACAACCGGGCGTATGCCCTTGAAAATCGCGGAGAGAACCGGATTGCCTGTGATAAGATCAGGCGTGAGAAACATAGCGATGGCCAGTATGATCATGAAACTCGGAGCTATCGTGCCGGCTGCAGCGCAGACACTGCCTTTGAGTCCGCGTAACTTGTCGCCCACGGCCACCGAAATATTAACTGCGAGTATGCCGGGCAGCGATTGTGCCACAGCAAGCAGATCGAGAAACTCGTCGCGCTCGATCCAATGATATTTATCGACAATTTCACGCTCGATTATACTGATCATGGCCCATCCGCCACCGAAAGTAAACGCGCCGATCTTGAAGAACGTTGCGAAAAGCCGCGCCAAAGACGAGATGTTATTCGGTTTATTTTTAATCATTTATGAGGCGAAAATTTTCACGTGAAATTTCAATTTCTCGTTTTAATTCTTCTTCCGTAGGCATAAATAGTTTGTATTTAGCGGAAAACACTCCAATATCTTTTCGGTCTCCAAGTGTATATCTGACTACTGCGTCATTTTTTTCGGCGCATAATACTATGCCTATTGTTGGATTATCTGTTTTATTACATATCTCCATGTTATAGTAATTTACATAGAGTTGCATTTGACCTATGTCAGAGTAGTCTGCTCGTCCCATCTTGAGGTCAATAATAACATAGCAGCGCGCAGGTATATTATAGAATACTAAGTCCGGGTAAAAACTTTGTCCATCAAGGATAATTCTTTTTTGTCTGCCTAAAAATGCGAATCCTCTGCCAAGTTCAAGTAAAAATTGTTCAAGATGAGTGATTATTGCTTCTTCAAGTGCAGTCTCCTGCAGTGCGACATCTGGTTTTATATCAAGAAATTCAAGAACAAAGGGGTCATGAATTAGTGTTAATGGATCATAGCTCGCCTGATCTGTTGGCAGATTTGTCTTATTCAATCGAGTGATATTTGATTTATCCCGGTGTGTTGATAAAAGACGTTCATACGATTGTGAATGAATTTGCCTTTCAAGCTGCCTGACACTCCATTGGCCTTTTGCGGCTTCATCGGTATAATATTCACGAGCTGCTGCATTACTGACTCTTATCAGTTGTCTATAGTGCGTCCAACTTAAATTGTGACGCAGTGAGTCACAATTTGGGAACGTAAGGAAGAACTGCCTCATATTTCTCAGATTTGAACTATCAAACCCTTTTCCAAATTCAATTGTCAGTCGTTGTGATAATTCGTTAATGAGATTGGCTCCATATGAAGCTCTATGCTCGCCTTTCTGTGTCTCAACAATCAGTTTGCCTATTCTCCAATATGCCATAACCATTTCTGAATTTATGGCAACTAAGGCTTTTGTTTTAGCCTTTGAAAGAATTAATTTGATCTCCTTATATAGATCATCGGCCATATGAGTGTTGATTAATTGATCCATCGGAATAATATATAATTATGCGGCAAAATTACATAATAATTCCTTTACGGCCAATATCAGTGCGGAGCTTTGAATGTTATCAGGACATCGAAGAGCGTTTTTACCGGAACACCCTTTTTAAAGCCGGGGATCCATTTAGGCATCGATTTTACAACGCGGATCGCTTCTTCGTTCAGCTCTTTGGCCGTGCTCATTTCGATTACCGGATCTCCCATTGTACCGTCCTTGTTTATGACACATCTGAGAAAGACACGTCCTGTCTTGTTCTCGCCAAGAGCATTGATGATTTTATCTGTATAGCGGATGTTTTTTGACAGCTTTGTCCATATCTCACGGTCGTTGATTTCGCCAAGAGGCGATTTTGGCCTGACGTCGACCATCGGAAATGAATATACGTTATCATCGACCGGGAGATCATAATTGTCGATATTGGCTGCAATTTCAGCACAAACGGTATCGGGAAGTGTGAAGTTGACCGGCATTGTCATTCTGACACTTACATTGTGACCGCCGTAGGTACCCGGAGTCCACTTCGGCATCGAACTGATGAGTCTTACCGCTTCATTGCGGAATGACGTAATATCGGGAACCGCTTCACGGACTGAGACATCCGCGACAGATCCGTCGTAACGGACGGTATAGTCGACAATAACTTTACCCTGAAGTCCTTTTTCAGCGGCGTCGGCAGGATATTTCATATTATCTTCGATCCATTTTTTGATCGAGCCATAATAATCTCCCAGAAATTGCGGGTGCTTGTCAAGAACAGGCAGCGGATATATCTTGTCGGCAGGATCTACATATTTTTCATTATTGAGAGAATCCGCCTTTGCCTGCGCCTGTCTTCTGAATTCACGGCTTTCATTAAGAGCCTCAAGAACATCATCGCTGAAATTTGGCATCTCTGTCATGCCGTGGGCTTCAAGCCACGCTTTTCGGCGGTTCAGTTCGTCGAGAGTCTCGTCATTCACGTCGGGCAGGAGGCCGGTGAATTCGCGGTGTTTTGTCCGGAAGCCAAATTCAGATCCTTGCATGAAAATGCTTTTTTCGGCTGCGGCAAGCTCGGTCGACGGATTATCGCCATATGTGATATTGTCGAGCAGCAGACGGATATAATCGTCTTTTTGCGGATATGATTCATCGGTCAGGGCGATTCTCAGAAGCATAGCCGGGTGAGCGGCCTTGCGCAGATAGATGCCTATGCAGCGGCTGTAACGGTCAAACAGTTTTTTCTTGAATTCGAGTTCATAGACGGCCACGGTGTCGGCTCCGGAATACACTGACATGTCATCTTTTGATATTATGTCAACCATCGGATTGACATCGAGTTGCATATTATTCTGACTTATCCGCAGATCAAGTTCGATATTGCAGGCAGTCTGTAGCTTTGGCATGAGATATGATCTGCCGGCTTTTTGCGTCACAATAGGGTAAATAAAGGCCGCTTCTTCATTGTTGGCCTCAAGTATAGCTGCCGGCCGGTTATTCATTCGTGAAACAAAACCGGTTTCTTTCCAGTCGGGATTGATATTATAGTATATGTCATTGACTGCTCTCGGATCGGCGATGCTGAATGATGCCGGCACAGTAATTTTGACATCATAATATCCGAGATCGTCGATATAGTTGTCGAAGCTCATTTTCTGACGCTCCATTACAGATGTCGGTGAGTAGCCCAATGGATGTGAGGTGGAGTTTGGAACGTTAGCCTTGGCAATGATTGATACAGATGCTAAAGCATATACGAATATAAATCTGACCGGTTTCATGATCTATAGTTATGTTGTAGGTGATGGATTAATAAATGTAGCAGACAGTGAACGATGTCTTTACCGCTATTCTTCAGACGGAATGACGAAATTGACGATTATGTCATGTCGGGAGGCGACCGGTTTGCCGTTTTTGAAAGCCGGGATCCATTTAGGCATTTTTCCGACCACGCGCATAGCTTCCAGGGCAAGTTGTCTGTTAAAATTTAACTGACTATGGGGATTTTCAACTGATCCGTCGCGTCCGATGGTAAATGATACAGGAGTGCTCTTGAACTGATCCTGCTTTACAGCCTCAATGATTTCGTCGGTGTAATTTATGTTCTCGGAAATCCATTTATTCATTGCCTCTTCACCTCCGGGGTATTCGGCCCTTATATCGGTCATCACGTCACTATAGATGTTGTTGTCGGCATCTGCATCTGAAGCTTTGACTTTTAATGCGATTTTGGCTCTTTCTTTGGCCGGAAGTACAAAATAGAAATACGAGTGCGCTCTCGCGCAGACTTCATGTCCGTCATATTTGGCCGGAATCCACTTCGGCATTGATTTTAAGAGTCTTACGGCTTCTTTTCTGAGTGACGCGTTGTCAGAACTTTCTTCTCGGACTGTTATATCCTCTATCGAACCGTCAGACAAAACTGTAAAATCAAGTATCACCATCCCTTGAATACCTTTCTTTCGCGCATCGGCAGGATATTTCATGTTTTCTTTGATCCATTTGTCTTTGGCTACAAGAGGATGATCTGCCGGAAAGTGTGGCAGGCGTTCGAGTACGTGAGTGGGACATAGCCTTTGGCTATAGGGAATATCGAGCTGATTGATAGAATCAACGGTAGTCTGTCGGCGTTCACGCCAGACTTTACTGTGGTTAAGGGCGTCGAGAGCATCCTCGGATAACTCGGGAAGCGTTGTCATGCCGTGGGCGTCGAGCCACGCTTTCCGGCGGTTGATTTCTTCAAGAGTTTCATCATTGATGGAGGGAAGTATACCCGTATAAGTCCGGAATTTATTCGGGAAAACGAATTCCGAGTCATTGTCATTAGCGGCATTTTCCTCATAAACCATCAATTGATCTGGCGACGATCCATAACGGATGTTGTCGAGGATCAGACGAACGTATTCGTCTTTCTTTTCATATCCTTTGTCGTTGAGCGCGACTTTCAGGAGCAAAGCCGGATAAGCCGCCTTGCGGAGATAGATGCCGATACAATGGTTGTAGCGGCCGAGCACACTCGTTTGGAAGTCGAACTCATAGATGACTGCTGTGTCGGCTTCGGCATACCGCGACATATCAGCGTCAGCGATGATTGTGATCAGCGGATTGATGTCAAGATCCATATTGCTCTGACTGTTGCGGAGTTCGAGCTCAATCTGAGCGGCATTGCGCAGAGGCGGCAACAGCAGTTCGGTCTCGTTCAGCTTAGGTAGTATAAAGGCTGCCTCTTCATTATCGGCCTCAATGATTGCCGCAGCAATAGACCGGTTGTAGCGGACCGAAGTCCGCCAATCGGGATTTATGTTGCGCTCGATGTTTTCGCGTCCTCTTATGTCGGCTATGCTGAAGTTGTCAGGTTTTGTTATGCTTATATCATATGCATCTCTGAGTTTGGAAACATAGTCTTCGAACTGTTTGTCCTGACGTTGACGTACAGTAGTCCCGGAATATTCCGATCCCTCGGGTGAGGCGAAAGCTGAGACAGTGACGGATAAAAGTATGGAGCTGATAATTGCTTTAGCTATATTCATGGCTTAAAATTTGTTGAGTTTTTAATTATCTGTCTTTCGCGAGTCTGAAGGTCACGGGGACTGTGAACGATGTCTTTACCGGGTTTCCATGTGCGCGACCCGGTTCCCAGCGTGGCATCGCTCCGATTATGCGCAGGGCTTCCTTGTCGAGGCTCGGAGTGACGCCTTTTACTATCTTCGGGTTCTCGACAGATCCTGTTTCGGAGATAATGAATTCGACAATCACTTTTCCTTCGATTTTCGCTTTTACGGCTTCGGCCGGATAAATGATATTGTCGGCAATCCAGCTGTACATTGCATCAGTCCCGCCGGGATATTTGGGTATCTGTGGTACCGATGACATTTTATACGGCTCATGATTCCACGCCAAGACGGACGATCTCTCCGATGCGTTAGAATTCGTTACTGTTTTCTCCGGCCTGAATTCTACCGGTCGAGAATAATATGCATTTACGGATTTGCCTTTGTAAGTGGCCGGGTGCCATTTTGGCATAGACATAATCAGCCTGATGGCTTCCCGGTCAAATACGCTGTCATTAGACTGACCAACTACTTTGGCATCACGAATCGAACCATCAGAGCCGACTACAAAATCAACTATTACGGTTACAGTCTTGTCCTTTTGTTCTGCTTTGGCAGGATATTGCATGTGTTGTCTCAGCCATTCACGCATAGCCGTATCTCCTCCCGGAAAACTCGGTTCTTTGTCGAGTATTCGGGCTGAAAGTATTTTTTTCCTTTCAGGGACAGGAGCTTCAAGAATTGAATCTGCCTGATGCCTTTTAACCGTTACATAATTTTTAGAGTGGTTCAGCGCATCAAGAACTTCATCAGAGATTTGAGGCAGTTCTTTCATGCCGTGAGCCTCACGCCACGCCCTTATCCTGTTCAGTTCCGCGAGAGTCTCATCGTTAACATCGGGCAGTATACCGGTAAGTTCTCTATATTTTGTAGGAAAAGCCAGGTCAGAAACTTTACCCGCTTGTTTTTCGTATTCTATGTATCTGTCCGTCGGACTGTCACCGAAGTGTATGTTGTCAAGGGCAATGCGTATGTATTTTTCTTTATCTTTTACTGAATTTAAGTTAAACATTAGTCTGAGAAGAATTGACGGATGGGCGTTTTTCTTTAAATATATGCCTGTTCCCATGCAATAAGTCGCCATAAAAGGTCTGTTAAACATTTCAAATTCATACATGACTACTGTGTCTGCATTGGCATATTGTGACATATCATCTTGGGCTATAATCTTAATCATTGGTCTTACATCGAGATACATATCGTTATTGGTCATGCGTAAGTCCGCCTCAATACCTTTGCCACCGAGGATGGATCTTACCCCATCTTTTGGGGTCTTCGGGAAACATATTGCAACACGACAGCTGTCATCTTCAATTATAGTTTCTATATCAGTAGTGGCGTAATACCAGTCGATGCTTCCAATTGGCGTCCCACAGCCGATGGTATATCTCACGTCAGCATTTCCCCTGACATCCAGTGGAGAAAATTTTTCGGGTAGTGTTATGAAGACATCATTTTCTCTGAACTTCTCAATGTAATTATCGAAGCTTTTCGCCGGATTTATATAACGAGGTGAGGTCTGATCGGCGGCATGTATACCGAACGATACAAATAGCAGCAGTATTGCAACATAGAGTCTTAAATATGTCATGGCTTTTAATTTAGTCTGTATCTTAAAATTGTAGCGCAAAGCTTTGTATTTAAAGCATGGAAAGGAACAAGCCGCAGTCGGCAGACTTTGAGTCTTCGATCTGTTTTTTGATGCGATGGCGCATTGTGCGCAAGGCGTTTGGCGACTTGATGTTGAGGATGATCGTTATAGACTGGCTCGAAAAGCCTGCAAACGAGAGCAGAACATATTTGTAGTTCCGGTCGGTGAAATCGGGGTTTTGTTCGCGGAAACGTTTCATGAGACCGTCGAAATGTTCGTTGACAAAATTTTCTATTTCGGTCAGAGTCTCGTCGGTTCGGAAAGTGGAGATTAGTCTGGAAACGTTTTTGCCCAGCAGGGCGTAGCCGTCGCTTGTGTCGGGCATGCAGTCTGCAATTTCACAGAGCGAATTGATTATGGCATAATGGTTTTTGTAGGCCTGCGGCTCAACGCGGGTGTCGACTATTTTCTGCAGATGCTCGATGTCGGCAAGCAGGGCTTCACTCTGATATCCTTTTTCCTTTAGCCGACGGCGGTATATCATGATTACAGTTATGGCCAGAGCCGCTGTCAGAAGCGCTATTACAATCCATGCGATCAGACTTGTCCGGGTTGACCGCAATTCTTCATTTCTGCTCTCGGATTGCTGGCGGTAGTATTCGCTGATGACGGTCGTATAGGGGTGCGTCAGCAGAAATTGACGTGTGCCGGCATAGTTATTGAAAAAATACAAGAACGCGTTGTAGGCCCTGCGGTAATCATCGGTGCGAGCAGCTATGATGGCCTCGCTGAGTTTTATCTGGGCCGAGTCAATCGGCTCGAATGCAAACATATTGGCTTGCCCGAGTGCATCATATGCAGAGCGGTATTCACCTAAAAAGGCGAGTAAGCGTGCCTGTTGCGACAGTTCGACTGATGACAGTCCGTTGGCATAGACTGCGACGGAATCAAGATGAGTCAGAGCCATTGAGTAGTCATGATTTTTTGTGAGAATATCAGACATCAGCCGATGGTAGGCCGTATTAAATGCCGGCGCGTTGGCAAACGCCGAGTCGGAGCGAATGTCGGAAAGGACTGTGAGTGCGCTGTCGGTCCGGTCGAGCGAGACAAGCGCTTCGGCCAGTGAAAGTTTTTCGCGCAGAGCGTGGACCGGTCGGCCGGCTTTTGAAAAGTAGCGCTGAGCAGAGTCGGCATATTCAAGATGTTTTGACTCGACGTACAGCGAACTATATATGTCGGCCTGCTCGCGGTAGGCCATTGCCTGATAGAAATAATCTCCGGCCGCGGCTGCTTTTTCGGCTGTTTCTATTAAAGAAATAAGAGCATCGGCATAGTTGCGGTTATAACCGTTGATGACGCCATTATAAAACAGAGCCTGAATCTCGAGGCTGTCGCCGCGGCCGCGGAAATAATCGGCGGCCATCGCGGTGAGCGAATCATTGTGAAAGCGCCGGAAAGTCTTTTCATTGGCTTTGGCGAGCAGGAGAGCGTGCCACGCCTGAGTCATCTGTGACTCGTTGCGACTGTCGAGGCTGTCCAATATGACAAACGCCGAGTCGGGGCACACCGACATCAGGGAGTCGGCAAGCATGAGTCTGTCGCTGACTGTGCCTCGGTGGTCACATGCGACACAGATCAATGCAAAAGATAATATGACGCTGATTATATGTTTCATCGCTTGCAAAATTATCAAATAAATTAAGCGTCACCAAAAAATCAGCGGCATTTCGGTGTTACAAGTCTTAAAGAATAATCTTTGTAATCAACAGGTAATCAATTAGTTATACTTTGTGATTTATTTATTTTCGTTACATGGTAAAAGCTCGGCTGTAACACCCTGATTTTCATTATATTGTACAAGTGTCTAAAAATTAGGATTTTAACAAACGACAAGAAAAAGCCCCTGACGTATTTGTCAAGGGCTTTATGAAATTTAGTGTATAATGTCGTATCAGATCCAGCGGGTGAACGCGAAGTCCTGACGGTGAGGCAGAGCTGGATTGTAAGGATAGATACGGTAACCGATGCGGAACACACCCGGATCTTTGGTCTCGGTAGTGAGTTCGTAGGTTAGAACGTTGCCTTCCTCTTTGACAACCTTGAACTGCTGAGTACCGACGAAATGCTCTTCACCGTTCTCAACGCGATGGATGACGAGTTCGAGGTGGAGATCCTTGCCGAGGCCGTTAGTGTCGATGATGGCTTCGATGCGCACATTCCGGCCGGTGGTAGAGTTTGAAATCTCGCCTGAATGACGGATGTCAAACACTTTGATGCCGTCCCAGTCAGCAGCTACTTTCTCTTTCCAGGCAACGATTTCTTTGGCGAGAGCGAAGTTTTTTGCTGCGAGTTTCTTTGAGCGTGCAGCTTCAGGATCGTAGAAACGTGCGATATAGTCGTCGATCATACGCTTCATGGTGAAGTGGGGCGCGATGTCGCCGATCGAACGCTTGATATACTGTATCCATTCGGGAGAGTAGCCCTTGGAGTTCTTGGCAAAATAGAGCGGGATGATCTCGTTTTCGAGCATAGAGTAGATCGTGGCCGCATCGAGTTTGTCCTGCTGAGCCTGATCGGTATAGGTGCGTTTGTCGGTGAGAGCCCAGCCTGCTTTTTCGTTGAAGCGGTAGCCTTCATACCACCATCCGTCGAGGACAGAGAAGTTGAGGACTCCGTTCATTTCGGCTTTTTCGCCCGATGTACCTGATGCCTCGAGGGGGCGTGTCGGAGTGTTGAGCCAGATGTCGACACCTGTCACGAGACGCTTGGCCACGATCATGTTGTAGTCTTCAAGGAAGATGATCTTGCCCTCGAACTGAGGCATATGCGAGATCTCCATGATGCGTTTGATCAGGCCCTGGCCGGCGCCGTCGGCGGGGTGAGCCTTACCTGAGAACACGAACTGGACAGGGAATTGCTCGTTGTTGACAATCTTGGCGAGACGGTCGAGGTCGGTGAAGAGGAGATGAGCGCGCTTATAAGTTGCGAAACGACGGGCAAAACCGATGATAAGAGCGTTGGGGTTGATCTTGTCAAGAACTTTGACCACAGCCGAGGGATCGCCCTGATTGGCAAGCCATTTGGCTTTGAAGTCGCGTTTGACAAAGTTGACGAATTTTTCTTTGAGCTGACAGCGCATCGCCCAGATATCTTCGTCGGCGACATCGAAGATACCCTTCCATGCTTCGGGGTTGCTTGAGTCGGTGAATACCTGAGAGCCGAGACGGTTCCAGTAGAATTCTTTCCATTCGCTTGCAGCCCAGGTCGGCATATGGACGCCGTTGGTGACATAGCCAACATGGCTTTCTTCCCAGGAGTAGCCTTTCCAGATGCCGGCGAACATTTTCTTCGAAACCTCGCCGTGAAGCCAGCTTACACCGTTGGCTTCCTGACAGGTGTTGAGCGCGAATACGCTCATGGAGAAGCGTTCGTTGGTGTTGGGGTTTTCGCGTCCCATGTTCATGAGGTCGTTCCACGATATGCCGAGTTTTGCGGGATATTCGCCCATGTATTTTCCGAAGAGTCCTTCGTCGAAGTAGTCGTGACCTGCGGGCACCGGAGTGTGGACGGTGTAAAGCGACGATGCGCGGACTATTTCGAGGGCGGTGTTGAAATCAAGCCCGTCTTCGTGGATATAATCGACGAGGCGCTGGAGATTGAGCAGGGCTGCGTGACCTTCGTTGCAGTGATAGAGCTGGCTGCGGATGCCGAGTTTCTTGAGCATCAGCACGCCGCCGATACCGAGAAGATATTCCTGCTTGATGCGGTTCTCCCAGTCGCCGCCATAGAGCTGGTGGGTGATCGAGCGGTCGAACTCGCTGTTCATGTCGAAATCGGTGTCGAGGAGATAGAGTTTCATGCGGCCGACGTTGACACGCCATATGTGGCTGTAGATGATGCGTCCGGGGTAGGGCACCTCGAGGATCATCGGCTGTCCGTTGTTGTCGAGCACCTGCTCGATGGGGAGCTGGTTGAAGTTCTGAGCCTCATAATTGGCGATCTGCTGACCGTCGACGCTTAGAGTCTGGGTGAAATAACCGAAACGATAGAGGAAACCTACGGCCGTCATGTCGACACAGCTGTCGGATGCTTCCTTGATATAGTCGCCTGCGAGGACGCCGAGACCGCCGGAGTAGATCTTGAGGCAGTTGCACAGACCGTATTCCATCGAGAAGTAAGAAACCGAAGGAACGTCTTTGCGCATCGGTTTCTTCATGTATTCTTTGAAGTCGGCATATACGTGAGCAATGCGGCTCATCATCTCTTCAGAGGCCATGACTTCTTTGATGCGCTCGAAACTGAGCTGCTGAAGCAGCATTACAGGGTTTTCGCCGGTCGAGCGCCATAGATCGGGATTAAGATCGCGGAACAGGGCCTTTGCCTCGCTGTTCCATACCCACCATAAGTTTTTAGCAAGCTCATCGAGGGCCTTGAGTTTGGAGGGAAGTTCGGATTTGACAGTAACGTCACGCCATACGGGGGCGTTGGTGTTGCTTACCGGTAGTTTCATAATATAATAAATTAGAGTGTTGTAATTCTTTATTTGTTTCTTGCCCGGGCATTGTCCAAGGCAATGCTGAAGGCTTTGATGTAAAAGCTTATGAAGTTGCTCCATGCCGCCGCCTTTGCGGTCGCTCTGGCTGCTTTGGATATGATCTTTATTTCATGATCCGTTGAGTTTACCAGTGACAGAACGTCGTCGGCGATATTATCACGTACATGATCGTAGTTGCTGTCGGTGCGCTGCTCGACGCGAACCCCGCAAGCGGTGAAAGTGTCGTCGAAGCTGTCGAGTATCCATTGTCCGAAGCCCGACAGAGATGTCGTTACAGTCGGGACCCCGAATGCAACGCTTTCAAGCGGCGTATAGCCCCACGGTTCGTAATAAGAGGGGAACACAGATGCGTCGAAGCCGGGAAGCAATTGGTAATAAGTCATATCGAATATGCCGTCGGCGCCGTTGAGATAGCATGGAACGTAAATTACCGATACTCTTGCAGCGTCGTCGTTGGAAAAGCCGAGCTGGTGGATACGGTTAATTATCGGGTCGGAGTTAAAATTATGCAGGGTATGGGTTATGACGGGATCGGCAAGACGCGACACGGTTACATCCGTAAGAGCGGAAAATAAATCGGGACGGAATTTGTCGACCCATGCCGGAACCATGACAAAGGCCAGCACCGGACGTGCCGGATGATATGAAGCCAGTTTGTTAATGGAGTCGAGGAAAAGATCGATGCCCTTGTTGCGGTATTCGCAGCGGCCTGAGGTGACTACGATGAATGTGTCGTCGCCGAATTTGCGTCCGGTCAGAGCCGAAGCGACTGAGAGCATCCTGTCACGCGCGGCATTTCTGGCGGCAGCAAATTTGGCTGCGGCCGGAACGAAATTGTTTTCAAAACCGTTGGGTGTCACGATGTCGGGGCGGCGGCCAAGCAACCGGGCGCATTCGCGGGCTGTGACTTCGCTGACCGTTGTGAAGCAGTCGGCCTGATTGGCAGCGGCTTTTTCGAGCGAATGTTTTGACTCCATGTTGAGTTCGCGGGCCATCTGGTCGCCGTTATAGTTGGGCAGTTGATCGTAGAGGGGTTTGCCGTTGCCGCATATGCTTCGTCCGATGCTTGTGGCGTGAGTGGTGAAAATTGTAGCGGCTTCGGGATATTCGGCCTTGATGTAAAGCAGCCCCATGCCGGTAGTCCATTCGTCGTAATGGCTGATGAAGCGCGGATTAGCGGGATCGGCTACAAGATTGTGGCTTCGGTAATATTCGAAAATGCTTTTGGCTACAATGCCGGCGGCGTGAGCGAAAGCGCAGGCCTCGTCGTAGTCTCCGTAGGCATGGAGTGAATCTACACCGTAAAGTTGCCACATGCGGCCGTAGAACCGGTCTTTGACGGCATACATGCCGGCGAATTTAACAAGAACGACGATAGGTTTGCCGGGGATGTCCCATCGCCCGACACGAACGTCCACGCCTTCGGGCAACTCGGCTTCGAGTACCCATTTTTTTAAAAGCGTTCGGCTTTCGATGAAATATGGCGAAGGGTTATCGTCTGACCATACGTCAGGTCCAATGAAGATTGTCTTATCTTTGTAATTTTTTTGGAGCGTCGCTGCTTTTGTGGAAAGGACGGTGTATATGCCACCTATTTTGTTACAGACTTCCCAGCTTGTCTCTAAAAGCAGGTCAAACTCCGATATGCAATTATCCATACAAATCAAATTCGGCTATTACAAAGTGCAAAGGTAGTCATTATTTTTGGAATATTCAAGCGGTTAGGGGTCTGTATAATTATGAAAAGACTAAAAACTTTGTAAAACTTAAATTGCGAAACGAAGCGAAGCACGAAATGAAATTCGCGGCTTGTCATACGAAACGGTGCATCTTTGCGTGATCGCTCAGTCAAGCATCAGCGACATTGACGGACGGAATGACGGGATGGAGAAAATATCGCCTACACGCCGGGAATTGAAAATTATTTTTGCCAGAATATCGACGTTTACATCAAGTGTGATACGCCGCATAGTGGAGTTGGAGCGTTCGACATGGCCGCCGTGGATAATGAAAACTGCATTGTTGTCAGGAATGATCGGATCGCGCAATCGTATGACCTGCTCTGTCGATGGATGTTCGGCGCCGATGGCCTCGAACAGCGGAAGTGGGTTGACAATGCGGACCATGCCGTGTGATTTGAGGTAAAACGGATTTTCGCCGGGCAGTGTATGGACTATGATCATGCGTTCGCCGATACGCTCGCGGAGCGAGGCGAGAGCTGACTCAGAAGCTGCTTCCGACGCGGACAGAAGATCCCTGACAACCGCGGCATGTTGTCCGACAGTGGCAAACAGCATGGCTGCGGGCTTACTTGTCTCTTTTTCTGCTTTGTAAATCACAATGCCCGAGTCGAGCCTGTTGTCGGCAAGAATATTGTCAAAATCAGTTGCCGAATGAATTACTGTGGCTGTACGGCCGCATTCGAGAGCGTGAAACGCATCATATGACGGCGAAAGTTCGATATAATCGTTGCCTGACCGGAAACTATGGAGAGATGTGTATCTTTGTTCGTCGCTATAAAACACAGTGGAAAAGCCCAGACGGTCGTAATAGAAGTAAAGACGCCGGTTAGCCGGGATCAGCGATGCGAAAGCGGCTCCTCCGGCTGCTGACTCGAGCAGAGCATCGATAAGGAGCCGTGACATATGGCCATGACCGCGGAACTGAGGGGCAGTGGCGCAGCATGATATATATGACATGCCGACCTGTTGCGAAGCGATTTTGAATTTATACCTGTCAAGCATCAGACAACTTGCCGGCTGAGAATTGACATAGGAAATCATTGCATTGCCGTCGGAATAGACATTGTTGAAATACCAGTCTGTCCAGTCGGTAGATTCGCTGAAACTTTTTTCAAAAAGTTTGCGTATGCCGCTTTGAGTGCTCATGATCTGATTTTATTTGAAGAAGAAGGATTGCTGCTCGGTCGCATTATGAGACGCAGCGATGACGAGAATGTGAAGTAGGACCATATCCAGTTCAGCAGCACAACAGCCTTATTACGCATGCCGAGAAGGCTGATCAGATGGATATACATCCATGTGATCCACGCAAACCATCCTGAAAAATGGACGTGACGCAGGTCTACGACCGCACGGTTGCGTCCGATCGTAGCCATCGACCCTTTGTCGTTATAGACAAACGGACGGCGCCTGTCGGGTGAATTCAGGTTTTCGGCGAGCCGTTTGCCCTGCTGTATGGCGACCTGGGCGAGCTGAGGACATCCTTTGGGCCAGGCCGGGGCGCTGTGGCAGGCGATATCGCCTATCGCATAAATTCCTTCTGTACCTGCGACTTTGTTGTATTCGTCGACACTCAGACGGCCTCCCGATGTCTGTGAGGGTGCTGATCCTTTAAAGTTGAATGTCTCGGCTGTTATTCCGGCCGTCCATATGAGTGTACCGGCCTCGATGGTATCGCCGTCTGTGAATGTTATCAGATCGTTTTCGTCGTAAGACCTCATCGTCTTGTTGAGTCTTACGTCGACCATGAGTTTACGCAGATCGCGCAGCGCGTCTTCGGACGACGCTTCTGACATTGTGTGCAAAAGTCGTCCTGAGCCTTCGGCTAAAATGACCCTTACTTCGTCGGGCGAGATGGACGGATATTCGCGGGCTATGACGTAACGCTTCATTTCTCCCAGCGCCCCGGCGATCTCAACCCCTGTCGGGCCTCCGCCGATGACAGCAAAAGTCAGCAGCCTTCTGCGTAGGTCGGGATCGTGTTCGATTGCGGCGCGTTCGAGTTTCAGCAGGATTTCGTTACGAGTACGTATGGCCTGAGAAGTGGATTTCAGAGTGCAGACACGCTGTCGCAGGTTTTCGATGTCAAAGAAATTGTTGGTGGTCCCGGCAGCAATGACAAGAATGTCATAATGCAAGGTCTGGTATTCGGTGGTGATCGTTCTATTCAATGTGTCAATACAGCTCACCTCTCCGTAACAAAAACTGACACCGCGCATTTTCTTTGACCTCAATTCTCGTCTCATCGGGAACGATATGCTCATCGGCTCGAGTCCGCATGATGCTATCTGGTAGAAAAGCGGGGGGAAACTATGGTAGTTGTTACGGTCGACAACGGTGATATCAAAATTCCTCTTATCGATTTTTTTGATGAATGACAAGCCGCCGAATCCGGCACCGATGACTACAATCCTTTGTTTGCTGCTCATTGCTTTTACTTTTTCTATAATTAGAACAGCTGTCGGGGGAAAGAGTTCGGCGTTTCAGAATCGTCTATTCTTTCTCGACGGGAATAGACCGTAGGGTCATCAGCTCTTTGCCTGCAGAGTTCAGCAGCATTACGTTACCTTCAGAACCTTGAATAGCGCTGACAGTCTCTTCGAGTGCAAGAAGGATTGCTGACTCCTGTTCCATATTCGGGCACATCATTCTTGTCGAGCCGAGATTGCTGAAATCGATAGCATTTGACTTGTCGGGGTTTATGTAAAGCACACCGTTGAAAAAGTTACATCCGGTGTTGCCGTGTACTTTAAGTTCGTTGATGTCGATAAATATCGAGGCTTCGTCACCTTCGACAGTTTTGCCGCCGACAGATGTGATCTGCCAGTTGCCGTTGAGGAAATCCATATTATGTTTCTTTGCTGATAATAGCTCAACGCCTTTAGCATCTGTAAGAGTGAGATAGCTGTCATGGCCGAGCTTCTTAATGCTTGCATTGAGTGGCGACTCTCCGGAGAGTGCCGCGGTTATTGATGATTCGTAAGGCAGATCCTGACACATCTTCATAGTTGACAGTACTTCTCCGAAAGTCAGCTTGCCTGACGGAGACAATGTATAGGATCCATTGAGCACATTGCAACCGTTGGACGCATAGAACCGACCTGACGATTTTTCGAAAGTGATATAAGGCATATCGTCAATCTGACCTATGGATTTACCCCCGGCAGAAACAATAACCCATTCGCCGGTGATGCGGTCTGCCAGATCTTCGGCTGAAGATGCGGCGTTTTTGTTTGATCCGTCAGATTTGGCTGTTGAGACTTTTATGGGTGTCATATCAGTTGTTTTAGATTTCGGACTCAAAAGAGAGCAGGAGCTGATTGTAGTCGCAGCGATTGAAATGATAAGAATATCGGTCAGTTTCATATTTGATAATTTTAATATTTGATTAATGCGTATCATTGGTTTTATAACGCTCCGGAGCCTGAAAATGTTATATGGCCGTCTTATCTTATATATGATACGTCTTAAAAAACAAAGGCTGCCGACAATTAATGCGGCAGCCCCATGTGTAATCTTTAAGCGAGCGCTTTGTGGCGTCTTACTTGCGGATACCGAGCTCTTTCTGGGCAATGATTGCGCGGTAGCGGGTGATGTCTTTCTTGGCGAGATAGTCAAGAAGACGACGACGCTTGCCTACAAGCATTTTAAGAGCGCGCTCTGTTGTATGATCTTTGTGATTTGACTTCAGATGCTGAGTCAAATGAGCAATACGGACCGAGAATAATGCAATCTGCGCTTCAGGTGAGCCAGTGTCAGTCTTG
>CANPDU010000005.1 GCA_947573135.1 uncultured Bacteroidales bacterium | reverse complement strand
CGACCTCACGCCCCCCAGACGCGTACTCTAACCAACTGAGCTACACCCCGATTATTTTTCAAAAGCGATGCAAAGTTACAGAGTATTTCCGAACCGTGCAAGTTTTTTGCTGTAATTTTTTCGACTTTTTTCAGGCTGATCTTTTTAAGTCTGAACAACAAATATTTAGTTCCTTGAATCAAAAAGAAGTCCGGCACCAGATGGCCCGGACTTCTTTTGAATGTTATTATCGACCCGCTATCAGCGAACGATTTCTTTTGTCACTTTGTTGCCGCGGCGAACGATATAGATACCGTTTTCGGGGTTGGCAACCTCTACACCCTGAAGATTGTAGTAAACAGCGGGGCCGGTTGCTTCAGTTTCATCAACAACGATATCGTTGATACCGGCAGAACCTTCAGCCTGCCATTTCAGCATCGGGAAACCTTTGTCAAGTTTATCGCTGAATGCTTCCCAAGAGCTGACGAGCGCCTGAAGCTCAGTTTCAGCCTTACCACCTTCGACCGTCGTTTCGCCATTAAGAACGAGTTCTTCGCTGAACACAACGTTAGCCTCTGTTGCGGTAGCGTCACCTCCATTGATTACAGCAGCATTCTCGGGTACTACAGCAGATACGCCGGGAGCCCATGCGACAACGTCGCTGAGAGTAGCTGATTTCACACCTGTCATAAAGTTGGCAACACCGGCTGCACGACCGGCCTCACCGGTAGCCTCTACATAACCGGCTGCGTAGACATTCTTAATAACAGTTTCGCCACCGGGAACCCAAGCGATCACACCACCGGCGTAAAGTCCACCGGCAAGCTGTACACGAGTATAAGAGTTGGTAATATTAGTATTTCCGTTAGTATAGCCACCGATACCGCCAGCATAGCTCGAACCGGTTGCTTTACCGGTTGCAAAACAGTTGTCAATGGTTGTAACACCGTCATAGGATGCATGACCGACAAAACCGCCGAAAGGACCTACGCCGCCGCCGGTAATTTCAACATCAGCAAGGCCAAGATTCTTGATCTCACCCATGAATACACCGATAAGCGAAGGATAATCGCCTTTTTCAACTTTAAGATTGCTGATCACGTGCTGTTTTCCGTCAAGATGAACTACAACACCGCTGAAGTTATTGTTGCCAAGCGGAGCCACATAGGGAACATCTGTCATATCAATGTCATTTTCAACAGTTAGATAGTTATCACCGGCAAACAGAATGTTGCGGATAGCGGCAAGATCCTGTGCCGTGCGGATTGCATAAGGATTAGCTTCAGTACCAATACGTGCCGGGATTTCCTTCGAGCCGTTTGCAGTCTGCCATGCGAGAACGGCGCGACCGTCACTGACTGTCTTGTTAAATGCGTCCCAACCTGCAATAACACCCATAAGAGTTTCCTGAGAAGCATCTCCGTCAGGGACATCATTTATCAACAGGCCATCGTAAATCCAATAATTGTCGCCAAGATCAAAGTCGATACCTGCGCAGAAAGCGTCAACAGTTGTACCGGACAACAAACTGCCCCAGGAAATAACATTATCAACCTTAACTTCAGAAGTAGCGACATTAACAGCCGCAATACCGCCGACAGTTGCTCCGCCGGTCACATTACCGCCGTTGTAGCAATAGCTGACTTCAAGTTTGCCGGGGTTGCCGTTGTAACTACCGACACGACCTACGAGGCCGCCAAGATAAGCCGAGGCCGGACCGGTCACGTTAACCAATGAGTAAGAATTGGTAATCGTAGTCGTACCTGCACATACAGTGCCGACAAGGCCACCGCCCGCAGCAGCAAATACATAACCTGTTGCATAGCAGTTGTCGATAGTCACATCACCGCTGGCTTCACCCATAAGAGCGCCGGCGCAACCACTTGCCACATAATTATATGTATTGACGATACCGAGGTTTTTGAATTCACCCTTTACCGCCTTAAACAAGCCCCAGTTGTCCCATTTAGGATCAAATGTGTAAACATTTTTGACCACATGGTTCTGACCGTCGAGATGGATATTTGACTTGGTATTGATCGGGGTGTAAATATAGCCTGCGAAATCAATATCATTCTCAAGAACAGCATAGAATTCAGCGCCGGTTGCTTTGCTGCTAATGTTCATAAAGTCTTCGGGAGTCGAAATACGGTATGCATCGTCAGGAGTAGCGCCGACAGGTACTTCGGGAACAATAGGCTCACCGCACTGCGACGGATCAAATTTCACCTGAGCTGCCTGAACACCTTTGCCATTAGAATTATAGATATAGATATTGGCAGTGTTGTCGGCCAACGGTTCA
This sequence comes from uncultured Bacteroidales bacterium, assembly GCA_947573135.1. Lineage (GTDB taxonomy): Bacteria > Bacteroidota > Bacteroidia > Bacteroidales > Muribaculaceae > CAG-873. Next base: position 104,527 of record CANPDU010000005.1, on the reverse strand, counting down.
GCAACAAGAGTTGAATAGCCACCGTTGGGCACGTAATCAGTATTCATATATGTAGACAAGATATCGCCCTTTTCATTCAAAACCGCAAAACCCATCTCACGGGCATCAGCTTTTGTAGAATAGTTACGAACGAAATAGCGCTTGCCTCCGAGCACGAAAGTGTCGAAACCGTTTACACCTGAATTGATCGAATATGCCATATCAGGAGCAAAGTTGGTTGTAACCTTGCCGTTTATATATGATGCATAGGCTGTATTTACGCCACTACATCCGGAGTAATAGAAATTATAATTTTCCTCACCAGCTGCAGCATACTCAGCATAAGTTGCGAATGCCGGCTGCACTATACCCTGCTGACCGGCATATGATGCAGGAACTTTAACCGTACCGATTTCCTCAAGCTCGATGCTTTCTACAGAACCGTTACCGGTAGCTTTGATCACACGCACTTCGTTGGTGCAACCGGTAGTAGGAGCGATAAAGAACAATGCTTCACGAGTAAGGTCACCGAGCACATGACCGACACAGTCGATACGACCGATAGTCCAGCCTTCGGGCACAGGAAGCGCGGGAAGATTGACTGTCTTACCGTTTGAACAAACTGACCAATACAGTGAACTTGTCGGAGTTACAAAGTTTCTTCCGATAAGATAGTTTCCTGCTTCGTCAAGAGAAATTGCAGAACCATAGATCTGCGGGACTTCAGTTCCGTTAGCCAGTTTAACCATTGGTTCAGACGCAAGAAAAGGAAGTGAGATAATATCCTTGAGTCCCTCGTCAGTAACTTCTGCAATGCTCATGGTCACCATGTTGACAGTGTAGACTTTGCCGTCTCTTGCTGTTGCAAAACGTGCACACGGCGTAGCTTTAACAGTCTCGGGAGTCGACCAGCTGGCGGCATTCCCATCCCAGTCACCGATTTCGAGGAACGGAGTCTTCCACATCTGAGTCAGACCCGGATCGGAAGCACCAGAAGCGTTAAGTGCCGGAAGAAGAGCGGCAACAAACGCTAAAGAGAGTAGTTTCTTTTTCATTAGTTAGGTTTTTAATTAATTATATAGGTGATTAGATTTTAAAATTTTTCATTATTACTATAATACCACACGCATATTATTCATGCATTATCACGCAAATCTACAAAAATAATATGAAATTAAAATAAAAAAAGGCAGGCGCCGCGTAGTTAAATCTTGTTAACCACAAGGCGCCAGCCTTTTACTTTACAAAAGCTCTGTTAACCTTTCACTTTTTCTCCTTGACAGCCTTTTTAGGCGCTGCTTTGGCGGCAGATTTCTTAGCCGGAGCTTTCTTCTCCACAGTCTTGACTTCTTCTTTAGGTTCACGCAGAGCATGCTCTACGTTAAACTGCTCGATATTTTTACGCATTGAGTTAAGCTCTTTGTTAAGAGTCTCAATCTCAGTGGCCTGATTACGGATCGTAGTCAACAGCGAGTTAAGTTCTTCATTCTCAATCGAGAGAGGATACTGCTCCTCAACACGGACAATGAAGTCGGCAAGAACATTCATATAGTTTGTGAACGCCTGAAACGGAGTCTCGTAGGGACTGAAAAGACTATGGACGGCACCGTCGGCCATGTGCTTTGTCGACATATAGTAGAAGTGATCCGAGCCCTGAAGATACCACCAGTCCTGTTTCAGACGGCGGTCTGTACAGAGACGCACACGTTCGGCAACAGAATATAGTTTGCTGAATGCTTCATTCTGAAGTTTGTTGCCGAGCCACGCCGATGTGTCGCGCGCCTCGTCGGCACCTGAAATGGGGTGAACGACCGACAGTTCGCCGACCGGTTTGAGTTTGGCGATGGCTTCTGAAGGAGTGCAGAACTCCACACCGCGCTCGCCGGCAAAGCGAGGAAGTGCCTCAAGGAACTGGAATATGCCTGAATTGGCAGGCTGAAGACCTCCGAAGGTCTCTAGGCTCATCGAAAGGTTGATGATCTGCTCTTCCTGTGGCGTCGAAGCGATCCAGTCGATATATTTATCGGCAGTCAGAGGATAAGCATCCCACGATGTGTCGCTGAAACGGAACGCGATATCGTCGCTGAGCTTCGAATTCTTGAGCAGCATCTTCAGTTTCGGAGCTGTAGCCGCAGAGTATACATAATTGGGCGATTTCCAGCCGAGTATATGCTTTGCGCCCTCGGTAATCACCCCTTTGAAGCCCATTGCGAGAATCTGCGGAGCAAGATCGTCACAATAGATAAGTTCGGAATTGCGGAGCACTTTTGGCTTTACTCCGAAAAGCGAATGCAGTTTCTCACACTCAACTTTGACCTGATCGGCAAATTCCTCGGGATCGATCAGCGACGCGAGCGAATGAGCATAAGGCTCGGCGACAAACTCGACACAGCCTGTGTCGGCAAGGCGTTTGAGAAGGTCGATAAGTTCGGGCACGTACTGTTCGATCTGCTCGATAGCGACACCTGTGATGGCAAGCGAGCATTTAAACTTGCCCTTATTGTCCTCGATCATCTTCAACAAAGTGCGCGCCGCAGGTATATAGCTGCGCTCAGCGATACGGGTGATTATGTCGTCGTTGAGGAAGTCGTCATAGTAATAGTGGTCGTTGCCTATGTCAAAAAAACGGTAGCGTTTGAGACGGAACGGCTGATGGATTTCGAAATTGAAACAGATTGCTTTCATATCTTCTGGATCTGTAAAGGGTTAACGGTTTAAAACTTTATTATATATGTCAATCACTTTCTGGCCGGCCTTGTCCCATGTGATCTGAGCCACTTCGGCCAGACCGTCCTCGCGGAGCTGATTGTACATCGCCGGATATGTGATTATAGAATGGATCGCGTCAGCCATGGCGTCGATGTCCCAATAATCGGTCTTGATGACATTATCGAGGATTTCGGCACATCCCGACTGTTTGGAGATTATCGACGGGACGCCCATCTGCATGGCTTCGAGCGGCGAGATGCCGAACGGTTCGGAAACCGAAGGCATGATGTAGACATCGCTGGCCTTGAGCATCTCATAGACCTGCTTGCCTTTCTGGAAGCCGGGGAAATGGAAACGATCGGCGATGCCGCGCTCGGCGGCAAGAGCGATCATCTTATCCATCATGTCGCCCGAACCGGCCATAACAAAGCGGACGTTATGGTCATTTTTAAGAACCTTGGCGGCAGCCTCGACAAAATATTCCGGGCCTTTCTGCATTGTGATGCGGCCGAGGAATGTGACGATTTTCTCTTTAGGTTTCTGCACTTCGACATCAAGCAATTCTCGGCTCAGGGGCACAACGGCATTGTGAACCGTCGTCACTTTGGCCGGATCTATGCCATAACGTTCTATGACAGTCTGACGCGTCAGATTGCTGACAGTAATTATATGATCGGCATTTATCATGCCGTCGCGTTCGATATTGAACACCGTCGGATTGACATTGCCGCGCGAACGGTCGTAGTCTGTAGCGTGGACATGGATCACCAGCGGCTTGCCGGTCACCTGCTTGGCATGTATGCCTGCCGGATATGTCAGCCAGTCGTGACTGTGAATGATGTCACAGTCGATCGTGCGGGCAATGACACCGGCTGTTATCGAATAATTGTTGATCTCTTCAAGAAGGTTGTCGGGATAGCGGCCAGAGAACTCGATACATCCGAGATCATTGGTGCGCATGTAATTGAAGTCGGCATATATATGGTCGCGCAGACGGAAATACAGATCAGGATCCATCACCTTGCCGATGCGCGACTCGACATAATCACGGGTTACATCGCGCCACGCAACAGGCACCTGTGAAGTGCCTATGATATGAGCGAACTCGCGGTCTTCGTCACCGAACGGCTTCGGGATAACGAAAGTGATGTCCATATTGCCGCACTCCCACATGCCTTTTGTGAGACCGTAGCTGGCGGTGCCGAGACCACCGAGGATATGAGGGGGGAATTCCCACCCGAACATTAGTGCTTTCATTGCTTTTACATTAGCTTTGAGCGGAAGTTAGACTCTGAGGTTTAATAATCGGGAGTGAGGCGTTTGAGGGTGCGGAGAGTGCGAAGCACTTCGGCAACGTTAGTGGCGTGGGATATAGCTCCGCGGCCTGAGAACGGCGGATTGCCGTCGTAAAGCTGCGACAGCGAGCCGATACAGCCGTTGGGCATCTCGTCTTCGAAGCCGATCAGCATACGGTCGATATAGCTGACTCCGCTCATGCCGAACACTCTGAGGTAGGCATCGGCATAGAAGCCCATAAGCCAGGGGCGCGCCGGTCCCTGATGGAGAGCAAGCTCACGCTCCTCGGGCGATCCGACATAAGTCGGGCGATAGCCATAGCTTTTAGGCGACAGCGAACGCAATCCCTTAGGAGTAAGGAGCTCACGAGTGACGACGTCGAGCACACTCTTACGCTGTCGACGGTCGAGGGGGGAGTAATCGAGTCCGATCGCCACGGCCATATTGGGACGCACCGACGGATCGGCATATGCACCGTCGACATAGTCGTAAAGATATCCGCCGTCATTAAGGAACGTTTCGACAAACGGCTCTTTCATCATGTCGGCAGCCGCTGCCCAGCGTGCCGCCGATTTTTCAAGGTCTTCACGACCCTCTGCGAGCGAAGCTCCGAAACGCAGAGCGTTATACCACAATGCGTTGAACTCAACGAGATATCCGCTGCGAGGTATTACCGGACGCCCGTTCAACGTGGAGTTCATCCACGAAACAGGAGTCGAAGTGCCTATAGTCCTTACCAGTCCGTTGGTCTGATCGACCTGAAGATTGGGGTGACGGTTGTCGAGGATGAAATCGAGAATACTTGCCACAAGGTCGAAATATCTTTCGCGGGCTTCCTCGGTTCCTACAGTTCTGGCATACTGCTGGAGCGCCCAGACAGCCCAGAGCGGTATGTCAGGGAGATCTATGCCGTGAATGCGCTCAGAGAGACGGCCGCTGACCATGAATTCGAGCAATGCGCGCGATGCGGTGTCGATTATTTTTTCAAAATCGGCACGATGGTCAATAGCGAGTGTCAGACCGGGCACAGCCATGAATGTATTACGCGCGAGCACGACGCCCCAGGGATAACCTGAAATGACATACATATTGTCACCGTCCTTGAGATAGAACTGTTTGGCAGCGTTTTTCAGACAGTTATAAAAACTTGTGCGCGGTGTGCGCGATGCGATTTCGGCCTCATACATTTTTGACAGCGAACGCGGTTTAACCTCCGATATACCGGCGGAGAAGATAACAGACTCGCCCTTTTTGATCGGTATCTCAAAATATCCGGGGACCCAGAGGTCTTCGGTATAAGGCACCCCCCGTTCGAGATCTTTGACATATTCGATGCCGTTGTACCAGTTGGGTTCGTCAACCCACACCGGCTTGCGGCTAAACTGCATGTAAAGTGTCGGAAATCCATCATAAAGGCAGCTTGCCACACCATTTTCGACCGGCACGAGCGCGCGATTGATCGCATCGTTGGCAACACATAGGCTGTTGCTTTCGCGGAAAGCGAGAAACGGCCTGAAGCGCAATGTCGTGGCAGAATGTGCCTCGACAAGAGTATAACGGATGAGAATACGGTTTTCGTGGGAGATAAAGATTTTTTCCTTAGTCAGGATAACGCCGCCTACACGGTAAGTAGTGCGCGGGACGCTCTCACAATCGAATTCCCGGATATATTTATGTCCGTTAGGACTCAGGACACCGCCACGGTAACGGTGGATGCCGAGATTGAACGGCGCACCGTGCTGAATAACTGTCTCGTCGAGCGACGACAGCAGGACGTGCGCCTTGTTGCCCATCTCGGGAATCGGTATGACCAGAAGACCGTGCTGCTTGCGCGTGTTACACCCTACAAGCGTGGTGCAATGGTATGCGCCGGCCTGATTGGTACGCAGCATCTCTTTCGGCAACGATTGGTCGAGATTGATCAGCAGATTTTTGTCAAACTTCAGATAACTCATATCTTCAGGATATTAATGTATTTTAGGTTTAAGAGCCCCGGAGTCGGGGACCCATACGTTAGTTACTCAAAAATCAATAAACTTTGTATTATAACGACTTCAGCACGATTTGACAACATGCCTGTCTACGAATCTTGGTTTATTTTGCCGAAATTAACAAGTTTTTTCGAACCGTCAAAATTTTCGGGCAACAACTATTACAAATATGCTCAATAACATAAAAATGCGGCGTTATATTATCATGCCGCTCCATGGATAAGCCTACGTGTCACAAACGAACGCGCAGCAAGCATAGCAACTCCGGTGACAGCCCATGATATAGGGTAAATAGCAAGCAATTCCATAAACGATCCGCCGCGCGCGGCTATCACCATCACCCATCCCAGCCTGAGCAGACATGTGCCGACTATTGTTATGACCGTAGGCGTCATCGAATAGCCCTGTCCGCGCAGCGACGCGCCGGCCATTTCATAAGAACAGGCAATAAACTGAAACGCTGCGCCGCAATGGACACGTATGACTGCATAAGATATTACGGCGGGCACAGTCGTGAATACCGACACTGCCTCATCAGCAAAAAAACCTACTGCAAGGTCAAAACATAAGCTGACAGCGAAACTCATTATCAGTCCGGCACGAAGCACTTCGGAGCAACGCTTCAGGTTGCCTGCGCCGTTATTCTGACCTGTAAACGCGACTACAGACTGAGCAAACGCGTTGATGACAAAATATCCGTAAAGCTCATAGTTAAGCGCCGCGGCAGATCCGGCCATGGCATCCGCGCCGAAAGAGTTTATCGCCGACTGGATAAACACGTTGGAAAAAGAAAACACCATGCCCTGAATTCCGGCCGGGACACCGATACGCAGTATTTTGCCGAGCTCGCCCCCGTGCCTTAACGACATATGCCTGAGACTGACCCTACAAGGATCCTGTTCGCGGCTAAGGACAATATAAATCACCGTTGCGCTGACACCGTTGGCCACGACGGTAGCGACCGCGACACCGGCCACACCCATGCCACAGACAAGCACAAAAAACAAATTAAGCACAACATTGACTATTCCGCCGGCGACAAGCGCGTAAAACGGACGCCGTGTGTCGCCGAAACTGCGCAATATTGCCGAACCGAAGTTGTAGACCATCATGAAAGGCATACCGAGCGAGTAAATACGCAAATACGTGACAGCCTCACCGAGGACTTCGTCGGGAGTCCCGAGCGCGACAAGAATGGGTACGGCCACGCACTCGCCGAGCACAAGCAGCAATGCTCCGCTGACAGCGGCCAAAGCTGTCGCCGTGGCGACACTGCGTCTCACCCCTTCGTGGTTGGCACGGCCGATATAATTGGCTATTACGACATTGGCACCGACCGAAATACCCAAAAACAGATTGACAATCAGATTTATCACCGGTCCGTTACTCCCGACCGCGGCAAGCGCCTGATGCCCGACAAAACGTCCGACTACGGCGACATCGACAGAATTGAATGATTGCTGAAGCACTCCGCTTGCAATCAAAGGGAGCGCGAATATGAACATATTGCGGTAAATATTACCGCCCAACATGTCGACAGACGATTTTGCAGCCGTACGCATCTTTGTCAAATGATGAATTCAGATACAAAATTACTCAATTAGCACCAAGCATAAAACGCCACAGACAAATTTACCGTAATTTTTGCACAATAAACCGCCAAAGACATGCCTGGTCGCGACAAGTTAAGGCTAACGTCAGACCAGCGGCAGCTCGATCCGGAAAGTTGAGCCCGAACCTACGACAGAATCCTTAACGAAAATCAGACCGCCGTGATATTGCTCAATTATGCGTTTTGCCAGCGTCAGCCCCAGCCCCCAGCCACGGCTCTTGGTGGTAAAGCCGGGATTGAACACTGTCTTGAAGTTTTTTCGAGCTATGCCTTTGCCGCTGTCTGTCACCTCAAGGACAGCAAGCCGCTCTTCGATATGAGTTTCAACCTTTATACTGCCGCTGTCGCCTATGGCATCCACTGCATTTTTTATCAGATTTTCCATCACCCACTCAAACAGCGGCGCACAGGCGCTGACTTCCATACGGCCCTCGCCGAGACTTACCGACAGTGAAATTCGCGGAGATATACGGCTTGACATATATGCCGCGGCATTGGCGACCGTAGTGTTAAGATCGCAGACTGCCATAACCGGACGTGAGCCGATTTTAGAAAAACGAGAAGCAATCATGCTGAGACGGCTGACATCTTTATTCATCTCGGCGACTGTCTCCTTGTCCACTCCCATTTCAGGCAAGAGTTCCATCCATGCCATCAGCGACGATATTGGAGTGCCCAGCTGATGAGCCGTCTCCTTAGACAGTCCGACCCATACTTTATTCTGTTCGGCTTTTTTGGTCGACAAAACTGCAAAATAAACTACGGCTATAAAAGCAAGCATTACAAGCAACTGGACATAAGGATAGTAGCTCAGGCGCTTCAACAGCGTTGAGTCCTCATAATAAAGGTGCTGCATAGTCTGAGGTGCAATCACGATATGAATTACATTAGGTGTCGAGGACAATTCTGCAAGTTTATTCTGCAGGAACAGGCGGTTTGTCTCCGACATCTCTCCGAGCAGTCCGTCTTCTTCCTTATCCGGCAAATCAAGATTCCGATACTGCAGTATGTTTCCGTCATCGTCAGTCAGCAGGACCGGTATAGTGGTGTTTCGCTCTATAATGCCGAGCAGGAAGTCGAGATCGACAGCGCTCGGTTCTTCAGCCGAGCCGAGGTTGATGATCTGTTTGGTCGCGTCTGCCCATATTTCCATACGGTCACGTTCCTGTTTCGAAAGATCGCGCACGAGTCCGTTGGAAATATACAGAAACAGCGCGACCATCACGGCAGCTGTAATCAGCAGCGCCGCTTTGCCATATCGTCTGAATTCGTAAATGCCGGCCATAATGTCAGATGCCCATCATATCGCGGTAGATGTCGAGCGCGGCTTTTATATTTTCCACGTCAGCCTCCCGGTCTATCCTCACGTCGCCGATATCGGCGAGCAATGTGAAATTGATCCTGTCGGCCGACGCATTTTTCTTGTCGTGGCTCATGAGTTTCAATAACGCAGGATAATCGTCACACGTTATGTCGAACACTCCGTAGTTCGATCTCACATACGCTGCATATCGCTGAAGCATATCTGACGGGAACTTCAGCTCCATATGTGACAGGATGAGTTCCACCACCATACCCCATGCAACTGCATAGCCGTGAGGCACAGGCGAATGACGGTCGGTCATCGCATAGCTTTCAAAAGCATGTCCGACGGTATGACCCAGGTTCAATGCCTTGCGTATGCCCTGTTCGTGCAGGTCTTCCGACACAATGCGTTCTTTGACCGCAACGCTTTTCTGAAGCAAAGTCAGAAGGCGGTCCTTGTCAAAACCGGTCCCTGCAAAATTATAATCCAGCAGATCTATAAAAGTCTGACGATCTTCGAGTAAAGCGTGTTTGAGCATTTCGGCGTAACCTGACAGAAGTTCCTGTGTCGTCAGTGTATTGAAAAATATCGTGGAAATGACCGCAGCCTCCGGTTCGGCAAATGCGCCGACTTCGTTTTTACAACCGTTGAAGTTTATGCCTGTCTTTCCACCCACTGATGCGTCGACAGCTGCAAGCAGCGTTGTCGGGACGTTGACAAAACGCATTCCGCGCTTGAAAGTGGCGGCTGCAAATCCGCCCATATCCGTAACCATTCCTCCGCCGACATTGATCACAAACGACGAACGTGTGGCGCCAGACTCGTTAAGCGTCCGCCAGATACCGGCGAGCGAGTCAAGGTTTTTGTTCACATCCCCTGCCCCGACGGTTATGACCTGCGCACCGGCAACACTCTCCGACATGACGGCAAGCAACGGCAACACCTGTTTCTCAGTATTTGTATCAACGATTACAAATACTTTCGACGGACTCATCCCGGCCGCGAGTTCATCTATGGCTGCACCCGGATGATTGGTAAACATCAGTTTCTGTTTCATATCGTCAGTGTCAACATATTATATAACAGTGTCGGGAACTCTTCGGCGCATTCCTTCATCGAATCAAATACAATAGCGGCTCCGGCGCCTTCGAGTTCCGCACGCGGTATCGGCCCTGTAACTACTCCGACAGTAAAAGCGCCGGCAGTCGCGGCCGATTTTACACCGAGAGGGGCATTTTCTATCGCTATGGACTGCGAGGGGCTGACGCCGGCAAGCTGCATGCCACGGATATATGGTTCAGGATGCGGTTTGCCGTGTGTGACATCACGTGAGGTCACACGCATGCCCGGCAAAAACACTCCGGGATAATCTTCCGGCAGACGGTCAAGCAGCGAATTTTGTCCCGAACCGGTGACAAGTACTCTTCTCATGCCGACGGTCACCATAAGATCGGTAAGCTCCCGGGCGCCTGGCATCGGCCGGACAGGTGGAAGACTCTTGAATATTTCTGTCTTGCGGTGATAGAGAGTTTCGCACTCTTCTGGCGTAGCATGACGTCCGCGACAGCGCTGCATCAGCAGATCGATAGTCTGTGCGCCTGTCATGCCTTCATAAAGGAAAAATTCATCGCGCGTCACCTCAAGTCCGGCTTCTTCACACATTCTGCGCCAGGCTTCAGCGTGATTGCCCATAGAGTCATAAAGCGTGCCGTCCATGTCAATAAGAGCCGCCACAGGCTGCAGACGGCTGTAATGGTGGCGACGAATATAATCAGTTAATATCGTATTTATATCCTTCATTTTTTCTTTTTATCTTTCGGCGTTTCTGCTTCGGGTATAACCGGTGCCGGTATCAGGCCTTCTTTAATGAACAGCAGCGAGTCGGACGGTGTCACGGGATCATTTTCAAGATTTATATCGGCTGCAACCGATTTATTAGAGGGAAGCTTCAGCTTTGCAAATTCCGACTGTCTGACACCGCGGCGGAATACATTTTCAATCTGATCTATAAGATTAATCCGCGTCGTATCGACGATCTGTTTGCGTTCGACAGCCTGTTTCTCATCAAATTTCGCTCGTCCGAGTCTGATCTTATAGTCATCGGGATTTCCTTTGATCGTGATGCCGAATTTGAAAGGTAACGGAGATTTAAGCACCGACACAAGATAATTGAAATTCAGTGCAAGATCATTGTGCCCCTGAACGCCTATTTTATATCGGTCAATATCAAATATAAACGGGAAAAGTTGCATTTCATTGTCGGCTATAATCATCTCAACGTTCATATGGTCGATTATATTCCTCTTTTTATTTTTAAACATCAGCCATTTTGCGATCGTTCTGAATGTTTCCGCATCGAGAAGCTGCAACGAATCTCCCTCAAGCTTTATGGCCGCGGTCAACGACGGCAGATCGAGATTCATATCCTTGCCAATATTAACGGTGGCTGCCAGATCGGCATCAATTATGCCGGATATGTCATGTAGCAACGGCATAATCGAGTCTATCGCAGGAACAAGATTCATAAACCGTGCAATATCGAAATCCTGAACCTGAAGACCGAACCCGAAACGCATGTTGTCGACATTCGGAGCCGAATACAGAGCAGAAAGATCTACCGAGCCTACATCAGACAATGCTTTAAGCTGGTGGAGATTCACAGCCCCGTCATATATAAGAACATTGCCGTTCATGTCATGCAACAACAGGTCTGAATACAATATGTTCTTCGCCCTAAGTTTCAGATTAGCCTCCACATTTGCAGGGATGAGTACCGGACCCATAGTATCTGTACTCTGAGAGACACTCTTGTCTATTTCCCGCTCGAAAAGACTGTCATTATCCGTTACGCTGAGATCGACAGACAATCCTTTTTCTTTGAGCTGCGAATATGCGGCTCCCCTGAAAAAGCCTTCCGCTATCTGATTGACATCGACTGTATCACAGAATGCGTCAAACTCAATTTTTAACGGAGACACACGTTTTCGCGCAGTCAGAGCCCGCTTCATATTGGTTATTTTTCCGTCAGCGAGAAAATCCGAGCGGCCGACCTTGTAAGCGATCTGTTTCAGACAGATTGAATCATTGTTGAAGCTTATATCAAGATCCCTCAGTCTGTTGCGCAGAGGGAAGAACGGAGTGTAAAGTCCGGCGCGCTTAGCCGAGAGCGAACCGTTTATATCCCAGGTCAGCAGCAGACGGCTGAGAGTCTTCGAAGTTCCCCAGTCGATTATTTCGGTCGAATCCGCCATCTGTGCATGCACACGGTGATGAGTGCCGCGATGTTGCCTTCTTTTGGCTATTGCAAGCGCCATAACCGAGTCAGGCGACAGATCGGGACGTACACGTGATATCGAATCGACAGTCTTGCGGAATGCAATCATCGACTTGCTGACGGGGCGTTTATGAGCATTGAAGTCGAGACGAGAATCCGAGAACAGCACTCTTGCGTCACGTGATCCCGCAGCCATACGTTTAATATTCAGATTGAACAGGAACTCCGGAACACGGCTCATGTTGTTGAACCGCTGCATAACTACCCTGCCGGCAACATCCCTGAATCGCACTCCGGCTGAGTCTGTGATTGAATTTACATTCAACGTCGCGAATTTCAAACCGCCCCCCATCGGTATTACTAATGTTGTATCGGCCGTTGGACGGCGATTTTCAACTCCTACTCCGAGCGAGAGGCCTGTAACATTCACTGCAACTCCACCTGATAGCACATCGGCCGAATCCACCGAAATCGTGGCAGCCATGAGATCCGGACTGTTGTTAAAACGTTTTTTTGTACCGAATTTTAAACAAACATTTCTCGCAAATGCCATATTGGCTGTATCGGATGACAGCCAGTACAGATCTTTTCCGTCGACATCCCCGTCTACTTTGATCTTATGGAACCGGTTGCGGTCAAACATTGAGAGACGTCCTGCGACACTCAACTCTGTCCCGACCTTTCCTGAAACGTAACCGTCTATAAATTTCATCAGTGGCGGCGGCAATTTTGCGAGATTGGTAAAACCATCAAGTCTGACTTTGAAATCCGGATCTCCGGTCACATCCGTAACCGAGCCCGAGATGCACAGACGTGTCGCCGGTCCTGCAACTTCAAGCCTGTCGAGCGTGACAATAGCTTCAGACATATCATTACCCCTGAGCTGAGCCGACAGATCGGCAGCCAGTCGCTCGAAACGGGCGTTGCCGTATCTGAGTCGGCATGGACTCACACTCATTTTTATTGTCGCATAAGGCAAACTGTCGCGCTCAGGATTAAACGCGCTGTCGAGCCTGACTTCAGCCGACAGACGGGCATCCGTATCAAGCGTCCTAAGTTCTAATCTGTCCGCCAACGGTTTCGGCACAAACGCCATCAAGTCTGCGATACTTATTCCGTTGCATTCGGCTTTAAAATCATTTATCACCAGTGCGTCGGTAAAATCGACATCAAGCCCGAAAAGAACCTTTATCCATGACACTCCGAACGTGAAATCTCTGAGTTCAATTCTGTATGGCCTGTCTGATTTCCAGAATATATCGCCGTCAAGTGTTACCGGCAGGTGTCCTATATTATAATCGCTCAGAAGCTCACTTGCAAAATCACCGTCGAAATCCAGTCTATAGACAGGCTCGTCATTATTACGTTCTATGATAGTCCTGATATCTACACTTGCAGCAACATTCGCAGTTGCATCATAGTACCGGAAAGCTTGGGCATGCTCAATGGAAAAACGGTTCAGTTCTATGTCAGGCAGTTCGGAAACAGTTTTATCTTCATCTGCGCTCCTGTCCGCTCCGAATATATCAAAATTATTGATCGAGTCATTGACTATCACGATATTGACTGACGGCCCGTCAAAAGCGATGTTGTTGATCCGTATTTTACCCGCCGGAAGTCGTGACATATCAAGTTCCCCGACAAAACGACCGACAGTCAGCAATGTATCAGCATAGCATGGCAAATGGAGAGCGGTATCGGATTTCAAGGCGGTAATACGCGGATTTACGACGCTCAACGAGTCGACTGACAGACGCATAAACGGATACGACCTCATCACGTTAAGCTGTACGGTACCGATCTTTATATCCGCATCGGTCATTTTGTTGGCGACATTGCACACCAGCGGAGTCAACTTGTCGGGCGACAGCAGAGTCACGATGCATTGCAAAGATCCGTATAAAGCCAAAACAGCAGCGAGAACACACCAAAGTATGATCTTGCCGAGTCGGCGCCACAGCGGATAACGCTGTTTATCTGTTATATATATATCTGCCATTACGGACGCGCGGTTACATGGAAACAACTTTGTTTTCTCTCAAAGACAACATAACAGCGCCCTTCCTCGCGCAGATCGTAAAGTATCTCGCCAAGCAGATTTTTCAGATCTTCAAACGAACGGTTGACACTGAGCGAATCGCATATAAAACGCGAATAACTTATGTCAAACGTCGTACCATACTGATGCGCCGACGCGCTGGTTGCATTGCGGTTTATACGTCTAAGTTTCGCGACAGTCAGAGGTGTGCGCATGACACTGGTCACCTTGATACGGTAATTGCCTCCTCCCCGTGCCTGAAGGGAATCATTAAAGCGTCGGCCCACTTCATGCAGAAGATCGGCAGCTTCGGGGACAAGATAAGGATAACTGTGGGTCAGTTCATCGACAAAATACTCCCGGCACGACCTGATTTCGACAAGCGGACGGCGCAGATACCATGCATCATTCAGATCTTCGATCACTCCGGTTCCAAGCACCTCGGCCGCATCTACATGAAGGTAGTTACTGTCTCTGAAAGCTCTTCTGAGAGGACCGATATGGCGGAGCGCCAGTTTGACACATTCTTCGTCTGGAGCGCTGTCAAGATGAATGTCATATGGATTGTTCATTTCATCGCTCAGAAGATCTTCAATCGGAATGATTTGTGTATTTTCTTCCTTATCGTGATCATCGCGGCTGCATGATACAGACAGCAACGAGCAGAAAGATATAGCGATGAGTATATATATGAGCTGCTTCATTAAAAATCAGTAATTCGTATATGATTCGTAAAATTACGGATTTTTTTTCGAACCCTCTGTCAGCGGCACGGCATTTTTACCCTATTCGGGTGAAAAAATGAGCACGCTCGGCGTTTTAATCGGTTCCGCTGCCGAGAGAAGATCTGACGCATCAAGTCCCTTTATGATATTCTCTATATCCGACACGTCTGTCACATAGTTTCTCCATAAAAGCGATCGGGCTGCTTCCAGAACTGAGTTTTCTCTGTTTTCAGAAGCGATGACAAGCTGCCCGAGATATTGTTTTTTTGCCGCTTCAAGACGTGACGGGGTCAGTCTGTCAGGCAGACTGTCAATACAGCGGGTCACAATATCTCTGCACCGCCGGCTGTCAGACGGATCACAACCGAAATACACAGTCATCAGACCGCAATCAGAGTATAATGCAGTAGATGCCTCGACATTGTAGACCAGACCGCGACGTTCGCGTAACTCTACGTTGAGCAGAGAATTCATGCCCGGACCTCCGATTATGTTTGTCAACAGTGCTGTGGCGTATCTGTCTTTGTCCAGATAAGAGCCGACTCTTGCTCCAAGCAGACAGTGGGACTGATGCGTGGCTATGATATTCTTCCTGTCAAAAGCCGCGTTGACTGGCGGCACAACAGGACTCGTCATAACGCCCGGTTTCTCATTATCTATAACCGAAAGATAATGCTCCATAACCTTGAAAACAGCGTCTGCTCCTCTCGGCCCGCTATAAAAAGCTACCATATTATCCGGCACGTAGTTACGCTTCACAAAACCTTTGCAGGCATCACTGCCGAAACGCGCTATACTGGTCTTGTCCCCCAGAATATTGTGTCCCAGCGGCGACCCCGAGAATATCAGATCTTCGAAATCATCATATATTGCTTCGGACGGTGTGTCAAGATATGAATCGATTTCATCGGCTATCACTTCGCGCTCTTTGTCTAATTCTTGATCCGGAAAACGCGAGTCTCTTGTCAGATCGGCAATAAGTTCTGCAGCCCTTGAAAGATGCGCTGCCGGAAAAATGCTGTATATGACGGTCTCTTCCTTTGTCGTATAGGCATTCAGTTCTCCGCCTACGGCCTCCATGCGGTTGATTATATGGCTCGATCTGCGGTGGCCTGTTCCCTTGAAGATCGTATGCTCGACAAAATGAGCCAGACCTTGTTCGTCATTCCTTTCATTCCGGCTTCCGGCCTTGACAATAAGTCCGAATATCGCTACGGCACTTCCGCGGCAATGCATATGCACGGCGCGCATTCCGTTGGGAAGCACGCCGGTGGTTGTTTCATGACTTTTATTATTCATCTACCCAGTCGCCATTCTCTTTTATAAGAGCGATCAGCCGCGGCAATGCCTCTTCTGCGGGAATATTTCTGACAACGCATTCCTTGCCCTTATAAAGGCTCACGCAGCCGGCGGCAGCGCCTACATATCCGTAATCGGCATCGGCCATCTCGCCCGGGCCATTGACGATACACCCCATCACGCCTATCTTAAGACCTTTGAGATGCGAAGTGCCGGCTTTGATGGTTTTCAGCACGGCAGGCAGATCAAACAACGTGCGGCCACAGCCGGGGCAGGCTATATATTCTGTCTTCGATATGCGGCGGCGTGTAGCCTGAAGTATGCTCAGCTCAAGCGAATGCAGCCTGTCGTTTTCTACTCCTGGAGCGTCTATCCATATGCCGTCGCCGAGACCGTCAAGCAACAGCGAACCGAAATCAACTGAAGCGGCCACTGTCACGCGCTCGGCGTCAAAGTCAGCCGGATAACTGATTTTAAGTATGACCGGAGTTGTTTTACCTTGTGCGTTACGTTCGGCCAGCTTACGCCGGATATCCGATATCGCATCTGCGCGTGATGACTCGACCACATCATAACCGTCAGGCACACCGGCTGTCTCGTCAAAATCGACGCCGGCTGCGACAGGCACTTTTCCTGTGCGCGGAACATCATATTCGGGATGATCGGCGCGCGGCATTTCGTCAGACGCAATTCTTTCGATATGTTCGACCAGCATCCGCGCGACAGGCACCTCATTCTCCGGAGCCTCACTGAGCGACACCCTTATCGTATCGCCTATGCCGTCGGCCAGCAGAGAACCTATTCCGACCGCCGATTTCACACGTCCGTCCTCGGCGTCGCCGGCCTCCGTGACTCCGAGATGAAGAGGATAATGCATATCCTCCGCATCCATTGCCTTGACGAGCATTCTGACCGTCTGCGTCATCACTACGACATTCGAGGCCTTGATTGAAATTACAACGTCATTGAAATCCTCTTTGCGGCAGACTCTCAGAAATTCCATCACCGATTCAACCATTCCGGCCGGAGTATCACCGTAACGGCTCATTATTCGGTCGGAAAGCGAACCGTGGTTCACTCCCAGTCTCACTGCCGTCGAATTCTCGCGGCAAACTTTAAGAAACGGCACAAGTTTATCTGCAATCTTCTGAAGCTCGGCCGCATATTCCTCGTCCGTATAACTGAGCTTTTTAAAGGTACGGCCGGGGTCGACGAAATTGCCGGGATTGATCCTGACTTTTTCGACCTGAGTCGCAGCCTCGAAAGCCGCTGCAGGATTGAAATGGATGTCGGCGACCAAAGGAATATTTATACCCGACTCTCTGAGCCGGCGCCGTATCTCACCCATATTTTTGGCCTGGGCTACTCCCTGAGCAGTCAGTCTTACTATATCTGCACCGGCCGCAGCTATAGCCGCGCACTGTGCCACCGATGCCTCGGTGTCAAGTGTCGATGTGTTGGTCATCGACTGCAGTCTTATAGGCGCGTCTCCGCCTATGGTCGTATTACCTACCCTCACCTGCGTGGTTTTGCGACGGAAATTTTCTCGTGACATTATGATGCCGGATAATTATTGATTAAACCTTGTATTTATAATCGCTGATAGCTGCCAGCTCGGCATTCGCCTTGACTATTTTATTTGACAGCGAGGCGCAATAGCCGGCATAACGTTCAGCAAGCTTTTCATCACTCAGCGCTAGCATCCTCACAGCCAGTATCGCCGCATTGAGTCCGGCGTTGATACCGACGGTAGCAACAGGTATACCCGGGGGCATTTGGACAATTGACAGTAACGCATCCTGCCCCTGAAGTGTTGAGTCGATGGGCAGACCGATCACCGGCAGCGGCGTCAGGGCGGCGATAACTCCGGGAAGGGCAGCGGCCATGCCGGCGGCCGCGATAATCACTTTGATTCCACGATCTGACGCACCGCAGGCAAACGACTCAACTTCGCGAGGAGTGCGGTGAGCGCTCAAAGCGTTCATTTCAAACGCCACTTCCATTTCTTCAAGAAAATCAGCCGCCTTACGGAGAACGGGCAGATCTGATGTACTGCCCATGATAATACTAACGATTGGTTTCATATATTCGTTTTTCTTATTAATTTGCCAGTAAAAACAACATTGCCGTGACCGACGCCGCACCGAGCGCATACCCCGCAAACACTTGTGCCGGCGTATGACGGTGCAGTATCAGGCGCGATGTACCCACAAGACCGCAAAGAATTATTCCACCGGTAACCCACCAGATCGATCCGGCAAGCAACAAACCTCTGAAGCCCATCCATACGAGAGCTGCCGCAACTCCACCTACAGCCGACGAATGGGCGCTTATCTTCCATCTTCTGGTTATAACTGCTGCACATACCGATGTCAGTGCCGCGCCGAGATAAAAGGCACACAGCCACATCGGGGCATGTACACTCCTTAAAAACAGCACTGTAGCGATATAGCACAATATACTCACCACATAAGGCACCATCCTCTCGGATCTTGACGACAGACTGACATCCCTGACTTTGCCGAGCTTGATAAGTGTAAGTATTACAGCAGTCGGAATAATGGCGGTCAGTGCCACTACAACAGCCATCGAGACAAGCCTTGTACGCTCCGGAACAGCCACAAGCGGTGACAGCCACATCGCTACAGCCATCATATAGGCCGGTAGCACTATCGGCGAAAACAGATCACTTATCACCTGCGCCACGCGTTCAGTCATTGTATGTTCGCGGTTATCACTCATTGCCACATATTTTAAAATTGTTTCCTAAGTCTGGCGACGGGCTGACCGAGACGTTCGCGGTATTTCGTCACAGTCCTTCGGGCTATATCATATCCTTTTGCTGCCAGCCTTTCGCTCAGTGCTTCGTCACTTAGCGGACGACGCTTGTCCTCTTCGTCTATGATCCGTGACAAGACATCAAGTATTTCATGCGACGACGTATCGTTATCCTCCTTTGGCCGCTCATTGAAAAACATTTTCAGCGGATACACCCCGTGGGCCGTCAGCACATACTTTCCGGCCGAAGCTCGCGATATCACCGAGATGTTGAGTCCCGTCAGTGCTGCTATATCTTTTATAATCATCGGCTTTATGGTCGACTTGTCGTCAGTCTCAAAAAAACGGCGCTGTATTTTGACTATAGCCCTCATCACTGCCATCAGAGTGTCTCCGCGCATCTTCATCATTTCGATGAATGCCGAAGCGTCATCATGACGGCGTCTGATAAAGGCCAGTGCATCAGCATCTCTCCGTATCGGTTTTAACTGGCGGCCATCGTCAAGTCTGAAGCTCTCTTCGATAGCAAGTTCGGGTAAATTGTTAAGCAACCCGACCGTAGCATGTCCTTCTCCGTCTATATCGACCGAAAAATCCGGAATTATATGCCGCAGCCTGTCATTGACGGTCGATCCTTCGATCAGAGCGCCGGGTTTGGGATTCAAACCTTTGATAAAATCGAGAGCCGCATGCATCTCATCAGCATCGATGCCCATATGCCCCCTCAGCTGATCAAAGTGTTTCTTCGAGAATAAGTCGAACCAATCTGCTATTATCTCGCGCGCGATTTTCGTCGTGAGCGTAGTCGGGAACCGATCTATCTGCAAAAGCAGACAGTCGCGGAGATCGACTGCACAGATGCCCGCCGGATCGAGTTTCCTTATCTTTGCAAACACTTTTTTTACCTCGGTAATGTCCGGGGATATACTTTCGGCTATTGCCACATCATCGGCAATATCGCCCAACGACCGGGTCATATACCCGTTGTCATCGAGATTTCCGATTATGTATTCAGCTATAGTCTGCTCGCGTTCTGTCAGATCTATATCTGCGAGCTGACTCATCATCACGTCCATGAGCGAACGGTCGTCGCCCGAAGTAAGAAAATCATGAGCATCAGCTATATCGCGCATATTGTTGTCTGCTTCCAGCCTATAGCTCGGCACATCATCCTCACTGCCATAGTCGGCGAGCTGCAACTGTTCGGCACTTTCATCAAAACTGTCGCCGCCTGTCTCATCCGCCGACATGTCGGCATGTTCGGAAACGACTTCAAGCGCCGGATTTTCATCAATGGCGCGCCGCACTTCTTCTTCAAACTCGGGAGCGGTCATCTCAAGATAGCGGCCGAAAATGACCTGCCGCGGATTCAACCGCTGCTGCAGCTTAGATTGCTGCTCGATATTCAGTCTGTCATTCGATGCCATTCCCAAATCTGCTGTTATGCCGTTCTATTATTGTCCCGTGTAAACACAATGCACCTTTCCGACGGGCAATTTACCTTCAAGTCTCACAGGTATCCGCCTCCCGTCGGCACTGATCCACGCGTCCATATCGTCTGATGTCTTCTTGCCACCGTCTGACGTAAATATAAAGGTGATGTGATAGCATCTGAATGTCTTCTTGTCTGCCTTCACATCTTCTGTTCCGTGATATTTTATAGTGAGAGCTTCTTTGCGCTTGCCTGAAAAAATCGTTATCGTTTCCGTCTGACCCGGCTTCCAGTTTTCATACGGCAGTGCACGCATATAATAGTATGCGCTCATCATATCGACTGTCATGCCCTCGGCCTCAAGTTCGATCTTCTGGTTGACACGCTCTTTGCCCTTCTTGACTACATGGCGCGTACATTCCCCTCTTACCTTATTATTGCCGTCATAGATGAATGTAACCGTGTCGTGCTTATCCTCGCCGCCTTCATGGGCTATCTTTTCGTAAAATATCGGCACAAAACCGTCACGCTTGATTACCCCGTTGAGAGTATCGCGCACCTCAAAAAATCGATCGGCCCACGGTTCCGAAGCGGCAGTAAGCTGCGCGTAATAATATGGTCCGTCGTTTTTAAGCGTAAGTGTCGCATGGCCTGCCTGCTTGTGGATAAGCCCCCATTTATAATTCACTTTATAGCTCAATGATTCATCATTGAACTGCATAGCGGCTGCAGCTGCTGTGCCGAGCAACGCAGCAGACAGTAATGCCAGACATTTACGCTTTATCTTCATAGTCTTTATTCAACAGGTATCTTTATACAAAGTTTACGGTGAGTACCGATGCCTATATTGGGAGCATGGGCATCCTCGGGAAAAAATATAGCGATCTGCCCTACCCTGACATGCAGCAGACAGGTTGCCGAATCTCCATAGAAACAGATGTCGCGCTCGTCATCATAGCCGCCGTGAGGATACTTCAGGCCTGCCACCGATGCCCAGCCTATGGTTTCGCTGTTCTTAAGCGGCACATGGATATCGATATAACGGCGGTGCGCCTCGAGTTCAGACACTTCGGGAGCGCGCAAATGAGGTTCCTCCGAGTTTACTCTGATACGGCCTTCGGCGCCGATTTCGACAGTCCCTTTCACAAAATTATCGTCTCGATAGCTCTCAAGCCATTCTATCGCTTCGCCGATAAGAGGACTGAGGCCCTTGAAGCGATGCGCGTCTGCTATATCACAAACTATCATATTTTTCTGTCACTTTGTCAATATTAACTGTTTCTTCTTCCGTTTCCTCTTCGAAAAACGGCAATGTTCCGCGTGTGCTCTGCTCAATGCGCTTGTTTCGCCAGCATTTTCGGCACACTGCCACATAACGGTCATCTCCGCCGATCTCAACCTGGGCGCCTTCTTCGACAAAATCTCCGTTGGCGTCGATTCGCGCATTTACTATGGTCTTATGGCCGCAGTTACAGGTCGACTTGATTTCGTCTATCGTATCGGCTATCTCAAACAGACGGCGCGAACCTTCGAACAAATGCGTTTTGAAATCCGTCCGGAGACCATAGCACACGACATTGCTGCCGAAATCATCCACGACCCGTGAAAGCTGGTCGACCTGAGCTTCTGTGAGAAACTGCGCTTCGTCAACAAGAAACCATTCAATCACCTTATGCGTTTCGCGATAGATATCTTTGACCAGCTCATAGAGATTCGTATCGTGATAGATCCACCGGCATTCACGTTCTATGCCGATTCTCGATCTAATCACATTGCGCGCCTCTCGGGTATCTATCACCGGCTTCATGCAGAGATACTCTATATGGCGCTCCTCGAAATTATAGGCCGTTGTGAGCAGCAGGGCGGTCTTGGCCGATCCCATTGTGCCGTAGCGAAAATATAGTTTGCCTTTCCTGTACATTTTTATATGATCTATATTATCTGTAAAGTTAGCAACTTTTGTCTTTGCTACCGGTTTTAACCGCTGAAATAGTTATCAACATATGTTGATAACTTTTCTATCTTCAATAGTCTATAATATCATTGACCGCGGATAATTCTCTACACTTGCTTTTTAGCAAAAGCCCGGATCTCATGCGAAATCCGGGCTTTTGCCTGCGCGGTTTACCGCGACATGGCGCGGGACATCGCTTCGCGATGTATAAGATATGCGGCTTATTGCTGTATGCCGAGTTTGGCCTTAACGGTTTCCGTAAGATCCACAACATTAGCACCCTGATAGAGCAGCAGATCCTGAGCTTTAGGGAACACTAATGTGTAATCGCCTTCCTGGCCGACTGTCTTTATCGCATCAAATACCTTAACTTGTATCGGCTCAATGAGCTGCTGACGCAGACGCTCGAGATCCTGCTGTGCTTTAGAGGCGAACTGATTGGCCTTTTCGTTGCGTTCCTGAATATCATCAAGGCGACGCTGCTTGATGCTTTCGGGCGTTGCCGGATCCTGATTGAGGGTCTGGAATTCAGAATAAAGTTTGTCAAGTTCTTGCTGAAGCTGCTGAAGTTCCGACTGATATTTTTTCGAAGCTTCTTCGAGTGTTGTTCTCATTGTTGCGGCCTCAGGCATTGCCTGAAATACATTGTCAACATCAACGACACCGAATTTCTGAGCAAAAACGCTCATAGGGAAAATTACTGCAAGAGCAAGGATAATTTTTTTGAACATGATATTTTCTTGTTATGATTTTAAGTTAATTTTTTACGTTATAGTTTCGCGCCGTAAAAGTACTAATTTTATTTGGAATAGCCCAATTTTGCAAGCACTTCATTGCTCACGTCGATTCGTGGCGACGCATATATGATGTCGCTCGCCGATGCCCGGTCGAAGATTGCCTGATAGCCTCGTTCTTCTGCGACCTTCTTAACTGCGTTATATACATCGTCTTGTACCGGTTTGAGCAGCGTCTGACGCTTCTTGTAGAGCTCGCCCTCCGGCCCGAAATATTTATATCTCAGTTCGGTGGCCTCTTTTTCTTTGGCAACGATTTCTTCTTCACGTTTCTTAGCCTGCTCTTCGGTCAGGAACACTTTGTCCGACAGATAACTCTGATACATCGTCTCGGCTTCCTTTCCGATTGCCTCAACTTCTTTTTGCCAGCGTTGTGACAGCTGGTTGAGCTGCTCGTTGGCCATTTCATATGTCGGCACGTTTTTAAGAATGTATTCCATATCGACCAACGCGAATTTCTGAGCCGCTGCCGTGCATACACCGGCAAATGCGATAGCCATGATGAGGATGAGTTTCTTCATTGTCTTTTTGGTTTAGTTTGAGTGATTGTTTCTATATTAGACGTTTGAAACGCTCAAAAGTTTATTAGAACTCTTGACCGAGGATAAAGTGGAAGTGACTGCCGCCCTTCTGGCCGAATACCCTGTCAAAGCCGTATGCCCAGTCGATACCCATCATGCCGACCATCGGGAGGAAGATTCTCACACCCGCACCCGCGCTGCGTTTCATGCTGAACGGATTGAACTGCTTGACCGATGTCCATGCGTTACCGCCTTCGAGGAAGGTCAACGCATAGATTGTGGTCGATGCCTGAAGCATCAGCGGGAAATGCAGCTCGACGCCGAAACGTGTATACGCATAGCCTTCACTGCCCCAGGGCGTGAACTGGCCGTTGTCATAGCCGCGAAGGGCAATGGTCTCTGTCGCGTAAGTATAGCTGCCCGACATACCGTCGCCGCCGACATAGAATGTTTCGAACGGCGATTTCAGGTATTTGTTATAGCTGCCCAGTAGGCCGATATCGGCTCGCGTCATCAGCACTGGTGTCCACTGGGTGGTCTCCGGACTGATAAGCGACGTGTATGTACGCGATCTGAATTTAAGTTTCCAGTATTCGATCCAGCGGTAAAGTTCTTTCTTTGACTCGACGGTGTTTTCTTCGCTGAGTTTTTTCCAGTCCTTGCGGCCGCCGAAAAGAGAAGCGGGCGGAGTCAGCTGCAGACTCAGTGAGAAGTCGCTGCCTCGGCGTGTGAAAAGCGGGTTGTCGATCGATCGGCGCGAGAGTGTGAGACCCAGCACAAGAGCGTTCGACGTTCCGTTGTTCATATAATAGAGATAATCCCAGTTTTTAAGATAATACCAGTTATAGCCGAGTTCTGCTGTAAACGTAAACCAGTCGTCAGGCCACTTCAGGCGCTTGCCGAAACCGACATTGAGACCTACCATCTGAAGCACCTTGTTCGGGTCATACGACGCCTGATAGCTGTTCTGATAGTAGTCGTTGTAATTGCCCATATAGCCCGGATAGTAACCGCCGTAACCCATATAGTTCATCGAGTTGGCCCACGTAGAGTTATAATACGAGGAGTTTACACCCGTCTGACGGCTGTAGTAGGCCGAAACCGACAATGAGTTCGGTCGCTTGCCCCCGAACCACGGATCGAGGAACGACACAGAGTATGCCTGATAATAGCGCGCGTTGGTCTGGGCGCTGACTGTGAATGTCTGGCCTTCTCCCTGAGGTATCACTCCGCGATAAGTGCTCGGATGAAACAGGTTCTTGATCGAGAAGTTGGTGAATTTCAGCGACAGCTTGCCGATCACTCCGGTCTGGCCCCAGCCCATCGAGAATTCGATCTGGTCGTTGGCTTTCGACTCGAGGTTAAGGACTATATCGACTGTTCCGTTCTCTGCGTTCGGCTCAACTTTCGGATCGAGAGTCTCCGGATTGAAGTGGCCCGTCTGTGCAATCTCCGTAACCGAACGCACAAGATCCTGCTTGCTGAACAGATCGCCGGGACGCACACGCAGTTCGCGGCGGATGACCTTTTCATAAAGTCGGTCGTTGCCGTTGATCACCACATTGTTGATCCTCGCCTGAGGGCCCTCGACTATACGCATTTCAAGCGAAATCGAATCTCCGCTGATCTCTCGTTCGACCGGCACAAGTTCATAGAACAGATAACCGTTGTTCATATACAGGTTGGCGACTGCATCGTCATCCGTATTAAGTCGTTTGTCAAGAAGTTTCTGATTATAGACATCGCCCGGTTGCATTCCGAGATAATACGCTAGTTCCTCGCTCGATTTTATCGTATTGCCTACCCAGCTTATATCCTTGATATAATATCGTTTGCCCTCGTCGACGGTGATATGCACGTCAACCAGACGGTCATCATAAGGAACTACGCTGTCGCTCACGATCTTGGCGTCGCGGTAACCTTTTTCGTTATATTTTTCGAGTATGCGGTTCAAATCGTCATGGTAGTCGCTTTCGACAAATTTCTTCTGACGGAAAAGATTGATCAGCTTGCCCTTTTCATTGGTTTTCTTCATCGCGCGCTGTATCTGGCGGTCGCTCATCACCTCATTGCCGTCGATATAGATCTTATGAACCTTGACCTTGTCGTGTTTGTCGACATTGATATCGACTATCATCTCATTCGGAGCCGACAGGTCTTCGTGAAGGATGATGTTGACCTGAGCGTTGCCGAAGCCTTTTCCGTCGTAGTATTGTTTGATTATTGCCTCGGCGCGGTTGATGATATTCTGTGTGATCTGGTTGCCCTTAAGCAGTTGAAGACGCTCCTGAATATCCTCGCGTTCGCCTTTCTTCATACCGTTATAGTTGACCTTAGAAATTCTCGGCTGGGGCCTGAGTTTGAGTGTGACCCATGCCTTGCCGTCGGCTGTCTTGTCTACCACAAACTGAGCCTGCGCAAACAGACCCTGACGCATCAGACGCTTAACTATATTGGTCACTTCTTCACCGGGGATCGCCAGTCGGTCGCCCACTTTAAGCCCGGCATAGCCGAGTATGATGTTGTCCTCATAATTTGGCGCACCTTCCACCTTAATACCGGCGATTTCAAATACCTTAGGAATATTTCCATAGATAACCGGCGGATTATAGATGGTATCATTGGCTGTCTGTGCCGACACATTCGCAAATGTGCAGGCCAGCATCAGCAGTGCTGTGATTACGGTCAGTCTATATCGCATAATATGATTGAGATGTGATTGTCTGTTTTGTTTGTGTTATTTTACCTGTTCTCCTGTCAGGCCGAAACGGCGCTGACGGCTGCCATATGATGTTATGGCCTCTTGAAAGTCCTCTTCCGAGAAATCGGGCCAGTAAGTCGATGTCACATATAGTTCCGAGTAGGCGATCTGCCACAGAAGGAAATTGCTCACACGCATGTCTCCGCCGGTGCGGATCAGCAGATCCGGATCGGGCATTCCGGCCGTCGACAGATGACTGGCGACAATTTTGTCGTCGATCTTATCAAGGGACATAATTCCCTCCGATACTTCTGAAGCAATTCGTTTGCACGCTTCGACTATCTCCCAGCGCGATGAATAACTTATTGCAAGCACTAATGTCAGGCCGGTGCCTTTCGACGTTTCTTCGATACAGCGTTCGAGACGGTGCAGAGCCTCGTCAGGCATGCGCGACTTGTCGCCTATCATCTGAAGCCTCACATTGTTCTTGATCAGGTCGGGAGTCTCACGCTCGATTGCGATCACAATCAGATGCATCAGAGCGTCGACCTCGGCCTGCGGACGGTTCCAGTTCTCGGTTGAAAACGTGTACAGGGTCAGATATTCGATGCCGGCGCGTGATGCCGCCTCGGTGATGCGGCGCACCGTCTTTACGCCCTCGCTGTGTCCTTCCGAACGGTCAAGTCCGCGAGCCTGCGCCCAGCGGCCGTTGCCGTCCATGATGATGGCCACATGACGCGGAAGATTTTCCGGTCTGTTGCCTGATATGTCGTTGCTCGTTGTCATTTCGTCGTTTTAATCTACATAGTGACATGTTTCACAGCGCTCCCCGAACTCATAGCTGATGCCTATCGTCAGACGCGAGTACCAGTCTGTGTCCTTGTAAAATGCTGTTTTTATCATATTCAGATCGTTCAGCACGGGTCCGTCGACCTTATCGCCGAATACTTTTGTCATCGTAAATTCAGCAGCAAGATTAACTCGCTGGCTGATTTTGAACTTTATACCCATGCCCATCGGCAGATTGGGTGCTACTGATGTCTCTCCGCCCGACGACGACAGACTGACGCCGACACCGACCGTCAGATATGGTGACCACCGGCGCAGACGCTTGTAGGTTTCACCAATGCCGTAGTTGAGGAAATTAAACTCTACTCTGGCTCCGAGATCATAGACTGTCGATTTGAAATCATACGTTTCTGCGCCCGACGACGGCAGTACATTATCCATATCCGCCGTAGATCCGCTTAGAGACAACGCCGACAGCACACCTCTGAATGCCCATCTCACATTTGGCAGATACCTGAACGATAATTCGCCCTCAAAGCCGGGATGCTTCAGCAGCGACGACCGGTTGGCATCGCCTAAATAACCGCTCATGCCAAGACCGGCTCCCGCATCAAACTTGTAGAGAGTCGACTGGCCGGCAACCGAAAATGTTGCCGCAGATAGCAATAAAGCCGTTATGATCAGGCGAATTGTCCGCATGTTTGTTTCCTCGATGTCAGGCGCTTATTGCAGAGGTTTAAACGAAAGACGGTTGATCACTCCGCGCCATACGGTGTTACTGATCAGGCCGTTGGAAAATTCGCCGCCGAACATGTAGATGTAAGGGCATTCCCACGATGTGATAGCCTCCGATGCCCGGCTGCCGAGTTCGCTCGTGAACACAAGTGTCTGGGCGTCATAAAGTCCCGGTACATATTTCGGGAGCTGCATCAGGTCGGATCCTTTCCGCCAGCTCATACCGTAGTCATATGATATGTAGGTCGTTGTATTGCACTCGCCGGTGTCATTTTTACCGCCGATAGCAACAAAGATCGACTCTTTTGTTGCGACCCAGTATTCATTTTCTGCAAATACATAATATGGTACCAGCGTCACACCTTCGAGTGCGTCGGGTAGCGGAGCGCTCGACAGACAGGCCCAGTTGCTGCCGTCAAAGCCCCAGGCGCAGCCCGTAAGCTCACCCGATGCCTTGACTCCGCCGACAACTGTAAGCTGACGTGTTGAGCTCATCGGGAACGTATACTCAAGCGGAACCGAAGTACCGGTGACCGGGAATTCGGCCGGTGCATCGGTCGACGACCCGTCTGTGCCGGCAATTTTCCATTTGTCGCCGTCCTTGACCGTTCCGAGCATAATGTCGCCGTAACCGCCGATAAGATATTCATATTTTTGTCCGGTCTGTGTCCAGCTCTCTCCCAAATCGGCCGACTTGTACATATTGCCGTCGATATCAAGAATATACATCGCATCATTCGATGCTCTGAATGTCGACACCTTCATGTTCTGTCCGAATGTTACCTTTTTGTATTCCCATATTTTGGCCGCAGGATTGTCGCTCGACGCCAGACAATAATTGTTGCCTTCGCTCGTCAGACAGTAAGCTTTGCCCTTGAACTTAAGCGTATGCTGCGCCTCGACATAGGGCAGACTGGTAGGAAGCTCCATGTAAGCGATGTCGCCCCACGACAGCGAGTCGCTCTTGACATTATGGACATTGACTTTTATCGTATAGACTTTCGTCACTGACTCATTGAGCGACTGTATCTTGAGTTTGACAGGCCCGCTGGAAAAGTCAATCGAGTCTGTCGAGTTTTCAAGATAATTGTAGGTCGTATCGCTCTGACCCGGGCGAGGCACCACAAGTTCCACAGCCGACGCGCCGCCTGTCGTGATCACAGGCACAAGCTTGTCGGTCTTCGTACCGTAAGGCATAGAGTCAGCGTTGAATATATTTCCTGTGACGAGATCTATCGAAAAGAAAACTTTGTCCAGATTATCCAGAACTTTGGTGTCGGCCGACAATGAGAAACTTTTGACAAGCGCACTTGTCGGAACCTCATACTCCAGAGTCTCGCTCGTCGTGTTACATCCGACAAAGCCAAATCCGGCAGCACATATGATCAAGCAGAAAGCAGAAAGTCTTGACATGTTATAGTGATAAAATATTAGAGCTGGTTTAAAAATAAATGTTACCGACAGGGCGGTCAGTCGCCGTGCAGATTTTTGGATGTGATGAGGGAGTTATGGGGTTCCATAACGACCGAAGAGCAGACGGAAATATGTCGGCGAATGGCAGTCGGTTGCTATTTATTTTCATTTTACTGACATCGGTTTATCTGTTTTAATACCATTGGTAAGAGATTGATTAATTAAAGTCACCTTTGCTTCGCATGTCTTGGACGCTTTTTGCATTGCTCCTCAGTCGCGTACGTCAGGTACGCTCCTTCGTTTCCTTACAAAATCTCCTCAAGCTATGCAACCCTGCGGGCAACATTTATTATTAAACAAGCTCTTACAATCTGCAAAATTAGACTTTTGCGGAGAAAACCCCAAACACTTACAGTTAAATAAGACTTTTTCCTCGCTTTTTATAGCTTTTTAACGCCACTGTCAGCCCTCGGCCACGCTCTTTTGACCCTCTTCCATGATATCTGACGGAGTAAGTATCTCTAGTGCACGCGCTCCGCGGCATGTGCCCGTCAGATAGGCGATCCGGTCCTCGGCCGAAAGCAATCCGGCCCCTACTATTCTCCCTATGGCTTCTGCCGAGTGACGCGGCTGATGGCCGCTAACATCTTCGATATAGTATGTTATGACGCCGTAACTCAGTGCCAGCCACCGGCTGACACTGCGGTTGTGACATATTGCGACCGTCGGATTATTGCCTCTGAACGACGCTATAAACCGGGCCGATCTTCCCTGATAAGCATCCGTAATGATCGCTTTTGTTCCCACAATTTTCTCCGATGCGACAGCCTCTCGTGCAAGAAACGACGTCACATCTCCGTCGACGATAGGCGCCACATCCGTCTGATCGCTCAACGCAAACTCGACTTCCTTAGCAACGCTCGTCATCGTTTTCACCGCCTCGACCGGATACTTTCCATAAGCAGTCTCCCCCGACAGCATCATGGCGTCGGCACGTTGATAGACAGCGTTGGCCACATCCGAGATTTCTGCCCTCGTAGGCCGCGGATGCTCGATCATGCTGTGGAGCATCTGCGTCGCAACAATCACCGGTTTATGAGCCGTGATACACTTTTTGATCATCATCGCCTGTATGCCGGGAATACGCTCTGCGGCGACCTCGATGCCGAGATCACCGCGAGCCACCATGATGCCGTATGACTCGGCCAGTATCTCGTCGAAATTGTCTATTCCTTCCTGATTTTCAATCTTTGATATGATTTTTGCCTGCGAGCCGAGATCATCAAGTATCTGTCTGACAGCTCTGACATCATCGGCCGAACGCACAAACGAATGCGCCACAAAGTCGACGCCGAGCTCCGCGGCATACCCGAGATTTATACGGTCGCGCTCAGTTACCGCCGGCAGATCGAGACTTACACCCGGCAGATTGACACTCTTCCGTGAACCCAGTCGGCCGTCATTCTCTGCTTCGGCAATAATCTTGTCGCCGTCAGCTCCGACGACCGTAAATGCGACCTCCCCGTCATCGATCAGCAGACGGTCGCCGGCGTGAAGCGCCCGGCCGATATCGCGGTAATTGACTGCGATACACTTTTCTGTAGTTGCGGCCTCGGGATCACCTGTCACGGTCACCTTCTGCCCGCGCGTGAACACAATAGGTTCGCCCGTCGCCGTCACCGTCGTTCTCACCTCAGGACCTTTAGTGTCTATCATCACGGCAATCCGTTCCGACGCAGCTCTTGTATTGGCGACTATCCTTTTGAAACCGTCGTAGTCAAGATGAGCCGAATTCATTCTGACCACATTGACTCCGGCCTCATACAGCGCTTTCAGAAAATCCGTATCGCAACGCTTATCCGAAACCGTCGCGACAATCTTGGTAAACTTCTCACTATTCATACCAATACAACACCCCGGTCCGCCCCCCGGTTCGCCATCCTCCCCCATCCTTGTCGAAAAGTACGTCGAAGACGCTAAACATGCGAAAAACTGTAAATGATATCGCGCGAAGAATTTAAAGTAAACTTTTCATAGGATTTATAGGAGCTATAGGAGCTACAGAAGCTATAAAAGCTATAAAAGCTACTACGATTGGGTTACACAAAACATGCGAATCCCCAATGTAAACCTCGGCGAGACGGAACACCTATATTGCCCACTGGAGGCCGACGGCGAGGGTGATGATGTCTTTGAGCGGAATTTTTTTGTTAAGAATTTTCTGTCTGACGTAGAGATCGCAGGTCGAGACTTCATAGTAGACCGACAGGCTGCTGCTGATCCAGCGCTTATGCTCGGGAATGGCAAACGTAAACCTCTGTCCCAGTCCGAGATGAAACCTCATGCGGCTCGAAAATCCGTAGTAGCCGTGCGGATAACGGTCAGGCTCCGACATCCAGAAATCGTTGTGCAATATTGAATTCAGCGCCAGATTGACCGAGAGCGGCTTCATGCTCCAGTGCCGCCCAAGTCTGATTTTCCACGGATTATACACTTCTCGCAAAGTCAGCGTCCAATATGTCTGGTAGTTATAGCGTTTCGGCGTAAAGCCGACGAGCAGATGAGTTTCCCACTGATCCGAACGGCCGTAATCCCATCCGATACCGGCCGAGAACATTCCGATACCGCCGGCAAACTGAAGTGTGAATATATTCGGGATGAGCTTGTTCCATCTCTCCGCACGGCGCACCAGCCTGCTGTGGTAAGCCTCGTTGCGCATAAACTCGTCGTCTGTCATTACCGAGTCCGGCACAGTCTCCGCCGCGGCCGAGGCCGCAACTCCCGACAGCATCATCAGCCCTGTGGCTACATATTTAAAATTCAACCACTTCATACTCATAGCCGTCATCGGTTATTGTGAATACGAAAAACTGCCGCTTCGCCATGTTGGCGCACTGATAGTAGAGTATTCCGTTGTCGAAGATGTCCTTCACGTCGGTGTAATGGTTGTGGCCGTTGATGCAGAAACCTTTCAGCGGCGTGCCTTCGGAGCCATCAGCCCTGTCCATGCCGGGATAGCGCGTCATATAGTAATTGAACGGCTTGGCGACATTGTTGTTGAACTGCTCGTCATAGGGCCGCGAGTGCATCACCACGATCGTATGGGTCAGACTGTCGGGCGTCTCGGCATTGATCGCGGCGACTGCGTCGCAATCATTCTCTATGAAGTTGAAATCAGGCACCGGCCTCGAATAATCATACTCCAGAGCCACAGTGTTCAACCCGACTATATGTGCGCAGCCGACATTAAGCGAAAAATTCTCGGGCCCGAACAACCAGTCAAACGTATCTTCGCCGTTGGCGAGACAGTCATGATTGCCGATCACGGCCAGATAAGGCAGTCCGCAGCCGCCGAGCATGTCGCACGTCCAGAGATATTCTTTTGGCAGACCGAAATCGGTCATGTCGCCGCCGTGGATTATAAAATCGATATCACCGCGGCGCCTGATGATATCAAGAGCCTCGGCCGTCTCGTCAAGAGCCCCCTGAGTGTCCGTTATGAACGCGAACTTGAACGGCGTTGTCAGTCCCGACTCCTCAAGTTGCCTGATCGTCTTAGTGTTGGTATCCGTATCAGCGTCGAGCTTGATCGAATAGGGATGATACTCGAAGCGCTCACACCCCGAAAGAGCCACGGCTGTCAATCCTGCCAGCAATAATTTCAGACCTTTTTTCATACTGCAAAATTACTCAATCTCCAGTTTTTACACGCACTCTACTTCCGTTTCAGACCAATATTATCGTCATATAGTCCACTATAGGGCGACATAAACGGCTGCGTCAGCTATAGATGCTGGCCGCTGTGACGAGGGGACTGTTGGAATAGAAGCTGACCGTGTTAGCGGAGATGGGATAACTCAGACAGGGGACTGCACCGAGATGCGGAGCGCGGGCGGTGCCATGAGAACCGAATACCACCGGCGATGTCTCGACGCGGGCCGCATCCCAAAGTCCGGAGTCGATAAACGACTGCAGAACCGTCGGTCCGCCTTCGACAAGCAGCGAGGTAATGCCGAGTGAATAAAGCCTGACAAGAATGTCGGCGATACCGTCGTGACGGTCGATAATCACCGGATCGCGGCCGAGAATGCGGTAATCTCCGGTAACGCGCCGGCGGCGGTCGAGTATCACAGGCCGCGGCGCACGGCCGCCCCACAGACGGGTGTCGAGCAGAGGATCGTCGGCAATGACTGTTCCCGAGCCGACAAGTATGCCGTCGAACATCGAACGCAGACGATGCACCAGCTGTCGTCCCAAAGGCGATGAGATTGCGGCTGACGGAACAGACGGACCGCGGACAACGTCAAGCCATCCGTCAGCGCTCTGTGCCCATTTCAGTTCCACGAAAGGACGGTGCTGACTGTGAGCCGTCATGAAAGCTGCATTCAGACGGCGGCTCTCTTCGGCGAGCACACCCGTGACTACCTCGACACCGGCCTCTCGCAGCATCGCGATGCCGCGTCCGCTGACCTTATCATTAGGATCGCCGGCGCCGACCACCACACGCGGTATGCAGCTGTCGATTATCAGTTTGGCGCACGGGGGAGTCTTGCCGTAGTGGGAGCAGGGCTCGAGGGTGACATATATCGTCGAGTCAGCCAGCAGTGCCGGATCGGAAACCGAACGGACAGCGTTGACCTCGGCGTGAGCCTCGCCGTAGCGGCGGTGCCAGCCCTCGCCGATGACAGTGCCGTCGGGAGCCACGATCACCGCTCCGACCATAGGATTGGGTGACACGTCGCCGAGTCCGTTGCGGGCAAGCTGAAGCGCACGGCGCATATACCTTTCGTCAACAAACATATCAGAGCGCACTGTAAGAGACGTCAAACGTATTGCCTTCAAGAGGATTTCCGGTCTCAATGCCTTTCGTCAGCCAGCGGACACGTTGCTCCGACCGTCCGTGATTGAACGAGTCGGGCATCTCACGCCCGTAAGCCTTGCGCTGGAGATAGTCGTCGCCGATCTTCGAGGCGGCACTGACGGCAGCCTCGATATCACCCGGTTCGATCGACGAAAACAGTTCATTGTCCTGATGAGCCCACACGCCGGCGAGAAAATCAGCCTGAAGCTCAAGCCGCACGCTCATCTGGTTGGCCTCACGCTCGCTCATCGACTCCATGGCCTGATGAGCGTCGGTAAGCGTGCCCAAAAGATACTGCACATGGTGACCCACTTCATGAGCGATCACATAGGCATAGGCAAAATCGCCCGAGGCGCCTATATTGCTCTGCATGTCCCTGAAGAAATCGAGATCGATATAGACGGTCTGGTCAGCCGAACAGTAGAACGGTCCGACCTGCGACGTAGCCTGTCCGCAAGCAGAATTGACCGAACCGGAGTAGACCACCATCTGCGGACACTCATATTCGCCCCAGCCCTGCCGGCGGAATTCGCGCGTCCAGACATCCTCGGTTCCGGCGAGGACCTTCGACGCCAGGTCATAAAGCCTCTGATCTTCGGCATCGGGCTCACGCGAGCCGCTGCCGAGGCTGATATTGCCTCCGGCAAACTGTCCGGCCACATTGCCGATCACGTCGCCGAGACCGCCGCCCGAGAAGAGCGTCACCGCAGCGATGACAATTATGCCGATTATACCTCCTCCGATACCGGCCGTGCGGCCCGAAATGCGGCGTCGGTCATTGATGTTTGAACTGTTGCGTCGTCCGTCTAATCTCATATCAAATTAAATCATTTAATGCGGACCAGCTCCACGCGGTCGATGAGGGCGTGGTTGGTCTTAAGGTTCATATTCTCGTTTTCGGGACGGAATACGACCGACATTCTGTGAGAGCCGGCCTTGAGCGGCACACGGACAACACTCGAACGACCCCAGTCGCTCCACTTGCCCTCGCCTCGCTGAGGCATCACGACCGGCGCCACATCGCTGCCGTCGACAGCGAGCGTGCGTATCGCGCATTTGTTTTCGGTGTTAACCGAACCGTTGCCATTGGCATATACAAATGAGACAGCATAAAGACCGTCGGCCGGGACATCGACATCAAAGTCTACCGCACCCGATTTGTGATCAATCTCAACGAAGCCGGCACCTGTATAACCCGCTATGGGGCTTGTCGGCTCATAGAAAATCTCTTCCGAGATGAAACGAGTCGATTCGCCGGGCATCTGGACAATAATCCGCTCAGCGTTCGAACGGGGTTCGGAAGCGAAAGATTCAGTGCCGTCGTCAGCTACCCCTATGACCTGATATTCACCGGGGACATCAAGAGCGAACGAAGTTTCGCGGGTCTCGGCAATGCGCTGACCGTCGCGAAGCACGACATAGTGGTTGATATATTCGATCGGATTCCATTTAAGACGTCCGCCTTCAATCCATGCGATTGGCGTAAGAGGAGCCTTGACATTAGCCATACGGTTGACTTTGAGGGGCTCGATCTTATTGTCGGCCATCACGATTTCGACAGTATTTTTCCCTTTGATTTTTGACGGTATAAACGGTTTGTGTTCCTTACCGTTGAGTTTAAACGACTTGATTTTGTCGCCGTAGCCCGAAATGTTGATATCGAGGACCGCATCACGGTATCTGAAACCTGTCAGCGAACGCTTTGCGGCAAGAGCCTCGGGCACAAAAGGAGCGAAAGTCAGGCCGTCAACATCGAAATGGATGCCGAACAAGATCTTGTGAGTCACGGCAATGTTGCCGGCCAGACACCAGAGCATATTGGAAGAGTTGAGCTGAGTGGCGATATCACCGTTGTCGAGGACAAAATTCTCTTTGTTGGTTGCAAACAGAGCAGCCGGACGATAGATCGAGCCGATGGCCTCGAGAGTACCCTCCTCGTTGCCGGCCTTTGCATTGGCGATGGCCCAGTAAGCCGCAACCCAGGGCCACAGGGCATTGTTGTGGTAAGGCGGCATATCGGCAATCTGCGGGAAGAATATCGCAACACCGAACGGAGTCGTCGGGTTGTTCTCGGTGATCGACACGGCGCGCTTATGATCGGCAATGCCATAGATTATGGCGAGAGCCTCACCGAGGGTCTCGGCTCTCGGATTGACGATCGGGAACTGTCGGCCATAGTTGTACATAGCATAGTAACCTTTTTCGGGCATCCATAGTTCAGTGTTGACTGCGGCAGCGATGCGGTTGTGGCGCTCAAGAGCGTCGGCAGCCACTTTCTTGTCGCCGAAAGCCGCAGCAATCTCAGAGAGGACCTTCCAGGCCTGAGCATGGACGACCGATGTGCCGAGAGCCTGCGACTGATAGATGTCGGCAGTCTGCATCCAGCGCGGATAGCTCTGCTCACGCCAGTCGATAAACGAAGTCTCACCCTGAACAAGGCCGTTGTCGGCATCGACCACCTTAGTGTCATCGTAGAGCGAATTTTTGATTATGGGGTAGATATATTTCAGCCACTTCTTATCGCCTGTCACCTTGTAGATCTCATAAGCGGCAACCGCCCAGATCATACGGTCGGAGCTGACAGGCCACGCGCCGCCGCTGCCTGTATCCTGGATGATGCGTCCGTTGGCGTTGACTTTCTTCATCAGCGACACCATCGAAGCCTCAGGCTGCATGTAGGCCATCGAAAGGATTATCGAATAGCTGACGTCGCGGGTCCAGACTCCGCCCCATGCGGCGCCGGTGCGCAGAGTCGTATCAGGCTCGACAGCATTGACCATCTCATCGAGACCGAGATTATAGATCGCAGTATGGAGACGGTTTGGTGTGACGAGCGCCGGATAGGCCGAAAGGTCGTTTTTGCGGTTCCACTCGCTTTCGATGCCCATATAATATCCGGGCTGAGCGTGATAGGTTGAAACGATCTGATTTTCAGAAGGTGCCCAGGCGCGATATTCGCCCTGGATGATAGTGTCTCCACGCCACGTGTATGCGTCGGTCGAGATGATCACGTCGTCGGCTGAAGCCGGGACAGCCGCAGACAAAACAAGAGCTGCCAGTGACAAAGCCCGGGAAACGGTCGGTTGAATGTTCATGGTCTGAAATGTATTTTTATGTTTGTAATTAATTTTAATAAAATCACGGGTTTCGGGAGTCACCGGATAGAGAGCTGAAGCCCTCAGCCCGACAACCCATACGACTTCGTCACCGCATGTGAGCAGCCAGGCATTGCGTTTGTCGGCGGCAGAATAGTGAGCTTCGGCAAAGAGATCGCTGACGAGACGACTACCCTTCATGCCGAACGGGCGGATGCGGTCGCCGAGACGCCAGCGCCGCAGTGTCCAGAGTCGGTCATCGTCGAGGGCCGAGGCGTCGAGATAGATGGTGTCAGGATCTCGCACGGGTCGGAATTCGGCAATATCATGGCGACTGACACGGAGATCGACCGGTTGCAGAATGTCGCGGTCGAGTCTTACGGGATATACGTCGTCGCGCCGCAGGACTTCAGGACGGCTCACGGTCAGCACACCGCGGTCAAGTTCGACGACTATGCCGTCATCGGCTTCGAAACGCAGTCCAGACTTTCCGGCCGAGGCCACAATGTCGCGACACTGCGTGAAAGAGATGCCAATGTCCTTCAGAAATTCGCGTAGCACGGCGGGAGCGTCGTCACCGGCTTCGGCAACGAGTCCGGCGATATCTATATGCCCCTCGCGGTCGAGATAACGGTCACGGTATGCGGCAATGGCCTTGTGATAGATGTTTGCGACCGACTGAAGATTGGCGGCAGTGGCAAGTATGGCTCTGACCGCTCCGGGAAAGCGTTTCAACAGCAAAGGCAGGACACGGTTGCGCACGAAATTGCGCTGATAGTCGTCTGAAAGATTGGAGGAATCGGTGACATAGGTCAGATCATGCGCCGCAAGATACTCCTCGATCTTCTCACGCGAACATGCAAGCATGGGCCTGATGATACAGTCACGCTTGTAGCGTATGCCGAGCAGACCGTCGATACCGGTGCCGCGCATCATGTTGAGCAGAATAGTCTCGACACTGTCCTCACAGTGATGGCCGACAGCGACCGCTCGGGCATGTTCAGAGGCGACAAGAGAGTCGAACCACTCATAGCGGAGCGAACGGCATGCCATCTCGACAGACTCGCCCGTAGCGGCCTGTCGCGCAGCGACATCGAAGTCCTTTACAATAAGATCGACACCGAGCCGGCGGCAGAGATCCTCGACATGGCGCATGTCGCGCTGCGACTCGTCGCCGCGGAGATGGAAATTGCAATGAGCGGCCACGCA
Organism: uncultured Bacteroidales bacterium; assembly: GCA_947573135.1. Taxonomy (GTDB): domain Bacteria; phylum Bacteroidota; class Bacteroidia; order Bacteroidales; family Muribaculaceae; genus CAG-873. Next base: position 66,016 of record CANPDU010000005.1, on the reverse strand, counting down.
GTCATAGCCCAGACCGGTGAGCACCGACAGCAACGCGACAGAATCGGCCCCGCCGCTGAGAGCCACGATGACCCTGTCGCCGCGGTCGAGCAGCGAATGTCGCCTGATGGCATCGGCAACAGCGTCAGTAAGAGTCGATTTGTCGTACTTACGTTTCATAGCAAGGGCGAATTTACAATTTTTTCGGGAGAGGCGCAAACGGCGACCCCACGGACTGTCAGTGCGTTTTGATTTTTTATCTTTCGACGGATCGACGGGCAGCAACAGCCGCGTCGCCCACGGAGTAAGAGTGATCGTCTTAATCACGCGCTCGCGCGGACGGTAGTCGCGGGGCACGTCGGGACAGGCTACAACCTCGGCGCGGACGGCACGGCTGCGCAGCCTGAAAGGCACAATCCTGTCAGTGTCGACTTCAAGAGTCCAGAGCCGGCATGTGGCGACATAACGGTAATAATATCCCAGTTCTAAGAAGACCTGAGGGAACTCGCCGCCCACAGCGTAGCGGCGCGAAGTGTAGATCAGCTTGTCGTTGCGGTCATACAGCCGGACACGGCAAAGCATGGGGAGATAATTTTCATCAGGATTGTACTTATTTTCCTCGATGATGTCTTTGGCGGCAAGTCGCATGGTGCAGGGAAGCGAAGCGGCAGCCCCGACCGAAGGCAGATCGATCAGACAGCGGCGAGTAAAGTTGGCCGAAAAAGGAGATTTGCGATGAATTCTCATAGGTTGATGGTTTCAAAAGTGAATAATCATATTTTTGCCTGCAAAGTTACAGCAAGGATGAAGCGGATTTTTAGCATTTTAGGCGAGACGGTCGGTTTAACACATCGGTTCATGCTATATTTTCGATTTACCTTACTGTTTACAAGCAAGTTACAGCCAAATTCGTCGCATTCAATTTTTTGAAAAAAATTTAGCTGCAGTTTTTATCTCCATTATTAAAAAGAATCATTATCTTTGCGAAAACTGACAATCTAATCCGCTATCGCCATGAATCGACTCAGAATAGCTTTGTGTATGTTCGCTTTTTCTTTTTTAATCGCGTTGCCGGCGATGACGAAGGAAATTGCGATGCCAATTGAGTTATCTCCTCTCAAAGGGGACATTCTGCAGGCGCGGACATGGGATTTTTCGCAGCAATGGATGTCTGACGACAAAGCGCGGACTCTGATATCTGTTTATGGCGATTCTTTAATGGCCGAGACAATCGGAGGACGTCGGTACTGGTACGGCATAAGCGGTGATTCAATATTGTATCTAGGTGAAGAGGACCGTCTTACGACAATCACAGCAAGTAACCCGGTATATGTTGCGTCTTTGCCTTTACGATCCGGCGCCGGAAACGGCGGATATAAGTTTGATGCGTCGGGCACCGGCGGCGGCAAACGTTTTGCAATCAAAGAGAACGGCACACTTGAATTTATGAGTGCTCCGTGCGTCGGGACACTCATAATGACACCGGGGGATACGATCCGTAATGTGACTGTAACGCGGGAGCGCCGGTACACAGCCGCGACATTCCCCGATGACAGTGTTGCAGCTGAAACATATTTAACTACAGAAACTTATCGGTGGTACGACAGTGACGGAGCCTCATCGCTGCTTCCGCTTGCCGTTCAGAGATCGGTTTATGCTTCGGGAACTATTGCAGCCGATACTGCTCCGCTTTCGTCTTCGGCATATCTTCCCGACAGAGGAGCATGTGACAGAAGCGAAAAATCAGGCGATGAGCCATTCGATCATAATTCTGTTGATCCTGAAGCTGTCAGCGGCGCCCTTGACGGAGCGGATCTCAAATATGACGGCAGAAACGTGACTGTCAGTATAGAAATGCCTGTTTCCGGGCTTAATATTTCTCTTGACATCATGGATGCCGCCGGTCGCCTTTATCTTCACAAGTCAGCAGAATCAAGCGGGTCAGCCGATGAAATTTCGCTTGATTGCTCATCATTGCGCTCCGGACAGTATATCGCGGCCATTGGGGTGGCGGGCTTTCCGGTTCAACCTAAAAAAGAAATTATTATAATCCGCTGACTATGAAAAACTACAATATAATATCGCTGTTGCTCGCATTTGTGCTGTCTGTGCTGTCGGCGCAGGCGCAAGGTTCGTCAGGGCTGATGATATCGCCGCAGACCAACGAGATCATTCCGCCGACCCCGTCGAGCGCGCAGCAGATCCGCTATCAGAGTCCCCAGCCGGCACTGGCCACTGGCGCTGTCAACCTCTCGATACCGCTCTATACGATCGATGTCGAGGGACTGCAAATACCGTTCACCCTCAATTATCACACCTCGGGCATCAAGCCTACAGACGATCCTTATCCGTGCGGCTATGGATGGAGTCTTACGCCGGCGTTAAAGGTCACTCGCACAGTCCGGGGACGCTGTGATGAAAGATTTGAATATAAAGGTGACGTTCCGGGAGACCTGGCTCTCTCTCCCGAAATGACATTCTCGGCAATGTGCAATGACAACACACCTTCCGGCGGAACATTAGACTATACTGAAAACAGGTATGACCCTGAGAAGGACATATTTATGATATCGCTCCCATCAGGTGTATACACAAGAATAATCGTCAATAACGGCAGCGGATGGGATTTTATAGGTGGCGGCAGTGACAACGAGATAAAGATTACCGGAACTGCCGGGCTTGGAGTTATAACAGCCACAGATGCAACAGGTATTGTCTATACTTTCAAAGATAAATTCGAGGATTATTCACCTGACGAAGAATATAGTACAACACCTTATCATACGGCTTGGGCTCTCAAAACGATTAAGCTTCCGTCAGGACGTACCATTGAAACTGACTGGGAGTCTTTCACGCATGATCGCATAAGTATACTTGGAGGGAAAACCGGCAAGGATTCTTATTCGCCCGGAGATGCCTACAATAAATTTTACGATCCTTCAGTCGGGTGGATCAGCCCCTCGTCAGACGTGCAATTTGTAAATAACGGAGCATATAGAGCAAGGTTACATTTAAAAAACGTTACATTCCCGGGGGGCTCTATCAGCTTCCGATATACTGAAAAATTTCTTTCAGAAATATCAGTCTATAATAATAAAAGCGAACTTGTAAATCATGTCATTTTGAAATACGGGTCAGACGGTTCGCAAAAGAAATTGCTCCAATCCGTTTCTATCAATGAGGACAATGTCTATAGCTTCGCCTACAATGAAATTTGGTCCGCAACCGAACGCGCCGGACTTAGTACGGACTGGTGGGGATATTACAATGGAAAAAATAACACTTCTCTAACTCCCGCCCTTTCCATAAAGTCACAGCAACAACGTAACGGCTACAGCTATTATGAGAGTATCGGAGACGCAGACCGCTCTGTAGACGCGGAGAAGATGAAGGCCGGACTGATTAAAAGAATCACATATCCGACAGGAGGCTACAGTGAGTTTGATTATGAGCCTCATCGTTTTCCTAAGACGAAGCTGCCCTCGTCAGGCAATATTAAAGACGAATATGATCCCGAACTTGACTCTGGCGGCGGTCTTAGGATAAAAAGCATTGCCACATATGCCGGTGAAAATGACAGATCCCCTCATATCCGCCGGTATTCATATGATTCCGTTCAGGTTGTATCTGTTCCGTCGGCCGCAAGTTTTATCTCTGTTACAAAAGGCATCGGCCTGATGAACCCGGGAACATTTGAAACCCAGTGCTATTTTTACAGGATGGTCAATGTCGGTTATAGTTCCAATTACATGACCAACCGCACGGGTGAGGATGCTATATGGTACAGGCGTGTCAACGAAACCTATCCCGAAGGCAAGACAGAGTACAGTTTCAACCGTACACTGCCGTCCGACTCCGAATACCGGGAGTGGGGGTATTCCCATCCGGTACAGATGAACAATGTGTTCAGCAAAGGAGCTCAGCTTATCAGAACTAAAACATATAAGACCGATTCTTCCGGCACATATCGTCCCGTGGCGGACGAAATATGCTCCTATGAAAAAATCATTCAGTTATCAGGCGTTCAGAATGGCCAAATTGTCAATACACATATATCGCGCTATCTTATACAGACGCTCACAAATTCGCTCGAAGCGCCAGATTTCTTAAACGGTCATTATCTGCGCTGGTTGTTCCAACACACCGGATCTTTCGGTGGTACAGATACCGAAGCGTTACAGATTGATCTGTGTGAGGTTTATTCTCCGGAACTTTATAACGGCAGCAGCCCTTACCGGGTCGAACCCTATACTATCTATCTTCAATCCGAGCGGCTGAAGTCGAAGACGGTGACACGGCATCTCGAGAACGGTGATTTCTCGCAGACAGAGACTTACGAATACAAACCGGGCACCTCGATCATAACCTCGGTCGTGACCACAGTTCCCGGCGACAGCCGCGGAGAACGCATAGACCTCACCTATCCCTCGGCCTCAGGCACATCCGTCGAACGGTCGATGGTCAGCGCCAATATCGTTTCCGTTCCGATACAGACACGCCGCACGTTCGGCGACGCCGTCACTACCGTCCGTCACCAGATGAAGCATTACGGCAACCGCGTCTACCGTCCGGAGAAAACATGGCTCAGACGCGGCGCAGCTACGGAATGGCTCGCCGGCGAATACGACTACGACAGTTTCGGCAACATACGCCAGTACCGCGGCGAGGACAGCGTCGTGACAACATATCTGTGGGGCTACGGCGGCCTTTATCCCGTCTACCGCATCGACGGCGTCAGGTATGCACAGGCGGCAGCATACAGTTCCTCGCCCAATTTCACCAACGGTTCAGCCGAGCTGGTAACACCGGCTCTGCCGGCCGGATGGCATGTGACCAAGGTATTGTGGAAACCTCTTGTCGGCATGGCGTCGCTGCGTCGCCCCGACGGGCTGACGACGACCTACGGCTACGACTCGGCCGGGCGCCTGATCAGGACGGCGATCGACGGCCACGGTCCGGTCGAGGGCTACAGCTATCACGTGCAGGATGACGGCCATAACTATATGACATCGGGCGTGTTCAAGTCGGCGACGGGTACCTCGGCGTCCATACGCGAAATAATCAATTACGACGGCCTCGGCCGCGAGTCGTCGCGACTGACCGTCGCTCCGAACCCGAATGAGGCTTTCGTGTCAGATTTCGGAGGCGGTATCTCAGCCGCGCGCTTTACACCGCCCCTGACCATAAAGGACGGCGGCTATTATGCCGCTCTGACGCAGTACGACGCCATGGACAGGCCTTACCGCTCGTGGTCGCCCGTCCATGTCAACGGCAGACACCCTTCGGCGTCTGAGATCTCGACTGCCGCCCGCAGTCTTTACGGCACATCATACGCATATTCGACCACCTACTACGAAGCGTCGCCCCTTGCCGTCACCGCCGGATCGCGTAAAGCCGGCAAGGAATGGCACGACGCCGACCGCCGGGTGACCGTGCGGCGTCTCGTCAACACCGTATCGGGCAATTATTCTTGCTACAACTATAAGCCCTACAGCGCCACTCAGGTCCGTGGCGCGACAAACTATCCGGCCGGCACTCTGACCGTCGAGGAGATCACCGACGAGGAAGGCCACGTGACGATGACCTTCACCGACCGCCGGGGTCTGACGGTCATGACACGCGAAGGCTGCGCCGGCGACTGGAACGACACACGCTATGTCTACAACGACTTCGGCGATCTGACAAACGTGATACAGCCGCTTCAGACCTCGCGTACTGTTCCTGTTAAAGCGACGTTCAGCTATGAGTATGACGCCCGCGGCAGATGCGTGTCAAAGTCGCTGCCCGGCGGAGAGCCGACGCTCTGCCGCTACGACATCGGCGGGCGCCTTTTCGCTGAGCAGGACGGCAATCTGCGCGCTCAAGGCCGCTGGCTGTTCCATTTCTATGACCGACTGGGCCGCGAAGTGGTTCAGTCTCTGGCTTCAGCGACAGAGCAGACTGTCGGGAACATGCAGACGCTGTATATGACGGCAGCGCCGTCATCGCGGCCGGTCACCGATGCCACCGGAGGTTACATCATTATCGGCGCGCCGACGAATTTCAACCTCACCGAACTCGCCGAAGCCCGTTATTATGACGACTACGCGTCTGTGTCTTCCGTCGAGAGCGGATGGGCGTCATACACACCCCCGGCAGGCTTCCCGACGCCGCGGACAGATGCAAAAGGGCTGCTGACGGCCGTTCTCGCCGAAAAGCGGCTGACCGTCACCCACTACGATAACCTCGGCCGCGAGGTGCGCGTGGCCCGCGGATCATATATCGATTTCCCCGAAAACTGCCGTTTCACGCGCTACGACTACGAGGGCAAGCCCGTCGAGGAACGTTTTGTGACCGAATACGGCCTGTCGGCGCCCGAGCAGCGCATCACCCGGCGCTATTACTCGTCGGGCCATCTCCGTGATGTCACGGTGAGACAGGGAGCCGACACGGCGCGCTTTGAGTACACCTACGACGATGCCGGCCGCATATCCGAAACACTGCTTTCAGGGCGTATCACGCGGACATTCGGCTATAACGCCAACGGATGGCTCACCTCGTCGTCGGCTACGGTCGTGCGGTCAGGACTGCCGCCGGTGATACAGCTCGGCGAGACGGGCGGCGCGCAGCGCGCCTCATCGCTGACACCGACCTACACGGCGACCATTTTCAACGAGAAGCTCCACTACGCCGAAAGCGGCAGCGGCAGCACGGCGCGCTACGACGGCAAGATATCGGGGCGCACACGCGACGGCCGCCACACCGCTTACAGCTACGACAGCCACGGCCGGCTGTCGGCCTCGACATCAGGAAGCTCGGGACCCATAAGCCTTAAGGATGCGCCCGACTTCTCGACCGAATACACCTACGACCGCAACGCCAATATCAAAACGATGATGCGGCGCGGCATCGTCGACATCGTAGGCGGTAAGAACGTCTACGGAGTTCAGAGCGACCTGACGATGACCTACACCTACAACCGGCTCACCAAAATGGAGGCCGACAGCGAGGGCGCCGATTATGAGGGGCGCACGGGCGTGAGCGCCTCGGGCACGGTCACAGGCTTTACATACGACACCAACGGCAACCTCACGGCCGATCCCTCGCGCGGCATTCTTCAGATAAAATACAACCGTCTCAATCAGCCTGCCGACGTCTACCTGACGGGCGGGCAGCGGCAGCATATCACCTATGACGGACTCGGCGGCAAGCTCTCGGTGGAGTACTCGCAGGTTCCCGAAGCCATGCTCACGACGCCCGAGACCGTATATCCCGACAGCGAGTATAAGCTGCAGTCGCGGCGGTCGTATGTCGGTCCGCATGTGTTCCGCGACGGCAAACTCGAATACTCGGCATTCGCCGGGGGCTACTTCGATCCTCAGGGCGGCACGATGTACTATCTTACCGACTGGCAGGGCAACAATGCCGTCGTGGCTGACAATAGGGGTAATGTAGTGCAGGAAACGACCTGTTATCCCTACGGCGAGCCGACGGTAGAGCCGAGCGGGCAGCGCTACCTCTTCGGCGGCAAGGAACGCGAGCATGCCGGCGGCCGCAACGCCTACGACTTCGGCGCCCGCATCCTCACCCCCTACGGCAGCTGGTCGACCCCCGACCCGCTCGCCGAAAAATTCTATCCCATCTCCCCATATTCCTACTGCGGCGGAGACCCGATTAACAATATAGATCCCGACGGAAAACAAGTATTTGTTTTACCTCCTCCGCTGTTAGGTATGAACAATCCACTTCTGCTATCCGCATCAAAACCTGTCATTCCACGTGTTGCTCCTAAGGGGCCAAATCCAATTGAAAATCATCATATTATTCCTCGTTCATTAAGTGGTAAGAATCAACTATTGCAGGATGCTATCCGGCAAGGCTTTAAACTTGACGGGAAAGGCAATAAGATCCCTGTGGAAAAATTTTCAAAAACGACGGGTACTGGCAGACATGCTAAGCATGGCAAATATACCGAAAGGGTCGCTGATAAATTAGAGAAAGCATCTAAAGAATTAGATAATGTGAATAAAGATGCCGATAGCCCTTACAAAATCCCATTAGAGGATTTTAACCGCATCGTTGAAGAAATCAGACAAAAAATAATAGATAATCCTGATGTCAAAATTAATGATCTGGAATTTCAGACTGTGCCGCCAATTTTGGATCAATTGAGAAAGATGTTGAACGAACCCGAGAACAAAGGAAAGCGTGATTTTTTACCGCACGAGCATCCGGAAATATAATCTTTTCGCATAAAAAGCTGAACATTATGAAAATAAAGAGATCAAAAACATTTTACTGTCCAAAGCATACAATTGATAAGGATACAGGTTGGGTGTTTCCGCAGTGCCGCGAATTTCTAAAGGGAATGAACAGCTATGTCGACACTCCCCGTGGGATATATCATGTACAAAGACTGATAGGGTCAGGCTTCATCTTTCCGCGTACTAAACCACTGCTCGGGGGTATAGAACTTATGAAATCAGCCAAGCCCACGGATTTTCTAAGCACCTCAATGTTTGACAAACCGCTCCTCAGTAAGAAAGCAGTTGACTGTCTTAGACCGTTAAACTTCGGAACTCATAGGATTTATCCAGTCCGAGTCTATCATAGGCTGAAGCCTATATTATATTTTTTTGCCGGGGTACTACCTTATAAACAAGCTGATTATATAATTTGGGATAAATGCCGGTTTTATGATACCGAACTTGCATTCAAAAGTGCCGACCTTGACAGCATCTACGACAAACGGCTCGACACCGAAGTACCAGTATTCAGATCTGTCGATGATTTCGACGCTTTTAGCGCCACGCATTGGCCGGAGGTAGAATCGATTGCTGTAAACGAAAAATTTCCAATCGAGCTTGATTATGTCAAATTCTATAACGCCTTTGTTAACAAACTGGTAAGTGAACGATTTGTCGAGACAGCCAAGGCAAATGGTCTGATAGGTCTTGATTTTAAACAGAAAATAGAGATTGTACAATATATCTGATCAGTATAATTGCATAAATAACCGTCACGTAATCAATAATTCTTGATTTAACACATTATGAGGTTTAAAAAGAAAAAAATATTCTATCGCGCCGATACAACTACCAATGATAAAATCGTTGGCAAGATCAGTCCATATAACATCAATTATTTAAAAGAGGGCTATCCGTATGATAAGAGTAATCTGTTTAAGGTTGCACGTTGGATATATAAAGGTCTGACATACCCTGATTTCAAACCTACGATCGGGGAGTTCAAACTATCACGAAAAGCCAAGACAATTGATTTTATTAACTGTATTTATACTCTTGTCCCGTTTATAAGTAAAAAAGCATTTGGCTGCTTAAAGGAGCTAAATATTGGAGATCATAGGGTGTACCCTGTAAGAATCTATATAAAAGGGAAGCCAACGCTTTATTATTTTGTCGGAACGTTTCGGCTTAAACAGTTTGATTATATTATATGGGATAAATGCAGTTTTTCCGAGTATGAAAAGGAGTCAATCGGTGATGAAATAGGCTCAACACAATATAGAAAGATTGATACGGAAGTTCCTATTTTCAAATCCATTGACGATTATTATATATATGGTTATACGCACATTTTAGGCGTTGACCGGATCGCAGTGAACGGTACATTCCCAATTGATCTTGATTTTTTTAAATTTAATTTTTCCGGTACCTTTGTAAGCGAACGCTTTGTAGAAATAGCCAAAGCCAATGGCCTGACAGGTCTTGATTTCAACAAGAAGATAGAGGTCGTACAATATGAATAATTGATATTAACAAGCTGCGAGTGTGCTAAAATAATTATATTAAGTCATCTATTATGCTGACTATCATAAAGGAAGAATACTCCTATTACCGTCTCAAAGAGTCTGTCGGGCCGCATGTGTCCCGCGACGGCAAGCTCGAATACTCGGCATTCGCCGGGGGCTACTTCGATCCTCAGGGCGGCACGATGTACTATCTTACCGACTGGCAGGGCAACAATGCCGTCGTGGCCGACAACCGAGGCAATGTAGTCCAGGAGACGACCTATTATCCCTACGGCGAGCCGACGGTAGAGCCGAGCGGTCAGCGCTACCTCTTCGGCGGCAAGGAACGCGAGCACTCCGGCGGCCGCAACGCCTACGACTTCGGCGCCCGCATCCTCACCCCCTACGGCAACTGGTCGACCCCCGACCCGCTTGCCTGGAAATTCTATCCCATATCCCCATATTCCTACTGCGGCGGCGATCCGATTAACAGAGTGGATGAAGACGGGAAGGATTGGGTCGAAAATGAAGAAGGAGATATAAATTGGAGAGAGGATGTTAATGAGAAAAATTATACTTCGGTCCTGTCTGAAAATGAAATTTATCGCGGAACATCCTATAAAAGAGATAAAATCTGGATGGATATTAATGTCCGTGGAAATAGTGAGAGCGGGCTTATGACTGAATTTTATAATTCAAACGGAAAAATGACATATGAGAATAATACTCCATGGATTGATGTTGCAGTAGAAGAAATGAATAAAGATATTTCAGAAACAGGCGATAATCCAGAAATTCTAAAATATTTTGATTATACTCAATTAAAAGGCACTCTTGCGTCACAGACCGATAAAACAGCTTGGTGTGCTGCTTTTGTCAACTTTTGTTTAGAAAACTCAGGCATAGAAGGGAGTAATCATGCGGCTGTTTATACATTCAAAACATGGGGGCAATCTTATTCCATTCCGCAGTTCGGCTCTATAGCGATAATGAATTACAGCCATGTAGGTTTTGTTGTCGGTCGGAATAAAGATGGTCGTCTTATTATATTGGGTGGCAATCAAAATGATGCAGTTAATTTGTCCCCAAATTCCACAAACAACGTATTAAAATATGTTTACCCAACAAATCATTCTGCCTCAAATATCTCTTTGCCAGAATTTAATCTTAGAGGGCGTTCGATAGGAGTACATACTACTCGGTAATGAAAAAGCCTCAATCAATCTATTAATTAATGTAAAAGACATCGAGATGTATCGTCGTTTAAAACCAATAATTGCATTGCTATTCCTTTTTGCATCATGTATAGTAGGAGAAAAAGAATACATATATGAAAACTCTAATTTCAGAGTGGTTTTAAAAGAGCAATGTAGAAAATTTATCTGTATAGAATTAATTAATCGACATACGCTCTCAACTTATTCAGCAATACCTGATCTCATCATTTATGATGATGGCATCGCAGTAGAAGGTGGTATTGTTGTGGATTATAATACATTACTAAATGATGATATTAAATCTTGCAAAATTGAAGATCTCTATAGTTGTGATTCGCTCTATGATTCTCATACAGATTCAATCATTGTAGTTTTCGGACAGGAGAAAGGTACACATAAAAGGCTCGACCTTGCTATATACAAATCCAGTCTATTCGATTTCAGAAATGGGAATTACACATTATATGCTGTGGATTGACTGGGTACCAAATAGGTAACAATATTTATCAGTTGAAAAAGTTAAACATAGGAAGTTCGTAATATTCAAGCGTCTAAATCTTTTGCCAGGTCAACAATCCCCCCAAACAGCTCGTTATGAAAAGTTTCGCTAAGATATTTATGATTGGATTAAAGTATCTGAAAAAGAAGGTGTATGATGAGGATCATATCTGTGCCGCCGGCTTCATTATCATGTTTTCTTTAATGATACCTTATGAAATAATGCGTACAAAGAGTCTGAACAACCATACGGCGTATACGGTTGGTGTTATTTATAAAATTAAATTAGACCGTAATCCCGGTAAATTATATGAATTTTATGTAGGTGATTCGATTTTTCGCGGAAGAGCCGGGTATGGTGGACTTTCTAAAATAGTTGAAGGAGATTCGATTTTTGTAGCGTATGATTATACCAATCCCGGCAATAGTGAGATAGTGGGATATTTTGAATACGCGCTTGACCGTAGCAAACTGCCCGACACAGTTTTCTACCGACGCCAGATGAACAAAATGCGGAAGCCGCTGGAATAGCAGGGAGGGGAGAAGCGATTAGGGGGTGTCGCGCGTCGCCGACGCGCCTTTTTCAGAGTGACGCCTGAAACACCATAAACCGCGCTTTCAGCGCTAATTATGGGAATTAACATATTGAGCGTCTCCGACGCACTTGGCGTAACATCGCGCGGAGAGCCGGAAATATCTCACGCCGAGGCGCGAAGATCGCAAGGGAGAATGTCAGTCAGAGAGGCGATTATGGAATGTCGCGCGGCTCCGATGCGCATATTTGAGGGTGACGCCTGTCACCCCATAAACCACGCTTTCAGCGCTAATTATGGGAATTAACATATTGAGCGTCTCCGACGCTTTTTTCGCCGGGAGATGATGTCGCGCAGAGGCGCGGGGAGCGCAAAGGGGAAATCTGGCTGAAGAGACGATTAAGGGATGTTGCGCGGCTTCGACGCCAGGCTTATGGTATCTCGCGCAGAGGCGCGAAGATCGCAAGGGAGAATGTCAGTCAGAGAAGCGATTAGGGGATGTCGCGCGAAGTGCAGAAATTGTTTTCACGCAGAGGCGCGGGTGGATGATGATTTTTTTTTTTGGAGATGTGAAATTGTTTATATATTTTTGTATCGAAATAATATCAAAACAATATCACTTATGAAAGCTCAAATTGACAAGGAAGTCCCCTATCAGGGAAAGGTTTACAACGGTTTTGCAATGCTCGCCGTGGAGCTGCTTTTAATACCGGCAATAATAGCGGCGCTGTTTGTGTTTCTGCCCTTCGAATACTACTGGCTCGCAGGGGTGATGAGCGGCATCGGGCTGATTACGATGATTATCACAGCGTGCGGATTCTTCGTGCTGCAGCCTAACCAGGCGCGCGTGATGATATTCTTCGGCCAATATCAGGGAACATACCGCGAGACGGGTTTCTTCTGGGTCAATCCGTTCATGACCAAGAAAAAAATCTCGCTGCGCATACGCAACATGGATATCGCTCCGATCAAGGTCAACGACAAGGTGGGCAATCCGGTGATGATAGGCATGGTGCTGGTGTGGAAGGTTAAGGACACCTACCGCGCAGTGTTTGACGTGGATGCTGACCAGGTGCCGGCAATCGCAGTAAGCACGGACGAGAAAGCCGCAGCGTCGGCGACTCTGACCAATTCGATAGCCAAGGCGCTTAACGCGTTTGTCGGGATACAGAGCGACGCCGCCCTGCGCGAAGTGACGGGCCGCTATGCCTATGATGAGGAAAACGGCGAACACAAGGAGATAACGCTCAGGAGCGACGCCAGCGAGATCAACGAACAGCTCGAGGAGAAACTGAACGAGCGTCTGGCAATGGCCGGCATAGAGGTTGTCGAGGCCCGTCTGAACTATCTTGCATATGCGCCTGAAATCGCGGCGGTGATGCTGCGCCGCCAGCAGGCATCGGCTATAATTTCGGCGAGGGAGAAGATCGTAGAAGGCGCGGTGTCGATGGTTAAAATGGCTCTCGATCAGCTCGACGAAGAACAGATAGTGGCGCTCGACGATGAACGCAAGGCTACGATGGTGAGCAATCTGCTTGTGGTGCTCTGCGCTGACGAACCTGCACAGCCTGTGCTCAACACCGGATCTCTGTATCAGTAAAATCCGGAAACCTATCAATGGCCACGCAACAAAGCAAGGGGTTTCTGCTGCGTCTCGATCCGGAAACAATGGAGGCGGTCGAAAAATGGGCGGCGCATGAGTTCCGCTCGGTCAACGGCCAGCTGCAATGGATAATAGCGGAGTCGCTGAAACGACACGGGCGGAACATAAAACGAGAAAACGGCACAAAAACAAATGTTAAAAAAACAACAAAATAGCAAATAAATAGTTATATTTGTGCATCATAATGAACCATTCAAAAAATCGCACTATGAAATTATTTTACTTATTTCTAAGTTTTACACTGACGGGCACCCTCTTCGTCGCAGCCCGTGCGAACCAAAAAGCTCCCGCATATCTGATGCCAGGCGCTGAATTAAGACTTGACAATCTGAAGTCGATGAACACAGGGCTTCAGAACCTCACTAAAGGGAAAACCGCCGGCGAGACAGGACAACACAAGAGCGTTCCGACCGCCCGCATCTCAGGTACAGCTCTCGACGCGTCTGATGCCGTTACCAAAACTGTCGACACAATGCTTGTAACAAGCTATGACCGCATATATACAAACACAAACTCAGAAGAAACGAGAGACAACCTCGTAACGATAGAATATGATGATCACGGTTATCGTACGATGATGAAGGAGTCAGACCGTAGTGTGCGTTACACATATACAACCGACGGAAAAGGCCGCTGGCTTTCGCGTAAGATTGAAAGTCAGGAAAACGGACGGGATGGCTGGCGTGTCAACAGTATTGAAGAGCGCATAATCGAAAACGATTATGTCACCGGTCTGACAATATATAACACCGGCTCAGAAGAAAAACCCTTCAAAGAAATCTCTTATGAGTTTGAATACCGTCAGGGACAAACGGCCAATACTCCAAGTGTCGATATCCTCGGGGCCGCAATCACAAGAGAAGTACGCTATGATGAAGAAGGCAATATAAACAATGAAGCCCGTTACACATGGATTGAGCCGGCCAAAGAATATTATGCGACATATTTCTATAACAAAGGTTATAGCCGTATGGAGAGTGAAATCGGCAAAGACAGACTAACAGCGAGACATTATGAGATCAACGCTGAAAATCAGACGGAGCGGCTCATCAATGAGTCTATAACTTTTTTTGGCGACAAACAAGGAGAATACACCAAAATCTATGACGAAAACGGGAATGTCGATGAAGAACGGTCTATGATCCACGAGTGTTACAGAGATGCGTCAGGCGACAGCGTGGAGATCGAATACAATTATAAAGACGATAAATTCATACCATATCAAAAGATAGTTTACTCTCCTGATATGGCAGAAGATAACATCGACTACACCAAGGACTTCAACCGTACGCTCACGCAGTACAATTACACTGACGGAAATTGGACAAAGGTCTATGAACTGTCAGTAAAGAATCACGTTTTGGATAACGGATTATGCGAGATTACGACCAACAGCTATGGTCATACGCTTATAGAAATCGTTAAAGCGGAACTTATTGAAAGCGATTACGGACGTTCAGAATGGGAGCTCTATCCTGCAGTTATCAACGACGACAAATCGTACTACTATGTCAAAGAAATATCACAAAGCGTCGGTCCGGATTACTATCTTTATGAATACTACTCGGCCACAGGCGAGTTGCAAAAAATTATCAGACAGGTGACCAACGAGCTCTATGACGAGTATGAATTCAGTATTAAGGGTGCCGGCGAAGATGAGTGGGAATCACTTGACGAATATACGCTTAACTATGAAGAAGACGGTGCAAAATTCCGAGAAGTCTACAAGACAGGCACCAACGGCAAACCCGAATCAATCACCGAATATATCACAACTTCGCGCTTCAACAACGGCAAAGAATTCAAGATATCGGAGAAACTTTTCGCCTACGGAGACAATGACGACTTTGTACTTTCGACATACGAAGTGCTTAACCCTAAAGACATCAGCAAACTCTATCAATCGGAAAAACTGGAACAAAAAACACTCGCCGACGGCACAATCGAGCGCACAGACTGGTACTACGCCGAAAATGGCAGCGGCAAAGTAGACGAAGCAAACCGCACAACAGTAAAGAATAATGTCCGGACTTATTACAATTATGACAACGGCACATGGATTAAAACATACGCCAACGCCATCGAGGAATCATATGTTACAGAAGACGGCATTACAGTGATGATCACACGCTCACTGTCGGATGATGAAAGTTACGCAATCAATGAAAGAAAATATGAGTCGAAAGAAACTGAAGATGAGAACGGTATAAGCTTCAGAATGTCTGCCGATTATCGCTGGGATCAAGAAAACAATTGCTGGATAGGCGAAAACAAGACAGTAATTTCACATTACAGATATGATTTTTATACTATTTCAGCTTATAGTCTCAACCCAATCAGTTTATATGATGATGAATATGTTGTAGTGCTTGCAGATGAGTATTACAACTTTGGCGGTGAAATACAGGGAACGAATGAAATAATTCATGAATGGAACGCTGAAAAGAATGACTGGGAAATCAGCCGAAGCGATATCACAAAAGTCGAAATCAACGGAAACCAAGCCAAAATCAGCCGTACTGAACAAGAAGCAGACCGATGGTCGAATGAAACTAAACAAAAGACAACGGTTCAAACCATCGAACGCGACAACGCGTACCGCATAACACTTGACGAAACAATAGTCAAAGAAACAACCTGCCGCGAAAATGAAGGCCCGGAGGTATGGAACTCTCACCAGAAAAATGTCTATACATATAATGAGAATAACGGTATGCTCGAAGAACACAAGACATACACGATATACGACGACGGTACATCAGACTGCTTAACCGACCGCTATAGCTATGACAGCTTCAGAATCACTACTACCGGTATCGAAAACATAGTCAGCGACGGCGATGAAGCTATCACAATCGACGGCAATACAGCGAAAGCCTCAGGCATGAGTATTACTGTATATAACCTTGGCGGCATAGTCGTCGCGTCGGGCAAGGATAATGTCAAACTGCCCGAAAACGCAGGTATATATTTTATAAAAGCCGGCAAGAAGACGATGAAAGTGGCAGTGAAATAACATCCGATAATAATTCTCGAAGAGCCGGTTAGACCATATGTGTCAAACCGGCTCTTAATATTTTGGCTATTAATTAAAATAGCATAAATTAGTATAGGATGGCAGAGCGGATGCGGAGATTTATTTTTTGAGTGCGTCGACGATGAGTCGGGCGGTGGTAACGGCTGCGGTCGACGATCCGAGTTCGCGGCGCATGTCGGCGTAGCCGCTTAGCTGAGCGGCGCGTACGGGAGTGTCGGTGAGCAGTGGCGCGAGGTCGGCGGAGATCGTGTCAGGCGTACAATTGTGAAGTATCAGTTCGGGAATGATCTGACGTCCGGCGATGAGATTGGGAAGGGAGATGTAGTCGACTTTGATCAGGAGACGCATAATATTGTAAGCGATCTTAGAGCCGTTGGACCGGTAGACGACAACCTGAGGAGTGCCGATAAGAGCGGTTTCAAGAGTAGCTGTGCCGGATGTGACGAGGGCTGCGCGGCTGTTGGCAAGAAGGTCGAGAGTAGAGTCGCGCAACACAGGATAGTCACAAACGGTGCTATACGCATCGTCGGGGATGGCCGGAGCGCCGGCTATGACGGGACGATACTGAGGGAAACGGCGGACGGCCTCGGCCATAACGGGAAGATTGCAGCGGATCTCTCCCATGCGGCTGCCGGGAAGGAGAGCGATTATCGGGCGGTCGCGGAGCTTATGTTCGGCCAGAAAACGGTCACGGGACATAAGCGAGGAACGCAGAGAGTCGATCTCCTCAACCGAAGGATTGCCGACATAGTCGACCGGGAAATCATGACGGGCATAGAACTGACGCTCGAAGGGAAGGATGGAGAACATGCGGCTGACATAGCGGCGGATAGCCCTGATGCGCCACTCTTTCCACGCCCATATTTTGGGAGAGATATAGTAAAAAACAGGTATGCCGGCGGCCGAAGCTGTCTTTGCGACCTTAAGGTTGAACGACGGATAGTCGATGAGAATGAGACAGTCGGGACGGCGGTCAAGAAGCGCGCGACGGGTCACAGAAAGATTGGAAAAGATCTTGGGGAGATGGCGCAGCACCTCGCTGAAGCCCATAAAGGCCATGTCGCGGTTGTGAATGATCGGACCGGATGCGGCTGCGACTGCCATCCTGTCGCCGCCGAGAAACGAAAAGCGGGCGTCGCTGTCGGCCTCGCGCAGAGCTTCGATCAGAGCGGCGCCATGGAGATCGCCGGATGCTTCGCCTGCTATTATGAAATAGTGCATAGTGGAAAGATCTGTAATTATTTTTCGGAACGACGGTCGCGGAAAAAGTTTTGAACGAGGGCGAGGCATTCGGCCGCACAGACGCCGCGGGTGACTGTGGCGCGGGGATGAAACGGCGATCGGACGGTCAGCGACGAGTAACCGCGACGAGGATCATCTGCGCCGATGACAATGCGCGAGAGCTGACTCCAGCCTATCGCTCCGGCACACATGATGCAAGGCTCAAGAGTGACGTAGAGGGTGCAGCCGGTCAGATATTTTCCGCCGAGGGTCTGAGCGGCGGCCGTGACTGCCTGCATCTCGGCGTGGGCCGTAACGTCGGAAAGCGCCTCGGTCAGATTATGGCCACGGCCGACAATACGACCGGAAGCGGTGACGATGACGGCTCCGACAGGGATCTCGCCGAGCTCGGCGGCCTGCCGGGCCTCGGCAAGCGCAAGACGCATGTAGCGCTCGTCGTCGGCAAGAGTTATGGGAGAAGAGGAATCGGTCATAGCAGATCAATTTTCATGCCTTCGCGGGCGGCAATGACATCGGGAAACTCTTCGGAGGCCTCGCGGAGAAAAGGCTCCTCGCTGTCGTAGGCCTTGGAATAATGGCCGAGGACGAGACGCCCTACCCCTGCGGCAGCGGCTATGCGTCCGGCCTCTCGCGCCGTGGAGTGACCGCGCGGAGCGGCCTTTGCGGCAAAGTCGTCGGCATAGGTGGACTCGTGGTAGAGGACGTCGACACCGCGGACATCGTCGGCCACGGCCGGATTGTAGACAGTGTCGGAGCAATAGGCGTAGCTGGCCGAGCGATCGGCAGGGGTGGTGAGACGGTCGTTGGCGATGACAGTGCCGTCGGGAGTGATGTAGTCGGCGCCATGCCGGATATCCTCAAGGCGGCTGACGGGGATATTGTAGAAACGGATCATGTCGCCGCGCAGATGACGGGGCTTGGGCTTCTCGGTGAACTTAAAGCCGGCACAGGGCACACGGTGGTAGAGCGGAAAGGTCTCGACCGTAATGGCATGATCTTCAAAAATGACGGCACGGGAAGGCGTGATTATGTTGTAGTTGATCTCAAACGATGTCTCGCGGCAGAAAACGGCCATGATCTGTCGCAGGATGCGGGCGCCCTCATCGAAGGTGTGGATGGTGAGGGTGCCGCCTTTTTCGTGAAGGGCAAGAGTGGACAACAGACCGGGCAAGCCGAGGAAGTGGTCGCCGTGGAGATGGGATATGAAGATATGGGAGAGGCGCGAAAACTTGAGCCGCTGACGCATCATCTGGAGCTGCGCGCCCTCGCCGCAATCGATCATGAACAATCGATCGCGGAAGTCGATGACCTGACACGCCGGCATATGGCGGACAGAAGGCGTGGCAGAGCCGCAGCCGAGAATGTTGACCTGAAAATTTGCCATCAAACGATTATTCCTGCGCCTCGGAGGCGGCAAATTCCATAAGATAGGCCTTGATGAAGCCGTCGAGCTCACCGTCCATCACGGCGTTGACGTCGGAAGTCTGATAGTTGGTGCGGTGATCCTTTACGCGACGGTCGTCGAAGACGTAGCTGCGGATCTGTGAGCCCCACTCTATCTTCATCTTTCCGGCTTCGACCTTGGCCTGCTCCTGAAGGCGGTGCTGCAGCTCTTTGTCGTAGAGAATGGACCTGAGCTGACGGAGAGCGTTCTCCTTGTTCTTGGGCTGGTCGCGGGTCTCGGTGTTCTCGATGAGGATCTCTTCTTTCTCGCCGGTATATGGGTCGGTGAACTGGTAGCGCAGACGGACACCCGACTCGACCTTGTTGACGTTCTGACCGCCGGCGCCGCCGCTTCGGAATGTGTCCCAGGAGAGGAGAGCCGGTTCGACCTTTACTTCGATAGTGTCGTCGACAAGGGGGGTGACGAAGACGGACGCAAAAGAAGTCATGCGCTTGCCCTGAGCGTTGTAAGGCGACACGCGCACAAGGCGATGGACGCCGTTCTCGCTCTTGAGATAGCCATAGGCGAAGTCGCCTTCGACGTTGATTGTGCATGACTTGATGCCGGCCTCGTCGCCGTCGAGAAGGTTGGCGATTGACGTTTTGTAGCCTTTTTTCTCGCACCAGCGGAGATACATGCGCATGAGCATCGAGGCCCAGTCCTGGCTCTCGGTGCCTCCGGCACCGGAGTTGATCTTGAGGACTACGCCGAGTTTGTCTTCTTCGCGACGAAGCATGTTGCGCAGCTCGAGGTTCTCGATCTTGGCGATGGCGTCGGCATAGAGGCGGTCGAGCTCGTCCTCCTCGACGAGACCTTCCTTGATAAAGTCCCATGCGACAGAAAGTTCGTCGACTGCCGACTCAACGTCTTTGTAGCCGTCGATCCACTGCTGGAGATCCTTGATCTTTTTCATCTGGAGCTGGGCTTCCTTGGGGTGCTCCCAAAAATCGGGGACGTGGGTGCGGAGCTCTTCTTCTTCTACCTGTATTAACTTGCTGTCGATGTCAAAGATACCTCCTCAGCGCCAGCTTGCGCTCAAAAGTCTCTTTTAATTGTTCCTGAGTAATCATATATGATTATAATTCAAATAATTGATAAAAAACACGGTGATATGAGAATACAAATTTAGCAATCATTCCCCGATAATTCAAAAAAAGTTAGTAACTTTGTGAGCGATAACGCGAGTGGTAAAGACTCCGCCGCAGCCATGGAGTGGTGCTCGAGTGGCTGAAGAGGCACGCCTGGAAAGCGTGTAGTCGCCAAAAGCGGCTCGGGGGTTCGAATCCCCCTCACTCCGCAAGGAACACGTTGAAAGACAACGAATTAAAACGTTGATTCAACGTGTTTCTTTCTTTTTCTCCCTCGGAAACGGCATTAAAAAAAACGGAAAAATTGCCGAAAATAGCCGAATAAAGCCGAAAAATGCCGAGGTCTGCACGCAACATGCACGCAAATTATGGCCTTGCACGCAAAGCGCACGCAACATGCACGCAAATTTTTGGGGGCTTGAAAGGCTGTCAAGGCAGTTCGGAAGTTGAGTTTAATGTTATGACAACCGTAAAAATTATTCTCGACAGGCGAGCAGCCAAAGAAGGAAAGGCTGCACCGCTCAAAATCTCAATCTGCCACGACAGGCAGACCTCGTTAATCTCACTGAACGTTTACGTTTTACCACACCAGTGGGATTCGGTAACGGAAAAAGTAATAGACCACCCCAATCAGCTTCAGCTAAACGCATTTATCGGAGGCCGCAAGGTCGAGGTGGAAAAGGTGCTTATTTCATTACTCGATGATGAGCTAATCAGCGGAATGAGGGCAAAAGATGTAAAGGATTACATTCTTGCCAAGATAGCACCCAAAGAAGAAAAGGTTGAAAAGCCGGAAGAAGATCCGAACACATTTATAAAATGGTTCGACCGCTTCACAGGGCGCAAACAAGGTCGCACAAAAGCAATCTATGAGGCGACACGCAGCCGCCTCGTGGCATGGCTCGGAGAAGCAGAACTCGCAAGAGTGAAGTTCGAGGACATCAAAATTGCGTGGCTCGAAAAGTTCGAGGACTTTTTGGCCAAGACCTGCAAGGTCAACTCAATAGCGATACATATGCGCAACATTCGTACCGTAGTCAATTACGCCATCGACAACGAGGTAACAAACACCTATGCCTTTCGCCGCTTCAAGATAAAGAGCGAGGCAACACGCAAGCGCAACTTCGATATAACAACACTCCGCACCATATTCTCTGCGCAAGGATTGGAGGACTGGGAGGAAAAATACCGCGATTTCTTCGCGCTTACGTTTATGTTGATAGGCATAAACGTGGTAGATCTCTGCAACCTCGAAGAAATGGTGTCTGGTCGCGTCAACTACATTCGCGCCAAGACACACCGCCCTTATTCGATTAAGGTAGAGCCGGAGGCACTTGCTTTAATTGAGAAATACAGCGGAGAGAAACATCTGCTAAATTATCTCGACTGCTGCGTCAATTACCGCCACTTCTACAACAATCTGTGCAAAGGACTGAAAGCCGTGAAAGAAAAACTCGGACTTCACGAACTGACAACCTATTGGGCGCGCCATTCGTGGGCTACGATAGCCGCAAGCCTCGATATTCCCAAAGATACAATAGCGGCAGCACTCGGTCATGGAGGCAACACAGTAACCGACATCTACATCGAATATGATATGAGCAAGGTAGATGAAGCCAACCGAAAAGTACTTGACTGGGTACTTTACGGCAAGGATTGGCGTAAGCCGGAAATTGCCACGGCAAAACGGCGCGGTCGGCCTCGAAAAAATGCAGAAGCAGCGTAATTCCTTACTCGGTAATAGGATAGAAAACGCCTTTGAGTAACTGCGACATTCCCTGTTCGGAGAAGGTCGCGGTTATTTTTTCGCAGATGTATTTCTTGCCGTGTATGACGAACACGCTCCTGACATTCGGGATAGCGTCGGCAATGAACTTAAAGGTAGTTTTCTTTGCTGTGTCAATGTGATGCACAATCCGGCGGCTGTTGAGTTGGCGGTTATTGAGGCGCATATTGAAATGGAGATACTGAAAGTTGCTCCAGTCTTCCATTATTTCTATATCCTCCACTTGCGGATAAGGGAGCTTGCCGCGAGTGTTCTGCGCCCCGTCCCAAAAGCCGACATAGATACGGTCGTAATACTCGGCTTTCTTCTCTTTCTCCCCGGCCTCGATGCTCTGTATCGAATAGGTCTGCATAAAAGGATAGCTGCTTTCGTCCTCCCCTGTGCCGTTGTCCTCGTCGTAGCCGGAGAAAGAAAGGAACAGGCACCGCCCGTACTTTTCCTCCGTGTAGTCGATACGCGCCGGAACAAACTCGATTTCGATTTGGTCTGCGTCCACGCTCTCGTCTACGATACGGCCTCCGAAAAGATTCACGGGCTGCAACACGCATTTGTAGTTGAAGCGGAGCCTCACGCGGTCGAAGTATGCGGAGCGGCTGACGGCGCGGATAACAAAATAAGCGTCCGCGTCTTTGGCATAAAGCAGCCGGTCGATCTGACTGTTGCGGTGGTGCTGGCCGTCCCAAGTGCGCCATACGCTGTTGGCCTCCAAAAGCTCGTTCAGCGATTCATAGACAACGGCACGGTCTTTCCACGCCTTGATGAACCAGTCGCAAGAGTAGTATTTCCAAACGGCGTGGTCGCACTCCTTGTAAACAAGATTCTTAGCCTCGGCATACTCGCACTGCGCGTCCTCCACGGCTACCTCCGTGGAGTGTTCGGAAAGCACGTCGCGCAGTTCCACCGTACCCGAAGCGTCCATGACTTCGTGTGTGAAAGCGAAGTCCACCGTCTTGGCGCGGTGATTTATCTCGAACTCCGCCCCCAAGAAAAGCTCCAGTTTCTCGAAGAACTCCGCGACAGACCAGTGCGGCAGGGCACGGGCGAACTGCGGCGTGTACCACGCGGCAGGGAGGCAGTTGCACACAAGGAGCCAGCGGTGTTCCTCCGACTGCTCCCACCGCGTAAGGTCAGCGGAATATCCGACAGCCTCACATATCTTCCTGACGATGAAGATAAGGTAAGGCTGCCACGACAGCCCCCAAGTGTCGGCGTGCCACGAGTAGTGCCCCCTGTTCTGCGAGGCATCGTCCACGGTGTACTCGGCGAGATTCTGAATATTGCCCGAATAGTCGTTTACCCACGGCAGGGCAACGGCATCGGGATAATAGAGCGGTTGCCACGCCTTTGCCGGGTCGGGCTTGCCCGACGGCCACGAACCCAAGTCAAGCTCGTTGATATAAATATCGTCGAATGTCTGCGAGAAATTGCGCTCGCTTCGCCCTTCGAGGAACTGGCATTTTACCTCCGAGGCGTTGATTTCGTTAACCGCCATAGAGCCGAACTTGAAAAACTTGCCGTGGCGTATTTCGCACTCGAAAATGACCTTACGGGCGATAACGTCCGCACGGTTGATGTTGCCGAAAATGGCGATATTCTCCGGGCAGTCTTTCAGCGGAAATGTGATGCTCAACGTGTAGCCGTCCGAACCGCTGAACATACGGTTTTCGGCTATATACTCGAAAGAGGTGCCTGTTTTGAGGACTGCATCGTGTCCGTTTATTCTTATTTCCATTATAGCGGATTGGGTGATTACTGTTTCCTTGATTTCGGCAGACGGTTTCGCATTAGGCGGTCGTATTCCTCCTGTGCGCGCTGTATGCCGTGGTCGCCCGTAACGGTGTTGACGGTAACGAAAGGCTCGTTAAGCCTTTCGTCGAGGCGGTCGAGGGTTGCGCACAGCCTTTCGTCGGCAGGTGCCGACGGCTGCGGCGGTACGTTGACATTCACCACCGGCGAGGGCTGGGGCTGCGCGGCAAGCACCATAGGGGCGGTTATTGAGCGCGACACGTCGGCGGCGGTCAGCGCGCCGATAGTGTTGTTGCGCTGCGCATAGTCGAGGGCTTCGATGAGCGGCCTCGTCTGCGGCGATTTCACGAGTTTCTGCGACGCCACCCACTCCCCGGCGTGTACCACACCGGCCACCTCGTCGGGTCTGCCGTCTGGGGTGAAGCCGCCCGACATATAGCCCTGCGCCTCCGATGCCTGTTGCTGCTTCTTGATGGTCGCGATCTGCAAGGCTCCGGCAGCGACGGCCATAGCCGCCGCGACGGGCGCGAGGATATAGCCGATAACCGGGATAGCTGCGGCGGAGCCGTAAGCGTTCAGGGCGTTTGTGGCCGTCTGCGCCACCGCCTGAATCACCTGCATCACGAACATCTTGCGGTTCGCCTCCTTTTTGATTTTGGCAAGCTCCTTTTCTTTCTGCTTCTCCGTTTTCTTGACGCGGTAGGAATTGCCCTCGGCAAGCTCTATCTCCCGGTCATACTTCTTTTCCACCTTTGCGGTTTCGAGGTCTGCGCACGCCCTTACATACTCCGAATACTGCTGCATACCGGCAGTCATCACGGCGAACACCGACGAGGCGAGCGCGGCAAGGCGCGTCGCCCAGTTGCCGCCGTCTTCCTCGGTGCTGTCGAAGAAATTCTTCCACGCCTCGTAAATATCGAGCAACTGGTTGGTGTGCGTGGAGCCTAACCGCCTCACGCCCTCTATGGCCTTTTTCTCGTATGCGCGGCTGATGCGGTCTTTTGCCGCCTCCGCTTCCTCGTGGGTGATTATGCCCTGCGCTTCGAGCGATGCCACAATATCCATCTCCCGTTTCTTGGCAAGAGCCGTCCGCGCCGCCGATCCCTGCGATGGTTTTGCGGATTCGGGCATATACTCGTCGGCATACTTCCTTTTCAGATCGCGCTGCGCCTGAAGATAATCCTCGTAAGAGATAAGTTCAGCCGCATACGCCTCGTCGAGCAACTGCGTTTCAAGTCCGAGGCGTTTCCCGGCCTCCTGATACTCGTATTGCTTGCGCCACTCGGCCACGCGCTGCGCCAACAACTTCTGACGGCGCAGACGCTCCGCGTCCTCGGCCTGTTCCATCTGCACCACATAATTATGATATTCTTCGCTGTCTTGGGTATATGCGTCGCGCATCTCCGCGAGATACTTCATCTTAATCTCGAAAAGCCGTTGCTGCAAGGCTTCCTCGTTACCGTAGAGGGCGTTTCCGGGCGTGGCCGCGTCCATCTGCGCCTGAACTTCCTCTGCGGTCTGCTTGCGGCGGCTTTCCTCCACCGACAGCGAGGCGTTCTTTTTCAGCCATTCCGCCTGAAGCTCCGCTTTCTTCTTCAGCAGTTCCTGATAATCCTCGTCCTCCTGAAGATTATTCGCCTCGAAAATACGGAGGCGGTCGTCGAAATATTTCACTTCGAGATTGTGCTTGTCGAGCAGAAACTGCGTCCACGATTTCAGCCCTGCGGAGTAGTCGCTGACATTCTGCGCGGCACCGGCCTCCCATTCGCCTTTTGCAACGTTAAGCTGTTGCTTGAACTCCTTGCGCGCCTTTATTGCCGCGCGGCGTTCCTCGGCCTCGCGCGCCTTTCGGTCTTTCTCCGATTCATAAGGGGTGAAATCATCGAGCGAGAAATCCGGGTTGCCCGACACGACATCGGCGGAGGGCGATTCAAGCACCGACAGCCGGGCACGCGCTTCATCGAGGAAGTCGGCCACCTCATTGGCTGCGATTCGCTTTGTTGTCGGGTTGGGCGCGTCTATGCCTATGATTATGGTTCCGCCCTCACCGCGCCCGGCGTGCCCCTCGAAGTCCTCGATAAGCCGCCGCAGTTCCGTGGCCGAATAACCGGCGAGAGGGTTTGTTTCGCGCTCGATGTTGCTTATCTCGCCCATAGCGGTCTGATACTCGGTATGGGTGCCAATCATTTCATTAACCACATTGACCGGGTGTGCCGTCCACCCCCATTTGTCCTGCAAGCTGCCCTTTATGCCCTGCAACTCGCCGACGATATCCTGACCGATAGTGCCGGTTGTCTGCAAGTCTATGACAACGCGGTTTGTTATGCGCACAGCGTCCTTGTACGATTTTCCGTAGGCGATAAGCTGTTCCTGCAACTTCTTTGCAAGGCCGCTGAAAGCATCGTCGAAAGTTTCCTGTGCCGCGTCTTTCGCGCCCTGAATGGCACGTTCCTTAGCGGCGATACGCGCCGCAGCCGCGAGCCTCCTGTAAGCTGCTGTGAGGTCTGTAATCTCGTTGCGCTCGTTGATGAGGCCGCGCAGATATTTTCCGTACTGGCTGATGATGGTGTCCTTGACCTCCTTGTACTCCTTTGTGCCGCGCTTGCAGGCTTCAAGTTTGCCGAAAAGCTCGTCAAGCTGCCGCTGCTCCTTTGCAAGTTCCTTAGAGAAATTGGCGGCGGTGTTGACAGCTTCTCGCATCTTCTTCGTGTATTCGGAAGTGCGGTCGCACAACGCCTTTATTACAAGCACAAGAGCCGTAACCGCCGCGAGAATGAGGCCGAAAGGATTAGCTGACATTGCAGCGGTAAGCAGCCGGAAAGCGTGCGTTGCCGCTCCTATGCCCTGTGTGAAAGCTAAGACAGCGATACGACCGAGAACAACTGCGATGCGCCATGCGTTGTGCAGGGCGGTGGCTGACTTTACGACTATGTTGTAGGCGACATGAGCCGTCTTCACCAGTCCGAGCCACGAATAATACACGGCAAATACGGTGATTATGCCGAGAATTGCGGTGCGGTACTTGATGATGAAGGTAACAATCTGATTGAGAACGCGGAGGAAAACGGAAGAAGATGTATATATGTGGCGCATCACCGGGTAGAGCTTTTCGCCGAGTTCCACGGCAAGCTCCGTAACCCGTTTTCGCGCCTTGTCGATGGCCGCTTGTGCGGTGTTGTTGAAAATGGCATACTCGTTGGAAGCCGACGTGCCCTCACGGAAGGCTTGGCTCGCCTCTCCCAACTGCCATTTGAGGAAATCGAGGTGCGACGAGAGGTTGGAAAGCACCGAGGACACACGGGCACCGTCGAGGCCGAGGTCTTGGAACAGCGGCGAGAGTACGGCGAGAGCCTGATCCTCGCCCAGTCTGTTCAGGGCTTCGAGGAACATCATCACCCCCTCGGTGGTAGACCTGTTGAGCGTTTCGATGAAGGCGTCGGTTTCGAGGCCGACCTTTTTTGCCATTTCTCCCGGTTTTTTGAAAAGCTCCATAATGGTGCGCTGCAATGCCGTTGCCGACATCTCCACCTTTTGGCCGTGTGCGTCGAGCGTGGCCGCGAAAGCCATAATTTCGGGGATAGTCATTTTCGCGGTCGAGCCTATGCCGGCCATACGCTGCGCGAACTCCACGATGAAAGGCTTGGCGGCGGTGCAGTTCTGCGAGAGGTGGTTTACCGTCGAGCCGATTTTCAGCATCGCGTCCTTTACGCCGAACATCTGCTCCATGCCGAAGATGTTGGAGAGCTTGGCGATGGTCTGCGTGGCACCCTCTCCCAAATCCACCAGTGCGACATTTATAATCGAAGCGGCCTCGACATACTCCTTTACCGACTGCACCGTATTGTAACCGAGGCGTCCGCCCTCCTGTGCGAGAAGATTAAGCTGCTCACGCGCCAACCGCGTATCCATACCCTTGAAAGCCTCGTTGAGTTCGAGGACTTCGGCGGCAGTCATACGGGTGTATTTCTGCGTGTTGGCAAGCGTTTCCTCCATTTCGGCGTAAGTGTTGACCGCCTTACGACCGGCCATCACCAGCCCCGTTATGGCGGCCACCACGCCCATAATTGCCGTCTGGCAGTTGTTCAGCCAGTTGTTGAACCTCTGCCATCGCGTCTGCCCTACGGCCAGTTGCGCGTTGACCTTTGCAATCTCCGCTTTGAGCAATTTAATCTTAGCAATCTGCGCGTCCCACGCGGCGGTGCCGCGCTGAATGCCGTTAAGCTGCGACTGGAGGGTTCGGAGAGCCTTGTTGAGCTCTCGCGGCGTAGCCCTGTCCATACGGCTTAAAACCTGCTCGGCGGTCTTTGCCGACGATTGCAACTGCTGAATAAGGCCGTTGGTCTGTTTCAGTTCCTTTTGCAGCTTCGACATCGAGGCCTTATCTCCGGCGGTCGCAGCCTTTGCGATTTTCTTCTCCAGTGTCGCGGCCTCGTTCTGCAAACGTTTCAGCATTTGCTGGGCCTGTTTGCCGTTGACCGATAGGGTTACAGTTGCGGAAGTATTGTAATTAGCCATAATTCAACAGTTTATTGCGCAAATGTAACCGCTGCCTCCCTGCCCCTAAAAGACGGGGTTTAGGGGCAGGGAGCGCAAACTGTGGGCGGTGCAGCCGACGGGTCCCGCAGTTCGCACGCTGAAAAACACCTCGCCGCCGCGATTTTTGGGTATGAAATCGGGCCCCGGAATATCGCGGCGGCAAAGAGGTGTAGCACAACGGTTTGACCGCACCGCTTCGGCGGTTCTACAAAATCCCACGGATTTTTAGGAGGTAAAAATCGTTGCAAGCCTGAAAAACAATGTTTTATCAGGCGCAAAGGGGGTTCGGGGGAATATTTTCCCCCGAGGGTGCTTTGCACTATCCCCCCACGGCCTGCCGCTTTTTTCGGGTCGCTTCGGGATTTTCGGGCGGAATATGTAACCGCCGCTACCGCCACGCCGCCGCACCCTACCGAGCCGAAAGCGCGGTGATGCCGTTGACGCGATAATCAGAACGGGCGCAGGTCGTTCTGAGGTCGCGGCAAATTCCTGTTTCCATATCAGGCCGACGTGCGGTGAAATCCCGACGATGCAGCCGGGTTGGTGGATTGGGTAATGCCACATTCCTTTGTTATCCCGGCCAATCCACTCTCGGCGAAATCATTTGCAAATCGGGGAGGCGCGTCGGGTTGATGTGGTGGCAAGCGCGGTGTGTGTCGGCGTTGCGTGCAGCGGAGGTGGCCGGGGCAACAGGGCTGGTATGGGAGGCGGAGCAACGGAGAACAACGCCGAAAGCGCGGTCATAAGGCTGTCTATGCAGTAGTGAGCCGTTGACCGCAAAAGCTCTCGAAGTCGGGCGAAGTGGCCGCTCGGCCTTACATACCAGACCGCCACGGGAGCCGGAGCGGAGTTGTGCGCCGACGCGCCGCGCTTGGGGTGTGGGGAGGGGCTTGTGTCGCTATGTCGGTATGTGGTTGCCGATGCCGCAGGGCGTGTGTCGTGGGCGTGCGCCCCCGGTAGACGCTCTGCCGTAATGTAGCGGAGGTGCGGGGCGGCTTTGCAATGCAGTGGCAGACACCCCCGACCGCAGGGAGTTGGCTCTAATGACCGCAGGGAATTTGTGCCAATGGGGTGTCGCCACGTCCGCACTGCCAAGCGTTGCCCGGCATCGTAGCGGAGTGCAGTCAGATCGGCGAAAGTGGGGCTGCCGGCCACGGTGCGCCCGGAGATTTCGGCAAGTCAAGCCGATATGTCGGCATACCGTTGTATCGTGGTGTCGTGGCGGTTGTCCGCGAGGGTGGCCTGTGTTCCTCTGCCGGGCGTTGTGCGGTGGCGGATAGGGCTGTGGGCGCGAGGGTGTGAGCGGAGGTGGCGCGGCGACAGCGAGCGCGGCAAGGCTCGGAGTGTTTGAACACCGCCGCCGGGTTTCGGACTGGACTGTGTTCAAGGCTCTCTCTTAAAAGCCGGAGT
Organism: uncultured Bacteroidales bacterium; assembly: GCA_947573135.1. GTDB lineage: Bacteria > Bacteroidota > Bacteroidia > Bacteroidales > Muribaculaceae > CAG-873. The sequence continues at coordinate 36,107 of CANPDU010000005.1, read as the reverse complement.
GAAGCCGTGGCGCAACGCGGCGGTTGTGGAGCGCAGGGAGCCGGAGCTTGCGGAGGTTTCCAAGCGGAACAATTTGAGAGTGTGCCGTGTCCGAAACCCGACGGCAGGGTGCAACAAGCGCAGCGCGGAACTCGGAGCCGCCGCCAAGTGAGCCGCCGCACGCCGGAGCGATTGCATCGAAGCGGCCTGTGCCTGTAAGCCGCCGCCTCACAACGCTATGGGTGGGATTGGGGATAAATAAACGGCTACCCTCACGGGCAACCCTTCCAGTCGGAAAATGAGCGTGAATTATGAAATAGCCTTTGGAAATCTATCTACAAGGTATTTTCCTGTCAATCCTATTGCTCCGGCAATTACCAAATTGGCGGGCGCACAGTAAATATAGAAGATTATACATAACCATGCAATCGCGTATGTTATCTCACATACATATACAAAAGATAGGATAAACAAAAGAAAATAAGTGATTGTTATTGCGCAAAGGAACAATAATGAAAGTGAATACCAATATTTACCGTTCCATAATTTCCAGACAGGGAATAAAACAATTGCAGAAATTATGACAGGTACGATACAATTAGACAGGAGGGCAAACGTATACGTCGGCTCAGAATTGATAAATCTTGTTACATACCCATAAACAGCCTGAATAATTGCAGTAACAAATGCTACCGCAAGTTGAAATTTTCCAAAGGCTTTTGTCTGTATCTTCATTTTGCAAATTTAATCAAAAATAGCGACATATCCATCACGGACTTGTCGCTTAAAATCTGCTTATGAAAAAACTAATACTCTGTATGGGTTATCTGCGTCGGCGAAGGTAGATGAATATGCCTGACACTATGATTACGAGGGTGCCGAGGGCAAGGAATATCCGGGTGGTGTCGGGCGGTTCTGCTATCGATGTGGTGGCGGTGTGTTCGGCTCTCGATGTGGCGGAAGCGTGGCGGTATGCCACGGTGTCAAGCCGGTTATATCCGGTTATGTCGTTGCGTATCTGCTTGCGGCGGTCTGTCAGTCTGCCGCCGACGGCGCGGATTCTGACGGTTTCGTTGGGAGCTGCGGCACAGGTGGCGGTGTCGGGGGCGTGTCGCTCAATGGTTATCTCCAGTGTGTCGAAGTCAAAATTGATATGCCGCATGGCGGAGTCAATTCTGAGGTTGTAGGCGGAGGCGACTGTGGCGGCCACGCTGTCGATGTCTGCCCGACTCTCGGCGGCGATTTCTTTCTTGGCGCGGCACGAGGCGCAAAGTGAGGTGAGCGACAGGGCGAGAATCAATGTCGAGAGTTTGGTGTCGAGTGTCGAGAGATTTTTCATATCTACATATCTGAAATGTCCTTATACTCGGCTGTGGCATCGAATGAGGGGCAGGCTTTGGGGGCGAAATCTCGGTGTCCGTATATCCGTGCGCCGGGATATTGCGCCTTTAACTTCTTCAGGAGTTGGCGCAGGGCGGTTTTCTGAATGGGCGTGCGCGTGTCTTTGGGCTTGTGTGAGCCGTCGGCAACCTCGCCGCCTACATAGCATACGCCTATGGAGTGGGCATTATGGCCGGAGCAATGCGCTCCGATCTGCCCGACGGGTCGCCCGTTGTGTACGCTGCCGTCGAGATACACGACGAAGTGATAACCGATGTCGCGCCAGCCGTTGCCTTTCGGTTTCGGCGCGGTATGCCATTCTCTGATTTGCTGCACGGTGAAATGCTTCCCCTCCGGGGTTGCCGTGCAATGCACAATGATTTTGTCTATGCTTCGCATAATTTAATGGGGATTGTAGTATTGGGGATTGGGGATTGATAGAGGGGTCAACGCTCTTTCTCCGTTTCTCTGTCCTCACGCTCGTTGGAGCGATATTTATAGTGATAATCAATGCCGAACAGGGCACCGGCGAAAGTGAGTATTTCGCCGAAAGCCACAAGTACGGAGTTGTGGATTTCGCCCGGAGGCGGCAGTATGAATCCGGCGACGAGCAAGCCGCAGCCGAGGGCGATAAGCACAATGGCGGCGAGTAGCTGAATCGTTGGCTTGTGTTTGCGGAGGTTCATATTTTAGGAGGCTATTTATTTGGTTATGTGAGGGATTATGACTATCTTTGCGGTGGATAACGTAAAACCGTACTAAAGCTGACCCGGACACCTCTGCCGCAAGTGAAGCCATGCTAAAAATGAACTGGATACCTCTTTCCGTATGACGGATAGCATATTCCTGTGGGGCTATCCGGGCGGAGTTTCATTGACAGCATATCCGAGGGGGCAACTCCGAGGGCTTTCATAGCTTGCATAAAAGATAGCATACCCTTGCGGCTCGTCCGTGAGGGCTTTCTTTTTGCAGCCGGATGCTGCTGCGGATTGTAGGATTGGGGATTGTAGTATAGGTGATAGACTGCAATACCCACTCCGCAATCCGCTATCCTCATTCAAGTGCCGAAGCACCACCGCGCCGTGCCGGGGTCGTAGATTATGGTGAATGTGGCGAGCGAGCTTGTGAGGTTTGCCGGAGTAATGGCGGCGGTGCCGGGATAAATCGGCTTAGCCAGTCCGATACCGAAAACAAGGCGTATCATGCGCTGTTTTTTCGGATTCTTCGGGTCGGTGAGCGACACGGAGCTACGACCGAGGCCGAAGCGAATGTTGCCGTTCTTGTCGGTATATCGGGTTACGAGGGTGGCAGGGTCGGCAGACCAGCCCCCGGCCTCGACGCACAGGTTGTGATGTGAGTTTGTTGAAAAGAGGATTTCGGAGCCGTTGAGTTTCACGGCATATATCGAGCCGTACAGCCCCCAGCCTTTCTTTACGGGGCAGTATTTCTTTGCGGCGCGCTGTTCGGCGGTGGCGAACTTGTCCTTGAACGGGTTTCGTTTCCTTACGCGGCGAAAGAGATACGGCACATATCCGGCGGCTGTGAGGTCTTGCGCACCGAGAAGCCGCAGGGTGCCGTTGACAACCTGACAGGAGATTTGCGATGTTTTATACAGGTTGTCGTCGGTGCCTATTCCGAGCAGGGAGTTGATGGTCTGTATCTGTTTCCTGATGTCTGCCACGTCGCGGCGTGCGGCGTTGAGGTCAACGACCTGTTGGGCGCGCATGGCACCGGCTCTCTCGGTGGTGGCCTGTTGTATCTGAATTGGTGTCAGGTCGGCCTGTGCGCCGGTGTATAGGTTGACGCTCTTTGCGGCGAGGTAGACGTGGTTACGGTCGGCGTTGCCCTGCGAAAGCGCGGTGATAGCCGGTTGCGCCGTTTTCAGAGCCTCGTGCCATTTGTTGATGATGTCGAGGTTTGCCTGTGTTCCGGCGGTTGCGAGAATGTCTACAATCTTTTGTAGGATCGAGCCGACGGTTTCGGGCGAAATGGAGTTTGCCGCCGTTGTGTTGCGGAACTGTGTAATAAGGTCGGTAAGTGTGCCGGTGTCTATCATTTCTGCGGTCGGTTAAGTGTACCGCAAAAGTACGGTGGCCGCGCCGCCGTGGAAAAGACACAATAAAAGCCGCCTCCGAAACAGAAGCGGCTAAAAAACTAAACCCCGAGGTTTGTCGTAGACAGGGACACTCGGGGGATTCCGTTGCAAAGTTAGGAATATTTTCGTAATTTTGCAAATCGCAATACGTTAAAAATCACGAAGTGAAATATTCCGAGTATGAAAAGGCGTTTTCTCCGGCTCGCCTCAACAAATATTTAGTGGCTTGCGGCGGTAATACTGCCAAAGCACTGACCCTTTACAGGCATAACGTAAAGTTGTGCCAAAAGTTTTATGGCATCTTGAATATCTTTGAGGTTGTGCTTCGTAATGCCATAAACGCTCACTATCAAAGCGTGTTCAATGATACCGAGTGGGTGGAGAATCAGATGCACCCCGGAGGTATGATAGAAAACGCGCCGCAGAAAAATGAGGTGCTTCGGATAATCGCCACGCTCCGGCAGAACGTGCGATATACAAACGACCGTGTCGTTTCGTCGGTTTCTTTCGGCTTTTGGACACACTTGTTTACGCGCCAACCGTTCAGACTTGGCGGTCAGAATTTATTGCGAATATTTCCGAACCGCACAGCCGGATTAGGGCAAAGGGCGGTGTTCAACGAGCTTCAGGAGATAAAGACTTTCCGCAACCGCATAGCCCACCATGAGGCTATATGCTTTGATGAGAACGGCAACATCGACATGGCGAGAACACAAAGCAAATATGCCCTTATCCTAAAATATATAGACTTTCTCGGCTATCAGAGCAGCCATTTATTCTACGGCATAGACATCTTGCCGGATTCCACTATTGCTAAAATCGAAGCGTTGAAATGAAGAAGTGGCAGAAAATAGTCGGCATTACGGTCTTTGGAGTAATTGGCATTTACGAATTACTCTTGTGGGTTAATGCATATCTGGATTTGAAATATATTGTAGAGCCATACGATATTTCAGATATAATAGAGAGAATGTATTTGAGGATTGCTTCTTTATCGATTGCCCTTTGGTTCAATTATTTCATAGCCCTTTTTATGTTCATTTGTCTTTGGCGGAAAGGGGGTAAGAAATGAAGCTGACCGATAAACAATTTTGGATAACTTGGAGTATTGCAGAATTATTAATACTCTCATCTTGTATATACACATCAGTTCTAAGCAAATTTATAGGTGTTCTGAGTATGTTTTTAGTAAGTCAACCATTAATGATAGTATTAACTTTCTACAAAAAAAAGCATAGGACTGGAGCATTAACAAATTTAATCATTATCTGCTTATACTCTATTTATTCCGTGTATATAAGTATTGCTGGGCAAGATTCTAATGGTTGGGGCTGGGCATTCTGCATGATTGTTATACCAGTGGTACAACTTATTCTTTTGTTGTTGTTTTGGGGCATTCAAAAAATTGCGGAAATAACGACACAAAATAGTAAATAAAAAGAAAGCATTATTTACTTGAAAAGCTCCTATTAAGGAGCATTTTTTAACGTAACGCTGCGGCGCATGATGTCGGGATTATTTCAAGAGCGAGGTGCGGAATGAGCGGTCGTTTAGGGCGTTGGCGACTATGCCGGTGAAGTCGCGGCCGAGGTTATCGGCAAAGAATTCTTTCAGATTCATCACGGAGGCATAATATTTGGTGGAGAACCATTTGCGGCGTTGGCGGATTTTATCTCTGCCTATGTCGCCGGGGTTTCCACGGGGCACTTCTCGCCCTGTGCCGTAGTCCTGAAATATGCCGTAGGTGTTGAAGCGTTGCGAGAGGGTTACTTCGGTGATCTTGCCGTCGGCGGTCATGCCGACGGCAAGCACGGAGCGGTAGAGCGCGCCGGTGTCTATGACTTTGAGCAGGGCGATACGCTCGCGCCATATCTTAATCATCGTGCTATTGAAAGCTGTAACATAACGCCTACGCTCTGCTTCGGCATTATGTTGGGGATTGAGGATTGGGGAATGGGGATTGTTCATTACCTTTGTAGTCTGAAATATAGAATAATGGAATATCAATATCGCTTTGAAAAACTAAACGTATATACCGAGGCACGAAAATTGGTTGTGTTGGTATATCAACTTTTGAAATCTTTTCCTCGTGAGGAAATCTATGGCCTTTGCGACCAGTTGCGCAGGGCTGCTGTATCGGTGCCGTCGAATATCGCGGAGGGTACAGGTCGGTTTTCGGTCAAGGAACAGATTCATTTCTTGGAAATATCATACGGCTCTCTAATGGAGGTTTATTGCCAGCTTGACATAGCACAGGATTTGGGGTATGCAGATTTGAAGGCAATAAAACCGATTAAAACTCAGATAGGGATTGTAGCAAAATTATTGAGTGGATATCGCAACAGTCTTGTGAACCGACCTCAATAATCAATAATCAATCCTCAATCCCCTCTCCCCATTCCTCTGCGCGAAAGCGTAAATCGGTGAAGGTGTCTATCGCTATCTGAAAGTAGGCGCAGGCCGCGCCGGAGAAGAAGTATCGCTCAATCTCGGTAAATGAGATTTGAGGGTCGAGGTATATTCGGTTTTCCTCCAGTCGGGTTTTCTCCAGAAGAAGCACCGACATATATTGCCGGAAGAGTTCGCGGAGGGTGTCGAAGCACCCCTGCCGCGCGTCCATATCGTCGAGTGCGTGGCGCATGGCGAGGAACACGGTCTTGATGCGTCGGGTGCGTGGCGTGTTGTTCATATCCATAAAGCCCTCGGAGGTGTCGCTGACAGCAACGACCGCCGGGGCGGACTGGAGGTTGTGCAAGGCTTCCTCGAAGCCCTCCAGTCCGCTGACACGGCAGAAAACGAAGTTTTCGCGTCGTGCGAGGCGGTTTCGATCGGTCAATCTCTCGAAAAATGCCGATGCGTTCCAGTTGTGTGTTTCCTGTGGTGTCATTTCTTGGGGAATTTGGCGTTGAACTCTTTGTACTCTTTTGCCTGTGCGTCTAACTCGGTGAGGGCGCGGTGTGTGTCGAGGGCGAGGATTTCGCGCTCTTTTGTGATGTCGCCTTTGGTGAGGGCGCGAATCATGGCGTTTACCGACTGTTGTATTTGCGCGCCTGTCGGGAGCCGGTCGCCGCCAAGCAGATTGTCGGGCTGCGATGCGGCCTGAAAGAAGTTCGGGAAAAGCCGTGCGAAATGGTCTTTGACGGAGGCAAACCAGTAAAAGGCTGAAATTTTTTCAGCCGGGGATAGCGGAATGGGAGTTGCGGATTGATAGAGTATGCTTGCGAGTTGAGCGAGCAGATCATCACGCTGCGTTGCGAGATAGCCTTGATAAAGGTTGTCGCAGATGATGAATTTTTCAAAAGCGACGTCGGCGAAGTCGGGCGCAAAGGGGCGGTGTCGGCCTATGCGCGATATACATACCGGCTGCGGCGGTATGTTGTCGAGCCAGTCAAGAGCCGGAAGAAGTTCGGCAATTTGCAGGGCTGTAAGTCGGAAAGTACGCTTGCCGAGGCGACAGACAAAATCGCGGTTGTGGCGGTGTCTGACCGACAGACCCGACCAACGGCAAAGGCACAGTGTCTTAATCTCGTTGGAGGTATAGTTTTTGACGATAAGCTCGAAAGCGTATCGGAGTTGCGCGTCGGAAAGCTCGTGCCAGCCCTGCGGCACGGCGAGGTCGATTTTGAGTTCCTGATTTTCCATACTCAAAATTACGCTGCCCCCGGTATGGCAGAAAAGACATAGCAAAAGCCCCACCGAGAGGTCGGTGAGGCCGGAGGTGGGCGACTGTCGGGTTCAGTCGTCGCCGTGGAGGTTGACGCTTGCGAGGTATTCGGAGCAGTCGGCGAAGCGGTCAAGTGCGATTTGCAACGCTGCGGTGCGTGTGGCGGCGAAGATGTTAGACAGGAGGCAGGTCGAGTAGTCGGTGAAGTGAACGTAGACGAAGAAGCGTTTTAACCCTTTGGGGCATACTGCCGAGTAGTCGGTGAGATTGGCGAAGTCGCTCTGTTTGATTCGTTTGTCCGATGTAATCATAATGAATTGTTTAACAGGTTATGTGCCGGGGCACTTTCGATTTTACGTGCAATAGGGTGCAAGCGTCAAGCGGTTTGCGGTGCAAGGGTGATTACCGTATTTCAGAATGAAATCGGGGGAACGCGGAGCGCTTATCGACCTTTGGTCGCTTGCGTAGCAAGACACCTGCCCTTGCAAGAACCGCGGCTTGCTAACTTTGCAAAGGAAAATCAGTGCCCCGTGCCATAAACCGTTTCATTATGTCGGGCAGACGGGAGCAGACAGCACGATATCACCGGCGGCGGTATGCCCTAAAACCAATATCCTTTCGCGTCCTTACGGTTGCGGAACACCGGGGGCGAGAACAGCCGGGCGGTTTCGGAGCGGTGCCATTCGGGGAAGGTGTCGGGGCGGTTTCGGATATATTCGACAATATCGCGCAGAGCCTCGTCGCGCAGAGGCCGGTCGCAAACGATGTCGGCGACGTGTCCGCGCAGGGCTTCGCACAGCCGGGCTTCGAGGGTGGATATTGGATTGAGGCCGAGAGCCGCATCACGGAGCCGCTGCATCAGTCCGTGGGATATGTACCGTGCGGCAAGAGCAGCCTCGGCGTTTGCGATTGCCGGGTGAAGCTCGCGGTATTTATCCCACGAGGCCGCGCCGGAGGCAAGCGGTCGGATATGTGCCGGTGTAGGAAAGAGCGTGGTGCGGAAGAACTCGCACTGTGGGGAGCCGCGCCATGCGTGCGCATCGGCAAGCAGGGGTATGATTGCGGAAATTGCCGAATCGCACTGCGAGCGGTGGGCGGCGATTAGCCGATCCACGCGGTCGCGCGATGCCGGGGCGAGGTTCTGATTGCTCACCACGGCAAAGCCGTTGACGGTCTGCACGAGGTCGAGCGAGGGTATCGCGTCGGCGAGTGCCCGGTGCGCCACGGCAGCGCGACAGGCGCGCAGCAGGGGGTGTCCGTCGCTGTATTCGGCTATGCGGTTTAGCGTGGGCGCGGAAGTGATGTTGTCGGAAAGCCATTGCCCGGCGGTGTCGAGCCAACTGGCGATTTTGTCAAAGAGGGCGGTTTCGCCTTTGACGTGTACGACCTGCTGCGGCACAAAGAGGCGCAGGGTTTCGTCATTCGGAATCAGTCTTGCCATCGGCGGTAACGGTTTTTGCGTCGCGGTTTTCGTCGAGCGTGGTTAGTTGAATGAAAGGTATGACGGGCTTAACGCCTTTCCAGCCGTTGAAGCGGATAATGATGCGGTGAACGGTGAAAAGGAGGTCGTGGTACGGTTTCTGAAGGGCTTGGGCTATTGTGTAAAGCTCGCGTTTGTCGCTGCCGGAGTTGTTGGTCTGCGCCTTGCCGGGCACGGAGCCTACGAGGTTTGAGTGAACGCGCAGGGTAAAGCATATCATATTGACAGCCTCCTGAATGTCGCTCTCCCAGTCGCCGCCCTCCTTGTCGGAATCTATTTTGTTGATTACGACATCGTGCGTTTCGTCGCCGTTAGGGTTGATGTAGAAAGTGGAGAACCACACCTTGCCGGAGTTCTCCGCGCCTGTGAGGAAGTCGAGGATACGCTGTTTTTCCTCGACGATACGCGCCTGTTGCTTCGCACGGTCGGTTATGCCCTCCGCCTTGAAAATGGAATCCCAGTATTTCTGCGACACTTCGATGTGGTATTTCAGGGGCGCGGAGTTTTTCAGTTTCGCTTCTTTGGCAAGTCCGATAAGCTGCTTTATGTTGTACCACTTGCCCCGGAACAACGCGCCGTAATACGGTATCGGGTAATAAGTGCTGTCGGGCGTTGGTACGCGGCTGACGATGGCGAACTTGCGGCAGGTGTCGCCGCGTCTTAGCCTTTCGCGGAGGTCGGCGAAAGGCGAGGCTGCATCGAGCATTTCGATAATCTCGCAGTCTTCGATAGCGGCGAACTTTCGCCAGTTGGCGAAGTATAGGCGCGGTATGCGTCCGTTGCGGTCAGCCGGAGCGAATCGGCAGTAACACGCCTCCTTGCGGATAACGCGCACGATTTTTGTGCCCTCGGCGTTGAGTATAACGACCGACACGGCGAAAGCAAAGTGCTTGAAGTCCTGACACACGCCGAGGAAATATGCCGGTAGGTCGTTGTCGAGGGTGAAGTCCTCGACGGCGGAAGCGACGGCGGCGGAGGCACGGGCGGTGTCGTAGACGAGGCCGGAGCCGTAGCAGACTTCGGCATTGAACATCTGACAGGTGGCGAGGGTTTCGTCCGATTCAATCAGGTTTATGATGTCGAAAGGCATCTGATTCGTGGCACCCCACGGCATATATGCGTGGGTGTCGGATAGGATTGTCGGCGTAATCTCGCCGTCTTCCTTGAACACCGGCATAGGCTCGGTAAAGGCTACCGAGGCACGGGCGTTTGGTAATGTTTCGACCGAACTATAAATAAGCTGCTCCATAATCTTGTGGGTTGTGGTGCCACAAAATTATGGAGCGAGTATGTGGGGCGAAAAGACGCGGCTATTACTCTAAACAGATAGCTTCGCGTGTTAGCATTGATGGGTCGTTGTTTTCACAGCCTATTGCAATAAGTTCAAGTATGTCAGTTATTGCGCCCTCTTTGTGAAAACCTCCTGTATGAATATATGCCCACTTTCCTTTTGCAAAAATAACCCAATTTACGCCATCAACACAAGGTATTTCTTTGAATGGTTTTGCCGTATCAACTATGTTTTGGAGAAATTGGGCTATGGCTGAAAAATCGGCTGGATTTTCAATTTTCAGCTTGTATTCAGCATTTAATACCGGGGGCTGCGGTTCTTCTCCATTATCACGAGCTTTATTGTATTCAATAAGCCAGGATAGTATGGGTTCCGAATAAATGCGATGAACAATACTATCACCATTGGAGTAAAGACTAACGCCCATATCATAATCTTCAAGCCCGATAACCATAAAACCATAATCCGGCACACCGTCCAAATCCAATAGAAAATGTTTCTCTATTTGAAAGAGTTCGTTGTCAACATTTTCAAGCGGTTTCGCCTTTTGTTGTGCGAAGCCAACAAAAGAGATTGCCATAGCGATGAAAAGTAGCGTGAGTTTCTTCATAATCGGAAAGAGTTTGAGTTATCCCTGTCCTCCAACAGTAAATTCGTCGAGTTTGAGTGTGTCAAGATTTATAAGGGCAGTAATATATGTATCGCCGCCATCTAAAACTATGATTAAATCTGTATAATCAGTTCTTGGCGACATATTGCTTTTTAGACACAAGACCATAAAGATTTGTCGTTCTCCAAGTTCATTTATGCCGCCAACATATTGATGGAAATAGTTTTTAAGGCTGTTTTTGTTTTTAAGGGAGTAATATGCCCCAGTTCGTTTTGCATAAGAGATAATTGTGCCTATATTCTCTTTCAAGATTTTATCGGCAACCTCTACATCTTCGGGAGAAGGTGTAAATCTTTTGGAAAAATTTGGTGCATTGAATGGTTGTCGGTCTTCGCTAAAAATCACGCCTCTATCTGTTTTACCTTTCCGCATAAGCCAGACAGTACCACCAAGAAGCGAGTCGCACTCAACTTTATTCATATAATAATGAGTGGCACAACTTGAAAAGCCGAATAAGGCTGCTAAAAATAATATGCTATATAATCTACGCATATGCAAAGTTACACAAAATCGGTGAGATACGGGGTATAATCAGAGGAAAACTTCGAGGCCGTTAATGCGAAAAATACAGACGTGTCGGATTTTTCGGATCTGGCCGGAGGCCAGGAGCTTGAAGTTTTGGGTGCCGGAGTATCTTGCTGCGGCTTTATTGGGAAGTGCGATGCAGTTGTGCAGATGCACGATTTCGCCGTTTCGTTTCCAAAAGGAAATATCCACGGGGTCGCCGCTGTGCAGCATCGTGAGTGCCGTTGTGTAATGGATTGCGTGTGCCATAAAGTCGAGAGTTTAGGGTCGAGGGTCGAGAGATAAATCAGAGCCGCAGGTTTCTCTAAACTCTGAACACTCGACACTCGACTGTTTATGAAAATGGATTCTTGTAGGTTTCGTTATGGATTCTCTCGATGCGGCTTATTCGGCTGTCGGGTCGCACGGAGGTACGGCGGTAGGTGAACTTGACTTTGTTGAGTTCATCGTCGCCGTCCTGAACCTCACTGGTGCTGTCGGTGATAAGCACGGAGGGAAAGGATTCGTTGAGATAGTCTTCCTCGTTATAGGGTCGGTTGACAATGCGCACGTCGCGCGAGGTGAAAAGCTGCGTCAGCCAACGGGCGGTTTCGAGGGAAATATTGTCGGCCTGAAAGTCGAAGGACTGCTCCACGGACTGGTCGTATAGGCGGAGGGTGTCGGAGCAAACGGCCTCGGAGCGTTTCACTTTGGTCTTGGCGGTAGTGTCGCCGTGGAGTTCAGCCAGTTCGAGGCAGTTGAACATATTGGTGAACCACAGGCGGAGGTCGGGCGTGGTGTCGGAATAGTAAATGGTAACGGAACGGTCGCCGATCTCGACGGTAACGCCGAGGATTTCGTAATCGGTCTTGGTGTAGTATTTGGCGGTCTTGTCAAAAAGCGCGTCGCGGCTGACGGTGAGCATACCGAGGCGGTATGCGGTGCCGTAGCCGGTGTAGCCGTCGGGGGAGAAAATGACGCGGATAAGGCCGGTGTCGCATCGCCGTGTGATGATGCGGTATGCGATAAGTTCCTGTTCCTCGTATTTCAGCGGCGGCACGACGTAAAAGAGCGGCACGGGAATGTCGGGTGTGGCGGTTATGATGCGGCGCGAGGTCAGGAACTGCCGCCCTATCACGGCTCCGGGCTGCAGGTCGGTGTGGCGGTCGCAGTAGAGTATCGAGAAGGTCTTGGTGCCGGAAGTGCCGTCGGCGCCACGCGCGGCGAGGCGGAACGTGGCGAGCGGCTGCTCCCACAGCGACATTTCGGCTTCGATGATTGAGGCGAAATCGTGGAGGGTAACGAGGTTGCCGTATGGGTAGTAGGTTTCGGAGAAGATGATGTTCTCGATGTCGCCGGACAGGATATACAGGGATATATCGACGGAGGCCGCATCGGTGCGCACGGTGATGCGCTCCACGGCGGAGGAAAAAGCGATGTCGCCGAAGTTGAGGTGTATCGAGGTTGCCATGCGGCAAAGGTACGTTGCCCCGACTGGCGGTAAAAAGACAGCCGGGGCGCGGCGATTCAGGGGATTGCGATTTTATACAATCCCCACCTGTCTTCGGCGCACAGGTGTAATGCCAGCCGCTCGGAGGGGGATTCCATATAGCGGAACACCTCGCCGTCGCGCCATGAGTAATAGAGTGCGAGGCGGAAAGCCTCGATGCGGTCTGCGGCCTCGATTTGCCACGAGCCTTTATCGGTGAATACTTTGTAAATCTGCTTTTCCATATCTTCGTGATTTATCGGGTTTGTAATAAAATGTGTCGGGAGAGGGGGCAAAGCCGAGGGCGTTAACCCTCGGCTGCGGCAAGCTGCTTAAGCTCGTTGAAGTGCTGCTCGGATATAGCCGCGCCGAGTTCGCGCTTTTTCCAGAGCATGAAGCGCATCGCCGACTGTGGGGTGCGGCAGTTGCAGCCTATGTTCTCGTCGGGCATCACTCCGAGGAGGTAGACGTAAAAGCCGTTGTTGCGCGAGCGTTTGAACACGAGGAGCTTGCTCTTTTCTGCGGTGGCCTCCGTCGTGGCTTCGGGCTTCTGTTCGGGGGCGGTGGCGACTGTTGCCTCTGACTTGGCGGCGGCCTTGCGGGTGCGCTTCTTTGTCTTGGCGGTCGTGGTGGCGTTGTTGGCGGTTGCTGCGTTTGCGGTGGTGGCTGTAGTTTTCATTTCTTTGAATTTTAGAGGGTTTGTTACTTGCCCCGAAGGGCTTATTGAATTTTTACGTTGCAATATCAGGGAGCGCTCAGAAAGCGGCGGAGCAAAAATTTCAAGGAAAATTTCAGCCTTTGGCCGGAGATAAAAGTGAAGCTGCAACGAAGCGAAGCGAGATTTTTATTGAAATTTTGCGCAGTAAATCAGAGCCTGTTTTGCGCCGGTGCGGTGAGCCCTACCTTTGCGACAGGAAAAATCACTATGCCCCTGACGGATCAGGCGAGTTGCAGCCGTCTGAAACCCGGAGGGAGAAAAACAAGCCGCCGCCACAGCGCAACCGCGCCGCCACCATGACCGGGATATAAAAAGCACCCGTATGGCTTGCCGCCGCTGAACGGCAAGCCGCCCTCGCCCACGGTTGCCCGAAGCCGGGGTGTCGCCACGGAAATGCCGGAGGCACAAGTGTTCAGGCACTCGCCCGACAACACCGATATTCATACGTCTTTACGGCGTGGTGCCCGGTTGAGATAGGGCTGCTGCCGCTCCCCGGCGGTGCGCTCCGTGCCTGACCTGGAAAATGTGTGTGCCCGGCTACCGATTTCACCGTGCGGCATCGACGGGCATAAGCTGTTTGCCGCCGAGCGGTCGATTTGCCGTGCGCGCCTCTCTCCCGACGGTTTCGCCGCGCTATCACGATAAATCACGGAGATGTGGAGATACAATAAAAATGAGTGCAAATAATTGTAATCTCGTGGATTATATGTAACTTTGCGTATGGCAAGATTCTCAATATGTGGCATAGACAAGAACGGCAGCTTTTTTATAGCGGCGTTTATCGCTGCGATTATGTTTATGCCGCTTGGCGTATTTGCGCGTAACTTTATTACTAAGTCGGCTTCATATCGTTATAGCAATGAGGGCATGAATTACAAACTGCGATATGAAGTTTCCGAGCCGGATTATTCCGATTCGTTGTGGTTGCATTATAATGATACGGTGGCTCTATTAAGTCCAAATGCCGCCCGAAAGTTCGCACGATTATCGGCTTCTCTTTTTGACAGCAAATACAAGATAGTCGAGAAGAAATGCGATACTATATGCTCCAATGTGCCGACAATAGATGTAATGATTGAGTGTGCGCCGCGTATGGAGGATAAAGGATTAGCGTGGAAAGGAAGCATATCCCGTCAGCCGACATACACATATACGCCTGAATTTCTCGCATTGGAGCAGTTTGTGGAAGATACTGTTGCTCCTTACATCTATATGACGGATGGCGTTTGGGAACTGCAATACGTTGACACATATCCAATATACATAGATGATGTAAATGGTATTGAGGGGTTGCTGATTTATATTGCGAAAAATATGCAGTGGCCGCGAGAATTAGATGAAGCGTGCATAAAGGGGAAGGTGATTTTGAAAGTTGAAATAACGGATACAGGCAGTGTGGGTAAAATCGAAGTGGTCAGAACGCCACATCGCTTATTGGGTGATGAATGTGTCCGTGTATTAAAGACTTTGCCCGAAAACAGTTTTATACCTGCCGAGCGCAGAGGTAAAAATGTCCCTTGTTGGTTCACATTCCCCGTAAATATAAATCTGCAATAATACAATCGCGGCGGCGCGTGTCGGCCACAGGAGCGTGGGTAAAGGCTCGCCGGAGTTGGCGAGCCTCCCTTTGGAGGTGGGGGTGCTTTATGCAACCTCGTAAACCATAGTGTAGTCGGCGTTGCCTACCATTTCGGCTGCCATGTCGGAGGCTTCTTCCTCGTTGCGGGCTTCTACATAGACGGTGTGGCTGTCGCCGTCGTAAGTGATTACTTCCACTTGGTATTCTTTGATGCGGTTGGAGCGAGAGGTGGTGCTTGCTGCGAAGTTCATTATATGTGTCATTGCCGTAAGATTTTGATTGTTATTACTGTGCGCCGGTGGCGCGTTTGATTTTTACGTGCAATAAGGTGGGAAGTATGTAGAGCGCAAGCGCAAAAATTTCAAGCAAAATTTTACCCCTGCCGGGGCGCGGCAAATACTACCCCAGCGCAAGCGAGGGCGTGGAGATTTGTAAAAATTTGTGATGATAATCCGTAGGCCTGTTTTGCGATAGCTCGGTACGACCTAACTTTGCAAAGTGAAATATCAGATGCGTTGCCGTGCGTGTTTACAGGTAATGACAGTTAAAATCAGGTCTGCAAGAACGGAAATGGCGCGGTATAATGCGCGGTAAGCACCGCCTCCCGACTGCCTCAAAAACCTATGTGTTTATGTCGAAGTAATCACACCGCCGGCCACAGCACATATAACGCGATAAGCCCGTAACCCGGAATAAGCCGCCCTCCTTGATTCAGCAGCCGATATGACAGGCCACAAAGATACACACCGATTTTTCGTGTCCGGCATAAAGCCGCCCTCCAAAGGGCGATCAAAGAACGGCACGACCTTATCCACGCGACACCGCCGACACTCGCCGCCGCTGCCGCCTGAAAAAAGAATGACCGCCCCGGCGTGGAGCGGTCAAAATGCGATAGGGATTAACTCGCTATGCTCGTTGAGCTAAAGGTTCTTTGCGGAGCAAAGCGGCAAGCCGGTTTGATAGCCCGTATGGGTTGAGATTAAAAGCTCAACGGCCACGCCGCCATAGCCCGGCGACGTGTCGCATCGCCCCCAAATAGGACCCCGACAATCGCTGCCGAGGAATCTTCGCTAAGCGAAGCGCAAAAGCGGTTATTATATAGTATGATTAGCTGTTTATTTCACAATTGCTGAAGATGCGCCCTGCTGTGCACCGACTTCGTTGCCGCGCTGTACTTTCTTTCCATATCCGAATGTATAAGTTACAGACAGGTTCAGGCGAGAGTGTGAATTGGTTCCAAAGTTGGTTTTATGTTCTTTATAGTAAGGCGTTTCAATATAAAGGTCGGCACTGTCCCAATGTGTATTGAAGATATTATAGGCGGACAGTCGAATGTTCCAGTCGGCATTAGCCCACCCGGCTGCGAAAGCATAAGTATCCCTTGACCGGTATGTTGTGGGAGAATTAGAGAACATCATTTTCTGCGGTGTCTGATAATAACCCATAAAATAAAACTGTTTCAAGTAATAAACGGCTTGTGCCGAAAGTTGGAACGGATTGTATCGTTTATCGAAAAAACCGGTGGAACGATTGAAGCATTGTTTCGGGCTGACATAAATGTGGAGGCTGTTGTTAAAAAGTTTGAGATTGGCTGAAAACCCGATTTCGCTTTGTATATAATTGCCGTCATTGACGTAAGTCCTCAGCAATGCCTGTCCGTTGTTATATGGCTCATAAGTCATAATCTGCCTGTCAATCAGCTCAAAAAAGTTGCCGAAAGCATTTAAACTGAATATATTTGATGGCATCCATGTATAGCCGAGATTGAATGTTATATGCCGCGAATTGTCGAGCAAGGGGTTTCCCGTAAGATACATAAATTCGTTATCGCGCAAAAAATCCGACGCTTTCGCATCAATGCCCGGTGTGCTGTTTGCATATTGGAAATACGTCGAGAAAGCATTTTTAGAATTGGGCGAATATCGGAGGTTTACATGAAGAAAAGGATATGAGTCGGTGTTCCTGATGCCGTTTATATCGCTTTGTTCCCAACAAAATCCGGCATCCGTGTAAAGGCTGATTTTCTGCGTTTGAAGCTGATAGCATAACAATCCGGCAGCGAAAGCATTGTGGAAACGGTCGGAGTAAACGGCGTTGCCCGAATATTTAAGCCGATTTATGTTGTCGCCTCCGTTTATCCCCAACATCAGTGTGTGTTTCTGACCGAAGCGCTTATTCAGGTATGCGTCCACACGATAATAATAGGCGTCTTCCTGTGCATTACGGACAATCGGATCGGTTGAGGAAGTAACGTATGTAAGTGCGTTGTTGTTATGGGTATATGAAAATTGAGGAGCCGCATTGATAGAAAAGTTATCAGGCAACGCGAAATAGAAAGAACCCTTATAGCTTAATGAATTGCTGCGGGAGGAATTACGCCTGTCAAATGTATAGTTGTCCGCAATACCCGGAGAGTAAGAAAGCAATCCGCACTGATTCTGTATAGGAAATGCGGAATAGCTATATCCCAATGTGTTGCGCACTTGTATTTTTTCAGTGTTGTATGTGGCTTGAAAAGTCACTGGAAACAGGTTTTGCCTGAAATGTGCATTGTCGGTGGTTTCTTTACGGCTTAAAAGGAAGTCAGAGCCTCCGGCATCTTTCAGCGAGTATATGCCCTCGATGTCAGAAGAAGCATGATGGTTGTTCCAGTTGTTGGCGGCTACAAACAGGTCGTATGTCATTTTCTTGTAGGAGAACTTCGAGAATATGTTTGCGCGTGATGACAGGCCGACAAGGAAATTTTCGTCAACAGAGATTTTTGTGTAACCTCCGTAGGCATATTCCTGAATAATGATATTCACTGCCCGCTGTGCTCCACGGAAACGTGGGTCGGTGGGAAATTCGAGATATTCCACTTTGCGGACATCAGCCGTGCGCAAACCGGCCATTTCTTCCTGAGAAGCCGGCATATAATTGATGAAGATTGATACTTCTGCCCCTGCGTTGTCTTTGACTGAATTGTCTATCGGATTGATTTGTAGCTGAGGAATAGCCATCTGCCGCAAAAGGTCTATGGCGTTCTGTGCTGCGTTTTTCTGTTTACTTGAGGGTTTGAAGGTCGTTGCGGTCGGAGAAGTACGCTGCATCTGCGCCTCAACGACGATTTCACCAAGTTGCTGTGCCTTTACACTGTCGGGCGTTTCGGTTTGTGCCATTGCCGTGATTGTGGCGGTGGTGCATAATATCAGTAACGATAGTTTGTATATCATGTGTCATTATTTTTTGCGCAAAGTTCGGCAATAAAAACGACACAACTCTCAACATATGTTGAGAGTTGCTATGAGGAGGGAGAAAAAGATTGGTTCCGGGTAATAAACTCTTTGCGTAAGCGGCTAAGATGCGTGGGGGTTATTTGCAAATATGAGGCCATCTCTTTAAGCGTAATATGTTGCAGAATGTCCGAGCATTTGTTTATCAGTCCGATATATCGTTCTTTTGGTGACTGTCTGTAAAGATTGATGTATCTTTCGTGCGACATTCGGAACAATTCGTCCGCTATTATACGGTGTAAATCGGGATATTCGTTTAGAACTTCCTTTACACGTGCGGTACTGATTACCCATACGGCGGAGTGAGTGGTGGCTATTAAATTGTTCAATGCAGTTACTCGGTGAATGGAACTGTAGAAATCACCTGCAATATTATTGCACAAAGCAAAACCAGTGATTCGCTCGTTGCCTTGTGAATCCACAACAGAATACTTGAAATAGCCGGACTCGATGAATCCAAAATATTTAGGCACTTCACCTGCCCGCAGAAAAAATTCTCCTTTGGAATAATGGCGTAACACTCCTTCTTTGACACATAGGTTGTGCCAAAATTCCATATCAATAGTATCTATGTATGAGTTGAAGTTCTCCATTGTGGAAATCAGTAGACGGTAATAATCGGTTGACCGAAGAAAGAGGACAGCATGGCGAGGGTAGAGATAGTGAAGTTATGCTCGCCGCTCAGCCACCGTGTTATCTCATTGGGTCGTTTACCGAGGGCTTCGGCAAACTGCTTTTTATTCAGACCTTTCTCACGCATAAGCGTATCAAGTCTGTTCGAAATAGCGAAAGAGAGCCGGGTTTCCTCTCGCTTTTCTCTGGGAATCTCATTGAAGATTTCCTGTAAGGAAATGTTGGCTGTTCTCATAATTCAAAGGTTTTATCGGTTATAATCTCCTTTTCCGTAATTTCCACATTGCCTGAACGCACTTCCTGTTTGAGCAGTCGCTCAAATTTTTGCAAGTCCATGACGTACCCCTGCAATGTGTCGTTTTCCTCGTATGTACGGCTGTTCTTCACATCGCCGTTGCCAAGGATAAGAATTTTATCTGTAAGCCGCAGGCAATATAAGCGGAGTTTTGATTTAAGAACCGGCAGTGCGACTACCGAATCGCTCATCTTGCCCTCGCGCCGGAAGTATCTCTCCAGTGCGCCATTGGAAAGAATCTGTTCAACGAACCTCATTATAGCCTGAAAGTCAGGATTCAGTTCTGCATCCTGCTTGAATTTGGTAACGAATTTTTCAAATTCGCTCATATCGTCAGAGAGGAACTGAATTGTGTACATCGTGCAGCTATTGCTGCTGTTGACTAAAAGGAGTTCTACTTCGCTCATAATGCTTTGCCTTTGTAATTATAACGCGAAGTTACAAAAAATGTTTTACATAAATGTAAATATCGGAGTTTTTTTACGATACTCCCGACACGGAGAGGGCGAAAGTGTCGTTGTATGGGAACTTCTCGCAGCCGATATAGAGGGTATCGAAAGCGTCGGTGCCGTCGGTGCGGTGTTCGAGCAGGTCTTCCTCGGTTTCGGCGAGTTTCTCCCCGGCTTTGTCCTTGCGGAATCCCAGACGGCCACGGCTCACTCCGGCAGACTGAACGGCAAGTATCAGATCGTCGTTGTTCTGACGGTTGAAGAAAGGCATAAGCCGCTGTTTACCTGCGAAGCCCTGATTGATGAGCAGGTATTTTTCATCGTGTCGCATAGGGTTGCCGAGATACACGTCCTCGACGCGCCACCCGTGCCTCTCGAACTCGTGGATAATGACCCATCGGAAATCCTGCTCGTTGACGGCATAGTTGCCTCCCAACGCCGTACTGTCGTAATAGAATACCACGGTCTTGTTCTCGTGTGAGGCATAGTAGGCGCAGAAGTCGGCCACAAGTTCAGGCAGCTTGCGCTCGAACTTGACATAAAAGGATTTTATGACGTTGAGCCGCTTGCCGGAGGGCTGACCGGCTACAATCCAGTTGATGTTTGCGTTGTAGTCCATTCCTATGCAGATGGGCGCAAGCGGATTGACGTCGGCGTCGGCGCGGCAGTCGAGCGTCGAGAAGTCGGCATCATAGCCGAGGGTGTCGAGGTATTCGTTATCGTTGGCGTTATATTTGTGCCGCTCCCGCATCGAGGAATAAAAACCGTCTTTTGCAATTCCTATGCGTTGGCACAGTATCGATGTCTGAAATGTAAGGGGCGTAAGGTCGCGTTTCATCTGCTTAATGTAGTTCTCGCCGAGAAGCTGCAAGTTCTCGATACTGGAGTATTCCTTATAGTAGACGGCCACGGAGCGCATCTGATTGAGTGCGCGGTCGAGGCGGCGCAGATGATTTCGGAGGTAGCCGGGCGCCGGCTCGTCGGCGGCGCGGAGCTTGCGGATACGGTCTTTGATGCGCCATATCTCGTAAACGGTTGCCTCGATAGCGGCGATAAGGTCGCAGTCCATCTTCTCGCGGTAATGGAGGAACCACGAGCCGCGCTTGGTCTGCGGCATATCCGACAGGATCATTACGCTGTGATTGAAAGAGTGGTGTCCGAAGTGCGACTTTATGCCGCCGTTTGCCGGGAGGGTTTCGTCTTTGAGTTTGTCGTAGTCGATGAATTTAGCCTCGTCGACGAGCAGCCACGACAGGGTGAGCGAGTTAGACGAGCCGGGGCGGTCTTGCGAGATGATGATTGCGACGGAGCCGTTATAGAAAGATATGACGTGTTCGTAGTCGTGCGGCTCGGTGATAGGCTTGGCAAAGGATTTGGGCGGTCTGCGCCCGACTACATAATGAACGCCGTTGATGAATCCCCATCGTTTCCACGCGGCAAGCAGACCGGGCAGCGTGTTCGTCAGGCCGTGCTTGAAAGTAGGAACGACTATGCCGCCTGTGGAGCCGGGCATACGCTGCATATTGCGCAGCACGAAAGGCGCGGCTATGCTGTCGGTCTTGCCGGTACGCCGTCCTGCGACTATGACAGTGGTATTGGCGGCGATAAGTTGCGTAAGGCGTTGGGGGCGGTTAAAGTATATCCGTTTCGTTTGTGGCTGCATCGGTTTCGTCAGGGAATAGTATATTTTCTTCGAGGTCTACTTCCTCAAAGTCCACATCATCAATATCTATCGTTTCGGCGCGGTATTTCTCCAACAGGCCGTCTATCTTCTCCTGAAGATTGGGTATGGGCTTTATGCCGAGAACCGAGGGGTCGTCGGTGGCGGTGAAAGGCTGCGGAAGAAGCTGCTCCCACGGCACGGCCTGTTCGTCTTCGAGGTCAACGCGGTTGTACTTGGCGTATGCCGATGCCGCGCGCTCCATAGTGCGCGTGTCCTTGCGTTTCTTCGCCATCGAGTATGTTTCGAGGAACATCTCATTACTCCGCCATCGGTGCCAGTCGCGGCTTGCCGCCGACAGCGAGGGAAGAAGCTGCTTTATAATTGCGAGGTCGGAGTATGCGGTGAACTTCGAGAGCCGGTATCTGTAAAGATGTTCCTCGACAAACTGGCGATCCTTTGCGTCGGGGTTGGCAATGACCCAAGCGTAAAGGTCGCGTATGCGCAGCACCCGAAGCACCATAGCCTCGGTATAGAGCGCGTCCAGTTCCTCTTTTGCTGCAAAGAGCGAGCGGCGGCAAACTTCGAGGGTGTCGGGCTGTTTCCTACTCATCGTCCTCCATATCCAAAAGGTTGTTGGCGGTATTGACGAGCGCGAGGGGCGAACCGACCTGCGCGAGCATCATTTCCTGTTGGCGCAGTTTCACTTTGGAAATGGCTTTGCCGCGATGATAGCGGCGCGACACTTCGCTGTCGCGGTGCGCAATGGCGTTGCGCAGCACTTCGGGGGCGATGTCGAGGATAACGGCGATGTCGGATATTTTGAGATATATGCTCGCATACTTCTCGATGTCCGAAAGCTGCTGTTCAGTGAATATGATGTTATCGGAGTTCATTTGTCTTGTCAATACGTTGGTTAAAGAGGTCGTTGAGCGGTACGGAGTGATACTCTATGATGTCGAGAACGGAGGCGTGGAGGTTTGCGAAAATCTCCGGCGAGGTGGAGATAAAGGCACTCTCGGCGCGGTTGCCGCGAGTGAGGTTCTGCGAGGTAACGACCGATACGGTATCGCCGTCTGCCGACTTCACCAAAAGAATTTTGGAATGGTTGTCGGCAAGGAAAGTGCGGTCAACGACCTGCACGATGAAGCTCCACAGCTTGACGGTCTTGTTGGTGGCCTTATGGTCGAGCAACAGATTGAAGCGGCTGATCGGGCGTTTCTTTTTTAGGAAGAAAAGGCGGCGCAAAAATTCCTCGGAGATGGAGAACGAGGTCTGCCACACCTCGGCGGTGCCGGTCTGTTCAAGCACCCACTCCAGTATGTCGGCCACCTGCACGGCATTTGAGAGATATGCCTGAAAAGGCGCGTCTTTGAGAGGCCGGAGTATTTCGGATATGGAGGCGGTGCGTTTCATTCGGGCTTGTACCTGTCGTATCTCTGCCAGTTGGCGCGGTATTTCTTATCGAGGGCTATAAGCTCTTTGAGGAACGGGTAACGCTCGCTGTCTGGGCAGACGGTGTTTTCGTCGGAAAGGGTGCGGAGGCGCAGATGCACCTCGCGCATACGCCGCAGCACTGAAAGGTTCTCGACATAGAGAGCCTGAATATCGGGCGGCAGGGTGTCGTGGTCGGCACGTTTGCCGCGCGGAGTGTCGGTTTCGGTATGCAGATTGTTGTCAGCGGCAATGGTTTCGGCCTTTTCGTCCATTTCCACGACCTGCGCGTGTGTGAGTTCGGCCACGCGGAAGTCGTAGTGCTTTTGCAGTTCGTCTTCGAGGCGCGGCATATCGGGCGCGGCCAACAGGTTCTTATACATATTGACGCGCCCGGTCAACTGCAAGAACATCTTTGCACCGGCGGCATAGTCGCGGCTGTCGGGATTGAGGCGCAGCCACTCGCCGAGTTTTTCGGTAAATTGGTGGTTCATTTCGGCTTATGATTTTGTCTGACACAAAATTATATAGCCCCTGATAGCCGGAAAAAGACAGAAAATGCGTAACTTTGCAGATAAATATAGCCGTAATGAACAAGATTATATTGACAGTAGTAGTATTATTGGGCGCTATGTCATGCGCACCAGTCAGAGATAAAGAATATGACCTTGAGCCTTTGGAAGATGTTGTAGATTCAAGGGCCTTGGAGAATAGCTATGAAATATCACAGGAAGAATTAGCGACATCGCGAGAAATATTGAAAGAGTATTACAATACGATAAAAAGTGTGTCGAGAGATACAATTTCGTATGAATATGACGATATTTCAGGGCAGCGTATCTATCAACCATATCATTACGACCAATATGTAAAACAATATATAGGCGTAATGGAGAATGGCAAAAAATGGATATATGTTTATATGGTAATTAAGGATATGGGAATACATAAATCTCCAAAATCACTTTTGGAACTTAAAGATTGTGGCTCACAAGCCATAGATGTTGTAATTGATTTGGAACTAAATGCTGTCAAATCTTTTACAGTTCATAAAGAGAAACAATAATTTTGATTACGCCTTGTTGTTAATCCCGGCGACAAAAACGATGTTTTTGTTCAGCGGAGCGAAAAGCCGTTTCATGGCAAGCATCGTCTGGCCGGTGGTAACGAAATCATCGAAAACGATAATGTTCTGTTCCGCAGGGCATACATTCATTTCAAAAGTCGCGTTCAGCCGTTGTTTCGACCGGCAGAGCGCGACATCTTCATAAAAAGGAACAGAGAGCCGCAAGGCAATATCGGCGGCAACGAGCGAAGCGAAGTTGTGCTGAAGATGCCGCCGTTTCGGTGTGGTAACGACAGCCCAGCCACCGGCGGCGAGATTATGGCCGAGGACTTCGGCGAGAAGTCCGGCAGTGTCTCCGGCCACTTTTGGTATCATCGCATCGTCGGCCTTGATTTCTGAAAGTGTCTTGCCATAGACACTGCGTTTCCAAACGGCGAGGAAGAAAAGACCTGTGCGGTATGCAAGCATCGGGCGGCTCTGAAAGTCGCAACGTGCGCCGTTGTCGTGCGCCCAACCCTGCCGTTTCTTTACTGCGAAAAGATCCTTGCCGGATTGAGTGGAAGATAAAACGGCGGCAGTCGGCGTTTCGAGTTCAGGTGTCGTTATCCCGTGGATAATCTCGCCCAAATCCACCGCGCCGCTGCCGTCGTAAGGGGAAGCCATATATCAAGCAGCCTTTTTCGGGTTGATTATCCCGTCCTCGGTGATAATCTCGCCCTCGTAGAACGGTGCGGGCACCTCGTCGGAAGCCTCCACGTTTATAGTGGTCGAGGTGGTGCCCGACGCGCCCTGCCCGTTGTCTTGGTTTACGGTGGTTTTGGTGAGCCACTTGTCGCAGCCGACAACGCGGTAGTTGTCGTTCATGTCCTGAACGATGAAAACGTTGTCCGAGTTGTTGAGGTATGCTGCGGCAGCGGAAGCCTCCGCGCCGACACCGGGGTGAACGGCGACGAGCTTGTTAAGCTGTGTCTGCGAGGGAAGCTCGCCCTGCGGCTCGGAAGTAAGCTGCGACTTGTCGGGCAAGATGTCGATATATTTCCATTTGGCGTCGGCTTTGAGGGTGAAATCGCCCTTGTACTTTGCCGAGGTCGCGCGTATGCCGTTGGCATCGCGTTCAAGGAGCGGCCACACCACAATCTCGCTTTTCGCGAGATAGTAGATGCGACGGCGCACACCGGCATATTCGGGAGTGCCCTGACACCAAGCGAGGCTCTTTTGGATATTGAGGCAGGAAGAAGCTGCGGTAGCCATAGGTTATGCGGATTTGAGTTTTACGACTTTGAGGAAACGGGGGTCAATGCTTCGGAACTGGGTGCCGAAGAACATAGCGGCGGCGATAGTCATAGCCCACGGTTCCCACCGTTTGACCTCCATACGGGTAAGATCGGACATATTGTCGTAGGCATAGAGCATATTCGAGCCGGGGGTTATGATGTACTTGTCGGTACCGGCGAGGCAGTCGAGAGGCACAATCGTAGTCTTGTTGAAGCTGCCCTCGACAATGGGCTGCTCGTACTTCTTGTTATACGGCACGGCGTTGTGCGTAACAAGATAGGCATCGTTGTAGCGGTCTGCAAAATCGGGGTCGCAGAACAGGAACTTCGGCAGACGGCGGAGGCGCGGGTCGCAACTGCGCTCCACCTCCTTGGCCACGTCCACGGCGTTGGTGCCGTCGATGGTTTCGGTAAGTTCTATGAGGTTGTTCTTCGCCACGGAAATGTTGCCGTACTCCATTTCGCGGTCGAGGATAGTTCCCCAGCCGTCGAAAAGGTCGGCGGTGGTGTCGCCGTCGGGGTTGCGCTTTGCGGTGAAAAGAACCTCGTGCAGATGGTGGCCGAGGGAGCGCATGACGGCGGCGATAACGAGGCGCGCCGAAGGAGCCTGCATCTGCGCGTCGCCGAGGGTGGCTGTGCCGCGCCCCAAAAGCGTCTGAATGATTTCCAGAGGCTCGAAGTCCTCGCGCACGTTGCCGAGATATGAGGTAACTTCGCGGTAGCCAACCTTAGTGGCCGACGCGCTGCGGCGGTCGCGGCGGTATGGCGCGAACTGCCCCGCACCCTCGACGGAGGGGAGTTTTGTCGGCGCGGTAACGCCGGGCATACCCTGCATATATTTCAGGGCGTCCTCACAGGCGAACAGCGGCATAAGCAGAAAATCGTTTTTCCACTGGATAGCCGCCTTTTCATAGTCGGGGTCTGTGATTTGGATAGAGTGAAGTAAATCGGGCATAATGTACTTGAAATTTGGTTAATGAGGGAAGAAGCGCGGAGCCGGGCTTACGGCAGTTGGTCGTAGATCTCGCGGGCGCGTCTGACCGAGGCGGTGAAAGCGTCCATCGGCGAATCGGGCTTGTCGCCGGAGGCGTGGCCGTCGCTGACTATTGCCGAGGTGCTTTCAGCCGGTTTCTTTTCGAGTTCTGCGACACGTGCGCGGAGGGTTGCGATTTCGGTGTCTTGGGCATTTACAGCGGCGGCGTTGTCGGATAGAGCCTTGTCAATGACTGCAAGCTGCGCCACCGACAGTTTGGCGTCGGCCTTATCACCGGCAAGCTCGACGGCATCGAGGCCGAGGGCGGCACACAGGGCAGGGAGAATAATTGTAGACATTTGATGATTATTGGATTGGTTACTGGTTTCGGTAGATTCAGCGTTACCGTTGCGGAACATGGCGGCGATAGCGGCGAAGAACTTTGCGATGCCGCTCTCCCTGTCCGCCACGGGGATATTGGGGATAGGCATACCGGCAGCGGCCATCGCAGATGCCGTGGAATCGGTGAGCTTGGGGGCGGTGTCCTCCGGCTCGTCGGTGATTTCATCGACAAAACCCCATTCAAGAGCCTCTTTTGCCGAGAGCCAGCCGCCTACTTTCATCAGGTCGAGCAGAGCCTTGGGGTCTTTGCGGCACTTGGCGGCGTACATCGCGGCCACCCCTGCATCGAGTTTGTCGAGGTCGGCTTTCTGCTTTTCGAGCGCGGAAATGAGGTCTGCCATCTGGTCGGCGTTGAGGCTCGACCACTTGAAAAACTCGTTGGAGCATTTATGCACGAGGTACCACGCGGCGGTGTCGATGCTGACGTGCTTAGCACCGAGCGAAGCGATGGTGGCAGCGGAGGCGTTCATGCCGACGAAATGCACCGACACGTCGCCGTGTCGCCTGAAAGCGGAAGAAATGGAAAGCGCGGTGGCGAGTGAGCCGCCTGTGCTGTCAATCAGCACGTTCACGGGCTTGTCGGCGTTCTTGGCGAGAATGTAGTCCACATAATCGCGGTCGAAGTCATAGCCTCCGACGAAGCCTTTCAGATGCAGGTTGTATTTAGGTTGTGGCATGGCTTAATCGTTGTTTGCCACAAAAGTATATAAGCCTTTTCCTCACGGAAAAGACGCAAAAAAAGCGCAACCGACGAATGGCTGCGTTTTGATATGTTCAAAATATATGTTATAGTAACTGTTTCAAATCATCGGGATTTGGCAAAGCATTCTTGTATTCCTCCGGCAGTTCCTTTCTTAAAGTGTATGTTGCCACACCCATAGGAGAAGTCATATTTCTGAAAGCGAACTCTACCGTTTTGTCCGATTTCTCCTTACAGAGAATAATCCCGATAGAGGGGTTTTCGTCGGGGTGCCTTACATATTCGTCAAGTGCGCTTAGATACAAATTGAGCTGACCGGCATACGGAGCTTTGAAAGCACCCCGTTTCAGTTCAATGGCGACAAGACAGCGCAAACCGCGATGATAAAACAGTAGATCAATAAAATAATCCTGCCCGTCAACATTCAGCCTGTACTGGTTTCCCATAAAAGCAAAATCCTGACCGAAAGCCATAATGAAATTTTTAATATTTCTGACTATTTCGGCTTCAAGGATTTTCTCATCAATCAAATCTTCTTCATCTTCAATTTCCACGAAATCAAAAACATAATTATCCTTGAATGACTGCAACGCCCTACGGCGCAATATTTCGCTGTCAATCAAGGCAGGGAAATTTGTAGATGTAATGTCTTTACTTTCAAAAAGATTTTCATTCAGTGCTTTAAGCAATCTTTTGACCGGCCAAAATTCGGAAGCACATTTATGTATGTAAAACAGACGCTCTTTCAAAGTGTCGGTTTTACGGATAATCTCACGATGATGCGTAAAAGCGACGCTTAAAAAGTCCGCCATTTCTTGTGCGGTTAAATCGGCAGTCGTTAACTGCCGATTTATAACATTTTCAAAATCAGCATTATCAACCGCCACCAAATCGGCAGTCGGCAACTGCCGATTTTCAAAGACGTTCTGCCATTCTTCAAAGAATATTCGCATATTCTTTATATTGGATTCAGAAAATCCCCGAAGCCCGGGCAATTCCTGACACAGCAAGGCGGATAGCCGAGATATGGCATTTGTTCCCCAATGCCCTAAACGTGAGCGCGCCGATATGAAGCGGCCAATATTATAATATAGGGTAACAATTTCCTTGTTAACCAATTTCGCCGTAATATATCGACTTTCGATTATGGCACTCTTTATCGCTTTTGCAGCATAAAGAATGTCCGAACATTCGGATTGAGAGGTGTTGATAATTTCCATTGTAAGTGCAAAATTACGAATTATCTGTGTGAAAAACAAGTGTCAATAAAGGGCCGGCTTACGCCGACCCTCGGAGGGAGAGAGGCTTTCACGGCTCAATATCGGCGGAACACATAGCCGTTATCCATATAGTAGTCGCACATGAACAGGTCGCGTGCAAAGGCGGCATAGTCGAAGTACCCTGCGAGGTTGCCCATCAGACTGTCGAGGTCGTAGCATTCCTCGATGATATGCTGCGCAAAATCTTCCTCGTCTTTCCACTCGCCGCAGAAGCAGTCCTCGAAGTGGTCGATGCTTTCGCCTCCCCACTCCACGAAAGCGTCCACGGCCTCCTTGTCGTGGCTTTCCGTCAGCCGGATATATTCGGCGATTTTATCCCAAGTTTCCTCCCCCATGCAGCTTTCGCAGTACCATTCACGGGGGAAGTTCTCGTAGTCCTGGAACATCAGCTCCGGGTCTTCCTCGTCGACATGGTAAGCCTTGCAGAAGTCGATGAAGTCCTTGTAACTGTCGAAAGTCGAGAGGTCGATCCACAGGCCGGATATGTCGCCGTCGTTGTATTTTGCGTATGTGCCGCAGTAGAGCGACGGATTACCGTCGCGGTAGTCGGATTCGTGTTCGGTGATTGCCTCGCGCAGCGATTCGGGCGTGTAACCGAGTTCTTCGAGGCGGTCGATGATTTCCTGACGCAGAGTGAGGCCGGATTTAAGAATTCCTTTCATGTCATATTTGGATTTGGGGTTTGATGAATGATTTCGTGTAAAAGCACTTTCTTTTACGCTGCCCCAAAAGTTGCCCCCGGCGGTGTACCAAGACAAGGCTCTGCACGGGAAATACGCTCTGCAAGAGGAAGATTTTCAGAAAGATGCACTTTAGCCTTGACGCGCCGCAGGGGGCTGTTAACTTTGCGGCGGAAAAGGAAGCGCGCGGAATCATTCATGCCCCGGATTCAAAAATGAAAGGGAGTCTGCCGGCCTCAACGTCGGGAATCCGACAGCCCGACAGCACCACCACACCGCCCGAACCAAACGGGGGCAGAACCGGGCACCGTGTCCGGCCAGACAGGTAAACCGCACATACGCCATATACGGCAATACGACGGCATCATATAGGGCAGACCTCGCGGCACCGGCATTATTACCGCATATCGACGGAAAAGGCTTGCCCTGCCGACACCGATACAGATGTTCCATAATGGAGGGAACGGCCATACCGAAGCAGCGGAAAGCACCGGGAGGAAACAAAACCGCATAAAAAGGAAAGTCCGCCACAAGGCAGACCGTCCGAAAACAAAGAGAGGGGAAAGAAAGCATTACGGCCACGACTGCATCTGCGGCACCCCCGACGGGGAAGCGCGGCAACCGATGACTGCCACGCCATACCGACAACAGGGCGACATTGCGGCTCCGTCCATGCCGGTTATGACCGCAAATGTACGGCTGCGGATAACAGCGGAGTGTTCCACCGCCGGAGAAGAAAGCCCCGACCTCCGAGGGTCGGCGCAAGCCACCCTTTCAGAACACACAGGGCAAAAGCGCGCGTTGCCCTACCGCTTTCACCTCAATCTCCCAGACGGCGGGGTCGCCTCCGGGCAACCCCGTCTTTCGGGTGAGCGACACTTTCGGGAAAGGCGGCTCCGCCGCTCCGATGAGCCACGACTGGCCGGTGATGTCGGTAACGACAAAACCGAGTTGAATTTCTATGCGCAGAAATTTCGATGTTCGGAATTTCAGTGTGGCGGTTTCCACAGGCGCGCCGCGGCTGCACTCGCCGACCGCCTCGACGGTGGCGTTGACAAACGGCACTTCCTCGACAGCGGTATGAGCCGCCACAATCAGCCCCGCAAGCGAAGCCTCGCGCAGACCGGGCTGTAACTTTTCGCAGTCCACAACACCGATGAAGCGTATGCCGGGCAGCGACAAAGTAGGAACAAGCGGCGATTTCATACCTTTATCGTCTGTGTGATTTTCAGCTCGCCGGAGTAGCCCCGCGCTTTCAGCTCGTCGATAAGCTGCCGGGGCGTGAAGTTCGCGAAGTCGGGATTGGTGAACACTCTTTTCAGTTTCTTTCGGGAATGGTGGTACTCGCGTTTCGCCGCGTTCACACACTCCTTGCATCGGTAGCTTAGGCCGTCGGGAGCCGAAGCCATTCTGCCGAATGCTTCCAGCGGCAACTCGCGGTTGCAGCCGGTACAAAGTTTCGTCGTTTCTGACATAAGATTACATATATTGATGATGTTACAGTTGTTACCGATGTGTCGTGCGGTATGAAACCGCCCTGAACTCGGTACGATTTTTATTGATTTTTACGGGTTATACGCCGGATTCGGCACCCTTTTCCTTGTCGCGGTGCCTCTTGACATATATTTTCTTCCTCACGCGGTCGAGGCGTTTCTTTACCGAGTTGTAGTTAGTATCGTTGAACTCGATGCCGTGCAGTTCCATCCACGCCTCTATCATATAGTCGATGCGTGAACCCTTTATATAGGTCTTGACGTAATAGTCGTGAAGTTCGAGGTCGAAAAGGTCGCGCAGCGTTTCCACGAGAGCGTTAATCCCCTGCGGCGAAACATAGTTGAACTGCCGGGGGTCTTTTGCCGGGAAAGAGGGAATCGCCACGGCCACGCAGCCCTGTGGGGGCGGCGCAGGAACAAAGCCGGAGGGCGGCACGTCCAACAACGCCTTGAGGCGTTTGGATTCCACGCTGCCGCGCACAAGTCGCACGGTATATGGGGAACCGCCGTGCCGGTACCTGAACCACTGCGCCATGAAGTTTTCGAGCGGCAGGTAAATAAGGAAGTCGTTCATATTCGGAAATGTTATTGTGTTGATGTTTTTGTTTCAAAACCAGTATATGCCGGGAGTAACCGCCGGAACCGCGCAACCGCCGAAGGTATGCCGAAGCAAATCCCACGAAGCCACGTTTTTATGATATTTTTCTTTCTTTTCAAAAAGAGAAAAATAAGAGAAAACGGTGGCTGCCGGTTGCAAAATCGGCAAACGGTGGCGTGCGGTGGCGATGCGGTTGTCATTGATTGCTGTATTTAAGCTGTTGATTTATAGCGCGGTGGCGGCGGTGGCTGTGGTAACTTGCGGATTTCATAAGATTTTCAGAAAAAATCAAAAAGGAAGCCGTGATTGAGCGTTGCCGCTTGCAAGAGGATTATCTTGCTGATTTTCATACTCTTTCAGTTCTTCCTCCGTCATAGCCGAAGTGTCGGCGGTGAGGTAGAGGTGATAAAGCTGCTGCACTTGGTCGTAGTCGAAAGCCAGTGCGGTATCGACATCGTAAAGCTGACGGCCAACGGTGCCTCCGTCGCCGATCTCCTTAACCGGCTGTCCGTACTGGTTCATCTTGTAGAACTTGCGCTTTACGATTCCGAGGCATGGCGCGGAGCGTTCAAGATACTTGCGCATATCGTCCTCCGACAGTACAAGCTGTTTGGTGGAGCGCGCCTTGTCGGTCTGATAATGCTGAATGATACGGCGGTCGCGTATGATGAGAATATTCTTCGGCTCTGAAAATTCCCGTGTTTCCGAAACGCCGTGCAGCCGTAGGCTCGACACGCGGTAATTGATGCGGTAGTCGCCCTCCTGATACAGCCGCCCCTCCTGATACAGCACATGAACGAAATTCCAGAACGATGCCACTTCGTCCGACCGCTCCGTAATGGAATGTTGGTCGAGCAACATTTCCATGCAGATGTCGAGCAGGTTTTCATAGGAAAACGGCACCGGCAGTATGCGTTCAAGCGTCCAGAAAGAGGCGAGAACGACAACCCAGTTCATATACATACGGTCGGAGATTGTCTTGCCGGTTCTTGCGATGCGGTTCACCACCTCGGTACGTGCAAGCTCGCAGAAATGGGGGAAGTCCTGAACGAAGCGGTCGCGGTGCGCGATCACCTCCATAGTGAGGTGGCACACGCCGCGGCGGTTCAGTTCCATAAGGTCGGCGAAGCGGCGGCGTTCCTCCAGTGTGTAGGAAGTTTTGTTTACGGTAACGTGGAGAATACGGGTGAACAGTGCCGGGTCGATAGTCGGCATTTCCTGACCCGATAGAATAACTCCGCAGTTGACGTTCACGCGCTCCACGTCGCCGTCTTTCATCTTTCCGCGCCCCACGCCGTCCCACATTGATTTCAGCAGTTCGACCTTTCGCCACTCGATAGAGTTCTTGTATTCGTCGAAATGCACGAGGCAGTTTGCGGTCTGTTCCAGTGCCTTGTTGATTGCCGGGTATGTTTCGCCCTCGTAGTTTATGGGCTTGTATGAGTTGGTGAAGAAGCCTTTCATGGCCTTACCCAACTGGCTCTTGCCCGACTGCGGTTTGCCGAAGATGTTGAAAATCGGGAAAAACTCGAACATTTCAAAGATGAAATCGCGGAACAATGTGGCGAATATAAACGCCACGGCTACCTTGCCGTTGTCGCCGAATACCTCTACGAACAGTTTAAGGTATTCTGCCATAGACACGTCGGCCTTGTGGGTATAGGTGAAAGACTTCTCGAAAGCGAATCGCAGGCGGTTGTCGCGGTACATCACCGAAAAGGCCGGCAGATAGAAAATGCCGTGTCCGGGGAGGTTCACCATACCTATCTCATCGACACGGATAAAGCGGTCGGTAAAAATTCCGTCGCCGTAAGCGAAGAAACCCTCCGGCTGCCAGCCGAGGGTGCGTATTCGTTTTGCCGATTCGCTTTTTCTGAATATGTATTCCTCGACGCGCATAAGGTCGTCGATTTTGCCAAGCCATACATAACGCCCGGCGATGTTTATTTTCTTGCGGAACAGGGCGAGGTTCACGAGGTCGTCGGGCTCCAACGGTATTATGGCGTCGTGTCCGAGGTCATTTATGATCTTGTAGAGGCGCGTCATAGAGCCTTCATCGGGAATGTCGTACATCGGCACCAGTATGAAATTAGACAGCCTAATGACTTCGCTCTGCTTGCCGTATGTGCAGTAACAGTTGTTGGCGATGAAGAAACCGTACCGGCTGAAAAGGTCGCGCTCGTTCTCGCTCTCGGCACCCTCCGTGCCCGAATCGCTGCGCTTGCGCATCTGCGCCGAGTTGTAGGCGAGTTTCCACGCCGTCCGCTCCTTGTATTTCTTAATAAGCTGTTCGAGGTACATAGAGGCGAGTGTCGCGTCCTCGATGGCTGCGAGCATGGCGCATATCTCCTTTATAACCTCGGTGCGCCCCAACTGCGTTGTGGGCGCGAGAAAGGCTTTCTCGGCATACCACAGCACAAAATCCTGTTCTTCGAGAGAAGCAAGGATTGCAGGGGTGGTGCAATAGCTGTCGGGGTCGTTCTTCTTCTCTCCGTTGTCAAGCGGAATCTCGCGCACGACAACGCGGAACCCCCTGTTTACGGCCTCGCGCCCGTTCTTCATCACGGCCATAGTGCCGGGGGTGTATATCTCGCCCTCTTTCGACACCTCACTGTCGGGAATAAAGCAAAGCGTGTCGGATATTCCCTTTATGGTATCGAACTGGGCGGCAGTCCATTCGGTACCGAGAGCAGCCACGGCGTTGTCGCAGCCGATGGACTGGAGGCGCAGCACGTCGGGCGCGCCTTCGACCACGAAAAGGCAACCGGCCTTTGCCGCCGTCCTCCGGGCAATCTCGATGCCGAAAACGGTATCACCCTTTTTGTAGACGCACGAGGTCGTGGAATTGAGATACTTGCATTCGGGGTTTTCATCGAGGCTCCGGGCGGAGTATGCTATGACCCGTCCGAACCTGTCGCGTATGGGTATGCTTATACGGTTGGCGAACATAAAAGAGAAATGGCCGTCCTCTTTCTTGCGTACCATACCGATATCCAAAAGAGCCTCGAAGCTGATGCCCTTTTGTTTCACGAACTCGAAAAACACTTTTGGGTACGGGGCATATCCTATCCCGTTGGCGCGGCAGTAGTCGAGCGTCCAACGGTCGGAGGCGTATGCACAGGCGCGTTTCGCCGCCGGTGTCTTGGCAACAAGCGAATCCTCGAAGAACTGCTGCACGGTTTCGAGGGCGATAAGGGCGTTCTCGCGCTGAATGGCAAGTCTGCGCTGTTCGTCGGTGAGTGTCCGGGGCGTTTCCTCCACGGGTATGCCGTATATCCCGGCTATGTGCCTTATGGCATCTGGGTACGACATATTCCGCTGCTCCATAAGGAACCTGACCGCGCCGCCGCCCGCTCCGCAACTGAAACACTTGTAGATGTTTCGGCGAGGGTCGATGTGGAAAGAGGGTGTGCGCTCCGAGTGGAAAGGGCAAAGCCCGACCCAGCCGGAGCCGTTGCGCCGCAACTGCACGAACTCTTTCACGACATCGTGAATCTGCACCGCGTCGAGAACAGCGTCTATCGTTTTTTGCGCTATCATTTTTAAGACTGGCGTTTCCAAAAGCGCAGTATCTCGCTTCCGAGGTAAAACTTCACTTTGCGGTTTCCGATAGTACGATACCCGCATTTGATGATTCTTTGACGGTCTGTATACAGACGCAAAGTATCGCGGTGTATTCCAAGCAACTCACAAGTTTGGCGTATGGAATAACGGGCGGTTGCAATAATTTGAGGCTCAGTGGCTTTCATACTGCTGACTCCTTATTGTTTGTCGCTTCGGGGAAAAGCACATCGACAGTCGAGCCAAAGGCCACTGCGATGCGTTCTTTAGCTCTTTGATTTGGGGTTTGAATACCTGAAAGCCATTGCCTGACTGTTGATTCCTCCCGGCAAGTTATTTCGGCGATTTTTGAGATAAAAGCCTGTGCAGGGTTCGGTTTCTCTTTTTCTTCAAGGTAGAGTTCTTTGAGTGATTTCTGCTCCATATATTATATTTACATTTTTTAACTATTAAGCAACAAATATATTACGAAATATATTTGTTGTATTAGGAAATAATGATTATCTTTGCATCAAGAAAAATTCTTATTGCTTGTTGTTGAGAATATCAACGACAATGCAAAGGTAGCGATTTTGTTTGATATAACGTAATATTAGCAATAAATATTGCGTAATAATTATTAAAACTTGTAATGGCACGATACAGGCTACTTGAACTAAGGAAAGAAAACGGCAAGACACAAAAAGAGCTTGCTGATTTACTCGGAGTAACACAAGGCTTTCTGTCGAGTGTGGAAAAAGGCCGCAACCCGTTCCCTGATGAACGAGTAGCCGACCTCCGCAGGGCGTTCCCCGGAGTAGACATTACCAAGTATGAAATCAACGAAGAAGAATACCCGCGTTATCTTGATTCGGTCGGCAGCAACAACAAGTTTTCGGAGATAAGGATAAATGACCCCGAAGCCTTGCGTCAGATACTCGGAATACTTGAACGAATAGACCGCGACACAGATAAGGCACGATGCGGAGATGATGAAGAAATACAGCGGTTGCGAGATGAGAACGCGCGCCTCAATTCTCGGCTTGATGAACTACGGAAGAAGTATGACGATTGCCGCGACAAAGAGATAGAGTTGCGAGAAGAGATTTGGCGATTGCGAGAGCTTCTAACAAGCAATGGAATAGGATATAGTCAAGAAAAAAAATGATAAAAACCTCGTGGAAGTTATTGCCACATCAAAAAAAATTACTAACTTTGCATTGAAATACTTGCACGCAATAGGCACGCAAGTAGGAACGAGCTTTAAGCAACTAATTATTAACCAGTCGTTTACGAGTGGCAGAAGTTGTCTGGAAAGCGTGTAAACGTCAAAAGCGTTTCCCGAGTTCGAATCTCGGTCACTCCGCAAAAAAGCCGCAGGCAATCAAGCATAGGAGCTGATTGCCTGCGGCTTTTGTTACGCTAAAGCACTGGATTATGATTTAGCTATGATTTCGGGTCAGCGGATTTTTCCGGTTGGTGAGCGATGATGTCAGGCGTATAGTGTCG